>JARLIQ010000118.1 GCA_031291645.1 Caulobacteraceae bacterium | reverse complement strand
GCGCCGCCCACCAGGCCCGCCGCCACGATCGGCGCCAGGCACCAGACGGCCAGCGGTCCGGCCACGCCGCCGGTCAGGCTGGCCGCAGCAGCGCCCGCCAGCGCCCAGGCGATGATCAGGCCGAAACGCAGGCGCGGGCCGTCGTAGTTGCGCACGATCAGCAGGCCCAGCGCCGGGGCCGCCCCGGCCGCCAGGGCGAGACCCGTCCCGCCGGTCCAGGGCACGGTCAGCCACAGCACGACCGCCGCCGCGGCCAGGGCGAGCGCCCAGCCCGCATGCCAGCGCAGCGCCGGACCGAGGTCGGGCGCGGGGCCGGCTGGCCCGGTCTGGGGCATGGGGTGAAAATCGTCCGTCACGGCGCCGCCAGCCTAATGGCCAAAGCCGGGCGGCGCGAGCGGGCTCGCCCGCCGGGCGACGAGACCGCGGGGGATGGATTGGGGACAAGTTCGCCGCCGGGCGGGGCGAACGGCGCGCATTGCCCTTCGCGCCCGGCCCGCCTAAGTGCTGGCGATGTCCTACGCATGCGCATGCTCATGACCGGCGCCATCCTCGCCGAACTCGACGACCTCGCCTCCGAATTCGACCTCCTGGGGGACTGGGAGGAGCGCTACCGGTATGTGATCGACCTCGGCCGCAGCCTCGCGCCCCTGAGCGAGACGGAGCGTTCGGACGCCAACAAGGTCCGCGGCTGCGCCAGCCAGGTCTGGCTGGTGACCGAGCCGGGCCCCGGCGGCGTCCTGGGCTTCCGCGGCGATTCGGACGCCCACATCGTGCGCGGCCTGATCGCCATCCTGCTGCGGCTCTATTCCGGGCGCCGGCCGGACGAGATCCTGGCGTTCGACGCCAGGGCCGCCTTCGACCGGCTGGGCCTGAAGGCCGCCCTGTCGGCGCAGCGCTCGAACGGCCTGTTCTCGATGGTGGAACGCATCCGCCGGGACGCCGAGGCGGCCCGCGCCAGGGCCTAGGGCGCGCAATCGCCTTGGCCGGTCCGGATGTCGCCATCCGGCCGCAAGAGGTCCTGAGGGGTCAGGCCGCGCGGATGCCGCTGATCGCGCCATCGCCCTGCACGCCCAGAACCGCGTCGTAACCGAGGATCATGTCGACGTCCTGGCCGTTGCGCGCCAGGGGCAGCCGCAGCCACAGGACGGACAGGTGGCCGGCGCCGCGCCAGGCGAAGTTGTGCACGCCCACGCCGGGCCGGCGCTGTTCGACCACCTTGTCCAGCTCGACGCGCCAGTACTCGGCCGCGGCCGAGTTGTAGACCTCGTCCAGCCTGCGCCCGGTGATCTCCCGGCCGTAGACGCTGTAGAGCCCGGTGCCGGCCAGCCGCAGGCGATAGTCCCGCGGCTCGGACAGGACGTCGATCAGGCTGATGGTGGGCAGGTGGCGCTTGAAATGCTCGGGATGGATGCTTTCGCGTCCAGGCAGCCGCCCGCTCTGACGGCGGGACGCCCAATAGGCGAAGATCTCTTCGTGCGCCCGCACCGCCGTCGCGGGACCGCCCGTCTGGGCCATCATCTCCGGATTCCTTAACAAGCGCTTGGAATCACAATGATTCATTATCGCTTAACCAGGAAATACCTGGCAAGCGAAAAGGCTGCGTCCGGATCGCACAGCCGGCGCTGATGCGCCCGCCGCAGGGCGGCGGGCGTGGTGCGTCAAAAGCGGTTTGTCAGCGGGCCTTGCGGCTGGCCGGGCGGCCGCCCTGGCCCAGACCCATCTGCTTGGCCAGGTTGGAGCGCGCCTGGGCGTAGTTGGGGGCCACCATCGGGTAGTCCTTGGGCAGGCCCCACTTGGCCCTATAGTCTTCCGGGCTGAGGTTGTACTTGGTGCGCAGGTGACGCTTGAGCGACTTGAACTTGCGACCGTCTTCCAGGCAGATCAGGAAATCCGGCGTGATCGAGCGCTTGACCGGCACGGCCGGCTCCTTCGGCGCAACCTCGACGGTCTCGGCGACGGTCGAAACGCTGGACAGGGCGCGGTGGATGCTCTGGATCAGCGACGGGAGATCAGTCGCGGCGACGGAGTTGTTGCCAACATAGGCGGACACGATGTCCGCGGTCATCTCGATGATTTCGGATTTTTCGTCCATGTTCCACTCTGTCGTCTACGATGGCGCCGGCTCCGGCGCGTTGATTCCCGAACAGGTTGACCTCCTGCATATCGACCTTCATGCGCCAAGACAACCGCGAAAGCTCGCCGCTGGATCAACCGGTGAGTCGAAGAACAGTGCAAGCTGAGCCGCGCACGGATGCAGCAGAAGTGTCAAAACGTCTTGCGACTTGTCTTTGATTGTGAAACGGCCGGCGGCCGGGCCGGTCAGTCCATATCGGCGGAAAGCACCAGCATGGCGGCCCGCTGGGGCGTGGAATATTCGTCGAGCTGGCTGTCGTCGCCTTCGCGGATCGCGCGCAGCAGGGCGGGCGTCAGGGCCGAGGACAGCGACCAGTTCCAGTAGCGCAGCACCGTCTGGGCGCGGTCGACCGCGATCATGTCGTAGGTGATCATCACCCGCTCGAAGGTCGGCCACAGGGCGCCGGACGAATCCGTCTCGCGCCGCTTCAGGCCCCGCCAGAGCGAGCGCAGGGCGGTCTTGGGCAGGCCGGTGGCCTTGCACAGGATGGCGAGCGGCTCGCCGCCCGGATCGGTGAAGATCTTGGCCCCGGTCATCGGCTTCAGGCCCGAGAGGTAGGAGATCTCCTCGGCGATCTCGCGCGTCATGCCGCCTTCGGCCGCCTGGACCGCGTCCTCGAGGCTGGCGTAGGGGCTCTTGACGATGGCCGCGCGGTTGCGCTGGCGCCGGTCGATGAACTGCAGCGCCTTGCGCGAGAGGGCGTCGGTCCACCGCTCGCGCGCGCCGATGGCGAAGACGTCGCCGGCCGCCTCCTGCAGCACCTCGCGCGAGACGGCGAAGCGCTGGAGGATGCCGCGGCGGGCCTCCGCGTCGGCCCACCAGAACAGGATGTAGGCGTGGGCGGGCCGCAGTTCGCGCCGCCGCAGCAGCAGCGGGATGAAGCGCGGGTGCTCGCGCGTCGCGGCGACCAGCAGCTCGACCGCGTCGGCCGAAAGGCGGGCCTGCTCGTTGCGCAGCAGGGTCTCGACCACCGGGGTCTCCAGCGGCTCGATCAGGGCGTCGCAGACCGTGTCGGACACCCCGCGCCGCAGCGCGATGGTGCGGCGATGCTCGATGCCGGCGTTGCGCGCGCAGTCCACCAGGTCCGTGTCGCACAGCGCCGGGCAGTTCTGCAGCAGGTCGTGCGAGACGTGGAAGACGTCCCGCAGCAAGAGCCGCGCCAGCACCGGCGGCAGTTCGGAGAGGTTGGCCAGGCGGCGGGCGACGCGGGCCCGCTCCTCGACCTCGGCCTCGCGCAGCATCTCGACCAGCAGGTCCGCCGTCATCGACCGCTCGAAGGCGTTGACCCGGCTGGAGGGCAGGCAGACGACGTCGGCCAGCCGCTTGAGCAGCGCCGCGCGCGCCTTGGAGGGCGGCGGCGGCGGCTCGTCGTCCGGCGTCAGGGAGTTGGGCGCAAGGTCGGTCATCTGAACCGCGTGGTCCTGGGAGCCTGATTTGGCCACGACCGGGTTAACCGCGCGTTTGCGATTTGGAGTCCGCCGCCCAGCCCCTCTTCGGCCTGCGCCTACTTGAACTGCGGCTCGGTCCAGAAGGGCCAGATGTCCGGCAGGTCGCTGGAGACCTTGTCCGGATAGTGCGGCTGGCGCTTTTCGAGGAAGGCGCTGACGCCCTCGCGCGCGTCGGCGGCGCGGCCGCGGGCCTGGATCGCGCGGCTGTCGGCCCGGTGCGCCTCCATCGGATGGCTGGCGGTCAGGCCCCGCCACATCAGCTGGCGGATCAGGCTGACCGAGACCGGGGCGGTGTTGTCGACGATGTCGCGGGCGATGGCGCGGGCCGCGGGCAGAAGGTCGTCCGGCGCATGGACCGACCGGACCAGGCCGCCTTCCAGCGCCTCGGCGGCGGGAAACACCCGGCCCGAATAGCACCACTCCAGCGCCTGGGAGATGCCGACGATGCGGGGCAGGAACCAGGACGAGGCCGCCTCGGGCGCGATGCCGCGCCGGGCGAAGACGAAGCCGAACCGGGCCGTATCGGAGGCGATGCGGATGTCCATCGCCAGCTGCATGGTCACCCCGATGCCGACCGCCGGCCCGTTCACCGCGGCGATCACCGGCTTGAGGCTGTCGAAGATGCGCAAGGTCACGCGCCCGCCGCCGTCGCGGTAGACGTCGGCCACCTTGGCCTCGTCGCGGGCCGCCTCGCCGCGGGCGGCGTAGTCGAAGGTCTGGGCGCCGGACGACAGGTCCGCGCCGGCGCAGAAGGCGCGCCCCGCCCCGGTGACGATCACCACCTTGACGGCGTCGTCGGCGTCGGTCGCGTCGAACGCGGCGATCAGCTCCAGCATCATCTGGGTGGTGAAGGCGTTCAGCTTGTCCGGCCGGTTGAGCGTGATCGTCGCGATCCCGTCCTCGACGTCGTAAAGCAGGGTCTCGAAACTGGGCTTGGTCATTCCGTGCGCTCCATCTTCCCTCGTGGATCGCCGCGCGGCCGTCGGCCCTTGCGCCCGGCGTTTATGCATTGCCTTCGCGACCCGGGCTGGCGATATCACATCCTGAATGAACAACGATAAGCTTTCGGGAGGAAGCCATGACCCAGGCGATCGAGGCCGACTACATCATCGTCGGCGCAGGCTCCGCGGGCTGCGTGCTGGCCAACCGGCTGAGCGCGGACGGCAGGACCCGGGTGCTGCTGATCGAGGCCGGCGGCGACGACCGGCCGACCAAGAACCTCGGCCAGTTCATGTCGAACCTGATGATCCACGTGCCGGTGGGCTATTCCCAGACGCTGAAGGATCCCAAGGTCAACTGGCTCTATGCGACCGAGCCGGACGCCGGCACCGGCGGGCGCACCCACGTGTGGCCCCGGGGCAAGGTGCTGGGCGGCTCGTCCTCGATCAACGGCCTGCTCTATATACGCGGCCAGCACGCCGACTATGACGGCTGGCGCCAGCTGGGCTGCGAGGGCTGGGGCTGGGACGACGTCAAACCCTATTTCCTGCGCGCCGAGCACCAGGAGCGCGGGGCGAGCGACCTGCACGCCCGCGGCGGGCCGCTCAACGTCTCGGACGTGACCCAGACCCACGAGGTCTCGGACGCGGTGATCGACGCCTGCGAGCAGGCCGGCCTGCCGCGCAATCCCGACGTCAACGGCGAGCAGCAGGAGGGGGTCAGCTACTACCAGCTGACGGTGAAGAACGGCCAGCGCTGCTCGGCCGCGGTGGCCTACCTGCACCCGGTGATGGACCGGCCGAACCTGCGGGTGGAGACCAACGCCCTGACCGGCCGGGTGCTGTTCGAGGGCAAGACCGCCGTCGGCGTCGAATTCATCCAGAACGGCGAGACCCACACCGCCCGCGCGGCGCGGGAGGTGATCCTGGCCGGCGGGGCGATCAACTCGCCGCAGCTGCTGCAGCTGTCGGGCGTCGGCCCGGGCGCGCTGCTGCAGGAGCGCGGCGTTCCCGTGGTCGCGGACCTGCCCGGCGTCGGCGAGAACCTGCAGGACCACTACGTGATCAGCGCCACCTACCGGCTCAAGCCCGGCACGGTCTCGGTCAACGAGCTGACACGCGGGACCCGGTTCCTCGGCGAGACGATGAAGTACGTCTTCCAGCGCAAGGGACTGCTGACCCTCTCGGCCGCCCACATCGCCGTGTTCTGCAAGTCCAGGCCGGACCTCGCCAGCCCCGACATCCAGTTCCACATCCTGCCGGCGACCATGGACGTCGACAAGCTGGTCAACGAGCAGAAGATGGAGCTGGAATCCCTGCCCGGCCTGACCATCGCCCCCTGCCAGGTGCGTCCCGAAAGCCGCGGCCACATCCGCATCCGCTCGGCCGACCCGACCGTCTATCCGGCGATCATGGCCAACTACCTGTCCAATCCGCTGGACCAGGAGGTGGCCGTCGCCTCGCTGAAATGGGGCCGCAGGATCGCCGAACAGCCGGCCCTGCGGCACTGGATCGACCACGAGATGTCGCCCGGGCCGGACGCCCGGAGCGACGAGGCCCTGCTCGAATACGCCCGCATGGCCGGCTCGACCATCTACCACCCCGTCGGCACCTGCCAGATGGGCCACGGGCCGAACGCCGTGGTCGATCCCCAGCTGCGGGTGCGCGGGGTCGAGCGCCTGCGGGTGGTCGACGCCTCGGTCATGCCGCGCCTGGTCTCGGGCAACACCAACGCCCCGACCATCATGATCGCCGAGAAGGCGGCCGACATGATCCTGGGCAAGGCGGCGGCCGCGGCCGCCTGAACGCGTATCTTGGGCAAGGCGGCCGCCGCGGCCGCCTGAACGCGGCTTGCGTCGGGCCGGCGAAGGCGCCATCCAACGGCTGTTTGAAAAATCGGGGAGGCCCACGATGGCGACGGTGGATTTCAAGGACGTGGCGGGACTGGTCGGCCAGGAGATCGGGGTCTCCGACTGGCTGCAGATCACCCAGGAGCGGGTCAACCAGTTCGCCGAGGCCACCGGCGACCACCAGTGGATCCACGTCGACGTCGAGCGCGCCACCCGCGAGATCGGCGGACCGATCGCCCACGGCTATCTGACCCTGTCGCTGATCCCGTTCCTCAGCGCCGGCATGCTGAACATCAACGGCGTGACCCGCGGCATCAACTACGGCTCGGACAAGGTGCGCTTCACCAACATGGTGCGGGTCGGCAAGCGGGTGCGGCTGCGCCAGAAGCTGATCGGGGCCGAACCCAAGTCCGGCGGCCTGCAGCTCAAGAACGAGTGCACCATCGAGATCGAGGGCGAGGACCGCCCGGCCTGCGTGGCCGAGACGATCAGCGTCGTCTACGGGGGCTGATTACGCCGCCGCGGCGCGGCCGGCCATTTCCAGCGGAAATGGCCGAGCTTTCGTCTTAGGCCGCGGCGGCGCGGCCGGCCACGTCCGGCAGGGCCGCGTTCATCGCCTGCAGCAGGCGTTCGGGCTTGATCGGCTTTTCGACCACGCTGTGCATGCCGCAGGCGACGTAGCTCTTGGCGTCCTCGGGATCGGCGTTGGCGGTCAGGGCGATGATCGGCACCACGCCGGCCGGCCCCGGCAGGGCGCGGATCGCGCGGGTCGCCTCGACCCCGTCCATGCGCGGCATGCGGATGTCCATCAGGATCAGATCGAAGCGGCCGGTGCGCGCCGCCTCCAGCGCCTCCAGCCCGTCCTCGACGCACTCCGAGGTGCAATCGAACATCTCGCACAGCGCCTCGGCGACCATCCGGTTGGTGGCGTTGTCGTCCACCACCAGCACGTGGGCCGCGCGCTTGACCGCGACCGTGTCGCGGTCGGCCTGCTCCATCTCGGTGATAGCCTCGGCGGCCGGGAATTCGAACACGATGGTGGCGCCCGCCCCGACGTTGTCCTCGGCGCGCAGCTCCCCGCCCATCCGCTCGACGATCCGGCGGCAGAGCGCCAGGCCAAGACCGCCGTGCGAGGCGCCGGCGACGCCCTGGCCCTCGAAGGCCTGGCTGAGCCGGGCGGCCGACAGGCCGCCGCCGGTGTCGCGCACCCGGCCGGTCAGGCGCAGCTCGCCGCCGATGCGCTGGGCCTGCAGGCTGGCCTCGATGGCGCCGCGCCGGGCGAGCGAGAGCGCCGCGCCGATCAGGCCGTCGAACACCTGCTCCAGCCGCCCCGCGTCGATCTCGGCCGTCAGCTCCGGCTCGCCGTCGTAGGCGACCGCCAGGGTCACGCGCTGTTGGGTGGTGCGGTGCTGCCAGCGGCTCTGGATCTCGTCCATCACCGTGCGCAGCAGCGCCGGCTGGGGATCGAGCGCCAGCTCGCCGGTGTCGGCGAGCGACAGCTCCAGCGCGCCGTCCAGCGTCTGGGCCATGGACTGGCAGGTTTCGATGATGGTCCGCACGAAGGCCTGGGAATCGACCGACAGCGGCTGGCGCTGCAGCAGCTCGGCCATGGCCAGCACCCCGCTCAGCGGGGCGTGCAGCTCGCGCCCGACCAGTTCGGCGAAGCGGCGGTTGTCTTCGGCGGCGAGGCCGCCGTCGGCCTTCAGGCGCAGCAGCGCGCGCGCCGGAACGACACCGAGATAGCGCGCCCCCTCGACCACCACCAGGCCGGCGGCGGGCTCGGCATGGGCCAGCAGCAGGGCGCAGGCTTCATCGACGCCGGCGTCGGGCCCGATGGTCAGCGGCGCGGTCATCACCTCGCCGACCCGGCGTTCCGCGTCCTGGGCGCCCACGGCCCCCCGCGCGACGACGCCCCTGGGGCGACCGGCCTCGACCACCGCCATCAGGTCCCATTCGGGATGATCGAGGAATCGGTCCAGCACGGCGCCGCACCGGCTCGCGGGATCGATTGGATCGGGGTATTCGATCAGGCGGGAGATGCCGGGCATTGGAAAACTGGGCGCTGTTGGAAGAACAGCTTTCCTGCATTTCAATTGCGAACTCGTTAAGGCGATGAGCCATCCCGATTTCAGACAAGAGACACGGCGCCACAGAACGCGGTTCATTGAAATATTCAGGCATTCGCAAGGATTGGCGCCTCGCGGACCAGTCATCGCCACGTCACGGCGCGCGACCGTTCCGCGCGGCGGACCATTGTATCGGCTTTCGAGACGGTTCTGGCCCAAATCGAACTCGTGTACCTATATGTGGCGACCGCGGCGGGCGCGCCGCCTCGTCCCTCCCCAACCCTCGAAGCGCTCCATGTCCGAACCGCAGATTTCCGAACAAGGCGCCCTGGTGCTGTTTTCCGGGGGCCAGGACTCCACCGCCTGCCTGGCCTGGGCGCTGGAGCGCTATGCGCGGGTGGAGACCGTCGGCTTCGACTACGGCCAGCGCCATGCGGTCGAGCTGGAGGCCCGGCGGGCGGTTCGCCGGCGGATCGCCGAAGCGTTTCCGGCCTGGGCGGCGCGGCTCGGCCCGGACCACGAGCTCGACCTGACCGCCTTCGGCGCCATCGGCGAGACCGCGCTCACCGCCGACCGGGCGATCGAGGTCACCGAGCGCGGCCTGCCGTCGACCTTCGTGCCGGGCCGCAACCTGGTGTTCCTGACCTACGCCGCGGCGCTGGCCGACCGGCGGGGGCTGAAGGCCCTGGTCGGCGGCATGTGCGAGACGGACTACTCCGGCTATCCCGACTGCCGGCGCGACACCCTGGACGCCATGCAGAGCGCGCTGAACCTGGGCATGGAGCAGGACTTCCGCATCGAGACCCCGCTGATGCGGCTGACCAAGGCGCAGACCTGGGCCCTGGCCAAGGCGCTGGGCGGCGAAGCGCTGGTGGCCATCACGGTCGAGGACAGCCACACCTGCTACCTGGGGGACCGCACGCCGCACGACTGGGGCAAGGGCTGCGGCGCCTGTCCGGCCTGCGAGTTGCGCGCCCGCGGCTGGGCCGAATGGACCGCGGCGGGACAGGCCGCCCTGGCGTCATGAGCTACGCGGTCAAGGAGATCTTCCTCACCCTGCAGGGCGAGGGCGGGCAGGCGGGCCGCGCGGCGGTGTTCTGCCGCTTCGCCGGCTGCAACCTGTGGAGCGGGCGCGAGGCGGACCGCGCCGACGCGGTCTGCACCTTCTGCGACACCGATTTCGTCGGCATGGACGGCGAGGGCGGCGGCCGGTTCGCCACGCCCGCAGCCCTGGCCAAGGCGGTCGCCGCGTGCTGGCGGGGCGGCGAGGCGGACCGGCTGGTGGTCTGCACCGGCGGCGAGCCGTTGCTGCAGCTCGACCCGCCGCTGATCGAGGCCCTGCACGCCGAGGGCTTCGCCATCGCCGTGGAGACCAACGGCACCCTCGCCGCCCCCGCCGGCCTCGACTGGATCTGCGTCAGCCCCAAGGCCGACGCCGCCCTGGCCCAGGTCCGCGGCCAGGAGCTGAAGCTGGTCTATCCCCAGCCCGGGGTCGATCCGGCGAGGTTCGAGGCCCTGGCGTTCGAGCGCTTCTACCTGCAGCCGATGGACGGGCCGGCGCTCCAGGCCAACACCCAGGCCGCGATCGACTATTGCCTGGCCCACCCGCGCTGGCGGCTGAGCGTCCAGACCCACAAGCAGCTGGGCATCCCCTGAGCTCTTGAGCCCTAGACGCCCTCGCCGCGCCGGGCGCCGTCGGAGACGCGGCGGTAGGGGCCGGCGTAGTTTGGCTCGGCGCGGCGGCGGCGGTCCGGCCCGAAATAGGTCTCCGAGCGGACGAAGGGGCGCGGGATGTCGACCACCCGGGCGATGCGGTCCAGCACCCCGCGGGCGGTGACCGGCTTGGACAGGAATTCGTTGACGCCGGCGTCGCGCGCCTCGGTCACCCGGCGCATGGTCGAATGACCGGTGATCATGATCACCGGCGCCATGGGATTGGGACTGTCGGGCGAGTTGCGCAGCTTGCGCACGAAGTCGAGGCCGTCCAGCGGCTGCATGGCCAGGTCGGTCATGATGATGTCGACCTGGTGGGCGCGCATGATCTGCAGCGCCTCGACCCCGTCGTTGGCCTCCAGCACCTCGCGCACGCCGATGGCGCGCAGGATCTCGGTCAACAGCACCCGCATGTGGTGGTTGTCATCCACGAGCAGGATGTTCAGCAGTTCGAAACGCAAGGGCGGCCCCGCCGATCTGACTAAAGCACAGGAACCCGTGGCTCTACGACGTCGTACGCGGTTCGCTGCGGCGCTCATCCCGCCATGGCAAAGGCCTCGGCGGCGGTCAACTCAAAACCCTCAAGCACCGCGACGATCTAAACTCAAGGTATAGTCGGCGGCTCCACTCCCGCGCCGACCGTCCACACCGGGCCCGCATGGCCGGTCTGCGCGCGGTGGCGGAGCATGGCGTCGGCCAGGACGCAGGCCATCATGGCCTCGGCCACCGGCGCGGCGCGGATGCCGACGCAGGGATCGTGGCGGCCCTTGGTCCGAAGCTCGACCTCGGCCCCGGCGTCGTCGATCGACCGGCGCGGGGTGAGGATGGACGAGGTCGGCTTGAACGCCACCCGGGCGACGATCGGCTGGCCCGTCGAGATCCCGCCCAGCACCCCGCCGGCGCGGTTGGTCAGGAACAGCGGCCCGTCATTGCCCATCCGCATCTCGTCGGCGTTCTCCTCGCCGGTCAGGGCGGCGGCGGCGAAACCCTCGCCGATCTCGACCCCCTTGGCGGCGTTGATCGACATCAGGGCCGCGGCGATCTCGGCGTCCAGCTTGCCGTAGATCGGCGCGCCCCAGCCGGCCGGCGCGCCGACGGCCTCGACCTCGACCACCGCCCCGGTCGAGGAGCCGGCCTTGCGCACCGCCTCCAGGTGCGCCTCCCAGGCCTCGACCACCCCGGCGTCGGGCGACCAGAAG
Source organism: Caulobacteraceae bacterium (assembly GCA_031291645.1). Taxonomy (GTDB): domain Bacteria; phylum Pseudomonadota; class Alphaproteobacteria; order Caulobacterales; family Caulobacteraceae; genus Poindextera. Next base: position 24,233 of record JARLIQ010000118.1, on the reverse strand, counting down.
GGGTTGTTCAGCGTCTCGTCCCAGTCCCAGCGCGAGCGCTCGACCGCGATCGGCCCGATCTGGACCAGGGCGGCGCGGATGATGACGCCCGGCCCCAGCACCTTGCGCGCCACCGCGCCGGCGGCGACCCGCGCGGCGGTCTCGCGCGCCGAGGCCCGCCCGCCGCCGCGATAGTCCCGCACCCCATACTTGCTCTGGTAGGCGAAGTCGGCGTGGCCGGGCCGGAAGGCGTGGGCGATCTCGGAATAGTCGCGCGAGCGCTGGTCGACGTTCTCGATCATCAGCGAGATCGGGGTCCCGGTGGTCACCGGTCCGCCGGTCCGCTCGTCCTCGAACACGCCGGACAGGATGCGCACCTGGTCCGGCTCCTGGCGCTGGGTGACGAACCGGCCCTGGCCGGGACGGCGCTTGTCGAGGAAGGCCTGGATCTCGGCCTCGGTCAGGGTCAGGCCGGGCGGGCAGCCGTCGACCACGCAGCCGAGCGCCGGCCCGTGGCTTTCGCCCCAGGTGGTCACGCGGAACAGTTGGCCGAAGGTGTTGTGCGACATGGCCGCTCTTCTAGATCACGTCGGACGAAAGTGCAGGCCGTTTCGCCCTCGAACTGGCCCTGAACGTCAGATTCGCAGCCAAGCGCCCCGCGCCTCAGGCCGCCCAGGCGGCGGCGAAGCGGCGGCGCTTGGCCTGGACCGGGGTGTCGAAGCGGTGGTCGGACGCGGGCTTGAGCCGCAGGAGCAGGTCGCCGGTGCGCCGCCCGCCGCGCGCGGGCAGGCCCATGCCCGCCACCCGGGCGAAGCCGCGCGCGGCGTCGGTCCTGGAGATCCAGACCGCCGCCCCGCCGGCGGGCGTCTCCACCAGCAGCCGCCCGCCGGTCTCCATCAGCGGGCGGGCGACCTCGGCGGTCATCAGATAGTCGTCGCCGGCCACCGCCGCGCCGGGCGCGTTGGCGATCAGCACCTTGAACGTCTCGCCCGAGACCCGCACCGGCTCGCCGGCGCGAAGGCCCGCGGGCAGCCTGACCGAGACCTCGCGCCCGCCGGCCAGGCGCACCCGCCCCCAGCCGCCGACCAGGGCCTGGGCCGCGCTGATCTCCAGCCGGGGGTCGGCAGGCGGGGGCGCCAACCGGGGCGCCGGCGCGGCGGGGATCGCCGCGCGCAGCAGGCCGTAGGCGTCGATCACCTGGCGCAGCCGCTCGCCGTCGCCGCCCGGGCGGTCGGGGTGGGCCGCCTTGACCGCCTGGCGGAAGGCCTGGCGCAGGGCTTCGGCGCCCGCGCCCGGGCCGACGCCCAGCCGCCGCCGCGCTTGGTCTAAAGTCATGGTTGAGTCGCGTCCCGGCACGCGCCGACGATGGCCAAACATGGTCAACGAGTTCTTAAGGCTGCGCCGGCCGGCGCGCGGCGCTATAGGAGCGCCATGAGCAAGCCGCCCCTCATCCCGCCTTCGCCCACCGAGCACGACTACGAGGCCGCCGCCCGGCCCGAGCCGCCCCTGCCCGACACGGCCGATCCCATCGCCCTGTTCGCCGAATGGCTGGAAGCGGCCAAGGCGGCCGAGCCGAACGACCCCCACGCCATGACCGTGGCGACGGTGGACGCCGGCGGCCTGCCGGACGCGCGGATCGTGCTGCTCAAGGACGTCGATCCGCGGGGCTTCACCTTCTATACCAACCGCGAGAGCGCCAAGGGCCAGGAGCTGGCGGCCAATCCGGGCGCCGCGCTGGTGTTCCACTGGAAGTCGCTGCGCCGCCAGGTGCGGGTGCGTGGACCGGTCGAGCCGGTCGGCGAGGCCGAGTCGGACGCCTATTTCGCCAGCCGCGCGCGGACCAGCCAGATCGGCGCCTGGGCCTCGGACCAGTCCCGCCCGGCGCCCGACCGCTTCGCGCTGGAAAGGCGGGTGGCCGAGTTCGGGCTGAAGTTCGGCCTGGGCAAGGTGCCGCGCCCGCCGCACTGGGGCGGCTACCGGGTGCGGCCGGTCCAGATCGAGTTCTGGCGCGACCGGCCGTTCCGCCTGCACGAGCGGCTGGTGTTCACGCGCAGCGATCCGGACGCGGCCTGGACCACCTCCAGGCTGTTTCCCTAAGCCGCGCAAGGCGCTAAGGCGGGCGGCGGCGGCGGTCTCGTTGTCCGCGGCCGCCATGGGCGATAATCTGCGCCCCAACGACATGTAGAGGAAACTCAGATGCTGGGCTTGATGCAGAACTGGCCGCTGACGGTCGACCGCATCCTCGATCACGCCAAGACCTGGCACGACGACCGCGAGGTCGTCAGCCGGTCGGTGGAAGGCCCGATCGTGCGCACGACCTACGCCCAGCTGCACGAGCGCGCCAAGCGGATCTCGAACGCCCTCCTGGCCCTGGGCGTCAGGCCCGGCGACCGCGTCGCCACCCTGGCGTGGAACACCGGCCGGCACATGGAGGCCTGGTACGGGATCATGGGGATCGGCGCGGTCTGCCACACCCTGAACCCGCGGCTGTTCGCCGACCAGCTCTGCTACATCATCAACCACGCCGAAGACCGCATCATCTTCGTCGACCTCAGCTTCGTGCCGACGCTGAAAGAGCACCGGGCCCAGATGCCGACGGTCCAGCAGTTCGTGGTGATGACCGACCGCGAGCACATGGCCGGCGTCGACCTGCCGGGCGCGCTCTGCTTCGAGGACCTGGTCGAGCAGCACGCGCCGGACGCGACCTGGGGCGGGTTCGACGAGAACACCGCCTGCGGCCTCTGCTATACCTCGGGCACGACCGGCAATCCCAAGGGCGTGCTCTATTCGCACCGCTCCAACTTCCTGCACACCCTGGTCACTCTGCAGACCGACGTCATGGGCCTGTCCGGCCGCGACGTGATCCTGCCGGTGGTGCCGATGTTCCACGCCAACGCCTGGGGCATCGCCTTCTCGGCGCCCGCGGTGGGCGCCAAGCTGGTCATGCCGGGGCCGAAGATGGACGGGGCGTCGATCCACGAGCTGCTGGAGAGCGAGGGCGTGACCTTCTCGGCGGCGGTGCCGACGGTCTGGCAGATGCTGCTGCAGCACCTGCGGGCGACCAACGGCAAGCTGACCACGCTGAAGCGGGTGGTGATCGGCGGCTCGGCGGTGCCCGAGGCGATCATGCGCGGCTTCCGCGACGAATACGGCGTCGACGTCACCCACGCCTGGGGCATGACCGAGACCTCGCCCCTGGGCACCCAGGCCACCCCGACCCACAAGATCGCCGCCCTGCCCTATGAGGAACAGCTGAAGTTCCGGCTGAAGCAGGGCCGCGCCCCGGCCGGGGTCGAGCTGAAGCTGACCGACGACGAGGGCGCGCGCCTGCCGCACGACGGGACCACCTTCGGCCGGCTGAAGGTGCGCGGGCCGTTCATCGTGCGCGAGTACTTCAAGGGCGAAGGCGGCGACATCCTGGATCCCGAGGGCTTCTTCGACACCGGGGACGTGGCGACCATCGACGAGCACGGCTTCATGCAGATCACCGACCGCGCCAAGGACGTGATCAAGTCCGGCGGCGAATGGATCAGCTCGATCGAGATCGAGAACATCGCCGTCGGCCACCCCAAGGCCGAACTGGCCGCGGTGATCGGCGTCGCCCATCCCAAGTGGGACGAGCGGCCGCTGCTGCTGGTCAAGCTGAAGCCGGGCGAGACCGCCACGCGCGAGGAGTTCCTGGCCTACCTGGAAGGCAAGATCGCCAAGTGGTGGACGCCGGACGACGTGGTGTTCGTCGACGAGATCCCGCTGGGCGCGACCGGCAAGATCGACAAGAAGGTGATCCGCCAGCGCTACCAGGACTATGTGCTGCCGGGCGTGAAGGCGGCGGAATAAGGCGCTTTGCCTGATGGGGCGGGCCGGCCCGGCCCCGCCCCGCCGTGGCGGGGGCCGGGCTTCAGGCATTGAAGCGCGTTCTGACCGCAAAACCGGTTCCACTTTTGCGGAACGCGCCCTAGGTCTGGGCCCATGACCAAGCCCATCCCTCCCGTCGCCCGCAAGGATCCCAGGCGGATCGAGCAGCTCGGCCACGTGCGCGTGGACGATTACGCCTGGATGAAGGACGACAACTGGCAGGCCGTGCTGCGCGACCCGGCCGCCATCCGCCCCGACGTCAAGGCCCACCTCGAGGCCGAGAACGCCTACACCGCCGCCATGCTGGCCTCCACCGAGCCGCTGCAGGCGGCCCTGTTCGAGGAGATGAAGGGGCGGATCAAGGAGGACGATTCCTCGGTCCCCGCGCCGGACGGCCCCTGGGACTACTACATCCGCTACGAGAAGGGCGCGCAGCATCCGATCCACGCCCGCCGCCCGCGCGGTGCGGCGGAAGGCGAGGCGGTGCTGCTGAACGAGGACGCCGAGGCCAGGGGCAAGGCCTTCTTCCAGGTCGGCGGCGCCGAGCACAGCCCCGACCACGCGCTCTACGCCTACGCCGTCGACGAGCAGGGCTCCGAGGTCTACCGCATCCTGGTCAAGGACCTGGCCACCGGCGAGATCCTGCCCGAGCCGGTCGAGAGCAGCACCGGCGGCTTCTGCTGGTCGCCGGATTCGCGCTTCCTGTTCTGGATCTGGCGCGACGACCATGGCCGGCCGGCCAAGGTGTTCCGCCGGCCCGCGCGCGGCGGCGCGGCCGACGACGTCCTGGTCTATGACGAGCCGGACGACGGCTTCTTCATCTCGGTCGGGACCACCTCGTCCGACGCCTGGATCCTCATCGGCTCTGGCGACCACGAGACCTCGGAGGTCTGGCTGATCCCGGCGTCCGACCCGACGGCCGCGCCCAGGCTGGTCGAGCCCCGCGTCCCGGGCCTGCGCTACGACCTGGAGCACTGGGACGGCCGCTTCTTCGTCCGCACCAACGCCGACGGGGCGATCGACTTCAAGGTGATGCAGGCGCCCGAGGACGCGCCGGCGCGGGCCAACTGGACCGACTGGGCGGCGCACCAGCCCGGCCGCTACGTCGTCGGCCTCGGGGCGTTCAAGGACTGGCTGGTGCGGCTGGTGCGCGAGAACGCCTCGAACAGCATCCTCCTGACCCAGCGCGGCACGGGCGCCGAGCACGCCATCGCCTTCGACGAGGAGGCCTACGCCCTCGGCCTCTCGGGCGGCTACGAGTTCGACACCACCACCCTGCGCTTCGTCTACGAATCCCCGACCACCCCGCGCCAGTGGTTCGACTACGACATGGCCACGCGCCGGCGCACCCTGCGCAAGACCCAGGAGATTCCCTCCGGCCACGACCCGGCCCGCTACGTCACGCGGCGGCTCTATGCGACCGCGCCGGACGGGGCCGAGGTCCCGATCACCGTGCTGATGAAGGCCGAAACCCCGCTCGACGGCTCGGCGCCCCTGCTGCTCTACGGCTATGGCGCCTACGGCATCCCGATGGAGCCGCATTTCTCGATCCGCAACCTGTCGCTGGTCGACCGCGGCTGGGTCTGGGCCACCGCCCACGTCCGCGGCGGCTCGGAAAAGGGCTGGGGCTGGTTCCTGGACGGGCGCGGGGCCAAGAAGACCAACACCTTCACCGACTTCATCGCCTGCGCCGAGGCCCTGGCCGACAAGGGCTACGGGGCGAAGGGCCGCATCGTCGCCTATGGCGGCTCGGCCGGCGGCATGCTGATGGGGGCGATCGCCAACCTGCGGCCGGACCTCTGGGCCGGGATCATCGGGGCGGTGCCCTTCGTCGACGTGCTCAACACCATGAGCGACACCAGCCTGCCGCTGACGCCCGCCGAATGGCCCGAGTGGGGCAACCCGCTGGAGGACGACGCGGCCTACGCGCTGATCGCCGGCTACAGCCCCTATGACAACGTCGCCGCCAGGCCCTATCCGGCGGTGCTGGCCACCGGCGGGCTTTCGGACCCCCGGGTGACCTACTGGGAGCCGGCCAAGTGGGTCGCCAGGCTGCGCGAGAAGACCACGGGCGAGGCGCCGATGCTGCTGAAGATCAACATGGAGGCCGGCCACGGCGGCGCCTCCGGCCGGTTCGAGTTCCTGAAGGAGATCGCGCTCGACTACGCCTTCGCCATCTGGGCGGTCGCGCGCGGCTGGGAGGCCGACTGATGCGCATCCGACCTGCGAGCCAAGCGGACGCCGCCGCCCTGGCGGCGATCTACGGCCACCACGTGGCGCACGGCTTCGGCACGTTCGAGGAGGTCGCGCCGGACGCGGACGAGATGGCCGCGCGCCTGGCCGCCGTCACCCGGCGCGGCCTGCCCTATCTGGTCGCCGAGATCGACGGCGCGGTGGCCGGCTTCGCCTACGCCGGCCCGTTCCGCGCCCGCGCGGCCTATCGCTACACCGTCGAGGACAGCGTCTACATCGCCCACGGCCGCCAGGGTCAGGGCGTCGGCAAGGCGCTGCTGGGCGCGGTGATCGCCGCCTGCGAGCCCCTGGGCCTTCGCCAGATGGTGGCGATGATCGGCGACTCGGCCAACGCCGGCTCGATCGGCCTGCACCGGTCCTGCGGCTTTGCCCACGCCGGCGTGCTCGGCGCGGTGGGCTTCAAGGCCGGCCGCTGGGTCGACGTGGTGATGATGCAGCGCGGGCTCGGCCCCGGCGCGGACCAGCCGCCTGGCCCGGGCGGGCTGGAGCTGTCCGAAAGCTAGAACAGGCCCGCCGCGCTTGCCTCCGGAGATAACCCCCCGTAGGTATGCGTCATGAGCCGCCGACGCCTCTGGGCCGTGCTGATCCTCGCCATCGCGACGCTGATGACCGCTGTCGCGCGGCCGGCGCCGGCGATGGCGGCGGACTGCCCCTGCCCCAAGGCCGCAGCCGCCGCCTACCACCACCCCATGCGCGCGCCGGTGAACCCGGCGGCCCCGTGCGCGGTCTGCGCGGCGGGCTGCCTGCCCGCGCAGCCGGCGCAGGCCGGGACGGTCTCCATCCGCCTCGTCCCCCCGGTCGCCCAGGTCCGCTGGTTCGACCGCATCCACCTGCCCGACGGCCTGACCATCCCGCCGGACACCACGCCGCCGCGCGCCTGAAGCTGACGATCCGCCGGCCGCCCCGCGGCCCCGTCATCTTCAACAAGGTCAATTCCAATGAAAATATCCCTCCAGCGCCGCCTGATCGCCGGCGCCGCCGGCCTCGCGCTGGCCGCCCTCCATGCCCAGGCCCTGGCCCAAACCCAGACCCAGGCCGACTCCCAGGCCATGCCCGCCATGAGCGCCCCCATGGCCATGGACGGCGCCTTCGGACCCTATCCCATGGCCCGGGAAGCCTCCGGCACCAGCTGGCAGCCCGACGCCACCCCGCAATCGGGCGTGATGCTGATGACCAACGGCTGGACCCTGATGGGCGCCGCCCTGATCGACGGCGTCTACGACCGCCAGGGCGGCGCTGAGGGCGGCGACAAGAGCTTCGCCGCCGGCATGGTCATGGGCATGGCCCAGCGGACCTGGGGACCGGGCGTCGTCAGCCTGCGGGCCATGTTCAGCCCCGACCCCTTCATGGGCAAGGACGGCTATCCGCTGCTGCTGGCCACCGGCGAGACCGCCGACGGCAGGACGCCGCTGGTCGACCGCCAGCACCCGCACAACCTGGTGATGGAGCTGGCGGCCAGCTACAGCCTGCCACTGGGCGCGCACGACAGCGTGTTCGTCTACGGCGGCCCGGCCGGGGAGCCGGCGTTCGGCCCGCCCGCCTTCATGCACCGCGCCTCCGGCGAGGACATCCCAGAAGCCCCGATCAGCCACCACTGGCTGGATTCGACCCACATCACCTATGGCGTGGCCACCGCCGGCTACGTCCACGACAAGTGGAAGGTCGAGGCCTCGGTGTTCAACGGCCGCGAGCCGGACCAGCAGCGGTTCGCCATCGAGACCGGGGCCATGGACAGCGCCGCCGCGCGGGTCTCGTACAACCCGACCGCCCACTGGTCGTTCCAGGCCAGCTGGGCCCGGCTGAACCATCCCGAACAGCTCGACCCGACCTCCAACCAGAACCGGCTGTCGGCCAGCGCCATCTACAGCCGGCCGATCGGCGCCGAGGGCTCGTGGAGCACGACCCTGGCCTATGGCTGGAAGCAGCTGCGGCCGGGGCCGGCGCTGGACGCCTGGCTGCTGGAGAGCGAAATCGCCCCGGACCGGCGCTGGACCCTGTTCGCCCGCGCCGAACGGGTCGAGGAGAACGAACTCCTGACGCCGGGCCTCCACACCGTGGGCAAGCTGTCGGTCGGCGCCATCCACGACTGGAGCATCGCGCCCTACACCCGGTTCGGCCTCGGCGGACTGGTCAGCGCCTACGCCCTGCCCCGGGCGCTGGTCCCCGAATACGGCAAGCCGACCTCCGGCATGCTCTTCGTGCGGCTGAAGATCGGCTAGAGCCCTTTAGGGTCAGATGGAATCATCTGACCCGTTTAAAAGGGCTCTAAATCAAACATTTAGAGCACGTTCGAGCGGCGAAACCGCACACACTTTCGCCTAACGTACTCTAACCCACCGCCGCGCCCAGCACCTGCGCCAGCTGGTCCTGCTCGTAGGGCTTGCCGAGCTGGGCCACGTCTTCGAGGGCGGATTCCTTGCCTTCGTCGCCGTAGCCGCTGGCCAGGACGATCTTCAGCTCGGGCCTGAGCGTGCGCGCCGCCTGCGCGAGTTCGGGCCCGCGCATGCCCGGCAGGCCGATGTCGGTGAACAGCACGTCGATCCGGTCCGGGCCGCGCAGGATGTCCAGCGCCGTCTCCGCGTCGGCCGCCTGCAGCGGGGTGAAGCCGAGCGCGGCGACCATGTCCACCGCCGAAAGCCGCACCAGGGCGTCGTCTTCGACCACCAGCACCACCGGCTGGCGGGACTTGAGCAGGGCGCGAAGCCGCCGCGCCAGGTCGTCCCGGGCGTAGGGCTTGCTGATCAGCTGCACGCCGGCGTCCAGCCGGCCGTGGTGGACGATGGCGTTGTCGGTATAGCCCGAGGTGAACAGCACCGGCAGGCCGGGCCGCAGGCGCTGGGCCTCGGCCGCCAGCTCGCGGCTCTTGACCGGGCCCGGCATCATCACGTCGGTGAACAACAGGTCGACCTTGACCCCCTGGCGCAGGATCTCCAGGGCGGCGGCGCCGTCGGCCACGTGCAGGCAGGAATAGCCGAGGTCGCGCAGCATCCCGACCACGGCGGCGCGCACCAGGTCGTCGTCCTCGACCACCAGGATCACCTCGCTGCGGCCGCGCAGCGAGCCGGTCGGGGCCGGCTCGCGGGTCGGTTCGACCTGGCGCGATCGGGGCAGGAAGATCTTGACCGTCGTGCCCTGGCCGACCTCGCTGTAGAGCTGGATATGGCCCTGCGACTGCTTGACGAAGCCGTAGACCATCGACAGGCCCAGGCCCGTCCCCTTCTCCTCGCCCTTGGTGGTGAAGAAGGGCTCGAACACCCTGGCCACCGTCTCCTTGCTCATGCCATGGCCGGTGTCCGACACGGCCAGCAGCACGTATTGGCCGGGCTCGATGTCCTGCTCGCGCCGGGCGTAGGCCTCGTCGAGCACCGCGTTGGTGATCTCGATGGTCAGCCGGCCGCCCTGGGGCATGGCGTCGCGGGCGTTGATGGCGAGGTTGAGGATCGCGCTCTCGACCTGGGCCGGGTCGGCCAGGGTGTTCCAGAGGCCGCCGGCGATCACCGTCTCGACCTCGATCGATTCGCCCAGGGTGCGGCGGAGCATCTCGGCCATGTCGGTCACCAGCCGGCCCAGGTTGATCACCTTGGGCTCCAGCGGCTGGCGCCGGGCGAAGGCCAGCAGCTGGCGGGTGAGCTGGGCGGCGCGGTCGGCGCCGTGCAGGGCGTTGCGCGCCCGCTGGACCGCCTGCTCCTTGTCGTCGATCTGGCCGACCAGCAGTTCGAGGTTGCCGCGGATCACCTGCAGCAGGTTGTTGAAGTCGTGGGCCACGCCGCCGGTCAGGTGGCCGACCGCCTCCATCCTCTGGGCGCGGCGAAGCTGGGCCTGGGCCTCTTCGCGTTCGGTGACGTCACGGGACGAGCCGAGGATCCGGTCGATCCGCCCGGCGGCGTTGCGCACCGGGACCATCACCGATTCCCAGATCCGCTCGCCGCCGGGCAATTTGACCTTGTCGCGGCTGACGGTCGGCTTGCCGGCCGCGACAACGCGGCCCAGGTGGGCGACGAGGGCCGAGGCGTCGCCGTCCTCGGTCAGGTTGCGCACGTCCAGCCCACGCAGGCGCAAGGTGGTCCCCCCGGTCGCCCGCTCGAACGCCGGATTGACCTCGGCCATCCGGAACTCGCCGTCGCCCTGGACGTCGATGACATAGAGATAGTCGGCCGAGTTGGCGAAGATCGCCCGGTAGCGCGCCTCGCTTTCCCGCTGGGCGTTCTCGGCCGCCATCCGCTCGCCCACCTCATAGGCCAGGCGGCGGTTGGTCAGGGCCATGGAGATCATGCTGAAGCTCAGGCCCAGGGTGGCCAGGGCGCTGATCGACATGGCGACGGCGAAGCTGAGCCATTCGGCCCGGTCGGCCGCCTTGGCCCGCTGGTCCAGAAGCCCCCGCTCGGCGGCCATCAGCTCGGCCATCACCGCGCGGGCCTGGTCCATCGACGCCTTGCCGGCGGAAAAGTTGGTGGTGCGCGCCTCGTCCACGCGGCCCTGCCGAACCAGGCTCACCCTCATCTGGGCGACGGCGATCCGCTGCTTGGCGAACGCGATCAGCCGCTCGGCCCGCGCGGCCTGGGCCGGATTGTCGCTGGTCAGGGCGCGCAGCCTGGCCATCTCGCCGGGTGCGGCGGCCACGCCCTGGTCGAAATGGTCGAGGAACCGGGGATCGTTGGACGCCATGTAGCCGCGCGTCCCCGACTCGACGTCCTGGACCTCGGAGAACAGGGTCTGGGTGGTGTCGATCACCGCATAGCTGTGCGACACCCAGTCGCGCGACTTGCGCACGCTGACCAGGTCGGTGATGGCCAGGAAGGCGGCGATGGCGGCCAGCAGGACCAGCAGGCCAAGCGGCACGACCAGCAGCCGGCGGCGCGGGATCGGCGGGGGGCTGCTAGGCATCGACCGCTCCCTCCCGAACGCTTCTGCGCTGACCGGGGATGGTGGCTGGGGGACTAGGACTCGAACCTAGAATAACGGTACCAAAAACCGCTGTGTTACCATTACACCATCCCCCAACGGATCGGTGGATCCGAGGCCCGCGCGCGGGCGCCGCGTCGCGAGGCGGTCGGGATATCGCAAGGTTCAAACCAATGCAACAGCGCCTTCCGCACCTCGCTTGCGGCGTCGGCGGGCCTGCTCTATAAGCCGCCCCTCGCGTCGGAGTATAGCTCAGTCTGGTAGAGCACCGTCTTCGGGAGGCGGGGGTCGCAGGTTCGAATCCTGCTACTCCGACCAACAGCCCGCCCCCCAACCGCCCGGAATGATACCGGTTGGGGCATTCAGCGCTGGGCTGAGGTCTTCCACGATACACCCCAGCCGGAAAGGCCTCAGATTGAGGAATGGCGGCGCGTATCTTCCTGGCGGCCGATGAGCAGGGGTTGCTCCTCCACCCTAAAGGTCGGACTTCCTAGGCATGCTCTATTGGAAGAGGGCGGCTATCTGCCTTAAGGCCATGGGGGGCTCAGCCGTTCCGCTGTCTGCGAAATGAACGTCACCAGATAGGGGTCCGCGCCCATCATGATCGCCAGGTTCCGGGGCGAGTAAGGCATGGGCGCGCCGTTCGGATAGACCGCGCCCTCCCAACCGGTGACGTAGGCGTCGGCCATGACGATGTGGTTGAGGTTTGCGAGCATGGTCTCCGGCATGGCTTGAACCGCATCTTCGCCGATCAGGTCGATGTGCTTGCGGCTAAACAGCCGATAGGTCTCGTGGCTCTGTCCGCGCACGTGCAGCCGTAGCGGCGGGGTCGCCCCGGCGTATTCGACCCACTCTGACACCATCGCGGACGATCGCGCCTCAATCTCCGCGGGGGTGAGCTTTGGGAGCGGCGGCAGCGCTGAGGGCTGCACTGGACCGCCATATGTGATCTTGACCTCAGACTTGTGGCCGACCAGCGCGCGGATGATCAGGACGACGAGCGCGACGATCACCAGTACGCTGATTGCGACCCCCATATGCCCCTCCGTCCCCTAGCCGACCACCTCAGCTTCCCGCTATCCTGGCCGCGTGTCCAACTGCTTCCGAAACGAGCACTAGGGATGACTTCAACGCTTCCACCGCGGGTCGAGGCGTTGCGACAGGCCATCGTCGCCGAGATGCCTTGTTCGCTGGACACGGCTGAGGTCCGCGCCGAGCTGGACCGGATGCCGTTGCCGGCGCTGCTCCAGGCTTTCTACAGTTGGGCGAGCCGGCGCGTACCGCCCCGCCCTCGCCACCTGATATTCGCGCCCGGATTTTGGGATCGGGCCGCCCTACAGCATGAGACCGCGGTCTATGAGCTTGCCGGGCGCATCAGACGTGGTGAGGACTTGTCGGACGTCCTATCGGAGCAAGTCTGGACGAAAGGCTATGTTCCGAAGCCCGTTGGTCGGCGGCGGGGCGTCGAATGGGGCGGAAAGGACTTCGCACTCAACGCCTGGGAAGTCCACCATCTCCACCTTCGAGCCGCCCGCTCTAAGGAACTACTCTACGTGATGTTCAGCTATCACGACGCGATTGCGGTCATGCTCGGCGACCATCGCAGCTTTGACGACGGGACCCTTGAGGCCCGGGTGATCGCCACCCGAGCGGCAACCGGGCGACTTCTGCTGCATGGCGTGACTGCCTACTCCGGCGATCGCGTGAAGCTCGCTCGCCACGGCCTGATGACGGTCGCCGGGGCAGGCGGCAAGTCGGTCATGGGCGCGGTGATCAGCACCGACGGTTCGTCGGTGTGGCAAGCGGTGCTTGCGGACCGCGCGCTACACGCGCTCCAGACCTACGACCCACTCGTTGATGAGCCGGGATGGCTGTCTGCGGCCTCGCCGTCTGTTCCGATCGTTGACCCTGCGTGGGGCTTCCACGGAAACGACCTCTGCCTGATCTCCAAGGAAGGACAGGCAGCGCTCCGCATCTTACCTGGCCGCTGGTAGACGACCGCATTCTATGGCTTACCCAGGTCGACCAGTTCGAACCCGGACACATCGCGAACCTTTGATTTCAAGAATTTATGTACTTTGTAGAGTTCGAGCGCATCGTAAGCAACTATGATCTCAAGCTCACTCCGGATAGTGGCAATGCGCTGATAGTTGTCCTTTCCAAACTGGATGCGCCCAACTTCATCCTGCGGTAGGCTGAACAGCAATCTATTAAATTCCTGCGATTTTTTGAACGCTACAGTACTTATCCAGAGCGTTTCAGCTGTGATTGTGGCTAGAACCCCATAAATTCCCACACCCTTCGGATCGCCAGAAAATACCCAATGATAGGTCTTCCCGTCCGCACCCAATACCGCCGTCTTTACATTTGTAATTAGTAATTCTAGTTTTTCGTACGCCGTTATGCGCTTTTTTATTACCTATCTATAGCAGTCATTCTTATGCTATTGTTGCATAGACCATAAATTGAAGACTCCGGTGCAAAGAACGCTAACTAAGCCGGCAATCAACGAACTGGTGAGCACGACCGATGCTAGCTGGCCATTCATGGATCACCCGCCTGTTTCGCCCCAAAAATGCTACCGTGGCTCGCTGGCCGGCTAAAGCGCTCCTACCGGTCCTAATCGTCCGACCCCTTCGTCGGGGTTCTTGCCGCGTCGTGGCCGGCCGCTATCATGGCCACTGGAGCAGTCAGCGGTTTGAAAGATCAAGCCGAACCGCGCCCTTGCGGATCATTTTGTGGAAAAACTTTCCAATACCTATTTTTCTGAAATAATTACAATTTCATTAGGCGGACTGCTACTCCGACCAACAGCCCGCCTCACCCCCGCAGGGCCGCCCGACGGGCGGCCTGTCTTCAATTGACCGCGACCCCGCGCGGTCTAGGGTAGAACCCGCGGCGGGCTCAGGGCGAGGCGATGAAGCAGTTCCTTTTGACGATGGCCGGGGTGTTCGCCGGCCTTGTGCTGTTCTTCGTCGGCGTCCCGTTCGTCGCGCTGGTGATGATCGCCGGCGCCGCCCATCCGTCGGGGACCGCGAACAACACCGTCCTGTCGCTGGACCTGCGCAAGGACCTGACCGACCAGGAGCCGCAGAACCCCTTCGCCGCCTTCAGCGGCCGCTCGATGGCGGTGACCACGGTCGCCGACGTCCTGCACCGGGCCGAAACCGACACCCGGGTGAAGGCGCTGTTCGTGCGCCTGCCCGAGGGCGGCGTCACCCCGGGCGAGGCCGACGAGCTGCGGCTGGCGTTCAAGCGGTTCCGCGCCGCCGGCAAGCCGGTGATCGTGCACAGCCAGGGCCTCTATCCCTCCGGCGCGATCACCTCGACCTATATGCTGGGCGCGAGCGCCGACCAGTTCTGGATGCAGCCGGGCGCGCCGTTCCAGGCCACGGGCCTGGCGACGCAGGACGTCTTCTTCAAGCGGTTGTTCGACAAGTACGGCGTCAAGCCGGACTTCCAGCAGCGCTACGAGTACAAGAACGCGATCAACGGCTACCTCTACGACGACTACACCCCCGCGCACCGCGAGGGCGAGCTGTCGTGGATGGGGTCCATCTACCAGAGCACCGTCGCGGCCGCGGCCGCCGACCGCCGCCAGTCGCCGGCGACCCTGAAGGCCCTGATCGAGGCCGGCCCCTATGACGCGGCCCAGGCCCAGGCCAAGGGGCTGATCGACCGCCTGGGCCAGGTGCGCGAGGCCCAGGCCGAGGCGCTGCGCCGCGCGGGGCCGGGCGCCAAGCTGGTCGACATCGACGACTATCAGGCCGCGAACCCGCGGCTGGACGGCGGGCTGAACAAGCCGGTGGTGGCGGTGGTCAACGCCGAGGGCGACATCATGACCGGCTCGAACAGCGCCGGCCTGGGCAGCCAGACGATCAATTCCGACGACGTGGCCGACGCCCTCTACGCGGCGGCCGACGACAGCCAGGTCAAGGCCATCGTGCTGCGGCTGAATTCGCCGGGCGGGTCGGACACCGCCTCCGAGCAGATCCTGGCCGCCGTGCGGGCGGCCAAGGCCAAGAAGCCGGTGGTGGTCTCGATGGGCGCCTACGGGGCGTCCGGCGGCTACTGGATCTCGTCCGAGGCCTCGGCGATCGTCGCCGAGCCCACGACGCTGACCGGCTCGATCGGGGTGTTCGGCGGCAAGCTGGCGATCGGCCAGACCCTGGCCCATTTCGGCGTCGACCTGCGCCAGCTCAGCGTCGGCGGCGGCTACGCCAACGCCGACGATCCGGCCCAGCCCTTCACCCCGCAGCAGCAGGCCGCCTTCTCCGCGGCGATCGACCGGGTCTACGACGGCTTCGTCTCGCGGGTCGCCACGGGTCGCCACCTGCCGCCGGCGCGCGTGCGCGAGATCGCCCGCGGGCGGGTCTGGACCGGGCTGCAGGCCAAGCAGCTCGGCCTGGTGGACGAGGTCGGCGGCTTCTATCAGGCGCTGGACAAGGCCAAGGCCCTGGCCGGCCTGGCGGGCCAGGACGTGCGGCTGAAGACGGTGACCGCCCGCAGGTCGCCCTTCGAGGCCCTGCAGCGGATGTTCGGCGTCAGCGAAAGCTCGCTGCGCACCCTGGAGGCGGCGGTCTCGGTGCTGGGCGATTCGCACGCGCGGATGCTGCTCGACCAGGCCAGCGAGGCGCGGGTCCGCGCCAGCCCGGGCGGCGGCCTGGTCCTGGCGCCCCTGCCGAGGTTCTGAGCGCCCCTCACTCGCCGGACGGCGCCGCGGCGCCGTGGCCCTTGAAGCAGAGATAGCGCGCGCGGTGCTGGTCGACCGCGTTGTCGACGAAGCCGGTGACGTTCGGGTTCACCAGGTTCTTGGTGATGTAGAAATAGACCGGGGCCACCGGCGCGTCGGCCAGCATGATCGCCTCGGCCTTGGCCAGGTAGGCGGCGCGCTTGCCCAGGTCGGGCTCGTTGTCGGCCTTGGCCAGCAGGGCGTCGTAGGTCGGGTTGTCGTAGTCCCCATAGTTCTGGGCGCCGGTCTGGGACTGCTGCAGGCCCAGGAAGCTCATGGCGTCGTTGAAGTCGGCGATCCAGGCCGCGTCGCCCACCTGGAAGTTGCGCAACCGGTAGTCCTGGTAGGCGATCTGCACCTCTTCCTGGGCCAGGGTCGCCGTCACCCCGATCGCCTTCCAGTCGGCCTGGACCGCGGGCATGAACAGCGTCGGATCGGGCGAGTTGCGGTGCTTGATCTCGATCTTCAGCGGGTGGCCGGGGCCGTAGCCGGCCTGCGCCAGCAGCGCCCGCGCCGCGGCCTGGCGGCGCTCGATGGGCCAGCCCGCCCAGACCGGCGGCGGGGGCGGCTGGTAGTTGGCGACGGCCGGGGGCGTAAAGGTGTAGGCCGGGACCTGGCCGCCGCGCAGCAGCTTCCGGGTGATGAAATCGCGGTCGATGGCCATGTCGAGCGCCAGGCGCACCCGCCGGTCGCGGAAGGCCGCCACGTCGCGGCTGTTGAACGCCAGATAGGCCACGCCGAGGTAGGTGTGGGTGTGGACATAGGCCGGGATCTGGTCCGGCTGGCGCAGGAAGGCGATGCGGTTGGACTGGATGTCGGCGTTGGTGTCCAGCTCGCCCCGCCGCACCCGCCGCTCGGCGGCGATCGCGTCGGACGTCGGATAGTAGTCGATCTGGTCGAGGCACACCGACCTGGCGTCGTAGAACAGCGGGTTCTTGACCACGGTGATGTGGTCGCCGAAGGCCCAGCGCGCCAGCTTGAAGGGCCCGTTCGAGACGTAGTGCTCGGGCCGCGACCAGGCGTCGCCCCACCTTTCGACCACGTGCTGCGGCGTCGGATAGAAGGTCTGGTGCTTGCCGATCTCCGGCAGGTAGGGGACCGGGTGGGTCAGGGTGAGCTGCAGGGTGTGGTCGTCGAGCGCGGCCACGCCCAGGGCGCTCAGCGGCGCCTTGCCCTCGTTCACCGCCTCGGCGTTCCTGATGAAGTACAGCAGGTAGGCGTATTCCGACGCGGTCCTGGGGTCCATCAGCCGGCGCAGGCTGAAGACGAAGTCGTTCGCCGTGACCGGGACGCCGTCCGACCACAGCGCCTTCCTGAGGTGGAAGGTCCAGACCAGGCCGTCCGGGCTGACGTCCCAGGACGTCGCCATGCCGGGGACCGGCCGGCCGGCGGCGCTGCTCTGGGTCAGGCCGATGGTGGTGTCGCCCATGATCCGGTCTTCCCAGGTGCCGGTGGTCTTGGGCGGGTCGAGTGAGACCGGCTCGGAGACGTTGCCGGCCTCCAGGCACAGGCTGTGCGCCGGGCAGGACGCGCGCAGCGGCCTTTCCGGCTTGCAGCCGGCCAGGATCAGGGCGCTGAGGCCGAGGGCGGCGAACGCGGCGAGGAGCGGGCGCAAGGCTAGCGGTCCTTCGGGTCGATGGCGTCGCGCAGGCCGTCGCCGATGAAGTTGAAGGCCATCAGGGCGACAATCATGGTCAGCGACGGGAAGACCAGCAGCCAGGGCGCCTGGTCCATGCTGATCGCGCCGTTGGAGATCAGGACGCCCAGCGAGGTCAGCGGCTCCTGGACGCCTAGCCCCAGGAAGCTCAGGAAGCTCTCGGCCAGGATGACGCCGGGAATGGTCAAGGTCAGGTAGACCACGACGGGCCCCAAGAGGTTCGGCACGATGTGGCGCACGATGATCGCCCCATCGCCGAGGCCGGCGGCGCGGGCGGCCTCGATGAACTCCATCTGCTTCAGCGACAGGGTCTGGCCGCGGACGATGCGGGCCATGGTCAGCCACTCCACCGCGCCGATGGCCAGGAAGATCAGGATGAAGTTGCGGCCAAAGACCACCATCAGGAGGATGACGAAGAACATGAAGGGCAGGGCGTAGAGCACGTCGACGAAACGCATCATCGCCTCGTCGAGAACGCCGCCGATGAAGCCCGCTGTCGCGCCCCACGCGACGCCGATGACCAGGGAGACGGCGCTGGCCACCACCCCGATGGCCAGGGAGACCCGCAGGCCGACCAAAAGCCGGCAGAGCAGGTCCCGGCCCAGGGAATCGGCGCCCAGGAGATGGCCGTGGACCAACGGCGGCGCCCAGACGTCGTCCTTGCTGATCTGGTCGTAGCTGTAGGGGGTGAGGTAGGGGCCGATCGCGGCGGCGAGGACCAGGATGGCTAGAAGCCCCAGGCTGGCCATGGCCGCGCGGTTGCGCAGGAGGCGCCGGCGCGCATCGTCCCACAGGCTGCGGCCCTTGATCGCCGCCTCTAGCGCCTCGCCGTCGCGCGGGTTTCGGACCAGGAGGGCGCCGCTCATGAGAGCTTCACCCGGGGGTCGAGCAGCGACTGGATCACCTCGGCCAGCAGGTTCAGGCCGATGACCAGGCTGGCGTAGAGGATCACCACCCCCATCACCACCGTATAGTCCCGCTGCAGGGCGCTGACCACGAAGGCCTTGCCGAGGCCCGGCAGGGTGAACAGGCGCTCGACGACCAGCGAGCCGGTGATCAGGCCGGCCGCCGCCGGACCGAGGTAGCTCACCAGCGGCAGGACGGCGCCGCGCAGGGCGTGGTTCAGCACCACGCTTCGCTCCGGCAGGCCGCGGGCGCGGGCTGTGCGCACGTGGTTGGAGGCCATCGCCTCGACCATGCCGGCGCGGGTCAGCCGCGAGATGATCGCCACCTGCGGCAGGGCCAGGACCACCACCGGCAGGACATAGCCGCGCACGTCGTCCAGCCCGCCTGTGGGCAGCCAGCCGAGCCAGGAGGCGAAGACCAGGACCAACAAGGGGCCGGTGACGAAGGTAGGGATGCAGACCCCCAGCACCGCAAGGGTGGTGATGGCGTAGTCGGCCGGGCTGTTCTGCCGGAGCGCGCCGAAGACGCCGAAGCAGAGGCCGAGCACGCCGCCGAGGGTCAGCGCCGAGACGCCGAGCCGGAGGCTCGTGGGAAAGCCCTGGCGGATGATGTCGAGGACCGAACGGTCCGGATATTTCAGCGACGGCCCGAGGTCGCCGCGGGCGACGTTGGCCAGGTAGCCGAGGTACTGGACGCCCAGGGGTCGGTCGAGGCCGTACTTGGCCTTCAGATTCTGTTCGACCTCCGGCGGCAGCTTGCGGTTGGTCTCGAACGGACCGCCCGGCGCGGCGCGCATCATGAAGAAGGCGAGCGTGACGACCAGGAACAGGGTGGGCAGCGCGACGAGCAGGCGGCGCAGCAGGAAGCGGAGCATTCTTGGCGGGCCCGATTCGCACGGATCGAATGTCCAGCGATGTTGCGCTATGTCTCGCGCCCGCCAATCTTGTCAATGTGGGCGAGCCGCCAAGGAGACCCCGATCCATGCCTGATTTCCGAAAGGTCACGGAGGACTTTTCCGTGGCGCCGCAGATCGCGGTGGACGACATCGCCGCGGCGGCCGACCAGGGCTTCGTCCTGGTGATCAACAACCGCCCCGACGGCGAAGCGCCGGACCAGCCGCCCAATGCGCGGATGGCGGCGGCGGCTCAGGCTGCTGGCGTTGCCTATGTGCACATCCCCGTCCGGGGTGGACCGACCGCCGACCAGGTCGAGGCGGTGCGCGAGGCGATCGCCGGCGCGGACGGGCCGGTGCTGGCGTTCTGCCGTTCGGGAACGCGATCGATTGTCACCTGGTCCTTGGGCCAGGCCGCCTCGGGCGAGCGCGGTCGCGACGAACTGGTGCGGCTGGGCCAGGCGGCGGGCTATGACCTTTCGGGCGTCCTGGCGTCATGATCCCCTTCGTCCGCGACATCAGCTTCGAGTACGGGGCGGTCGACCAGGTCTCGCCGCTGATCCGGCGCGTCGTGGCCAACAACCCCGGCCCGTTCACCTACAAGGGCACCGGCACCTACATCATCGGCCGCGGCGAGGTGGCGGTGATCGATCCCGGCCCCGACATGGCTGACCACCTGCAGGCGCTGCTGAGAGCCGTGGAGGGCGAGCGGGTGACCCACATCCTGACCACCCACACCCACATGGACCATTCGCCGCTTTCCGTGGCCCTGGCCAAGGGGACGGGCGCGACGATCTACGGCCGCGCCGATCCGGCGCTGGGGCCCTCGGCGGTGCGGGTGGAGGAGGGCGGCGACGCCGGTTTCGTCCCCGACGTGGCGGTCGCGGAGGGCCAGCGGCTGGCGGGTCCCGGCTGGACCCTGGAGGCGATCGAGACGCCGGGGCACATCTCCAACCACATCTGTTATGCTCTGATTGAGGAAAACGCTCTCTTCTCCGGCGACCACGTCATGGGCTGGTCGACGACGGTGATCAGCCCGCCGCACGGGGACATGAGCGACTACTACAAGAGCCTCGACAAGGTCGCCGCGCGCGGGTTCGCGACGCTCTGGCCCACCCACGGCCCGCCGATCACCGAGGTCGCCCCGTTCCTGGCCGCCTACAAGGCCCATCGGCTGGACCGCGAGCGCCAGATCCTGGAGCAGCTGGCCAAGGGACACAGCCGCATCGCCGAAATGGTCCCGGAGATGTACGCCGCGGTCGACCCGCGCCTGCATCCGGCGGCCGCCAACTCCGTCCTTGCCCACATTATCCACCTGACCCGCGAGGGGGTGATTACGACGGATGGCGCGCCGGGGCCGGGGAGTGCGTACCGGCTGGCTTAGTGGGTGGCGCGTGGTTCAGCGGACCGGCGCCTCCGGCTTCATGAAACGCACGAGGGCCTTCAACGGAATTTCGACGTCGAACTCACCGCCGGGCGCGCCCGCCAGGAAGTCCGCCATGAAGATCACCTGCGCCGTGTCGACGCCCCACAGCCAACTTCCCCCGCTGGCCACCGCCGCCCGAATCTCGGCGTCGTCGAAATCAGGCGTACCGCGCTCCTGCATCTGCCGGTGAAGGTCACGCTTACAAAAATCGAAAGCGAAGTCCTGCCAGTCTCGGCCCGGTGAGAATATGTCGCCGAGCCGGACCTGGCGGTTTTCCACCAGATCCCAGGTCACTGACGTCCGGTCCAATGCGTCGTGATTGCCGCCCGTGAAATCGTCCGTCGAGATCTGAAGGCTAACGATGCGGTCGTCCCAGCGAGCGACACTGTAGGTGCGCCGGCCAAAGAGGTGCATATCGCCGAAATCCTCGCCTGCGCCGAAGGCTTTGCGGTCGTCCGTGCGCCAATGGTCGAGCGCAAGGGTCTTGAAGACGAAGGCATTGAATACGGTCGCCCGCGCGCCGCCGTTCATCCACGGGTAGACGTCGGTTTCTTCGGTGTAGGGGGAGGCCCGAGTGCGAAGACGCATGCGCGGCTCGATCGTCATGGCCCCGGCTCTCTCGACCTTGAGGTCCTTCAGCAGCCCGCCGCGAGCGTCATATTCCTCAGTCAGGCATTCGGTGATGCGATTACGTTCGCCACCCGGACCAGGCAACGCCTTCTCGGCGCCACAGCTCTTCAAGGCATAGGAGAGCCACGCCCTCTCCGCCGTGCGCAGCGTGGCGAAGCTTTCCGGCGTTTCAGCCATTCGTAGCGCGGCATAGGCCCGGCTTAGAACTTGATCGGCCTTCGAAAGCGCGGCGTCGGTGCAGACCAACTGTTCACCGGTGCTCCGCGCCTGGGTGCAGTCGAAACTTGGTCCGCTGAAGCCTGCAGTATAGCCGCCGTCGCCTTCCCGCCGCTGCAACGTATAGACGACATCACCTTGCGCCATCACCAAGGCGCCATGGTCATCTCGGTAGAGATCCACCGCCCTCTGACCGCAGAAGACCCTGAATGTGGTGTCGCCAACCCCCGTAAGCGCGACTTTCCTGGTCAGCGTTCCATCCGTATCGGCGCTGAGTTTGCCGCCGAACAACTCGTCCCGATAGGTGACGCCGGAAGAGTAGCGTGCGCCGGTACACATCAGCGGCGGCGGTCCCTTGACCTCGCCGTCGGCGAATTCGACCGCGTATTCAAGCAGCGACGCGTCGGCCTTGGCCAGGACCCGCGGCTTCACCCAGGGTGCGGTTGCAGCGCCGACCACGCGCCAGACTCCGGCGAGACCGGGGTCTGGCGATGGCCCAGCCGGCATCATCGGCCCGGCAGTCGCGGCCGGCGCCAGCAGCAAGGCGATGCATCCTGCAAACAGGCGTTTCATGAGGCTCCCTGGCGCGACAAGCGGGCTACTTCAGATGCCCTGACGTGCGCAGGATGAAGGCCAGGATTTCGGCGACAGCGCGGTAGAGCGCCTCGGGAATCTGGTCGTCCAGTTCGACTTGGGACAGAGCCTCGGCCAGGGGGGCGTTCTGTTTCAAGGGCACGCCGTGCTCGCGGGCGGTGTCGATGATCGCCTGGCCGATCTCGCCGCGGCCCTTGGCGACCACGCGAGGCGCATCGCCCTTGCGGTAGCGCAGGGCGACGGCGAGGGGGCCTTTGACAGCGCTGGTCACGACGCCTGGTCCACGAAGCGGCCCGAGGGTGCGGCGGTCTTGGGCGGGGCGCCGACGTGGACGGCGATGGCCGGGGTGAACTGGGCCTCTTCCAGGGCTTGCGACAGAGACGCCTGCTGGGCGCGGAGCTGGGCGGCGGTGGCGGGGCGTTCGGCCCAGAGGGTGACGCCGGCGCGGGCGCCGGTGAGGGCGACCTGGGCGTGGACCGGACCCAGGGGCTCCAGGGCGATGGAGAACCGCGCGCGCCAGGTTGTGGTTGCGTCCGACGCGCCGGCCGACGAGCCCTCGCGGCTGATCTCGAACTGGGCGACGGTCGAGCCCTGGGGCGTCGAGAACGGCAGCTCGAACATCCAGCGGGACTGGGCCTGCGCCTCGGTGGGCCGTTGGCCGGCGGCGGCCGTCGGCAGCGAGGCGATCTGGTGCAGTTCCTGGCGCGCCAAGGCCCCGCTCGCGCCCGTCAGCAGCCGGCGGCCGAGGGCGGCCGGATCGATGTCGGCCGGCAGGCTGGGAGCCGCGGTCGGCTGGGCGGTGGTCGGCCCGCCCCGGAACGGCGGCGGCGGGGCTGTGGTCGCCGTCTCGGCGTTCGAAGCGGCAGACGTCGTCGCGCCGAGCTCCGGAGCCGCGTAGGAGGAGCTGGTCGCCGCGATCGGAGTCTCCACTTCAGCGGCGATGGCGGCGGCGAGGGGTGGCGGCGCCGGCGCCGCAGTCGCGGTTGGAGCCGTGACGGCCGGTGTTGAAGCAGGGGCTTCGGCCGTTGGCGCGACCTGCGTCGCCGCGGGCGCTGGAGGCTCGGATTGAGCCGCAAAGTCGGCGCCTGGGGCGGGCGTTGGCGCACTCTCAGCGGCAGGCGGAACGGTCGAACCTTGAGGCAGGGTCTGCGCGACCGACATTGTCGTCGCTGGCGACGCGGTTGGAGTCACCTCAGCGGCCGGCGCGCCGAGGGCCGGTGCGGAGCCGGCCGTCGCACTGGGCGCCACGGCGGGGGTCTGGGCGGACGCGGGCGAGGAAGCGGGCGTCTGAAGCGACGACGGCGGGCTTGGAGTCGCGGGCGCGATCGGCTCGGGTTGCGCGGCCGCGGGGATTGCCGGGGCTTCGGCAGGCGGGGCTGAGCGCAAGGCGGTCGGCGGGCCGGTCTGGATCACAGGTGCGGCCAGGTTGGTCGAGGTCACGGCGACGGCGGCGGTTGCGTTCGCCGGCGCTTGGGCGGGCGGTGTTGTTGGCGGGGTCGGCGGCGCGGCAGGGGACGGCGTCGGCCCTGCAGTGGTCGCCGGGGTCGCAGGACTGGTCGGCAGGGAGTCCGTCCAGGCCTGGACCACCTGCTGCACGACCAGCAGCGCGGCCTTCAGGTCGGCGGCGGGCGGCGGGGGCGCGGCGGCGGCCACCTGGGCCTCCAGGAAGACGCCGGAGCCGGACGTCGCCTGCTGCAGCTGGCCGGCGCTGGGGGGCGGGTCGAGGGGGGTCTGCAGGGCCAGCACCTGGGCGACGGCCTGCTGCACCGGCGCGGGCAGGCTGGGCAGGCTCACGGCCTGGGCGAGGTCGGCCAAGAGGGGGGCGAGCGCGGACTGACGCATGGCGGCCGCCGCGGTGGCGACGCTGACCGTCTGAGCCTGCGGCGACTGGGCCGGCGCCGACGCCTCGGTGGCCGAGAGCAGCGCGGCGTCGGGCGCGGCGGGCGCCACGCGCGCCAGCAAGGCCGTCTGGGCCGCGGCGATCGGCGTTGCGGGTATGGCGGAGGCGCTCAAGGGTCAGGACCACGCCGGTTGGGGCATGATCCGGAGCCTAGGCCGTCAGCGTGAAGCGGACCTTAAGAAGCGGTTACCTGTTAGCCTTCAGCGCCCGCCCACCGGCTCGGCGACGCGGGCGGTCGGCAGGACGTAGTCGGCCAGTTGCTGGCGGATCAGCTTCTTGTCGATCTTGCCG
>JARLIQ010000117.1 GCA_031291645.1 Caulobacteraceae bacterium | reverse complement strand
GCGGTCAGTTGGGCGCTTTCCTTACCCATGTTGGCGTTGACCAGGTTGCCGACGCCGGTGTCCAGGGTGTCCTGCAGGTTCTGGACGAAGGTCAGCTGGTTCTGCAGGGCCGTGGCGCCCGTGCCGAGCTGGCCCAGGGCGCTGTTGACGCCGGTGATCGCCGCCTGGACCGTGGCGACCATGGCGCCGGCCAGCGTCACGGTGCCGATCGACGAGGTCGCGGTCAGGCCGCTCGTACCGCCCATGGCCGTGCCGCCCAGCGACAGATCCTGAGCGCTGACAGTCAGCTGGCCGCCGCTCGCGGTCGCGAGGGCGAAAAGCGTCGTGCCCCCCGACTTGATCATGTTGACCCCGTTGAAGTCGGAGTTGCTCACGACCTGGCTGATCTGGTTCAGGATCGATTTGAACTGGGTGTTGTAGGCCTGCAGGCTGGTCGAATC
Source organism: Caulobacteraceae bacterium (assembly GCA_031291645.1). Taxonomy (GTDB): domain Bacteria; phylum Pseudomonadota; class Alphaproteobacteria; order Caulobacterales; family Caulobacteraceae; genus Poindextera. The sequence continues at coordinate 32,993 of JARLIQ010000117.1, read as the reverse complement.
GAGCGAGTTGTCCGACGCCGAGAGGGCGATGGACTTCAACTGGTTCAACAGGTTGGAGATGCTGGTGCCGGCCGAGGTGGCGACCTGGACGGTCGATTGACTGCGTTGCAGCGACTGGATCACCGAGTCGAGCGAGCCGGAGGTGCCGCGCTCGTTCTGGGCGATGGCCCAGATCGCGCCATTGTCCTGCGGCGAGGAGATGGCCAGACCGGTCGAGACTTCGCTCTGGGTCTGCTGAAGTTGCGAGGCGGTGGCGGTGAGGTTCTGCAGCGCGACGAGGGCGCCGGGATTCGTATTGACGCTAAGCGACATGGTAGCGGTCCTATTTCCAAGGTGTCCGGCGTCATTTTGACGGCCGAGGGCATTTTGCCCGTCCATGTCGCAGCAAGCCGCGGGCCACACCGGCCAACGAGCCAATCAATTGATCTTAAACCAGAAAACACCCCCGCCCGCGACGCCGAAACCCCACTCTTGCCGGGTCAAACTTATCGTTCAGGCAGAAATTGCCGAGGCGCCGCGCGTGGCGGGACTGGTCAGGCGGCCGCGCGGCTCGCCAAGCCCTGCATCATGGTGCGGTTGACGTCGATCAGGGCCTCGAAGGTCTCCTCGCCCCGCATCACGGCGGAGCTGTGCCGCCCGACCCACAGGCTGAGCGAGATGATCTGGGCCCGCAGGCCGGGATCGAGCGGGTTCTGCGGCCGCGCGCAGTCGGCGGCCAGGGCCATCCACATCCGGCGGTTCCAGTCCAGCGCATCGATTCGCGTGCGAAAGTCCTCGACCGGCGCCAAGGCCGCCGCCATCAGCGCCCGGGTCACCTCGCCGAACAGGCGGTACTCACTGTCGCGGGGCTGTTCAGCCCGCTTCGCGGCTTGCTGATAGGCCTGTACCGACATTCCCTAACCTTTGGTCTTCGTATTCGATCAACTTGCGGCAGAGTGTAAGCGCTTTGTAATACTCTCGCTGCAGCACCAACTTCGAGATATTCACGCAGTCAGCAAGCACGCTTGGGTTGGTGATCGCCCCCATGAACTCTTGCAGACGACGTATGAACTCTTCGTGATAGCCGCTCGCGCCGGCCTCATCCAAATACATCATCATGACGGGGAAATAGATTCGGCGGGAGGGGGAGTTGGCTTCCTCCACCTGCATGATGTCTTTTTCCCGCAGGACCGAGGCCTTGTTCTGCAGCAGCAGAACCCCTCGCCGATCGCCATTCTGGACCACGGCGCCGTTGAGCACGAATTTCTCGTGGGGCTTGAGCGACAGTTTCAGCGGCATGACGTCGACGCTCCGGACCGGCGCAAAAGCTTAACCCTGTTCGTTCGGGACGGAAATCGCCCCCCGGCTTGGCAGCCCCCGCCCGAACGCTAAGGCCCGGTTGTTAATGACGGGTTGCGAGTCCAATCAAGGTAAACGGCTTAGCACTCCTTTAAGCCGCCCCGGCGCTAGCATCCCTCAATTCCTATCCGAACGCGCGAGTCGCCCCCAAATGTCCGGACAACCCCAGCACGCGCCCGCCTTTGAGGAGTCGGATCTCGGGGCCGGCGACCCGGCGCCGGCGCCCCAAGCGGCGCGGCCGCGCCCCGCCGACGTCGACATGGGCGACAGTACGTCGCAGGAAGCGCTCGAGCGGCTCAACCACGCCGTGACCGAGCTCAAGGCCCTTTCGGTCGCGCCCCTCCTGCACCGAGCGATCACAGCGATCCGGCAGGACGACGCCAAGACCGCCGCCAGCCTCGCCATCCAGGTGCTGGAGCAGGACGAGCGCAACGGCCTGGCCTGGCACGTCTTGGCCATCGCCCGCGAACTGGCCGGCGACTTCCGCAACTCCATCCAGGCCTACGAGGCGGCGCTGGCGCTGCTGCCCGACCACGCCGAGGTGGCCAACGACCTGGGGCGGCTGGCCTTCCGCATGGGACAGAAGCCGCTCGCGGCCCAGCTGTTCATGCAATACCGCCAGGCCAGACCCGACTGCCCGCACGGCGCCAACAACCTGGCCTGCGTGCTGCGCGACCTGCACCAGTACCCCGCGGCGGTCGAGGTGCTGCAGAGGGCGATCACGGCCAACCTGGGCGACGCCGCCCTTTGGAACACCCTCGGCACGGTGGTGAGCGCCCAGGGCGACGCCGCCAACGCCCTGATCTTCTTCGAAGAGGCCCTGCGGCTGCAGCCCGACTTCGCCAAGGCGCGCTACAACCGCGGCAACACCCGGCTGGAGTTCGGCCAGTTCGAGGGCGCGCTGGCCGACTGCGAGGCGGCGATGACCGGCGCGTCCGGCCCGGCGGAGCTGGCGATGATGCGGCTGGCCCAATCGACCATGCTGCTGTGCGCCGGCCGGGTCGGCGAGGGATGGGACGCCTACGAGGCGCGGCTGGACCCGATGTTCGCCGAGGTCACCCATTTCATGAGCGAGCGCCCGCGCTGGACGCCCGAGACCGAACTCGACGGACGTTCGCTCCTGCTGTTCGGCGAGCAGGGACTGGGCGACGAGGTCATGTTCGCCAACTACCTGCCCGACCTGATCGAGGCCTTGGGCCCGGACGGGCGGCTGACCCTGGCGCTGGAGCCGCGGCTGATTCCCCTGTTCCAGCGGTCGTTCCCCAAGGCGACGATCGGACCGCACGCGACCTACAAGCTCGACGGCCACACCATGCGCGCCGCACATTTCGTCACCGACGATTCGGGCGTCGAGCTTTGGGCGCCCCTCGCCTCGCCGCTCCGCCGCTTCCGCCGCTCGATCGCCGATTTCCCCGAGCGGGGCGCCTACCTGAAGCCGGACACGACGCGCGTCGAGCACTGGCGGCGCGAGCTGGCCGCCCTGTCCGGGCGCAAGGTGGGGATCCTGTGGAAGAGCCTGAAGCTGGACGGCGCGCGCCTGCGCGAATTCTCGCCGTTCGAGCAGTGGCGCCCGGTGCTGGAGACGCCCGGCGTCAGCTTCGTCAACCTGCAGTACGGCGAGTGCGCGGCCGAACTGGCCGAGGCCCGCGAGGCCATGGGCCTGGACATCTGGAACCCGCCGGGGATCGACCTGAAGAACGACCTGGACGACGTGGCGGCGCTGACCTGCGCGCTGGACCTGATCATCGCCCCGGCCAACGCCACCAGCAACATCGGCGCGGCTTGCGGCGCGCCGGTCTGGTTCATCTCCACGCCGATCGGCTGGCCCAGGCTCGGCGCGGCGCGCTATCCCTGGTATCCGCATGCCCGCGTCTTCATCCCGGAGCGCTTCGGCCAGTGGGACGGGGTGATGCGGGAAGCGGCCGAAGCGCTCGGCCGCTGGCTCGGCTAGACCATCCTCGGCGCCGGGCTCGTATCCCCCTCGGCGCCAAAAATGGCCTAGCAGACAGTTTCGTGCAGGCCTTAGAGCGTGACAGCCGAAAGTGTGTGCGGTTTCGGCGCCCGTCACGCTCTAACGTTTTGAACGAGAGCCCTTTTTAACGGGTCAGATGATTCCATCTGACCCTAAAGGGCTCTAGGAGCCTTGGAACTTGAGCGGCACGCGAACCGGGCCGGTCTTGGCGCCCATCGGCAGGAAGTCCGCAAGGCATATCGCGGCCTTGTCGAAGCCACGGCCCGCGGCGGTGTTGTCGACCACCTTGCAGTCCGAGAGCTTGCCGCCGCCGGCGGTGCACTCGAGCGTCACGCTCGCCGTCACCGACGGGTCCGCGAACTTCTCGACGCACTGGGTGACGTGAGATTGAAAGCCATCGGCCAGAGCGCCGGTGGCGAAAACGAAAGCGCCGGCGATTCCGCCGATAACCGCGAGTGATTTTTTCACTTGCCCCTCCATTAAGTTGGACGAGGCCGGAATACGAGCGCAAAGGTTAAAAATTCCTCCAATGTAATATTGTTCGACTCCATCATTACGAATGACTGCGCTCCTGGGGTCCAAGTCAATTAACTCAAACGAAAGGAGCAGCGGCGCGAGTTTTTTGCGGTCAAATGCAACTACAGTTAGGGTCTGTTAAGCAATCTCCCCGAACGATGCAACGCCCGGATGAGGTCCGGCTGTATGCGCAAAGCGGGGGAGATTATGAAAGGCTTTCGGCTCTCGGACGTGCCGATGATCATCAAGATCGGCTTCGCTCCGGCGATCGCGCTGATCATGTTCGCGGTCGTGGTGGCCGGCAGCATCGTCAGTCAGAGCAACGAATCCAGGGAACTGAAGCAGGTCGTCCAGACCGACATGCCGACGTCCATCCGGATGCAGGACATCTCGCGCCGCATCGCCGCGGCGCATGGCCAGCTGTACGTGCTCCTGACCCACCAGGCCGGTTCGATCGACAAGGACAAGATCGACGGCCAGATGAAGACGCTGCTGGCCGAGTTCGACTCCATCACTGCAGAGGTCAAGGCCGTCAGGGCCCAGGAACCCGCCGCCCAGCGGCCGGTGTTCGACAAGCTGATCGCCTCGCTGAACGACACGCGCAGCGCCGTCGACGTGGTCGGCGGCATGATCGGCGTGGACTTCTCGACCGCGGTCGGCTTCGTCGCGCCCTTCGAGGACAGCTACAACCAGATGACCCGGACGCTCGACCAGGCGGTCGCCGCGTCCAAGGCCCAGACCAGCCAGCGCGCCGCCGCGACCGAGGCTTCCGCCCAGGCGGCCGCCAACCTCACCATCCTGGTCGGCGCCGTCACCCTGGCGGTGGTGGGCCTGATCGCCTGGGTGTCGGTGATGACCACCCGCAGCTCGATCAGCCAGATCGCCCGGGCCACCGAAGCGCTGGCCGCCGGCAAGGGCGCCTCGGTCGACCTGGCGCGGCTCGAGCGCAAGGACGAACTGGGCGCGGTCGTCCGCTCCCTGGTGGTGTTCAAGGAGAACCAGGCCCACCTGGAACAGCTCCGGGCCCAGCAGGAAGCCGACCGGGCGATGACCGAGGAGGAGCGCCGCGCCAAGGGCGAGGCGGCCGCCCAGGCCGCGCGCGAACAGGCGCTGGTCGTCTCCTCGCTGGCCGAAGGGCTGGACCGCCTGGCCTCGGGCGACATGACCTATCGGCTGGATGCGGCCTTCCCGGGCGAGTACCTCAAGCTGCGCGACGATTTCAACGCCGCCATCGCCCAGCTGGAAGGCGCCCTGCGCCACATCTCGGAAGCCACCAACGGCATCCAGACCGGCTCGAAGGAAATCAGCCACGCCGCCGACGACCTGTCGCGCCGCACCGAGCAGCAGGCCGCCGCCCTCGAAGAGACCGCAGCGGCCCTGGACGAGATCACCGCCACCGTGCGGCGCACCGCCGAGGGCGCCAACCACGCCCGCGAAGTGGTCTCGACCGCCAAGGCCGACGCCACCCGCTCCGGCGAGGTGGTCCGCGGCGCGGTCGCGGCGATGAACCAGATCGAGAGCTCCTCGCGCCAGATCAGCCAGATCATCGGGGTGATCGACGAGATCGCCTTCCAGACCAACCTCTTGGCGCTGAACGCGGGGGTCGAGGCCGCCCGCGCCGGCGAAGCGGGCCGCGGCTTCGCGGTCGTCGCCTCGGAAGTGCGGGCCCTGGCCCAGCGCTCGGCCGAAGCGGCCAAGGAGATCAAGGGGTTGATCACCGCCTCGACCACCCAGGTCGCCCAGGGGGTGCAGCTCGTCGGCGAGACCGGATCGGCGCTGGAACGCATCGTCGGCCAGGTCAACGAGATCAACAGCGTGGTCGCCGAGATCGCCGCCTCCGCCCAGGAAGAAGCCAGCGGCCTCAACGAGGTCAACGGCGCCATCAACCAGATGGACCAGGTCACCCAGCAGAACGCGGCCATGGTCGAGCAGTCGACCGCGGCCAGCCACGCCCTGCTGCAGGAGGCCAACGAACTGGTCAGCCTGCTCGGCGCCTTCTCGATCAGCCAGGGCGGCGTCGCCCGGGCCGCCGAGCCGCGTCGCGCCACCGCTCCGGCCGCGCCCCAGCGGCGTGGCGAGCGGGTGCTGAAGGCTGTCGCCGCCGGCGGCGGCCGCCACGCCCTCGCCGCCGAGCTGCAAGGCGCGGTCGACGAAGGCTGGGAGGAGTTCTAGGCCGCTCCGGAGCCCCGTCGCCGCGGCGATCGGGCTCCGGTCCTCAACTTCGGGACAAGACAGACGGCCCAGGTCCCCGACCTGGGCCGTTTCTGTTTGCGGGCCTGCTTTCAGGCGCCCTGCTTTCGGGCGCGATGCGAGCGCCGGCCTCAGCCCGCCTTGGCGATGCGGTCCTGGGCCGGGCGCGCCCCGGCGGTTTCGGTGAGCCTCAGGGGGCCGCGCAGGCTGGCGTTGACGACGTCCACGCCCACCGACGCCACCCCGCCCCGCGCCAGCCGATAGCGCAGCGCGAACTGCGCCTGGTCGGCCGCGGGCGGCGCGCCATGCAGGGCGCAGGCGTGCCAGAGGACCGCATGGCCGGCCGGCCCGGTCAGCGCCTCCTGGCGCAACAGCCGCTCCTGCCCGCGCCGGTCGCCGTAGATCCAGTGCCCCGGCCCGTCGGTCCGCAGGTCGTGCGGAAAGGCCGTCGCGCCCAGGGCGTGGCTGCCATCCAGCAGGTGGACCGGCGCGTCCTCCCGCCCGACCGGCTGCAGGCCGACCCAGAGGGTGATCACGTCGGGACCCCCGTCCGGGCCCCCATCCGGGCCCTCGGCCAGGTCCTGGCGGAAGTCGGCGCCGCAGACATAGGTCGCGTCGCGGAACTGCGGTTGGACGAAGGCGTCGAGGTCGCCGAGCGGCCCGCCGTCGAGACGGGCCTTCACCCAGGCCGGCACGGCCCGTTCGGGCAGGCTGCAGACGATCCTGCGGTCCGCGATCCGGTAGTCGTCGCCGAGCAGGCCCGACAGCGCCTCGACGAGCTGCGGCGCGCGCTCGACGAAGCCCAGCCGGTCCTCGAACCGGTCCAGGAGATTGCGCCGCGGCGACGGATCGGCGTCGAAGGCCGCCTGGCTGGGAAACAGGGTCTCGTCGAACGCCCGCTGGGCGCGGATCTCGGCCAGCAGCTCGGCCGCGGCCGCCGGGTCGACCGGTTCGGGAAACACATGGCGTCCAGCCTGGATGAAATCCCCGAGCACCCGGTCGTCGTAGACCCAGGCCTGCCTCAACGGCGTCATCAACCGGTCTCCTGCGGCGCCGACCCTGGCGCCAGGACTTCACCGCAACCCTCCGCCCACTGTGGTAAACATCGCATGAACCACGATCGGCGCGCGCCGGCGCGGCGCCGGGCCGGCGTCCAATCCGCGGACGGAGCGACGCACGCGGGTGAAACCTGCTTGCAACACGCGGCCCTCTCCTTACTGTGCAGTGATAACTCGAACAGTTGTTAGAGGCGCCGCGGTCGCGCCGGAGGAATGAATGGCCCAGCGATTTGAAGGCACGTCCGACTACGTCGCCACCGAAGATTTGAAGGTCGCGGTCAACGCCGCTATCGCCCTCGAGCGTCCCCTGCTGATCAAGGGCGAGCCGGGCACGGGCAAGACGGTGCTGGCCTATGAGGTCGCCAAGGCGCTGAACGCGCCGCTGATCACCTGGCACATCAAGTCCACGACCAAGGCCCAGCAAGGCCTCTACGAATACGACGCCGTCACCCGCCTGCGCGACAGCCAGCTCGGCGACGAGCGGGTCAAGGACGTCAAGAACTACATCAAGCAGGGCAAGCTGTGGGAGGCGTTCGACGCGCCCGAGCGCCCCGTCCTGCTGATCGACGAGATCGACAAGGCCGACATCGAATTCCCGAACGACCTGCTGCAAGAGCTCGATCGGATGGAGTTCTACGTCTACGAGACCGACGAGACGATCCGGGCCAAGATCCGCCCCGTGGTGATCATCACCTCGAACAACGAAAAGGAGCTGCCGGACGCCTTCCTGCGCCGCTGCTTCTTCCACTACATCCGCTTCCCGGAAGCCGAGACGATGAACGAGATCGTCGACGTCCACTTCCCGGGGATCAAGAAGAAGCTGGTCTCCGAGGCGCTGCGCATCTTCTACGACATGCGCAAGGTGCCGGGCCTGAAGAAGAAGCCTTCGACCTCGGAACTGCTGGACTGGCTGAAGCTGCTGCTGGTCGAGGACATCGGCGAGGAGGCCCTGCGCGAGCGGGACCCGACCAAGCTGATCCCGCCGCTGCACGGCGCCCTGCTGAAGAACGAGCAGGACGTCCATCTGTTCGAGCGGCTGGCCTTCCTCGCCCGGCGCGAGGGCGCGGGCAACCGGCCGGGCCAGCAGTAGGGCTCTACGGGGTCCCGCCACCTTACGGCGATTTCACTGGACCCGGCGCGGGGTGGGCGTGAGGCTGCGCCCAACCTGCATCGGGAAGTCCATATGCGTCAGATCGCCAGACCCATCGGCCTTGTCGCCGCCCTCGCGGCGGGCGTGGCCCTTTCGGCCTGCCGCGGGCCCCACCCGCACGCCCATGCCCACGCCCGCCCGGACGACGACGGGTCCGGCCCGGCGATGAGCGTGGCGGCCACCCTCACCTGCCCGCAGACCTTCGGCGGTCTGACCCGCACGGCCCAGGCGGCCGACGGCCAGTCCTGCGACTACCGCGGCCCCGGCGGCGAACAGGTCAGCCTTATGCGCCTGGTCCTGGCCGCCGGCCAGACGCCCCAGGCGGCCCTGGCCCCGACCGAGGCGGCGCTGAGGCCGCTGATCCCGGCCCGGCCCGGAAGCCCCACGGTCAGCGTCGACGCGAAGGACGACTCGGACGACGACCACGCCAAGGTCGACCTGCCGGGCATCCACGTGAACGCCAACGGCGACAAGGCCGACGTCAAGGTCTTCGGCGTGACCGTCAAGGCCGAGGGCGACGACGCCGACGTCCACGTCGGCCACGGGGACCACAACGCCGTGGTCAAGGCCGGCCCCGACGGCGCGGAGGTCCGCGCCGAGGACGTCGGCGACGCCAGCGTCAACCTGGCGCTGATCCTGGCCAGCGACCATCCCGGCCCCAGCGGCCTTCGGGCGGTCGGCTATCTGGCGCGCGGCCCGGCCAGGGGCCCGCTGGCGGTCGCGACCTTCAAGGCCAGCGCCCGCCACAGCGACTGGCGCGGCGACCACGACCTTAACGGCCTGTTGGCGCTTAACGTGAAACAGTAACACCCAAAATGGGGCGGAGCGGCGACGTATCCTCGGCTCCCACCTGGAGAGGACGCGCCGATGAGCCGACTGCCGAGCCTGATGCCCACCACCGCCTCGGCCGAGTCCTTCGGCGGGGTGACCTACCACATCGACGGCGAGCTGGTGCCGGTGCTGTCGGTGGACGTGTCCCACATGCCGGTCTATTTCGAGCACCACATCCTGCTGTGGAAGCACCCGACCGTGCGCATCGGCCTGAAGCCGTTGAAGGGCCTGCTCAAGCGGATGATCGCGGGCATGCAGGTGTTCGTCACCGAGGCCTCGGGACCCGGGATCATCGCCTTCAGCCGCGACGGCGCGGGCCATATCGTGCCGATCCACCTCAAGCACGGCGAGGAGCTGCACGTGCGCGAGCACCAGTTCCTCGCGGCCACCGGCAACATCGACTACAGCTTCGACCGCGTGCGGGGCCTGGCCACCATGCTGTTCGGCCAGAGCGGCTTCTTCATCGACAAGTTCAAGGGCCACACCGGCGAGGGCGTGGTCTGGCTGCACGGCTACGGCAATGTGTTCGAGAAGGTGCTGGAGCCGGGCGAGCAGATCGATGTCGAACCGGGCGGCTGGCTCTACAAGGACCCCCAGGTCCAGATGGACACGGTGATCGACCGGCTGACCAGCGGCCTGTTTGGGGCGACGATGAACTTCGTCGTCAACCGCTTCACGGGCCCCGGCCGCGTGGGGATACAGTCGATGTACCTGCATATGCCGAGCGAGGAATAGTCGCCCGCCAACCGACGCCGGGCGACCAGCAGGCCGAGGCGTCCGCGTCGTCCGCGCCCTCTTCGTCCTCGTCTTCCTCCAGGTCCCAGTCCTCCCAGAGGGCCGGGTCCCATTTCACGCCGAGGTCGCGGCAGATCAGGCCGACCTGTTCGGCGACCGAACGGCCGCCGAAGAGCGCCGCCTCGTCCTCTTCCGCGTCCTCCAGCCGCTCGTCGAGGTCGGCCAGCAACCGTTCGACCTCGTGCTCTCGGCCGCTCTCGCTGGCGTCGGCCCGGATCACCCGGCCGGCGAGCGTGCGCACGTCGTCGATCAGCATCTGGCGGTGAAGGGCGCGGATCGCCTGCGCCTTCTCCTTCTGCGCGGCGACCTCCTGCGCCCGCGCCTGGCCCTCCTCGTCGAACCGGGCCTCCAGCGCCAGGGTCTGGCGCACCGCGCGGGCGATGCGCGAGAAGGCCAGCCCCGGATCGGCGACGCCCGACGCCGGCCCGCCGACGTTGCGGGCCAGGCCCATGCCGATCTCGGCCAGCTCCTTCAGCATCCGCAGCCGCCGCGCGGCCCGCGCCTCGGCCGTCTCGTCCCCGTCAGGGTCGGGACCGGCCATGGCGGCTGGAGTGGGCGGCGGCGTAACCATGAACAAAACAAGAACACGAGAGTCGCGGAGAAGTCAAGACCGCGCCGCTCACGCCGCGCCTCGGATTGCGTTCGTTACTTTCGTCAATCCGGAAAGTGCTCCACGTGGGTCTCGGCGGTCCGGCCGATGTAGAGCGCCCGACGGCCTGAGAACGACACGACATAGCCGGCGCAGCCCGCCGAAACCGCCTTTTCACAGAAGCCTCTGTAGGTGTAGCCGGAGACCTGTTGCTGGGCTTCCCGGATCGCGGCCTGCATGCTCGCTATGTCGAATGCCGGGGCGATCGGGGCGTCGACCCTGTGAGCCGGCAGCTCGATGCTGTCTCCGTCAGGCAGGTAGTAAGTCGCGGCGCCCCGTCGGAAGTCGATCGCATAGCTTTCGAAACCGGCGTCCACCAACGCTCCCACAATCTGTGGAAAGGTCATGGTGTTTCCCTCTGCCGCCTCCAGGCAGGTTCGGGCCGTGGCTTTCTGGCGGTCGTCCATGGCGGCTTCTCCGTAGTGGGGTTCGATCATGTTCATTCGACCGGGGTCGCGGTCATGTGGCCGCGTTCGGCCAGACTCTTCAGGAGACGCTCCAGCGTTTCCCGGTCATCCGCGGAAAGACATTCGAAGAATTCGGCATCGTTGCGGTCTGCGAGCGCAGCCAGATCCGGCACAAGGGCGGCGCCGCGATCCGTCAGCGCGAGCGTCTGCGCACGCCCGTCTTTCACGCAGGCCGCGCGCGTGATCAGCGATTTCGCGATCAATCTGTCAGCGAGCTTGGTGATCGCTCCCCTTGTCATGCCCATCTCGTCGGCGAGCCGGCTGGGCGGAGTCGGCGCCTTGCCGTAGAGCGCGCGCATCAGGCACCATTCGGCCACCGTCACCTCCTTGTCGGCCAGCTTGGCGGCGAAGGCATGGGACACGTGGTTCGACACCATGCGCAGCCGGAAGCCGACGTGAGCGGTGAGGTCCGAGACAGAGGGGATCGACGCCATGGCAAGCCTTTTGATTGACTAGGAAACTATATCGATGTGATTTCCTAGTCAACTAGTTGTTTGTGGGGACGCGGCCGAGCTTGCGCCACGCCCCCCTCCTTCGCCGGGGTGATCGGTGGACATGGGGTTGCGCCGCCCCCTGGACTCCCGCGCGCGTCCGATGGATATACGTTTCTGTTATGTTCTCAACGGGGACCGCCATGCTCACGCACAAGATCGATGGGGCCTTGGACGCCTTGCTGGCCTGCATGATGCGCCTGCCCGCGCTTCGGGACTGCTACAGGTCGGGAACCGCCGAGCGGGCCGCGCTGGACGAGCTGATGACCTCGCTGCAGCGCACGGACGCCGCCCTGTTCCACCACCGGGCGGTCATGCCCGAACCGCCGGCGGCGTAAGGCCCGGCGCGACGCCCGTGCCCGAGCCCAGCCGCCCGCCCTGGCGCATCGCCGATGGCCTTGGCGGCCTGGCGATCTGGTCCCTGGTCGACCAGCGCGTGACCCTGGTCATCGAGTGCGACAGCTGTCCCCACTTCGCCAAATGGACCCCCGCCGACCTGGATCGCCGCTTCCGCCGACACCGCGGCCGCTCCCTGTCCTGGATCGCCCCCAGGCTGCGCTGCTCGCGCTGCAAGTCCAACTGGGTCCGCATATCGGCGGAACGGGGAGCGGTGGTGGGGGCGAGGCCCGGGGCGTGGGGCTGAGCGGCGCCGGGGGCGGCCCCGGGGCTAGGCCGGGTCCTTGTCGTAGGTCCTCGTCCCAGGCGGCAGTTGAACCCAGGCATGCCTGCGACAGTCGTAGACCGACGCCTTGGGCGGCGGAAAGTCCGGGTCGGCGAAGGCGCCCACGGCGACGCCCACCGACGCCTGTTCGCGGCCTTCCTCGGTGTGGAACACGGTCGTCCCGCAGACGGGGCAGAACCGGAACCTGAACCGCGCGCCCTGGTCGCCGACCCGGACGTACTCCGTCGCCGCGCCGAACACCCTATAGGGCGCGGCGAAGCTGGCCAGAGCGGCGAAGACGCTGCCCGTCCGCCGCTGGCAGGCGAGGCAGTGGCAAACGCCGACGCCCAGGGGCTCGCCCTGGACCTCGATGCGCAGCTGGCCGCAGGAACAGGAGGCCGTTCTAGCAAGCATGGGGCGCCTCACCGGCGGATCGGCTCATTCGGACCGGCAGCTTCCATGACCGACGGCCCGGGCGCAACGCCGATCGTCGCCCTCGTGCGGGCGGGCCGCACCCCTACCCCTCCGCGGCCTCCGTCGGCCCGTCGCGCTCGGCGAAGGCCAGCGGGGCGAGGTAGGTCCACAGGGCGGCCATCTCCTTGGCGGCGGTGGCGTCCGCCGCCTCCTCGGCCGAGCGGCCGGTCTCCAGCGCGGTCTGGTAGACCGCCCGGTTGCGCAGGATGGTCGGGGCGATCGGCAGGCGCAGGTAGTCCAGCGCCCTCAGCGCCCGCTTGACCACCGGCGCCTCCACTCCGCCCCGCGGGACCGGCGCCTGGTTCACCACGACCAGCGCGGGCTTGTTCAGCCGTCGGACGATCTCCCAGGTCCGCGCCAGGGCGGCGATGTCCAGCAGGGTCGGGCGCACGACCAGCAGCGCCAGGTCCGCCAGCACCAGGGCCTGGCCCACGTCCTCGACCGCCCCGGCGGCGGTGTCGATCACCATCAGATCCACGCCCGAGCCCACGGCGGCGAGCTGGGCGGCGAACAGGCCGGCGCCCGATACGGTGACGCAGCGCGGCCCCTCCGCCTCGCGCGCGGTCATCACCTCGCTGGCCGAGCGCTGGGGATCGACGTCGGCGACCAGCGTCTGCAGGCCGCGCAGATGGGCGGCCAGCGCCATGTGGGCCGCCAGCGTGGTCTTCCCCGAGCCGCCCTTGAGGGCGATGACCGCGATGGTCCGCATTGCCGACGGTTCCTACCCTCCCCGTCTTCGCCCGTCCAAGCCTGAAGCGACGCAGCCTTCCACGGCGGTGCGCCATGATCATGGCCGGTCCTCAGCGCCGGCGGGCCTGCCTGAGGCTGCGGACGTAGGCGCCGATGTCGCCGATGTCCTCCAGGCTGAGCTGGGCGGGCGGCATGCCGGTGCGCCCCTGGTGCGCCTGGGTCACGCTCCGCTCGTAGCTGATGGCGTTGTAGTCGAAGCGCATGTCGCGGAACGCCACCGCCCCGGGGAACTGGCTCGCGTCGGTCAGCCCCAGGCCGTGACAGCTGGCGCACTGCTGCTGGGCCAGCGCCTCGCCGCGCGCGACCGCGACGGGGTCGGTCCCGTACGGCCCCTCCATCCCGCTGGCCGCGCAGCCCGCGACGGTGGCGGCGAGGCCCGCGACCGCCAGCCATCGGGCCGCCTTGCGCGATACGGACTGTGCGGCCATCGGTGATCGCCCTCCCTTTGCCGGCGGACCCAGGTCTGCGCCGATCTCCGGGCGCGCGCAACCGCCTGGGGCGGCCCCGCGGGGTCGGCCGGCCCCGGGCGATTTCCGCTTCACCGCTTCACGGGGCCCGGCCGGGCCGGCATAGAGGGAGAAAGGCTCCGCGCGGGCCCAGTGGTGGATGGGCGGCGTCCACCGCGACGTCTTCCTCTATTCCACCGGCCCCGCCTTCATCGCCGACGTCTTCGCCCAGGCCGCGCCCGACGCGGCGCTGCGCGACGGGGTGCTGACCGTCACCACCCGGCTGGGCTTCGCCGGCGCGCCACGCCGCCGCGCCGACGGCCGCGTCCACGTCGCCGGCCAGGACTTCGAGGTGGTGTTCTCCGCCGCCGCCGGCGGGCTGGAGCGGCTGGTCCTGGGCCCCGCCCGCATCGAGGCGGCCGAGCGGGACGGCGCGGTCGAGGTGGCGGACCGGCCAGGGGCCTAGCCGAGGTTCTCGATCGGGACCCCCGGCAACGGGTCGGCGGGGGTGAAGCCGAACACCCGACCGTAGAAATAGAGCTCGGCCTCCTTCGACGCGATCAGGGTCTCGGCGCGGCGGAAGCCATGGGATTCGCCGGCGAACTCCATGTAGGCGACCGGCTGGCGGCGCTGGCGCAGGGCGTCCAGGATCATGTGCGCCTGGTTGGGCGGCACGACCGGGTCGTCCGCGCCCTGGAAGATGATCAGCGGCGCGCTGAAGCCCTCCAGATGGTTCAGCGGCGAGCGGGCGTCGTAGAGCGCCTTGGCCGCCGGCCAGGGCCCGACCAGGTTGTCCAGGTAGCGGCTCTCGAACTTGTGGGTGTCGCGGGCCAGGGCGCCGAGGTCCGCGACGCCGTAGAAGCTGGCGCCGGCCTTGAACACCTCGCTCTGCGACAGGGCCGCCAGCACGGTGAAGCCGCCGGCGCTGCCGCCGTGGATGGCCACGCGCCTCGGGTCGGCCAGGCCGCGCTCGGCCAGGCTGCGGGCGGCGGCGATCACGTCCTCGACGTCCACCACGCCCCACTGGCCGTTCAGCCGCTGGCGGTAGGCGCGGCCGTATCCGGCCGAGCCGCCGTAGTCGACGTCGACGATGGCGAAGCCGCGGCTGGTCCAGAACTGGTTGGCCAGGCTGAAGGCCGCCGACGCCTGGCCGGTCGGCCCGCCGTGGACCTGCACGATCAGGGGCGGCGCCTCGCCCGCCGGGGCGGTGAAGTCGCCGTTGACCGGCGGGTAGTAGAGGGCGTGGACCTCGCGGCCGCCGGCCCCGGGGAAGGTGATGGCCTGGGCCGTGGATATGGAACGGGCGTCGATCGCGGCCGGCGACGGGCGGCGGACCACCGCGGCGGCGCCCGTCTCGATGTCGACGGTGACGATCGCGCCGGTCTCCACGCCCGAGGCCGCGGCCAGGGCGACGGTGCGCTCGTCCAGCGCCTGCACCGCGCCGATGACTGTGAACGGCAGGGCAAGCGGCCGCGCGGCGCCCGCCCCGGGCTCGATCACCACCAGCCGGTCGCCGTCCGGGCCCGAGTGGGCGGCGACGATCCGCCCCTCGCCCATCAGCGCATAGTTGGATTGGCCGAGGCCCCACAGCGGCCCGGCGAATTCGGCCTCCATCGGCAGGATCGCCTCCACCGCCTCGCCGCGACGCACGTAGAGGTTCCAGAAGCCCGTGCGGTCGGAGATGAAATGGAGGGCGCCGTCCTCGCCCCACCGCGGCTCCATCACCGATTCCGCGCCGCCGCCGGCGACCGGCCGGATGTTCGCCAAGCCGTCCGCGCCCAGGTCGGCCACATAGAGCCGCGTGTCGTCCCAGGGCATGTTCGGATGGTCCCAGGCCATCCACGCCAGGCGCCGCCCGTCGGGGCTGACGCGCGGATAAGCGACGAAATCGCTGTCGCCGAACAGGACGCGGCCGGCGTCCCCGGCCCGGCCGGACAGGGCCACCACCGCGTTGCGGATGTCGGCCGGGTCGTTGTGGTCCTCGCGCACCCCGATCAGGCCGCCGCCGGGCGCGGCGACGCAGTCGGCGTAGCGGTAGCCCTCCGGCGTCAGCGGCTCGGGCGCCGCGCCGGGCCGCTGGGCGTAGAGCCGCTGGTCGGCGAAATTGGCGAAATAGAGCGTGTCCGCGACCACGACATAGGCGGCGCCGCCGTATTCATGCACCCGCGTGCGGACGTTGAAGCCCTCGGGCGTCAGCTGGCGCACGGCGGCGGCGTCGCCGGTCATGGCCACCATCCGCCCGCGCTCGTCCGGGCGGTTCTCCAGCCAGTAGAGCCGGCCGTCCGCCGCGCGCAGGTCGGACACGCCGATGGCCCCCTTGGCCAGGCTCGCGGCGGAGATGGGCGAGGCCCAGGTCCCGTAGGGCGCCTGGACGGCGGGCGCCCCGGCCCCCGGTTCGTCGGACGTCATGGCCATGTTCGGCGCCTCCAGGGACGATCGGCGACCGGAATAGCCGGAACCGGCGCACTGGCCTACCCTAGAGCGTGACCGCCGAAAGTGTGTGCGGTTTCGGCGCCCGTCACGCTCTAACATTTTGAATTAGAGCCTGTTTTATCGGATCAGGCGAGTCCGCCTGATCCGAACAGGCTCTAGGCGGGGGTCACTTCCGTCACCTTGTAGGTCAGCAGGCGGCCGTCCTCGTCGGTGATGCTCACGTATTCGCCGACCGAGAAGCGATGCTCGCCGATGCGGTAGAGCGGCTCGTCCGCCTCGCCGGTGTCGCCGTAGTCGAAGAACCAGCGCTCGCCGCGGCGGGCCAGCTTGCCCTCCTGCGGGTCCTCGTCGGGCGCGAAGTGGCGCACGGTGAAGGCGGCCTTGTGGGCCCGGAAGGCCGCCTCATCCAGCTTGCCGTCCGCGGTCAGGGGCGCGACCAGCGTATAGCCCCGATGGTCGTCCCCATCGGCGAATTCGGTCCCAGGATTGCGCGCAAGGCGCATGACGATGCGGTTCAGGCCCATGGCCGACGGCGTCCTTTCAGAAAGCTCAGTGCGAGAGGAACAGCGACGGCGCGCCGTTCGCGTTGAGGAACGAGCGGGTGGTCCCGCCGAAGATGAACTCCTGCAGCCGCGGGTGGCCGAAGGCGCCGGCGACCAAGAGGCTCGCCTGGACCTGCTGGGCCGCGGCCAGCAAGGTGGGGGCCGGATCGCCCGCCTGGGTCAGGACCTGGACCTCGGCCTTCACCCCGCGCCCGGCCAGGAAGCCCTGCAGCCGGGCCGGGTCGAAATAGCGGGCCGAGGAGGCCGGCGCGGCCAGGATCACCACCTTGGACGCCTTCTGCAGCAGCGGCAGGGCGGTGCGGGCGGCGCGGCTGGCCTCCTTGCCGCCGTCCCACGCGACCGCGATGCAGCCGCCGGCGGTCAGGCCCGGGCGGGCCACCACGGTCGGCCGCTGCTCGTCGGCCACCACCTGCTGGAACGATTCGGCCAGCGGCCCGCGGCCGCGGGCGGTGGCGTCGTCGAACACCACCACGTCGGACAGCCGTCCCTCCATCGACAGGGCCGACCACACCGGCGAGGTCAGGGCGGTGAAGCTCTTGTGCGGATAGGCCAGCGCCTCGCAGGCGGCGCGCGCAGCCGTCTCGCCCTCGGCGGCGGCCTCCTTCAGGCTCTGGACCGCGGTGACCTGCACCCCGCCCATGAAGCCCTCGCCCATCCAGGGCATCAGGTCCGCGACGTCCGCCGGCGTATAGACCGCAGCCACCTCCGCCTCGAACGGCGCGGCCAGCACGGCCGCGGCGGCCAGGACGCCGACGTCCGCGTCGCCCCCAGCCACCGGCGCCATGATCCGCGCCCAGGAGATGCCTTCGACAGCCATTTTTGTCCTTTCCGTCTTTTTCGGCGTCAGCATTTGCAACCGAGGTACGATACATCACGCACCTAGCCTTGCATCATAGGAACGCTCTCGTGGGCAAAGCGCTGCGCCAGATCAAATCACCGCCCCAGCCGCGCGCCTGGCAGCGCATGCTGTCGGGCCGCCGGCTCGACCTCCTGGACCCCTCCCCGCTCGACATCGAGATCGAGGACATCGCCCACGGCCTGGCCCGGGTCGCGCGCTGGAACGGCCAGACCATCGGCGAGCACGGCTTCTCCGTCGCCCAGCATTCGATGGTGGTGGAGGAGATCGCCGTCCACCTGCAGCCCGCGCTCGACCCGCGCTGGCGGCTGGCGGCGCTGCTGCACGACGCGCCCGAATATGTGATCGGCGACATGATCTCTCCCTTCAAGTCGGCGCTCGGCCTGAACTACCGCAGCTTCGAGGACCGGCTGGAGACGGCGATCCACGTGCGCTTCGGCCTGCCGGCCCGCACGCCGGCCATGGTCAAGACCCTGATCAAGCAGGCCGACTGCGCCTCGGCCTTCTTCGAGGCGACCCAGCTCGCCGGCTTCGAGCCCGACGAGGCGCTCAAGCTGTTCGGCCGCCCGCCCAGGGACTACGTCCTCACCATCGAGCCCCTGTCCGCCGCCGAGGCGCAGGCCCGCTACCTGCACCGCTTCCACCTTCTGTCCGAAGCCGCCGGCTACGAGGCGACGCCGGCCGCCTTCGACACGGAATAGGCCCGGCATGACCTCGATCGTCATCGGCCTTTCGGCGGTCATCATCGCGGTCCGCGACGGCGAGGCCGTGGCCCTGACCGTGCGGCCGCACGACGCCGTGACGGGCGAGGCCGCGGCCCTGGCGGGCCTGCCGTTCGGCCCGTTCGACCCGGACGGCCACCGCACGTTCGAGCTGGCCGTGCGCGCCTTCGTGCGCGAGCAGACGCGGTTCGAGCTGGGCTTCGTCGAGCAGCTCTACACCTTCGGCGACAAGGGCCGCGACGCGCCCCTGGCCGACGTCGGCGCGGGCGGGGCGCGGGTGATCTCGGTCGGCTACCTGGCCCTGACGCCCCAGGCCGCCACGACCCAGGCGCCGGACACCTTCTGGACCCCGATCGCGCGCTTCTTCCCCTGGGAGGACTGGCGGCGCGGGCGCCCGGCCCTGATCGACGAGGTCCTGGTCCCGCCCCTGCTACGCTGGGCGACCAGCGAGGAGCGGCTGGCCCGCGCGCGCCTCCTGTTCGCGCTCGACGGCTCGCCGTGGAACGAGGAACGGGTGCTGGAGCGCTACGAGCTGCTCTACGAGGCGGGCCTGGCGCCCGAGGCCGCCCGCGACCGCGAGCGCGCCCGGGGCCGTCCCGCCGAGGAACCCGCCGCCTACGCCCCGGCCTTCGGCGAGCCCATGCTGTCGGACCACCGCCGCATCCTGGCGACCGGCCTCGGCCGCCTGCGCGGCAAGCTCAAGTACCGGCCGGTGGCGTTCGAGCTGATGGCGCCGGAGTTCACCCTGTCCCAGCTCCAGCGCACGGTCGAGGCGGTGGCCGGCGTCGCCCTGCACAAGCAGAACTTCCGCCGCACGCTGGAGCGCACCGACCTGGTCGAGGGCCTTGGCCGGCTGCACGCCGAGACCGGCGGGCGGCCCGCCGAGCTGTTCCGGTTCCGGCGCGAGCTGGTCCGCGCCGGGCCGGCGCCGGGCCTCGCCCTGCCGCGCCTGCGCGATTAATCGCGGCCCTCGCCCCTCGATACGCCGAATTGGACTTGCGCGGACCTTGTCCTCGGCCAAGCTTGTCGCGCGCCGGTAGCGCCCCCCGGTAGCGCCCGTTGTCCAACAATCCGTGCGAGAGGAGAGCTCGTGATGAAACGCGTAGTCCTGGCCGCCACAGCTTGCGCCATCGGCCTTTCGATGATCACCGCCGGCGCCGCCGGCGCCGCGCCGCGCTTCGAGATGGCGACCATCGTCGGCACGCCGGTCAACAACGCCGGCTTTTTCAGGGTGAACGTCGCCACCGGCCAGGTCTGGCAGCAGTGGGGCGGAACGACCCAGTTCTCGCCGGTGGTCGACAATACGCCCGTGCCCGGCGGCGAATACCACATCACCACGCTTTACTGGACGGACCCCAGCGGCAAGGTCTCGTGGAACCTCTACCGGTTCGATGCGGCCTCGGGCCGCGCCTGGATGGCGCTCGGCGGCGGCGGCGCGCCGCTGGTCTGGAACGAACTGGCGCCGCCGAAGTAGCCGGCTCGGCCGCCTGTGCGCGCCCGCCAGGCCGCCCGCAACTGGTCGGAGGTCTCGCGCGAGCCGTCCGGGCTCCAGCCGGGCGGCCCGAAGACGTAGGCCAGCGCCTCCCTGGGCGAGCGCGCCCTCGTCAGGTCCTGGCCGATGGCGATCCATTCGTGGAAGGCCACGCGCAGCAGGTTGAAGTCGCCGAGATTCTTGACCACCCCGTAGCGGCACGGCTCCTCCGCCCGCTCCGGCTCGAAGGTGCCGAACAGCCGGTCCCAGATGATCAGGATGCCGGCGTAGTTGCGGTCGAGGTAGCGCGGATTCCGGGCGTGGTGGACCCGGTGGTGCGATGGGGTGTTGAACACCGCCTCGATCGGCGCGGGCAGCTTGCCGATGGTCTCGGTGTGGATCCAGAACTGGTAGACCAGGCTGATCCCCTGCTGGGTCGCGATCATCGCCGGCGAGAAGCCGAGCAGGGCCAGCGGCAGCCACAGCGCCCAGGTCCCGGCCACGCCGCCCGTCCAGGTCTGCCGAAGCGCCGTCGAGAGATTGTAGTGTTGCGAGCTGTGGTGGTTCACGTGCGCCGCCCACCAGACCCGCCGCTCGTGGCTCAGCCGGTGGAACCAGTAGTAGGTCAGGTCCTCCAGGAAGAAGATCAGCACCCAGGCCCAGATCGCGGTCACCGGCACGGTGAACAGCCGGTGCTGGTAGACCCACAGGGTCGAGGCCGCGACGATGCCGCCGGTGGCGATGGCCGTGACGTTGCGGCCCAGTCCCATGAACAGCGAGGTCGCCGTGTCCCGCGCCTCGTAGCGCGCCCTGGCCCTGCCCAGCCGCGCCAGCACGATCTCGAGGATGACCGCCAGGATGAAGAACGGCGTGGCCAGGGTGACGGGATCGAGGCTGATCTTCATGCCCCAGCCTCCAGAGTCAGGGCTTCCAGCGCCGGCGGCCAGGGCGCAAGCGCGCCGACGGCGAGGCGGGCCGCGGGCGCGGCGACGTCGTGGAAGGCCAGGCGCGCGGTCCCGGCCGAGACCTGGGCTGTGGCCAGCGCGCTCCAGGGCGCCTGGCGGGCCACATAGTCGTCCCCGCGCAGCCAGACGATCAGCGCCTCCTCACCGGCGCGGGCCACGGCGGCCCGGCCGTCCGCCGCGATCCACACCGCGCCGATCCGCGAGTCAGGGAACTCCTCGGCCAGCACCGCCCGCGCCGCCGCGGCGTCCAGCGGCGGACGCGGCGCGGCGATCCTCGCCCAGCCGGCCAGGGCCACCAGGCCAAGGATGGCGAGCGCCGACACCGTGGTCTGAATGACGAAGGCCCAGGTCATGCCGTTAGATCACGATGATTTTGGATTGGATCAATCCAAAATCATAAACGTGATCGATCCTAAAAAGTTAGAGCGGGTTGCGGGCGGAAAACCGCTTCGCACTTTTCCTCAACCCGTTCTAGTCGCGGCAAGCCTGGGCCCCGGTCAAGCCTGTTGGATTGGCTCCAGTCTAGAATTTACGGACGTAGGCCAGCGACCAGGTGTTGGAATTGGCCGTCGTCGGGCCGAAGTCCATCCGGGTATAGTCGAGCCGCACGCCGTTGGGGCCGTTGAAGAAATACTGGCCGCCGACGCCATAGGCGACGCCGCTGCGGGTCTGGCCGAACGCGTAGTCGACGCCGGTGACGTGGGAATCCATCGCCCCGTAGCCTATCCGCGCCAGCAGGTCGATGTTCGGGCGCAGCGGCAGGTAGCCGACGGCGTAGCCGGCGTACTCGTCGTTCATCCGCACGTGGTCCGTACCGCCGTAGGCATGGGTCTGGCCGGTCGCAAAGCCGGCCGCGGCCTCGCCTTCCACCCCGAGGTACTTGCCGAAACGGGCGCCCAGCCGGCCGGTGATCGCGCCGGTGTCGGAGTTCGAATTGAAGTTGCTGTAGCCCAGGTTGCCGTAGAACGACGGCGCATAGACCAAGCTCTCGTCGGCCGGCTGCGCCATCGCAGGGGCGGCGGCCAATAGGGCAGCGGCGGCCGCGGCGGTGATCACGAAGGTTTTCATAGGGGTACTCCAGTCTTGCTCAGAGAGACGATTTGCTCCTCCCAGCCGGCGGGACCCTGCGACTCGCGAAGGGCCGTATCGAGTCCCGGAGGTGGCGAGAATGGGGGTCATGTGTCAGCCCTGTGACGGCGTGCGGGGCTGACGCGGGCCGCGGGCGTGCTATCTAGACCGTGGGCCGAAGGCCCGTCCGCCGGACCGGGTCCCGATCGCGGACGTCATAGGGTTGGACCCATCGCCCGCCGCGCGGGCCTGGGTCGATGGAGACGCTCAGACTTGTCGCACCAGGCCGTGATCGCGGCGACGGGGCTCTACACCCCGCCGCAAGCCGTATCGAACGAAGAACTCGTCGAGACCTTCAACGCCTTCGCCGAGCGGTTCAACGCCGCCAACGCCGAGGCGATCGCCGCCGGCGAGGTCCAGGCGCAGACGCCCTCCTCGGCCGAGTTCATCGTCAAGGCCTCGGGCATCCGCTCACGCCACGTGGTGGACAAGGCCGGCATCGTCGACCCCGAGATCATGCGTCCGATCATCCCCGAGCGGCCAAACGAGCAGATTTCGGTGATGGCCGAGATGGCCGTGGACGCCGCGCGCCAGGCGATCGCACGCTGGGGCAAGCCGGCCAGCCGGATCGACGCGGTCCTGTGCGCCGCCTCGAACATGCAGCGCGCCTATCCCGCCATGTCGATCGAGGTCCAGGAGGCCCTGGGGATCGGCGGCTTCGCCTTCGACATGAACGTCGCCTGCTCGTCCGCCACCTTCGGGATCAAGACCGCCGCCGACTTCATCGCCGCCGGCTCGGCCCGGGCGGTGCTGATGGTCAATCCGGAGATCTGCTCCGGCCACCTGAACTTCCGCGACCGCGACAGCCACTTCATCTTCGGCGACGTCGCCACCGCCGTCATCGTCGAGCGGGCCGAGGACGCGACCGGCGGCTGGGACATCCTGGGGACCCGGCTGAAGACGGTGTTCTCGAACAACATCCGCAACAACTTCGGCTTCCTGAACCGCGCCGCGCCCGAGGGCGTGGGCAAGCCGGACAAGCTGTTCGTGCAGGAAGGCCGCAAGGTGTTCCGCGAGGTGGTGCCGATGGTCTCGGAGATGATCCTGGACCACGCGGGCGAACTGGGCCTGCAGCCCGCCGCGCTCAAGCGCCTGTGGCTGCACCAGGCCAACATCAACATGAACGAGATGATCGGCCGCAAGGTGCTCGGCCGCGAGCCGACGCCCGAGGAGAACGTCATCATCCTCGACGAATACGCCAACACCTCGTCGGCCGGCTCGATCATCGCCTTCCACAGCCATTCCGACGACATGGCCGCCGGCGACCTCGGCCTGATCTGCAGCTTCGGCGCCGGCTATTCGGCCGGCACGGTGTTCGTGCGGAAGCGGGGCTGAGGAAGCGGGCACGCGGAGAACCGGCAGCCTCCCGAGCCCCTCCCCCTTGCGGGGAGGGGTTGGGGTGGGGGTGTCGGCTGTGCGCTTCCGGGGATCGGACGGCGTTTCAGCGCGGGGGTGCGAGGACGGCCAGCACGGCGCTGGCGCCCCCACCCCCCGCCCCCTCCCCGCGAGGGGGAGGGGGAAAATCACCTATCTGTGCTGAGGAACTCTATCCTCCCCCGACCAGCGCCCGCCGTTCCTCCGGCGTCAGCACGCGCCAGCGGCGCTCGGGCAGCTGGCCGATGCGCAAGGGGCCGATGCGGACGCGGTAGAGGTCGACCACCGCCAGGCCGACCAGCTCGCACATGCGGCGGATCTGGCGGTTGCGGCCCTCCTTCAGGACGAAACGGAGCTGCTGGGGCCCCAGCAGGCTGACCTTGGCCGGCTTGAGCTGGCGGCCGTCCAGGCTGAGGCCGTGGCGCAGCAGCCCAAGCGCGCGCTCGCTCACCGGGCCGGCGACCCGGACCAGGTATTCCTTCTCCAGGTCCGACTGCGGGCCGATCACCGCCTTGGCCACCACCCCGTCCTCCGAGAGGATCAACAGGCCGCGCGAATCCATGTCCAGCCGCCCGACCGGGGCCAGGCGGGTGTCGCGGTCGGGGATCACCGGGCTGTCGCCGACCAGGGCCTCGCGGGTCAGGAGCCGCACGGCCGGAACCTGGCCCTTCTCCGGCTGGGCCGAGACCACGCCGACAGGCTTGTGCAGCAGCACGGTCAGCGGCCCGTGCGGCGCGGCCGCCGCGTCGTCGGCCAGGACCAGGGTCTGGCCGGCCTCGATCTTGCGCCCGGGGTCGCTCACCGCCTGGCCGTCGATCGAGACCAGGCCCCGGGCGATCAGCGCCTCGGCCTCGCGGCGCGAGCACACCCCGTTCTGCGCCAGCCAGCGGTTGACCCGCTGGGGCTCGGCTTCGTCGTAGAGTCGGGTCCAGGCCATGGATTCTGTCTAGGCCTTAGGGACGGACTGCTTCAAGACACGGCCATGGAGAGCTTCGATGTCGTGGTGATCGGCGCCGGCGCGGCGGGGATGATGTGCGCCATCGAGGCGGGTCGGCGCGGCCGCCGGGTCCTGGTGCTCGACCACGCCAGGGCGGCCGGCGAGAAGATCCGCATCTCCGGCGGCGGACGCTGCAACTTCACCAACACCCGCACCAGCCCGGCCGCCTTCCTGTCGCAGAACCCGCGCTTCTGCATCTCCGCGCTCAGCCGCTACACGCCGGGGGACGTCATCGCCCTGGTCGACCGCCACGCCATCGCCTGGCATGAGAAGACCCTGGGCCAGCTCTTCTGCGACGGTTCGGCCCGCCAGGTGGTGGACATGCTGCTGGGCGAGATGCGGGCGCACGGCGTCGCCTTGCGGCTGGGGGTGTCCGTCCAGTCGATCGAGCGGACCGCCGAGGGCTTTTCCCTCATGGCGGACGGCGCCGCCCTCGCCTGCGCGTCCCTGGTGATCGCCACCGGCGGCAAGTCGATCCCCAAGATTGGGGCCAGCGGCTTCGGCTACGAGGTGGCCGCCCAGTTCGGCCTGAGGGTGACCGAGACCCGGCCTGCGCTGGTCCCGCTGACGCTGGAGGCAGGGCTGCTCGGCCGCCTCGCGCCCCTCGCCGGGGTCGCGTGTGACGTGCGCGTCACCTGCGGCAAGGCCGCGTTCGATGAGGCCATGCTGTTCACCCACCGGGGCCTCAGCGGCCCGGCGATCCTGCAGATCTCGTCCTACTGGCGCGAGGGCCAGGCGATCGAGATCGACATGGCGCCCGGCGTCGACATCTTCGAGGCCCTGCGCCGCGCCCGCGCCGAGGCCGGCCGCCAGTCCCTGGCCGGCGCGCTCGCCCGGCGCCTGCCCAACCGCCTGGCGCAGCTCGTCGCCGAGACCGAGACCGAGGGCGCGGGCGGGGGTGTGCTCGGCGACGCGTCCGACAAGGTGCTGAGGCGCGTCGCGGCGGCGGTGAACGCCTGGCGCCTCAAGCCCGTCGGGACCGAGGGCTACCGCACCGCCGAGGTGACCCTGGGCGGCGTCGACACCCGCGACCTGGACCAGAAGACCCTGGCCGCCAGGGCCATCCCGGGCCTCTTCTTCGTCGGCGAGGTGGTCGACGTGACCGGCTGGCTCGGCGGCTACAATTTCCAGTGGGCCTGGGCCAGCGGCTGGTGCGCCGGCCAAGTCGTGTAGGCCGTCAGGTCAGGTAGGCCAGGGCCACCACCGCCGCGCCGACCGCGCCCAGGCTGGCGGCGCCGATCCAGGGCCAGCGGCTGCGGGTGATGATGGCGATGGTCGAGATGGCGATGCCGATCTCCAGCAGGGTCGCGGCGATGGCCAGGCGATGGTGGCGCCGCTCGTGGGTGTCGCTGAGCGCCAGGTCGTGCTCGCGCTCGGCCTCCAGGCTCTTGGCCTCGGCCTGGGCCTCGTCCTGGCCGGCGCCCTCGTCCTTGGCCTTGGCCTTGTAGGCCGCCGCCTTGGGTCCGCCGGCGTCGGCGGCGATGGAATACATGTTCTTCTTCAGGCTCTTGGCCTCGAAGAAGTTCCACTGGTCGGTGGCCTTGTCCTGGACCAGGACCGCCTTGTTGGCCTCGATGATCGCGCTGGCGCTCTCGAAGGTCTCCAGGCTGCCGGCCGCGGCGGCGACCACCGCCAGGATGGCGATGGTGATCGAGACGCGCGAGATGAACGGGTCGTTCGCGTGCGCGGCGTGCTCGGCGTGTTCCGCGTGCTCGTGGGCCTCTAGAGGCGCGTCGTGCATGATCGAATGGCTCCGCTCTGGAAGCCTCCAGATAAGGGGACTCTATGACGATCCGTACTGCGGCGCTTTGCCCCGCGGCGCGCCTCAGCCCTTGCGGGCCAGGGCGGCCTGGGCGGCGGCCAGCCGCGCGATCGGCGTGCGGTAGGCCGAGCACGAGACATAGTCCAATCCCACGTCCTCGCAGAAGGCGATCGAGGCCGGATCGCCCCCGTGCTCGCCGCAGATGCCCAGCTTGACGTTGGGCCGCACCGCCCGGCCGCGCTCGGCGGCGATGCGGATCAGGTCGCCCACACCCTCCTGGTCCAGGCTGACGAAGGGGTCCTTCTCGAAAATGCCCTTGTCGATGTAGGCGCCCAGGAACTTGCCGGCGTCGTCGCGGCTGATGCCGAAGGTGGTCTGGGTCAGGTCGTTGGTGCCGAACGAGAAGAACTCGGCGTATTCCGCCAGGTCCGCCGCCCGGATCGCGGCCCGCGGCAGCTCGATCATGGTGCCGACCTGATAGTCGATGGTCTGGCCCTTCTCCTCCATCACCTGCTTGGCGATGCGGTCGGTCAGCAGGCGCAGATACTTCATCTCCTCGCCCTTGGCGACGAGGGGGTGCATGATCTCGGGCTTGGGCGCCGGCTTGCCGGAGGCCGCGACCTCGCAGGCCGCCTCGATGATCGCGCGCACCTGCATCTCGTAGATCTCGGGATAGGAGACGCCCAGGCGGCAGCCGCGGTGGCCGAGCATGGGGTTGGTCTCCTGCAGGTCGCGGGCGCGCTGCAACAGCTTGGCCGCGTCGATGCCGGTGGCCTTGGCCACCGCCTCCAGATCTTCTTCCGTATGCGGAAGGAACTCGTGCAGCGGCGGGTCGAGCAGCCGGATGGTGACCGGCAGGCCCTCCATGATGTCGAACAGCTCGACCAGGTCGCTGCGCTGCATCACCAGCATCTTGGCCAGCGGCGGGCGCCGGCCGGCCTCGTCGTCGGCCAGGATCATCTCGCGCACGGCGGCGATGCGGTCGGCGTCGAAGAACATGTGCTCGGTGCGGCAAAGGCCGATGCCCTCGGCCCCGAAGGCGCGGGCCATGCGCGCATCCTGCGGCGTCTCGACGTTGGCGCGCACCTTCAGCCGGCGCACGGCGTCGGCCCAGCCCATCAGGGTGGCGAAATCGCCGGTCAGCTCCGGCTCGATCATCTTCACCGCCCCGGCCAGGATCTGGCCCTTGGAGCCGTCGATGGTGATCACGTCGCCGGCCGCGAAGGTGCGGCCCTTGGCGCGGAAGGCGCCACCCTTGGCGTCGATCTGCAGCTCGCCGACGCCGGACACGCAGGGCCGGCCCATGCCGCGGGCGACCACGGCCGCGTGGCTGGTCATGCCGCCGCGCGCGGTGACGATGCCCTTGGCCGCGTGCATGCCGTGGATGTCCTCAGGGGACGTCTCGTCGCGCACCAGGATCACGGCCTCGCCGGCCTGGCCGAGCCGCTCGGCCTCGCCGGAATCGAACACCACCTTGCCGGTGGCCGCGCCGGGCGAGGCCGGCAGGCCGGCGGCGATGACGTCGCGCGCCGCCTCGGGATCGATGGTCGGGTGCAGCAGCTGGTCCAGCGAGGCCGGCTCGACCCGCGCCACCGCCTCGGCCTCGGTGATCAGGCCCGAGCGCGCCATGTCCACCGCCACCTTCAGCGCCGCCTTGGCGGTGCGCTTCCCGTTGCGGGTCTGGAGCATGTAGAGCTTGCCCTGCTCCACGGTGAACTCGATGTCCTGCATGTCGCGGTAGTGGGTCTCGAGCCGCTCCACCACCGACTTGAACTCGGCGAACACCGTCGGCAGCGCCTCCTCCATCGAGGGGGCGTGCTCGCCCATCTCCTCGCGGGCGACCTTGGTCAGGGCCTGGGGCGTGCGGATGCCGGCCACCACGTCCTCGCCCTGGGCGTTGATCAGGAACTCGCCGTAGAGCCGCGCCTCGCCGGTCGAGGGGTTGCGGGTGAAGGCCACGCCCGTCGCCGAGGTCTCGCCCATGTTGCCGAACACCATCGACTGGACGTTCACCGCCGTGCCCCAGCTTTCGGGGATGTCGTGCATGCGGCGATAGAACTTGGCCCTGTCGTTCATCCAGCTGGCGAACACCGCGCCGATCGCCCCCCACAGCTGGTCCTGCGGATCCTGCGGGAAGCTGTGGCCGAGGTCGGCCTGCACCGCCTTCTTGTAGTCGGCGACCACCGCCTCCCAGTCGTCGGCGGTCAGGGCCGTGTCGACGCTGACGCCCAGCCGGTCCTTGTGGTCGTCGAGGATCTCCTCGAAGCGGTGGTGGTCCAGGTTCAGGACCACGTTGGAATACATCTGGATGAAGCGGCGGTAGCTGTCGAAGGCGAAGCGGCGGTCGCCCGACAGCTTGGCCAGGCCCTCGACCGTCTCGTCGTTGAGGCCCAGGTTCAGCACCGTGTCCATCATCCCCGGCATCGAGGCGCGCGCGCCCGAGCGCACGGAGACCAGCAGCGGGGCCGAGGCGTCGCCGAACCGCTTGCCGGTCAGGCCCTCGACCTTGGCCAGGCCCTCGGCCACCTGTTCCGCCAGCTTGGCCGGATAGGCCTTGCCGTTGGCGTAGTAGTGGTTGCAGGCCTCGGTGGTGATGGTGAAGCCCGGCGGCACCGGCAGGCCCAGCGCGCTCATCTCGGCCAGGTTGGCGCCCTTGCCGCCCAGCAGGTTCTTCATCGCCGCGTCGCCGTCCGCGCCGCCGCCGCCGAAGGAATAAACCCAGCGATTGGTCACTGCCTGCTCCGCCAACATGGGTCGCCTCATCCAGAAATCTGCGAAAAGTCGGCGACGCGGCCCATGGCGTCGCGAACCTGGATCAAAAGCCGCAGACGATTGTCGCGTTCCGCGGCGTCGTCGGCGTTCACTAGCACCTTGTCGAAAAAGGCGTCCACCGGCGCGCGCAGGGCGGCGAGCGCCCGCATCGCCGCAGCGAAGTCTTCACCGGCCAGGGCCGCGTTCACCGCGGGCGCCGCCGCCTCCAGGGCCTCGATCAGCCCGGTCTCCTCGGCCGGCGCCCCGGCCAGCCGCGCGGGCGCGCCGCTCGGCAGCGGGCCCTTCTTCTCCTCGGCCCGAAGGATGTTGGTCGCCCGCTTGTAGCCGGCCAGGAGGTTCGCCCCGTCCTCGGTCTTCAGGAAGCCATCCAGCGCCTCGACCCGCGCCACGATCCGCACCAGGTCGTCGTCGCCGAGGGCGAACACCGCGTCGACCAGGTCGTGGCGCTTGCCCTCGTCGCGCAGCATGACCTTCAGCCGGTCGGCGAAGAAGGCGAGCAGGTCCGCCCCGCCCAGGGTCAGCAGCCCGATGCGGGTCCTGGTCGCCAGGATGATCCGGATCACGCCCAGCGCCGCGCGCCGCAGCGCGTAGGGGTCGCGCGAGCCCGTGGGCTTCTCGTCGATCGAGAAGAAGCCGACCAGGGTGTCCAGCTTGTCCGCCAGGGCCACGGCCACCGAGACCGGGGCGGTCGGAACCGCGTCACTGGGGCCCTGCGGCTTGTAGTGGTCGCGGATGGCGTCGGCGACCACATCGCCCAGGCCCTCGCCGCGGGCGTAGTAGCCACCCATCACCCCCTGCAGCTCGGGGAACTCGCTGACCATCCCGGTGCCCAGGTCGGCCTTGGCCAAGCGCGCCGCGCGGGCGGCGAGGTCGACATCAGCGCCGACCAGGGGCGCGATCTCGCGGGCCAGGGCCTCGATCCTCTCCACCCGCTCGTACATGGTCCCGAGCTTGGCGTGGAAGGTGACGCCCTTCAGCCGCTCCAGCCGCGATTCCAGCGCGACGCGCCGGTCCTCGTCCCAGAAGAACTTGGCGTCCGACAGGCGCGCCGACAGCACCCGCGCGTTGCCGGCCGCGATGGCCCTGCCCCCGTCGCTGGCCACGATGTTGGCCACCACCAGGAAGTGGGGCGCCAGGCCAACGCCGTCGGGATTGCGCACCGCGAAATACTTCTGGTGCGTGCGCATCGAGGTGCGGATCACCTCGGGCGGCAGGTCCAGGAAGCTGTCGTCCATATTGCCCAGGATGGGGGTCGGCCATTCGGCCAGGCCCGCGACCTCGTCCAGCAGCCCGTCGTCCTCGACCAGCTCCAGCCCCCGCGCGAAGCACAGGGTGCGCGCGCCCTCGATGATCCGCGCCTTGCGCTCCTCAACGTCGAGCACGACGAAGTTGGCCTTCAGCCCGTCGGCGTATTCCTCGAACGTGCGGGCGCGGAACGGGCGCTTGGAGCCCATGAACCGGTGGCCCTCGGTGGTCTCGCCGCTGGCGACGTCGCCGACCTCGAACGGTGTGACCTCGCCGGCGAACACGCAGACGATCCGCTGCAGCGGGCGCACCCAGCGCAGGTCGCCCGCGCCCCAGGTCATCGACTTGGGCCAGGGGAAGTCGCGCACGATCTGGGGGACGACCTCGGCGATGATCTCGCCGGTCGGGCGGCCCTTGCGCTCGATGACCGCGAAATAGACCCCGTCGCGTTCGACCAGCTGGTCGCGGGACAGGCCGGTCGAGCGCAGGAAACCCTCGATCGCCTGCTCGGGCGCGCCGACGCGCGGCCCCCTGCGCTCCTCGGACCGGTCCGGCTGCGCCGGCGGCAGGCCCTCGGCGACCAGGGTCAGCCGGCGCGGCCCGGCGAAGGCCTTCAAGGCCTCGGGCAGAAAGCCGGCCGCGGCCAGCCTCTCGCGCATCATGCGTTCAAGATCCCGCGCCGCCTGCGCCTGCATGCGCGCGGGGATTTCCTCGGAAAACAGTTCGAGCAGTAGCTGGGGCATGGTTACTTCGGCTTCCCGGCGGAAAGGGAAGGCAGCTGAATCGCTCCCTTCCCCCTCGATGGGGGAAGGGTCGGGGATGGGGGTGTTCGCGCCGCCAGATCGAGAACGGGCGCCGGCGGCGGCGAGGTCCCCTTCCCCATCGCCGCGGCGATCGTCTCGGCGACCGCGACCGGATCGGCCAGCACGTCCTCGTTGCGGAACCGCGGCACGCGATAGCCTTGCGCGGTCAACCAGGCGGTGCGCTCCAGATCGTGCAGTTGGGCGTCCGGCAGGTCGTGCCGCGCCCCGTCGATCTCGATGACCAGCGCCGCGGCATGGCTGGCGAAGTCGGCGACGTAGCGGCCGATCGGCGCCTGGCGACGGATGTTCAGCCCCAGACGTCGAAGCTCGGCCCAGAGTTTCTTTTCCGGCAAGGTCATGGCCTTGCGCAGATGGCGGGCGCGCGCGATCGCGCCCGGGGCGTGGCGACCGGTCACGAGCGCGGCTCGCGGCCACGCCGAGCCATCGGGCGTCCGTCCGGCGTCGGCCGTGACACACCCCCACCCAACCCTCCCCCATCGAGGGGGAGGGCTTTTTGCGGGACGGTCCAGCAACTCATCCGGAGCCATCTTACGCGTTCTCGCCCTGCAGGCCGACCCAGGCTTGGGCGCACTGCCGGCAGAGGTCGCGGATGCGGCCGATGTAGCTCTGCCGCTCGGCCACGGCGATGGCCCCGCGCGCGTCCATCAGGTTGAACAGGTGGCTGGCCTTGAGCACGTGGTCGTAGGCCGGCAGCACCAGCGGCTGGCCCTGCCGGCCCCTGGTCGCCAGCAGGCGGCGCACTTCGCTCTCCATGTCGACGAAGTGGCGTCCCAGCATCTCGACATTGGCGGCCTCCAGCTCATAGGCCGAGAACTCGCGCTCGTTCTCCAGGAAGACGTCGCCGTAGGTCTTGAAGTCCGGGCTCTGCGGGTCGTTGAACGCCAGGTCGTAGACGTTCTCGACGCCCTGGACATAGAGCGCCAGCCGCTCCAGCCCGTAGGTCAGCTCGCCGGCCACGGGGAAGACGTCCAGGCCGCCGACCTGCTGGAAATAGGTGTACTGGGTGACTTCCATCCCGTCGCACCAGACCTCCCAGCCCAGGCCCCAGGCGCCCACGGTGGGGTTTTCCCAGTCGTCCTCGACGAATCGGATGTCGTGCAGGGCCGGATCGATGCCCACCGCCTCCAGCGAGCCCAGGTACAGGGCCTGCATGTCCGGCGGATTGGGCTTGAGCACCACCTGGTACTGGTGGTGCTGGTGCAGCCGGTTGGGGTTCTCGCCATAGCGGCCGTCGGCCGGCCGGCGCGAGGGCTGGACATAGGCCACCCGCCAGGGCTTCGGGCCCAGCGCGCGCAGCACCGTCATGGGGCTGAGGGTCCCGGCGCCGATCTCCACGTCATAGGGCTGGACGATGACGCAGCCCTGCCGGCTCCAGTAGTTGTGCAGCGTCAGGATCAGGTCCTGGAACGAGAGCGGCTTTGACTTGGACATCGATCGACTGGAGCTGGGCGGGGCTTGCTTCGCGGGTGCAAAAAAGCCGGCGGACCATAGGGTCCGCCGGCTGATGCATCAAGTGTGACGCGCCGCTGCCTATTGCGCAGGCGGAGCGGCGGGCGCGGGGGCGGCCGGAGCCGCGGCCGGCGGGGTCCAGCCCGGCGTCAGCACCTTGTCGACCGCATAGATGTTGCCGTTGCTGACCGTGGCCTGGCCGACGACGTTGGCGTCGTTGATCTTGATCGGGGTCCCTGTGGCGTTGATCTGCACGTCCGTGCCGGCGACGGTGCGGATCGGGCCGATCGAGCCCTGGATCTTGGCCGGGGTCACCGCGGCGTTGATCAGGTGGTAGATCAGCAGCTGCTGCAGCTGGCCGGCGTTCTCGATCTTCAGCAGGCTGTCGAGCTGGCCGGGCGGCAGGGCCTTGAAGGCGTCGTCGGTCGGGGCCAGCACAGTCAGCGGCCCCGCGCTCTTCAGCACGCCGGTCAGGTTGCTGGCGTCCAGCGCCTTGACCAGGATGGTGAACTGGCCCGAGGCCTTCAAGGTGTCGGCGAGGTCGCCGGCGGGGGCGATGGCCACCGGGGACGCGGCGGGGGCGGCGGGAGCGGGCGGCGCGGCGGCGTCAGGCGCGGCGGCCTGGGCGAACGCGGCGGCGGGGC
>JARLIQ010000116.1 GCA_031291645.1 Caulobacteraceae bacterium | reverse complement strand
GCGGATGCGGTGGGCCATGAACCAGGCGGTCTTGATGGTCACGCCCAGGACGCGGCTCAGTCGATTGGTGCTGAAGCCCTTCTTGGACGAGCAGATCAGCGCGATGGCCTGGAGCCAGATGTTCAGCGGGACGTGCGACTGCTCGAACACGGTCCCGACCTTCACGGTGAATTGCTTCTTGCAGTGGCCGCACTTCTTCAGGCCCGCGCGGATGCGTTTCGCCGGGTTCGCCACGATCGCGCTGATCCGATCGGTCGCGCCGCAGTGCGGGCAAAACGGCCCTTCCGGCCAAATACGCGCCTCGACATGGGCGTAGGCGGCCTCTTCTTTGTGGAAGTACGGGGCGGAAAGTGCGCTTGCTATCGGACTAACCCCTTATGCCCATTACATTAGCATGGAGATCGGGTTTGCAAAAGATAATATCGCCGGGTTGATCCATCGCGGCCGAGGGGGGCGCCTCAAGGCTCACCATGGAAGTAGCGGCTAATCAGTTGTCCGACGGCGCGAGAATTATCTGAGTCCTGCCCGCCTGATCTCGGAGGATGACCCTATCTTCATCGCGCGCCACGAACCGCGTTCCGTTAAGTGCGTGGAGAATCTGCGCGTTCTGCGGCAAGTCCGTGGGGTGGCAAACGCCGTAAACCCTCGCCCACACTCTCAATTCAATGGTGTCCCGCGAGAGCCGATAGGTTCCGCGTCGAACCCCACATCGCCATCCGCCACCGATAGCGCCCATCGCGACTGGCCCACCCACATTTGTGATCGCCTGGTCGAAGGGCCCACGAATTAGTCTGACCGTCTCCACAGAGTCCTTGGGCGCAGAGAGGTCCGCGCCGTTGAAATAGGCAACGATCCGCCAACGCTGGCCTTCAATCGAAGTGATACCAGCTTGGACCGGCGGAGCAGCAGGGAGGATAGGGCCCGCATGCGCGACGCTCCCAATTAGCGCTACCGCCAGCCAGCCGCCCCAGCGCCGCATTCAAGCCTCCGTGGACATCACTGGTTTTACGTCCCTACTCGCAGCCTCCACTGAACCGGATCGCCTTGGAGCACGCGTCGGCGCAATCCGGCGACGACGTACCCACCAACCGGCAAGCGCGACGAATCCTCCACCGAGACCGGCCAGCGCCGAACGGCCGAGGATGACTTCCCATCCATGAACGGTCAGCGCTCCGTCGACCATGGCGTCGGCGCCGGCGTAGGACGCCGTAAGGTTCGAAAGAAACCCGATCGCATGAAGCTGAATGACCAGCCCGGCCGCGAAGGCTGTCCCCCCGCCGACGCAGACGGAGCCGTAGCGAATAGCGCACGAAGCTCTCAATTCCTGCGCCTACCGGATAATCGAAGGTCACGGTAGCTCTCCTGCGCGTCGGCATCGATTGCGATGGAGACGCTTTCCGCCCGATGGGCGTTCGAGCCGCGTTTCTTCACGCCGGACACCCAGTATTCCTCACCCGTCGCGACGTCGAAGAAGTTGCCGCGCACGCCGCCGCCCTTGGCTTTGGCCAATTCACGGCCCCGGTAATAAACGGTCTGTCCGGACTTCGAGAAACTGACCCAGCCGATCCGGCCGTCTGCGCCATCGATCTCGCCGTCCTTGTTCTCGACATACATCAGGCGCCGCTTGAGCCCGCGATTCAGTTGGGTTTCCATCCCGGCCCCTCTCTCCGCGATCAAGAAGTCAGAGTCCCGCAAGGCTTCCGGACGGTCAATCCGGACGGCCAGATCTTGAGATCCAACAGGGCCACAATGTTCTTGTTTTGTTCGATGTCGTGCGTCATGGTTCACCCATGTCCCCCTCCGTCCCCATCGTCGGCGCCGTGCGAGGGCGCGGCGCGAAGTCGAACCAGACCGGGCGTTTCGAGTCCGCCAGCCGCCAGGATTTCGACGACGGCTGGACGGACGACGACGCCGCGCCGGCGCAGGTCGACACCACCCTGACGGCCGAGAAGGCCAGGGTTATCCTGACCCGCAACGACAGCCCCGACATCGGCTTCGACCGTTCAATCAACCCCTACCGGGGCTGCGAGCACGGCTGCATCTACTGCTACGCGCGGCCGAGCCACGCCTATATGGGCCTGTCGCCCGGGCTCGATTTCGAGACCCGACTGTTCTTCAAGCCCGAGGCCGCCCAGCTGCTCGAGCGCGAGCTGAGCAAGCCCGGCTATCGCCCCGCGCGGGTGCAGCTGGGGGCCAACACCGATCCCTACCAGCCGGTCGAGCGGCGGCTGCGGATCACGCGCGGGGTGCTGGAGGTGCTGTCGCGCTTCAACCATCCGCTGGGGATCACCACCAAGAGCGTCCTGGTCACCCGCGACATCGACATCCTGGCCCCCATGGCGGCCGCAAACCTGGTCGTGGTGGCCGTCTCGGTGACCACGCTGGACCGCCGGCTGGCGCGGGCGATGGAGCCGCGCGCCTCGACGCCGGAGCGGCGGATCGAGGCCATCCGCCAGCTCAGCGCGGCGGGGGTGCCGGTCATCGTCGGCGCCTCGCCGATGATCCCCGGCCTGAACGACCATGAGATGGAGGCGATCCTGGAGCGGGCGGCCGAGGCCGGGGCGGCGAACGCCTACTACACGGCCCTTCGCCTGCCGCTGGAGATCAAGGACCTGTTCCGCGAATGGCTGGCGGCGGAACAGCCGGACCGGGCGGCGCGGGTCATGTCGCTGGTGCGCCAGATGCGCGGCGGCAAGGACTATGACCCCCAGTGGGGCAAGCGGATGCGCGGCGAAGGGCCGATCGCCGAGCTGATGTCCAGGCGCTTCCGCCTGGCGCGCCGGCGCTTCGGCCTGGAGCGGGAGATCGGCCCCCTGAACCTGGAGGCCTTCCGCCCGCCGCCGCGCCCCGGCGACCAGCTGGAGCTGTTCGGCAGCTGACCGTCCCCGCGGCCGCGCTCAGCGCCTGAACACCCCCACCAGCTCCACGTGGGGCGACCAAAGGAACTGGTCGATCGGTTGGACCTGGACCAGGCTGAAGCCGGCGTCGGCCAGGATGCGGGCGTCGCGGGCGAAGGTGGCGGCGTTGCACGAGACCCCGACGGCGATCGGGACCTTGGAGGCGGCGATCTCGCGCGCCTGTTCGGCCGCGCCGGCGCGCGGGGGGTCGAACACCACCGCGTCCAGCTTCTTCATCTCCATGGCCAGCAGCGGCCGGCGGGTCAGGTCGCGCGCCTCGGCGGTGATCGCCTTCAGGCCGCTGGCCGAGCCGATCGCCTGGGTCAGGGCCCGCACGGCCGGCGCGGCGCTGTCGGCCGCGTGGACCGAGGCCGTCTCGGCCAGGCGGAAGGTGAAGGTGCCGACGCCGCAGAACAGGTCCGCGACGCGCGCGCAGCCGGCGACCGCCTCCACCACCGCCCGCCCCATCGCCGCCTCGGCCTCGGCCGAGGCCTGCAGGAAGGCGCCCGGCGGCAGGGCGACCAGCACCGGGCCGATCCGCACCACCGGCGCGCGGGCCTGGTAGATCAGCTCGCCCGCCAGGGTGACGCGCGCGAAGTTCCCGGCCTGGGCGGCGCTGGCCGCCTGGACCCGGGCGTCGGCCGACAGGCCCCCGCTGCGCCGCTCCACCCCGGTGACGTCGACGTCGAGGCCCGAGGCGGTCCAGGTCACGTGCAGGGTCGGGGCGGACTTGGGATGCTGCAGGAAGGGCGCGGCCAGGGTCTTCAGCGCCGGCAGGGCCGCCACCAGCCGCGGCTCGGCGATGACGCAGGTCGAAATCTCCACCAGCCGCCAGGACCGGCGCGCCTTGAACCCGATCCGCACCTGATGGCCCTCGCGCCGCGCGTGCAGGGCCAGGCGCCGGCGCACGCCGGGCGGGGTGGCGAAGGCCGGCAGGATCTCGGTCTCGATCCGCTCGCGCGCCAGGGCCTGGCGGATCAGCTCGCCCTTCCAGGCCAGGTACGGCGCGGCGGCCCAGTGCTGCAGCGAACAGCCGCCGCAGTCGCCGAAATGGGGACAGGGCGGCGCGACCCGGTCCGGACTGGGCTCGAGGATCGCCTGGGCCTCCGCCCGGTCGCCGGACAGGACGGCGCTGACCGCCTCGCCCGGCAGGGTCAGGGGGACATAGACCGGACCGGCGGCCAGGCCGTCGCCCTGGGCGCCCATGGCCTCGATCCGCAATGTCTGGAGCGCCGTGCTGTTCACGCGCCCTTCTAGGCTGCCCGCCCTGTGAAGGCCAGCCGCGCCCCGGGGCGCACGTTTCACGTGTGCAAAAATTTGTCCAAAATTAATGATCCGCTCAACCGCCGTTCAGCTTGGGGGTCCCAAGGTCGCGGACGGACAACAGCTTCGCCGGTTCCTCGGCGGGGCGCCGCCAATCCCGGCGCCGACACCTGGCCCGGCCCAAATGGAGAGTTTGATGATCCAGCGTTCGACCATCGCCAAGGGAAGCCTGGCCGTCGCGACCGCCGCCATGGCCCTGGCCGGCGTCTTCGCCGCCCCGCAGGCCGCCTCGGCCCAGCCGGCGGCCTACGACAGCAACACCGGGACCTATTACAACCCCTGCCAGCGCGACAAGACCCAGCGCCAGGTGGCCGGCGGCGTCCTGGGCGCCATCGGCGGCGCGGTGCTCGGCTCGAACCTGGCGCATGGCGGCGGGCGCACCGGCGGGGCCCTGATCGGCGGCGCGGTCGGGGCCGCGGCCGGCGCGGGCATCGGCGGGGCCACCGCCGCCTGCGACCCGAACCAGCCCTACGACCAGACCGCCTATGGCGCGCCGCCCCCGCCGCCGCCCCCGGCCTACGCCGAGGCGGCTCCGCCCCCGCCCACCTATGACCCGGACGAGGACTATGCCGAGCCCGCCCCGGCCTATCGCCCGGCCTGCACGATGGTCGAGAGCCGGGTCTATTTCCCCGACGGCACGGTCGAGCGCGACCACGTGCGCGCCTGCCGCGCCGGCGACGGCCGCTGGCGCGTAGCGGATTAGGAACGAGACGCTAAGGCCGCGTCCCCGCGGGGGCGCGGCCGACGGCCTTGCGGGCCCAGACCAGGTGCTCGATCGCCCCCTCGCCGCCCCGCACCGGGCTTTCGGCGCTGGCCTGGACCGCCCAGCCCTCGCCTTCCAGCCAGGCCGCCACCGCCGCCGTCGCCGCCTCGCGCGCGGCGGCCTCGCGCACCTGGCCGCCCTTGCCGATGGCCTGCGGGCCGACCTCGAACTGCGGCTTGACCAGGGCGATCAGGTCCGCGCCCGGCGCGGCCAGCGCCAGGGCGGCCGGCAGGGCCTTTTCCAGGCTGATGAAGCTGACGTCGGTGACCACCAGCCCCGGCGGCTCGGGGACCTGCGCCGCCGTCAGCGTGCGCGCGTCGACGGGCGACAGGTCGGCCACCCGCGGGTCGGCGGCCAGGCTGGGATGCAGCTGACCGCGCCCGACGTCGACCGCGTAGACGCGCGCCGCGCCGCGCGCCAGGCACACTTCGGTGAAACCTCCGGTCGAGGCGCCGACGTCCAGCACGACGCGCCCCGCCACCGCGACCGGCCAGGCCGAGAGGGCGTGGTCGAGCTTCAGCGCGCCCCGCCCGACCCAGGGATGGGCCGGCGCGGCGCGGATCTCCGCCGCCTCGTCCAGC
Organism: Caulobacteraceae bacterium; assembly: GCA_031291645.1. Taxonomy (GTDB): domain Bacteria; phylum Pseudomonadota; class Alphaproteobacteria; order Caulobacterales; family Caulobacteraceae; genus Poindextera. Next base: position 5,655 of record JARLIQ010000116.1, on the reverse strand, counting down.
ATCTGGGCCGCGCGCTTGACCGGCGCGCCGCCGGCGGTGACCCCGCCGGCCTCGATCGCGGCCTGGGCCTTGGCCCGGCTCTCGAACAGGCCGCGCCGCACCAGCAGGACGTCGGCGCGCACCTGGCCCATCGGATCGGCGTCAGCCCTCGACGAAGATCTTCTTCAGGTCGTTCTTGAGGATCTTGCCGTTGGCGTTGCGCGGCAGGGTCTCGTGCCAGAACACCACCTTCACCGGCACCTTGAAGGCCGCCAGCCGGTCGGCGACGAAGCCGCGCAGCTCCTCTTCCGTGGCCGTGGCGCCCTGCTTCAGCGTGACCACGGCGCCCGGCTCCTCGCCCAGCGTCTTGTGCGGAATGCCGACCAGGGCCGCGTCCATCACCGCCGGGTGGTCGTAGAGGACGTTCTCGACCTCGATGCAGTAGATGTTCTCGCCGCCCCGGATCAGCATGTCCTTGGCCCGGTCGATGATGTAGCAGAAGCCTTCCGCGTCCAGCCGCGCCAGGTCGCCGGTCTTGACCCAGCCGTCGACGAAGGTCTGGGCGGTGGCTTCCGGCTTGTTCCAATAGCCCTTGACCACCTGCGGGCCGCGGCACCACAGCTCGCCGACCTCGCCGATGGCCAGTTCGCGGTCGCCCTCGACGCTCATGATCTTCAGGTCGGTGACCGGCACGGCCGGGCCGCAGCTGTCGGGGCGATGCTGGTAGTCCTCCGCCCCGTGGGTGGTGGCGGTGGCCGAGGTCTCGGTCATCCCCCAGCCGTTGCCGGGCTGGGACTTGGGGAAGGTCTCGGTGATCTTGCGCACCAGTTCCGGCGCCGAGGGCGCGCCGCCGTAGGCCACGCTTTCCAGCGACGACAGGTCGTAGTTGCTGCGCAGCGGATGCTCGATCAGCTGCCAGGCGATGGTCGGCACCCCGCCGGCGGAGGAGACCTTCTCACGCTCGATCATCTCGAAGGCCCGCACCGGGTCCCACTTGCGCATCATCACCAGCTTAGCGCCGGCGATCAGGCTGGGGTTCAGGATCGCGAAGCAGCCGGTAGCGTGGAAGAAGGGCACCGACAGCAGGGTCGCACGCTGGGGCGCGGTGGGATCGGGCTGGGGCGGCGCCTCGCCGCGGCGCAGGAAGGTGCGCGCGCCCGCGCAGCCGGACGCCATGATGTTGGAATTGACGTTGCGCTGGGTGGCCAGGGCGCCCTTGGGCTTTCCGGTGGTGCCCGAGGTGTAGAAGATGGTGGCGTCGTCGTCCGGCGAGATCTCGACCGCCGGCAGCGGCTGGTCGGGCAGGCTGGCCCAGGCGTCGGGCGCGCCGATCACGCTCTCCAGCTTGATGATCTCAGGGTGGTTGATCTCCTCGCTCTCGCGGCTGACGTAGACCCGCTTCAGGTCCGGGCAGTTGTGCAGGTGCTCGCGCAGCCGCTCCAGCCGCTCGGCGTCGACGATCGCGACCTTCGATCCCGAATCGACCAGGCCGTATTCCAGCTCCGGCCCCGTCCACCAGGCGTTCAGCGGGGTGACGATCGCCCCCACCGCGGCGGCGGCGTAGAAGGCCACCGGCCATTCCGGCAGGTTGCGCATGATCACCGCGACCCGGTCGCCCTTCTCGACGCCCTGCGCCTGCAGTTCGCGCGCGAAGGCCGAGACGGCGCGGAAGAAGGCCTCGAAGCTGACCCGCTCGTCCTCGTGCACCAGGAATATCTGGTCGCCGAAGGCGCGCGAGGCGAGCACCACGTCGCGAATCGAGGGCGGGGCGTTCTTCCACGCCCGGATCGTCACGCCGCGGACGACCACCTCCTCCATCTCGAACGGCGAGCCCGGCTGGGTCAGCATGGCGTGGGCCTGGGCGATGGACATCGCGGGCCAGGTGACGGCGGCCTTGGTTTGGGCGGCGGCGTCGGTCATGGGCGTTTGCTCCGTACGGTCAGGCGCCTTTTCGGACGCACTTGCTGTAGGTGAACAAGCATAACCTGAGCGGCGATGCAAACGCCGCCGAGCCGCATCAGGACAGGGACTGCAGCCGGGCCAGCGCCGCCTCCAGCTTGGCCTTCGCCGTCTCGGCCGCGGCCAGCCGCTCGCGGTTCTCCTCGACCACCGCCTCGGGCGCGCGGGCGATGAAGTCGGCGTTGCCCAGCTTCTTGGCCGTCCGATCGATGTCGACGCCCAGCGCCGCGACCTCCTTGGTCAGGCGGGCCTTCTCGGCCGCCAGGTCGATGAACTCGGCGATCGCCAGCGCGCCGGTCGCCTCGCCGATCACGAAGGGCACCGCCCCTTGCGGCGCGGCGTCCGCCGGCTCGGCCGACTGCAGCCGCGCGAGGGTGAGGATCAGCGCCCGGTGGCGGGCGAGCCGCGCCAGCGTCGTCTCGCTGGCGCCGCTGAGCGTGAGCGGCGTGCGGGCCGAGGGCGGCACGTTCATCTCGGCGCGGATCGAGCGCACCTCGCTGACCAGGTCGATCAGCCAGCCGATCTCGGCCTCCGCCTCGGCGTCGAGGTAGCTCTGCGGCAGGTCCGGCCAGGCGGCCGTGATCAGCATGCCTTCGCGCGCGGGGCCGCTCTCGCCCAGGCGCTGCCACAGCTCCTCGGTGATGAACGGGCTGACCGGATGCAGCAGCTTCAGGCACTGGTCCAGCACCCAGGCCGCCATCGCCCGGGTCTCGGCCTTGGCCGCCTCGTCCGTCCCGTTCAGGATCGGCTTGGCCAGCTCCAGGTACCAGTCGCAGAAGACGTTCCAGATGAAGCGGTAGAGCGAGGCCGCCGCGTCGTCGAAGGCGCAGGTCTCGATCGCCGTGGTGACCTCGCGCGCGGTCTTGGCCGTCTCGCCGCGGATCCAGCGGTTCAGCACTTGCTGGACGCCGGCCGGATCGAACCCCTCGACCCGCTCGCAGCCGTTGATCTGGCTGAAGCGCGCGGCGTTCCACAGCTTGGTGCCGAAATTGCGATAGCCTTCAATGCGCTGGACCGACAGCTTGATGTCGCGCGCCTGGCCCGACATGGCGGTCATGGTGAAGCGCACGGCGTCGGCGCCGTAGGCGTCGATCAGCTCCAGCGGGTCGATGACGTTGCCCCGCGTCTTCGACATCTTCTGGCCCTTCTCGTCGCGGACCAGGGCGTTGATGAAGACGCGGCTGAACGGGACCTCGCCCATGAAATGCAGGCCCATCATCATCATCCGGGCGACCCAGAAGAAGATGATGTCGAACCCCGTCACCAGGGTGTGGGTCGGATAGTAGCGGTCCAGGTCCGGCGTCTGGTCCGGCCAGCCGAGGGTCGAGAACGGCCAGAGCGCCGAGGAGAACCAGGTGTCGAGCACGTCCTCGTCCTGGACCAGGGGCTTTTCCTCGCCGTAGTGGGCGATGGCCGCCAGCCGGGCCTCGGCCTCGGTCTCCTCGACGAAGGTGGTCCCGTCCGGCCCGCGCCAGGCCGGGATGCGGTGGCCCCACCAGAGCTGGCGCGAGATGCACCAGGGCTCGATGTTGCGCAGCCACTCGAAGTAGGTCTTCTCCCAGTTGCGCGGCTCAAACACCGTGCGTCCGTCCTCGACCGCCTTCAGCGCCGGCTGGGCCAGGGTCTTGGCGTCGGCCCACCACTGTTCGGTCAGATAGGGCTCGATGACGACGCTCTTGGACTTCTCGTCGTAGGGCGCCATCAGCCGGTGGTCCTCGACCCCGTCCAGCAGGCCGATGGTCTCCAGGTCGGCGACGATCCGCTTGCGGGCCACGAACCGGTCCATGCCCCGATAGGGCTCGGGCGCGTTGTGGTTCAGCTTGGCTTCGGGCGTGAAGATGTTGATCTGCGGCAGGTTGTGCCGCTTGCCGACCTTGAAGTCGTTGAAATCGTGGGCCGGGGTGATCTTGACCGCGCCGGTGCCCTTCTCCGGGTCGGCGTGCTCGTCGGCGATGATCGGGATCAGCCGGTCGGTCAGCGGCAGGCGCACGGACTGGCCGATCAGCGTCTTGTAGCGCTCGTCGTCCGGGTGCACGGCGACGGCGGTGTCGCCCAGCATGGTCTCGGGCCGGGTTGTGGAGACCACGATGTATTCGCCCGGCCGCCCCTCGATCGGATAGCGGAAGCGCCACATGTGGCCCTTGACCTCGATGTTCTCGACCTCGAGGTCGCTGATCGCGGTCTGCAGCTCCGGGTGCCAGTTGACCAGCCGGGTGTCGCGGTAGATCAGCCCCTGCTTGTAGAGGGTGACGAACACCTTGCGCACGGCGGCCGACAGGCCCTCGTCCAGGGTGAAGCGCTCGCGGCTCCAGTCGCAGGAGGCGCCCAGCCGGCGCAGCTGGCCGACGATCGCGCCGCCGGATTCGTCCTTCCACCGCCAGATCCGCTCGACGAAGGCCTCGCGGCCCATCTCGCGGCGGGAGATGTTGCCCTCGGCCGCGAGCTGGCGCTCGACCACCATCTGGGTGGCGATCCCGGCGTGGTCCGTCCCCGGCATCCACAGCGCCGCCTTGCCCCGCATCCGCTCGAAGCGGATCAGCACGTCCTGCAGGGTGTTGTTCAGCGCGTGGCCGACGTGCAGCGAGCCGGTGATGTTCGGCGGCGGGATGACGATCGAGAAGGCCTCGGCGTCCGGATTGGCCGCGGTCGCGCGGTCGGGCGAGAAGGCGCCGGCGGCCTCCCAGTGCGCATAGAGGCGCGGTTCGACGGTCTTGGGGTCGAAGGTCTTGTCGAGCATGGGGCGTGATCTATAGGTCCGTCGCGCGCGGCGAAAGGCCTGTTGGGCGTGAGTAGCAAGGGCGATCGGGCGGTCGGGCGTCCTTCCCCGTCAGGGATGGCGCCATCACCCCCCTCCCCGCATGGGGGAGGGGCTCAAGGGCTATGGGTTCAGCCTACGCCGCGTCGAGCGATGCGCTCGACTTCCTCCTCGACCTTGGCCTGGACGATGGCCGGCAGGTGTTCGTCCAGCCACGCCTTGAGCAGCGGGTTGAGCATCTCGCGCACCACGTCCTCGAGCGTGCGGCCCTCGCGCGGCATGGCGATGCGCTGGGCGAGCTGGCCGAAGACCGAGGCGGTGGTGGCCGCGACGGGTTCGCTGACCAGGTTGCCGCCCTCGAACGCGGCCGCCGGGGCGGGGGCGGGAGCCGGGGCCGGCGCGGGTCGCGACGGCGCGGGTTCGGCCGGATAGATGTCGAGGTCGCCCACCGTCTGGTGCGCCGCGGCGGCCGGCGCCGGCTCGGGTGCGCGCTCGGTCAGTTCCAGCACGTCGTCCAGCTCGCGCTCGACCGGCTCGGGGGGGACCTCCAACGACGGCGCCGCCGCGGGCTCTTCGTCCTCGGAGATGATCCGCCGGATGGAGGCCAAGATTTCCTCCATGGTCGGTTCCTGGGCGTTCTGTTCGGACATCGGCGGGCCATCGTCAGGAGGCGGGATTCGGACAGCCTAAGCGCCGTTGCGCGATCCTGCAATTTCCCTGCGGGGGCGAGATCGGCCGCCCGCGGACTCCCCCAGCGGGCGAATCCGCCAACCCCTTTTGAATCATGGGAAAAGCCGCCGACCGCCTCCCCGCCGGGCGACCCAGGACCCATGGCCGGCGCGCGGTCGCAGCGCCCGCCCGTGATTCGCGGCGGCGCTCAGGGCATCACCTGCCCGCCGGCGCTGGCGGGCGCGGCCGGGCCGGCGGCGGGCGCCAGGGTCGGGGCCGGCCGGGCGGCGACG
>JARLIQ010000014.1 GCA_031291645.1 Caulobacteraceae bacterium | reverse complement strand
GCGATGTCGAGCGCAGCGGCCAGGGCGTCCAGCAGGCCCTTGGCCTCGCCGGCCCCGGCGGCGTCGAGATGGCGGGCGACGGCGGCGAAATCGGCCGGGCGCGGTCCGCGCAGGCCGTGACGCTCCAGCTGGCGGCGGCGCGTCTCCAGCGGCTCGGGCGCCAGGCCCAGCCGCGCCAGGGGGTGCTTGAGGATGGCCAGCAGGGCGACCGGGTCCAGCCCCTCCGCCGCCGCCCGGGCCACGAGGCCGGCCAGCTCGCCGGCAGGAAAGCCGGCCAGGGGCGCGCCGGCCGAGGAGTCGACCACGATCCCCCACCGCGCCAGCCGCGCCGAGACCCGCCGCGCCAGCACCGCGTCGGGAGTGATCAGGGCGGCGGTGCGGCCAGGCGTCTCCAGCGCCTCGCGCAGCAGGAGGGCGCAGGCGGCGGCGGCCTCGTCCTCGGTGCGGGCGGCGAGCACCGAGAGGCCCGCCAGGCCCTCGGCCACCGGGTCGACGCCGTCGGCCGCGCCCTCGGCCCGCAGCCGGTCGATCTGGCCCAGCCAGTCGGCGGTGGCCTCGGCCGGGCGCAGGGCCTCGTTGACGATCCGCCGGCGCCAGCGGCCGCGCGCGTCGCCCGGCGCGGGCGGCGACCAGGCCACGACCTCGCGCCGCTCGATCCGCGCGCGGGCCAGCAGCCGCTTCATCGCCCCCTGCGGATGCTGCTCGTCGACCTGGGCCCAGGCGGCGTCGGCCAGGTCCTGGTCCAGGCCCGGCAGGACCACGCAGCCGCGCGGGGCGGCGGCGATGACCCGCAGCAGGTCGGCGGTCGCCGACGCTGTGCCGGTCGAGCCGGCCGCGACCAGCACCTCGGCCGGCGGCTCGGCGGTCCAGCGCTCGGCCAGGGCGCGCAGCAGGGCGACCCGGCGGGCGGCGACGTCGATCAGGCCAAGCTCGGCCAGCCGCGCGGGCCAGGCCTCCAGCGCCAGGGCCAGGAATCGGGCCGAGACCTGCCAGTGGCGGGCCAGGCCCTGCTCGACCCAGTCGTCGAGGTTGGGCGGCGGCGCGGCCTCCTCGATCGCCAGGCTGTCGAGGAAGGCGGCCAGGGCGTCGGCCAGCTCCAGGGCCGAGACCGCGTCGAGCGAGCGTTCGAGCAGGTGGTCGTTGTCGGCCACCAGCCGGGCCAGCTCGAAGCGTCGCCGCCAGGGGGTGATGGCCGGCGGCAGGTCCAGCGCCAGCTCGCCCGGCTCGAACGGCGGCTCGCCCTCGTCCAGGTCTCCGAGGGCGCGGATCTGGGGCAGCAGCACGGCCTTGCCGCCGCCGACGGCGACGAAGGCCTCGGCCAGGGACCGGGCGGCGCGGCGGGTGGGGGTCAGGACCACCGCGTCGGACAGGGCCTCCGGGCCGAGCGGGGTCAGGGCGGCGATCAGGCCGGCGGCCAGGTCTTCGACGAACGGACGGTGCGCCGGAATGGTGAACCAGCGGGGACCGGGCCGCGCGAAGAAGGGCGCGCTCACGACGGCGGCGCCCGCCCGGCGAGGCGGGCCTCGGCGAGGTCCAGCGCGGCCGGGTCGCCGACCTGCATCCACAGGCCAGCCGGCTGGACGCCGATCAGCCGCCGGCGCGCGGCCGCGTCGAACCAGACGTTGCGCAGGGAGAAGGCCTCGGCGGCGGTCGCATAGACCGGCTGGGGATTTAGGATCTGCAGGCCGAAGGCGTGCAGCGGCGCCTCGCCCGCCGCGCCGCGCGGGGTCAGCGCGCCCTCGGGGTCGCCGAAGAAGTCGCCGGGGGTGTCGAAACCCAGGGTGCGGGCCTTGGGAATCACCACGATGCAGGCGTCCATGGCGTCCGCATCCCATCGCCGCGCCACCTCGGCCAGGCCGCCGTCCGCCTGGTCCAGCCAGACGTAGTCGCTGTTGGCCACCCAGATCGGCCCCTCGCCGAGCAGGGTCCGCGCCCGCTTGATGCCGCCGCCGGTCTCCAGGAGCCCGCCCCGCTCGTCGGAGATCAGGATCTGCGGGCTCGTCCGGCGCGCCAGGTGGGCCTCCATCTGGTCGGCGAAGGCGTGGACGTTGACCACCGCCCGCTCGACGCCCACCGCTTCCAGCCGGTCGAGGGTGTGGTCGATCAGGGCCTTGCCGGCGACCTCGACCAGGGCCTTGGGCCGGGTGTCGGTCAGCGGCCGCATGCGGGTGCCCAGGCCCGCGGCCAGCACCATCGCCGTCTTCGGCGTTGACGTCCGGGGCGCCGAGATGCCGGGCGACGCGCTCACCGCCGGGTCTCCAACGGTACGTTGCGGTCGAACCAGGCGCGGATGGGCGCGAGGCCGGGCGCGGCCAGGTCACGCTCCAGCGCGCCCCACACCCGGGGCAGCAGGGCGCGGTAGCGGGGCCGCTCGAAATAGGCCACCTGGCGGGCGAAGATGAAGACGATGCGGGTCGCGTTCAGCGCCGCCAGCCCGGTGTAGTCGGCCAGGAAGGCCTCGCGGTCGAGCTCGGACCGGGCGGCCAGGTAGCGGTCCAGCATCGCCCGCTCCAGCTCGGGCGAGACGTCGCGCCGGGCGTCCTGCAGCAGCGAGAGCAGGTCCCAGGCCGGATGGGCGCGCAGGGCGTCCTGGAAGTCCAGCATGCCGACCCGGGCGACGCCGCCCCGTTCCGGCCGCCAGACCAGGTTCTCGGCGTGGTAGTCGCGGTGGGCGAAGACCGAAGCGCCGGCCGCGCCGCGCGCGCGGACCGGGGCCCAGAGGGCGTCCCATTCGGCGACCGCGTCCGGCGAAAAGGCCGGCGAGCCGGCGAACTTCGGCCACCACTCGATGAACATGTCGAGGCCGGTCTTCAGGGCCAGGTCGTCGTAGGCCAACAGCGGCCAGCGCGCGCCCTCGGCCTCGATCACCGGCGGCGGCGGCGCGGCCTGGTGAAGGCGCAGCAGGGCGTCGATCGCCGCCTCGTACAGCGGCGCCTCGGCGGCGCCCGCCTCGATCAGCCGGGCGTAGAGGCCGTCGCCCAGGTCTTCCAGCACCGCCAGGCCCCGGGCGGCGTCGGCCGCGACCACCTCGGGCGCCGACAGCCCCTGGGCGCGCAGATAGCCGGCCGCAGCCATGAAGGCCTCGACGCGGCCCGCCGCCAGCCGGGCGCTGGCGTTGTAGCCCAGCGCGGCGCGCTCGGCCGGCGTGGCGTCCGGCGGACAGGGGGCGGTCTCCAGCGACGGCGGCTGGTCCATGAAGATCAGCGAGCCGCCGGCCGGCCGGTGCAGGCGCTCGTAGAGGCGGGTCGAGGCGTCGCCGGCCAGGGGTTCGCGGACGGCCGCGGCCAGGCCGTGGCGGGCAAGGAAGGCGGCCTTTTCCGCCTCGCGTTCAGAACTCAATCGGTCGTCCTTCCCAGGCGCCATGGGGGGTCAGCCGCGCCAGGCGCTGTTCGCCCGCGCCCTGCCCGACGATCGAGAGTTCTATATCGAGTCGATCCGCCGGCAGATGGCCGGCGAGCCGTTCGGGCCATTCGATCAGCGCCGCGCCGTCGTCCAGCGCCTCGTCCAGGCCGATCTCGTGCGCCTCGTCGGGCCGGCTGATCCGGTAGAGGTCGAAGTGGGCGAGCCGCAGCCGGGCGGCCGGATAGAACTGGACCAGGGTGAAGGTGGGGCTGGGCGCCTCCTCCATCGGGTCGGTCAGCGCGCGGATGACGCCGCGCGCGAGCGTGGTCTTGCCGGCGCCCAGCGGGCCCCACAGGCAGACCGCCTCGCCGGCTTCCAGCGCCCTGGCGACGCCCGCGCCCAGGCGCAGGGTGGCGGCCTCGTCGATCAGGCGGAAGTCGCCCTCAGCGGGCAGGATCATCGGGCCCTCCTCGGCTGGCCGGCGAAACGGCCGGACCATGCGCCGGCCGGGCGGCGCAGGGCAAGCGGCCGAATGTCGCCCGGCTCCAGCCCCGGGCTCCAGCCTGGGCGGGCCGGCCGTCAGGCCGCCGCCGCGCCCGCCTGCTCCAGGGCGTCGATCCGGGCCAGGAGCTCGCGGCCGGCCTCGCCGCGGGCGGCGAGGATCTGCCGCTCCAGCTCGGCCCGGGAGCGCTCGCGCCCGGCCTCGCGCTCCAGCCGGCCATGCCATTCGACCATCTTCGCCCAGACCGGGTCGATGACCTCGGTCCCCGGGACCTGGCGGCCGTCCTCCGTGCGGAAGGTGAAGCTGCGCAGCTCCGAGACCACCGCCTGGAGATAGGCGACGTGGATCGCCTCGTCGGTGCGGATGCGCTCGACCAGCTCGGCCGCCTTGTCCGCCGCCGCGCGGTCCTTGAAGATCTCCGGGTCGCGGAAGATGGCGCAGTGCAGGCTGAAGCCGGATTCGGCCCGCACCTCGATCATCAGCACGTCCATCAGCAGCTTGAACAGCTGCTCGTAGGGGGCCGGGATCTGGGGCATCTCGCGCGCCTCGATCGGCCGGGAGATGCTGTCGGGCGGAACCGGGACCGGATAGGCGTCCTTGCCGAACACCAGGTCGCGAGCGGCGAACCACATGGCGTCGTGGGCGCCCACGCCCGGCAGGGCCGGATCGCCGCCCTCGTCCATGCCGTGGGCGTTGAGGAGGCCGAGGTTCAGGTGGCCGCAGGCGGTCTCGGCGATGTCCTCGACGATGATCGCCTGCAGGTCGGGCGCGGTGAATTCGGCCAGGGCCTTGCCGCGCGCCTCGATGATGCCGGTGATGGTCAGGGAATTCCATTCGGTCTGGCCGAAGCCGGACTGCAGCAGCAGTTTCTGCTGGGCGAAGTTCGGATAGATCCCGCCTTCCAGCAGCCTCTGCGAGGCGTCGATCAGCGGCCAGCCGCGCGAGGTCAGCGCCGCCCGCCAGGCCTCGACCGCCGGCCAGCGGACCAGGGTGCGCGGCGAGATATAGGTCCCCTCGGCGTCGAAACCGCCGTGCAGCCGCCAGCCCGCCTCCTCGTGCGGCCTGGCGTAGGCGTGATCCGCCATCAGTTCCTCGCGGCTGTAGCGCAGCCTGGCGTCCATCTCGACCTCCCAATGTTAGCAGTGTTTAGACCAGCATACTCCACCGCCGCGGGAACGGAAGCATGACCTTGCGTCAGGCCCGCCGGCGACCGGCGTGGGCGGTGTTGCGCGGCGCGAGACCCCGGCAACGGGATTTGCAACGAAGCGGACACCATCGGATGCTAGGGTCTCGCCGTTGGAGCGTTCCCCGTGTGCGTGGGGTTGGAAACCTATGACTGATGCGACGCCAGAACGGTCGCGGGACGTTCCGGAACGCAGAACGCCACGGCGACGGGTGCTGCTCACCGCCGTGGTCGCCTATCCCGACCTGAGCGTCTCCTACCGCTGCGCCATCCGCGACCGCTCGGAGGGCGGCGCCCGGCTGAAGCTGCCCGACGGCCTCTTGCTGCCGCACCGGTTCTGGATGATCGACGTGGCTTCGGGCGTCGCCTTCGAGGCCGAGGCGGTCTGGCGGCGCTATCCCGAGGTCGGGGTGACGCTGACGGGCGGGCTCGACCTGAAGAGCCAGACCCTCGTGGGGCCCGAGCGCCGGCTGCATGCGCTGTGGGTCGAGGCCGCCCCGCGCCGCTGAACGTGATTGAGCGCCTAGGCGGCGGGCTGCGCGGCGCGATACGGCGAGGCTTGATGCCGCCAGGCTTGACGCGGTGAGGCTTCGCCGCTGTTGATGAGGACCCCTCAAGCCCGGTGAGCGTCGATGAGCCTGCCCCTGCTGCCCCCTCAGCCCGCCGACGTCGCCTGGCCCACCGAGGCCTGGCCCTTGGGCGAGCCGCCCCAGGCCTGCGCCGGCGAGGTCGCCCGGCGGCTCGACTACGCCTTCGGGCCGGACTCGCTGGCGGACCTCGGCGAGACCCACGCGGTGGTGGTGATCCAGGGCGGGCGGCTGGTCGCCGAACGCTATGGCGCGGGCTTCGGTCCCGATCGGACCTATCCCTCCTGGTCGATGGCCAAGAGCATCACCCAGGCGCTGGCGGGCCTGCTGGTCGCCGACGGCAAGCTCGACGTCCAGGCCCCGGCCGACGTTCCCGAATGGCGCGCGCCGGGCGATCCGCGGGCCGCGATCACCCTCGACCTGCTGCTGCGCATGTCGAGCGGGCTCGCCTTCGTCGAGGACTATGTGCCCGAGCACCCCTCGGACGTGATCGCCATGCTGTTCGGCGAGGGCCGGGCCGACGTCGCCCACTTCGCCGCCAGCCAGCCGCTGGAGCATGCCCCGGGCGGCTTCTGGTCCTATTCCAGCGGGACCACCAACATCGTCAGCCGCGCCCTGTCGCAGGCGCTGGACGCCTACGGGCCGGACTTCGAGGCCTTCATGCGCCAGCGGCTGTTCGAGCCCCTGGGCATGGCCAGCGCCAGCCCGAAGTTCGACGCGGCCGGGACCTTCATCGGCTCGTCCTACTGTTTCTGCACGGCGCGCGACTTCGCCCGCTTCGGCCTGCTCTACCTGCGCGGCGGGGCCTGGGACGGCCGCCCGCTGTTGCCGGCCGCCTGGGTCGACTACGCCCGCACCCCGACCTGGCAGCAGCCGAACGACGAGGGACCCTATGGCGCCCACTGGTGGCTGGGCATCGCCGGACCGGGCTCGTTCTCGGCCAATGGCTACGAGGGCCAGTACACCGCCGTGGTCCCCGACCTGGACATGGTCATCGTGCGGCACGGCAAGACGCCGCTGGACCGCAAGCCGGCGGCCAAGGCCTGGGTCGGCGCCCTGGCCCAGGCGTTCCGGACCTGACGCCCCGCCTGGCGTCCAGCGTGGCGCTTCAGGCGGCGAGAACGCCCACGAAGGCCCTGAGACGCATCCCCGCCTCCATCGGATCGGCGCCGGCCGAGCTTGCGCGGCCTCGCCAAGCTAGGCTTAGCTAGCCGGACGTCAACGAAGGCCGGCCATGACCCTGATCCTCAACCTTCTGTGGTTCGTGCTCGGCGGCTGGGCCGCGGGCCTGTCGTGGCTGATCTCGGCGGTGCTGCTGGCCCTGACCATCGTCGGCCTGCCCTGGGCCCAGGCGGCGATACGGATCGGCCTCTTCACCTTCTTCCCGTTCGGCCGGCAGGTGGTCGACCGCCGTGCGCTCGGTCGGCGCGACCTGGGCACCGGCTCGCTCGGCTGCCTGCTGAACGTGATCTGGTTCGTACTGGGCGGCTGGTACATCGCCCTGACGCACCTGGTGCTGGGCGTGATCCTGCTGATCCCGATCGTGACCATCCCCTTCGCCCTGCAGCATTTCAAGCTGGCCGGGATCGCGCTCGCGCCGATCGGCAAGGAGGTGGTCGAGGTCTGAGGGCCCGGGGCCTTCCCGACCTAGACCGGCGGGATCACCGGATCGTGGTCCGGGGCGCCGGGCACGACGCCCTCGGCGCGATGGATCGCCCACTGGACCCCGATCACCGCCCCCTTGACCCGCGGCAGCAGCACCAGGGTCAGCACCGCGATCGTCGGCAGGGTCAGGGCCAGCACCCAGCCCACCGGCCAGGTCCAGATGAAGCGGAAAAACAGCATGGGCCCGATCACCAGGTGGCCCATCAAAAGGATGGTGAAATAGGGCGGCGCGTCGTCCGACGGGTACTGGGCGTTGTCGTGGCCGCACGACTTGCAGGGCGAGTCGACCTTCAGATAGGCGCGGAACAGACGGCCCTGGCCGCACTCCGGGCAGCGCTCGCGCAGGCCGCGGGCGAGGCCGGTGGCCAATCTGGAATTGCTCATGTCGGATCTCGCCGGCGCGCGGCGCCGCAAGGGGGATGGGGGCCATCGTCACGCCCTGTAAAGGGAGCGTCAACCGGCGCCGCTTCAGATAGGCCGATGCTGGCCCGCCGCAAGCTCTGCGCCCTGATCCTCGCCCTGCCCGTCACGGCGGGTCCGGCGGCCGGCTTCGCCGAGGCCGCGAGCGAGCCCAAGAAGAAGGGCGGCGGCATCAGCTACATCCAGTTCCAGACCCTGACCGCGACCATTTTTCGCGCCACCGGCCAGCGCGGGGTGCTGACGGTCGAGGCCGGGATCGACGTGCCCGACCCGGCGCTGCGGGCCAGGGCCAGCCTGTCCGTGCCGCGGCTGCGCGCCGCCTATATCCAGGTGCTGGAGAGCTATGCCGGCGGCCTGCCGCCGGGCGCGCCGCCGGACGCCGACTACATCAGCCGCGCGCTGCAGGCCCAGACCGACCGGGTGCTGGGCCGGCCGGGCGCGGGCCTGCTGCTGGGCTCCATGCTGATCAACTAGGCCCCGGCCCGACCCGCTCACATCGCCGAGATGCCGCCGTCCAGCTTGAGCTCGGCGCCGGTCATGAACTTGCTCTCGTCCGAGGCCAGGTAGAGCACGGCGTTGGCGATGTCGGCCGGCTCGCCGATGTGGCCGAGCGGGATCTGCCGGGCGAGCTTGGCCTCGGCCTCGTCCTTGCCGAACATCTGGCGCAGCGGATCGAGGATCGGCGTGTCGATGAAGGTCGGGTGGATCGAGTTCGACCGGATATCCAGCTTCTGCTTGGCGCAGTGCAGGGCGACGCCCTTGGACAGGAGCCAGACCGCCGCCTTGGAGGCGTTGTAGGACGGCGAGTTGTGCGCCGCGATCAGGCCAGCGATCGAGGAGATGTTGATGATCGAGCCGGGCTGGTTCTGGCGCATGTACTTCAGCGCGTGCTTGGTCCCCAGGAACACCGAATCGACGTTGACCGACATCACCAGCTTCCAGTCCTCGAGGCTGAGGTGCTCGATGTCGCCGCCGCGCGAGATGCCGGCGTTGTTCAGCAGGACCGAGATGCCGCCCATGGCCGCGTCGGCCTCCTCAAGGGCGTAGATCCACTGGTCCTCCTTGGTCACGTCGAGCGGGAAGGCGAAGGCCGTCCCGGCGCCGAGGTCGGCGTTGATCGCCTCGGCGGTGGCGCGGGCGCCGTCGATGTTGATGTCGGCCAGGCTGACCTTGGCCCCCTCCTCGGCCAGCCGCCGGGCGGCGGCCGCGCCGAGCCCCTGGGCCCCGCCGGTGATGAAGGCCTTCTTGCCGGCCACGCGGCCGCTCGCGCTCTGCGCCATGGACGTCTGCTCCCGATCCAGAAATTCAAACGCTAGTTTGAACCGGTCTAGAGCGCGTTCCGCAAAAGTGGAACCGGTTTTGCGACAAGAACGCGCTCAAACTTTTGAACCTAGAGCACGATTCAACGATCAGACGATTCCGTCTGATCGCATCGTGCTCTGGGCCGCTTCGTCCATGAACTTCGCAAGGGTGATGTCGAGCGCGGTGACGCCGTCGGCGTCGTGGGTGGCCAGCAGCACCTCGACGCGGTTGTAGACGTTGAACCATTCGGGATGGTGATCCAGCGTCTCGGCCTTCAGCGCGACCCGGGCCATGAAGCCGAAGGCCTGGTTGAAATCGGCGAAGCGGAAGGTCCTGACGATGGCCTCGCGTCCGTCGGCGGCGGCCCAGCCGGGCAGCTGCGCCAGGGCCTCGGCGACGGTGATCCTTGAGGGACGGGTCATGGGAGCGGTCTCCGTGGGCCGATCAGAAGCTGAGACCGGTCACGCGCGCCAGGTCCGCGAGGGCCTGCGCCTCGCTCTGGACCTTGATGGCGGTCATGCCGAGCTGGGCGGCGGGCTTGCAGTTGATCCCGAGGTCGTCGAGGTAGACGCAGGCCGCCGGCTCGACGTCCAGCAACTCGCACATCATCTGATAGATTCGGGGGTCGGGCTTGCGCAGCCCGATCTTGGAGCTTTCGATCACCGAATCGAACATGCCCATGATCTCGGCCACCTGGGCCGCCTTGGCCGTGGTCGAGGCCATGCCCGCGCCGTGGCCCGCGCCCTGGACGTTGTTGGTGATGCAGCCGACCTTGAAGCGCGCCTTGCAGGCGGCGAGGGCCTCGATCATCCGCGGGCGCACGTCGCCCGACAGCAGCGGCAGCACCTCGGCGCCGCGCAGCGCGTGGCCGAGCGCGCGGGCCTCCTCGGCGAAGCGGGCGTCGAAGCCGGCCGCGTCGATCTCCGAGCGCTCGAACAGGGCCCAGGCGTTCTCGTGCGGGTTGGTGGCGTTGATCGTGCGGATCAGGTCCAGCGGCAGGCCGCGCTGGGCCTCGTAGCGGTTGAACGCCTCGAAGGGCGAGGTGGTGAAGACGCCGCCGAAGTCCCAGATCACCGCCTCGATCGACACGCTCGTTCCCCCGGGTGTTTGCGGCGCGCGCGAAAATGCCGGAGCGCGCCGGGCGCCGAAACCGCGTACGCGCCCGGCCGTCACGCTCTAGAGAGACGGCGGCGGCGGCGCAAGGCCGGCGCGGCCGGGACGCTAGGCCGGCGCGGCCGGGACCGGGGTCGCTCGCCTGAGACTAGAATCCGGGTTCGCTGTCGACGCGAAGGGTTAAGAATGGGTTAATGTCGCCCCGTCAGCGCGGAGAGTCCCGAACATGCGCATCCGACCCCTGCTTCTGATCGCCGGCCTCGCCGCGCTCTTCGCCGGCGCGGCGGCGGCCCATCCGCCGGCCGGGCCGTCGTGCCAGCCCCACCGCGCGCCGAGGCCCGCGGCCCACGTGCGCCACTGCGCCTGCCGCCCGCAGCGCACCGCCGTCCATGCCGTCCGCCACGCGCGGCGCGCCCGGACCTGGACCGAGGCGCGGGCCAGCTCGCAGCATTACGGCTATGTCGAGGAACACGGCTGGAGCGGCGGCGAACGGCGCTGGGCGTACGGCCGCCAGGACGGGGCCTGGGCCGAAGCCATGCAGGACCGGCACTGGACGACGGACCGGTTCGGCTATCTCGACTGGCCGGGCAAGACCCATTTCGTCGACGGCCACCCGGTCGACGGCGGGGCCCTGCCGCCGCCCCCGCCCGGCCCGCCGCCAGAAACGATGGGGCCGGGCGCGATGGGCCCGGGTTCGGCCGGTCCGGGTTCCGCGCCCCCGCCGCCTCCGCCCGAGGACTGGCAGGGCCCGCCGCCGCCCGGCGCCGACGATGACGCGGGCTACGAGATCCGCCGCTACTGAGACGGCGGATCAGTCCGAAATGAACCGGTAGCCGACCCCGGCCTCGGTGATGATGCGGCGCGGGCTGGAGGCGTCGACCTCCAGCTTCTGGCGCAGGTGGCCGATGAAGACGCGCAGGTACTGCACGTCGTCGACGTTGGCCGGCCCCCAGACCGAGGTCAGCAGCTGGTGGTGGGTCAGCACCCGGCCCCGACCCTCGGCCAGCTTGGCCAGCAGGTCGTACTCGCGGGGCGACAGCCGCACCGGCTCGCCGCCGCGGGTCACCAGCCGCTTGATCAGGTCGATCTCGACGTCGCCGGCGCGGATCACCGGCGCGGCGCCGATCTGCTTGAGCCGGTGGCGCATGGCCACCCGCAGCCGCGCCAGCAGCTCGCCCACCCCGAACGGCTTTTCCAGATAGTCGTCGGCGCCGTGGTCCAGGGCCTCGATCTTCTCCACCTCGCGGTCGCGGGCCGAGAGGATCAGGATCGGGCCGTCGTAGAAGGCGCGGGCGCGGATCAGGGCCTGCTTGCCGTCCATGTCGGGCAGGCCGAGGTCGAGGATCACCGCGTCCGGCGCGCGGCTGGCGATGGCGGCCAGGCCCTCGGCCGCGTCGTCGGCGCGCACGGGCTCGTAGCCCGCGGCCTCCAGGGCGGGCCCGAGGAAGCGGTGGATCTGCGGTTCGTCGTCGATGACGAGGACGCGGGGCCGGTGAGCGGACATGCGGATACGCCTACAGCAACATGTGGTGGGTGGGGGTCGCCTTGGGCAGGCTGATCAGGATGCGCGTGCCCCGGCCGGCCAGGATCGGGCTGGCGGCGGCGATCCGCCCGCCCATGGCCTCGACGAACCCCTTGGCGATGGAGAGCCCCAGGCCCGCGCCCTTGTTGCGCTCGCCGCGCGCGCGGTCGGAGGGCTCCTCCAGCCGGCGGAACTTCTCGAACACCTGCTCGATCTCGGCCTGGGGAATGCCGGGGCCCTCGTCCTCGATCGAGATCACCACGTTGGAGCGGTCCTCGTAGGCCGCGACCTCGATGCGGGAGGCGTCGGGGCTGTAGGCGACCGCGTTCTCCAGGATGTTGACGATGGCCTGCTCCAGCAGGCCCGGGTCGGCCTGGACCGAGGTCAGCTCGGGCGGGAAGTCGCGGCTGAGCACCCGGTGCTCCAGCCGGCGCGAGACCCGGTCGATCGCCGCGCCCAGGACGTCGCGCACGTCGGTCCACTCCGAGCGGGTCTTCAGCGCCCCGCCCTCCAGCCGGGTCATGTCCAAGAGGTCGCCGACGTAGCGGTTCAGCCGCTCGGCCTCCTCGCGGATGCTGAGCAAGAGGTCGCTGCGCACCTCCGGCTTCAGGGTCTTGCCGTAGTCGATCAGGGTGGTGGCCGAGCCCATCACGGTCGAGAGCGGCGTTCGCAGGTCGTGGCTGATCGAATTGAGCAGGGCCGCCCTCAGCTTGTCGGAGCGGCGCAGGGCCTCGTTCTCGACCGTGGCGGCGGCGAGCTCGGCCCGCTCCAGCGCCACCGCCCCCTGGTCCAGGAGGGCGGCGACCAGGCGCTCGTCGTCCGGGCCCGCGCGCTCGTTGAACTCGACCCCGGCGACGCCGGCCCGGCCGCGCAGGCCCAGCAGGGGCCAGAAGGTCCAGCCCACCTGGGGCAGGGTGCCGGTGCCGGCGCCGGCGGCCTCGCCCTTCTCCCAGGCCCAGCGGGCCGCGGCCATGGCGCCGGTGGTCAACAGGGCCACGGCCGGGGCGCCCGCGACCTGGACCAGCTCGCCCTCGTGCGGCAGCAGCACCACCGCCCGCCCGCCCGAGGCGGCGCCGGCCTGGTCGGCCAGGGCCTGGGCGGTCTCGTCCTGGGTGGAGGCGGCGGACAGCCGGCGGCTGGCGGCCAGCAGGGCGGTCACCGCCGCGGCCCGCTGGGCGGACAGCCGCGCCTGGTCGCGCACCCGGCCGGTCAGCCAGCCGGTCGCGGCCGCCACCGCGAAGAAGATGGCGAAGGTCAGGACGTCGCCCGGATGGCCGATCTGCAGCGAGAAGCGCGGCGCCAGGAAGAAGAAGTTGTAGGTCAGGATGGCCAGGCCCGCGGCCGCCAGCGCCGGGCGCAGGCCGTAGAGCAGGCCGCCGACCAGCACGCTGGCCAGGAAGATCATCGCCAGGTCCGCGCCGGTCGAGAACCGGTCGATGGCGAAGGCGAAACCGTTGGCCAGGGCCACCAGGCCGAGCGCGACGAGGTAGCCGCGCCAGTCGCCCAGGCCGCGGCGGGGCGGGGCCACCGCCGGCTCGGGCGCCCCGGCCTCGGGCGCGCCGCCGCTGACGAAGTGCAGGGCCGCGCCGCCGGACTGGCGCATCAGCGCATAGGCGAGCGAGCGGCCGGCCAGGATGCGCCAGCGGCTGTCCTTGGCCTTGCCGATGACGATCTGGGTGACGTTGTTGCGCTTGGCGTAGCCGAGCACGGCGGCCGGCAGGTCGTCGCCGGTCAGCACCACGGTCGCCGCGCCCAGCTGTTCGGCCAGCTTCAGCGCCTCGGTCACCCGCCGGGCTCCCAGGATGCCGCCGGCCGGGCGGTTCGGCCGCTCGACGTGGGTGACGGTCCAGGGCGCGTCCATCAGGTCGGCCAGGCGCCGGCCGGCCCGCACCAGGGAGCCGGCCATGGCGTCGCCGGCGACCAGCACCAGGATCCGCTCGCCCGCCGCCCAGGGCCCCTCGATGCCCTGGCGGCGCATGACGCCGACCAGCTGGTCGTCGACCGTCTGGGCCGCGCGGCGCAGGGCCATCTCGCGCAGCGCCGTCAGGTTCTCCGGCTTGAAGAAGTTGTCCGAGGCCAGGCGCGCGGTCTCGGGCACATAGACCTTGCCGGCGTGCAGCCGCTCGCGCAGCTCCTCGGGCGTCAGGTCGACCAGCTCGATCTCGTCGGCGGCCGAGAGGGCCGAGTCCGGCACCGTCTCGCGCACCCGCACGCCGGTGATCTTCCAGACCACGTCGACCAGGCTTTCGAGGTGCTGGACGTTGAGCGTGGTCCACACGTCGATGCCGGCGGCCAACAGTTCCTCGACGTCCTGCCAGCGCTTGGGATGGCGCGAGCCGGGGGCGTTGGAGTGGGCGTACTCGTCGACCAGCAGCAGCTTGGGCTTGCGCGCCAGGGCGGCGTCCAGGTCGAATTCCATCAGCGTGCGGCCGCGGTATTCGATCGGGTGGCGGGCCAAGACCTCCAGGCCCTCGGTCAGGGCCTCGGTGTCCTTGCGGCCGTGGGTCTCGACCACGCCCACGACGACGTCGGCGCCCTCGTCGCGGCGCCGCCGGCCGGCGCTGAGCATCTCGTAGGTCTTGCCCACCCCGGGGGCCATGCCGAGGTAGACCTTGAGCCGTCCGCGTCCCTGGCGGCGGGCCTCGGCCAGCAGCGCATCGGGATCGGGACGGGACGGCTCGTCCGGGCTCATCGGTTCCTTGAGATCATCACGCCTTGGGGTGGACCACAGGTTGGGCCACCGGGAAGCGCGCGTCGAGAGCGCGATTGGTCTCGAACACGTTCACGCGCGGCTCGCCGATGAAGCCCAGGAGGGCGCCCACGGTGTGGGCGTCGAGCAGCGCCTGGACCTCGGCGGCGGGAACGCCGCGGGCCTCGGCGATGCGCGCCGCCTGCATGCGGGCGTTCGCGGGCGAGATGTCGGGATCGAGGCCGCTGCCCGAGGTGGTGACCGCGTCGGCCGGGATCGGCAGGCCGCCGGCGTCCTTGCGCAGGTTGGCCGCGTCGCCCTTGACCCGGTCGATCAGGTGCTGGTCCATCGGCCCGAGGTTCGAACCGGCCGAGCTGGTCGGGTCATAGCCGTTCCCGGCCGCCGACGGGCGCGGATGCAGGTATTCCGGCTTGGCGAAGCCCTGGGCGAGCAGCGCGGAGCCGATCACCTGGCCGGAGCCGTCCCGCACCAGGCTGCCGCCCGCCTCGTGCGGGAACAGCAGGCCGGCCGCGCCGGTCATGGCGAGGGGATAGGCGAGGCCCAACAGCAGGGTGAACAGCGCCATCATGACGACGGCTGGCCTGACGTGCTGGAGCATGGGAGGGATCCTTTCCTAGGGGCGCGGGCGGGCTAGAAGCTCGCCCGGATCTGACCGACCAGCTTGGAGCCGAAGCCCGGGCCGTAGCCGTGGTGGTCGGTGTCGAAATAGCGGAGGTCGACGGCGAGGTGGTCGCCGACGGCGCGGGTGACGCCGGCGTTCCAGGTCGCGTAGTCGCCGGCGATGGCGAGGGCCGGCTCGGACGGGCCGAGGGCGGCCTGGCGGTGTTCGATGGTCTGGTAGCCGGCGCCGGCCGAGACGGTCCAGTCGCGGGCGAAGGCGTAGTCGGCGCCCGCCTCGCCGTACCAGGCCTGGCCGGCATGGTCCGCGTAGGCGGGCGAATAGTGCAGGCCGAGCCGGCCGGTGACCGGGCCGACGCTGCGCGAGACCTTGGCGTAGACCTCGCCGTAGTCGAGCGCCGCCCCGGCCGGCTGGCCGGTGAAGGCGTCGTACTGGGCGCCGAGGTCGAGGCTGTAGCCCATGACCTCCGGCCGCCAGCCGCCGTAGACGTCGACCTCCGCCGCCGAGAGGGTCCCGCCCGCGCCCCTCAGGGCGACGTTCGAGGCCCAGACCCCGGCGTAGGCGTCCGAGAAGCCGGCGGCCGCGGAGGCGAAGCCCTGGCCCCGGCCCTCGGTGCGGCTGGCGCCCCGGTAGACGTAGTCGCTGGACGCCCCCGCGCCGAAGCTGAAGGACGGCGCGCCAGAGGTCGCCGTCTGGGCGGCCGCCGCGCCCGCGAAGGCGCCGGCGGCCGCGCCGGCCGCCAGCGCGGTCAGCCTGTTGGTCGAAGGAGAGGGCATGGGCGACATCCGACGGCTGCCTTGGGTCCAGCCGCCACTCAGGCGAGATTGATCGCGTGGATCAAGACGTCGATCGCCTTGATGCCGATGAAAGGCGCGATCACCCCGCCCAGGCCGTAGATCATCAGGTTGCGGCTGAGCAGACGGGCCGCCCCGATCGCCTGGTAGCGGACGCCCTTCAGCGCCAGCGGGATCAGCGCCACGATGATCAGGGCGTTGAAGATCACCGCCGAGAGGATGGCGCTGTGCGGGTTGGCCAGGTGCATGATGTTGATCGCGGCCAGCGACGGCAGGGCGACCACGAACATCGCCGGGATGATGGCGAAATACTTGGCCACGTCGTTGGCGATGGAGAAGGTGGTCAGGGCGCCGCGGGTGATCAGCATCTGTTTGCCGACCTCGACGATCTCGATCAGCTTGGTCGGGTCGGAGTCCAGGTCGACCATGTTGCCGGCCTCGCGGGCGGCCTGGGTGCCGGTCTGCATGGCCACCCCCACATCCGCCTGGGCCAGGGCCGGGGCGTCGTTGGAGCCGTCGCCGCACATGGCCACCAGCCGTCCCTTGGCCTGTTCCTCGCGGATCAGCCGCAGCTTGTCCTCGGGGGTGGCCTCGGCCAGGAAGTCATCGACCCCGGCCTCGGAGGCGATGGTGGCGGCGGTGACCGGGTTGTCCCCGGTGATCATCACCGTGCGCAGGCCCATGCGGCGAAGGTCGGCGAACCGCTCCTTGACCCCCGGCTTGACCACGTCCTTC
>JARLIQ010000001.1 GCA_031291645.1 Caulobacteraceae bacterium | reverse complement strand
TGGCTCGACGCGGCGGTGGCGGCGCCTTGGGCGACGGTGGTCGGGGCGACCGGCTTGGGCTTGCCGGAGGCGGGGCGGTCCAGGAGGGCCAGGGTCTCGCGCACGAACGGGGCTTCGGTGACGATGCCGATCTCCAGCCGCTCGTTGTTCATCTCGACCTGTTGGGTCAGGAGGCCGACGACCACCGGCGTGGCCTGGGCCGGGTCGGCCAGCATGAACACCGGCCCGCCCGAGTTGCCGGGGAAGACGCGGAAATCCAGCAGGAAGGTCGGCGAGGCGGTGGCCGCCTCGACCGGCGAGGCGACGCGGCCCGCGCGCAGGATCGGAAAGCCGGCCGAGTTGGCCGACAGGCCCTGGGGATAGCCCAGCACCAGCATCTCCTGGCCCGGCCCGAAGGCGGCGCGGGAGAAGGTGTCGCCGTCGGCCAGCCAGGCCAGCGGAATGGCGGCGCGGGCGAAGGCCGGCGGCGCGTCGACCACGATGGCGGCGACGTCGCGGTCCGGGTTGCGCGTCCAGAGCGCGTGGCCGCCCGCGCGGATGGTCAGGGGCTGGGGAGCGTAGCGCCAGCCGCCGTCCTTGTCCTGGACCCGATAGCCGAGGTTGGCGGTCTCGCCCGGCATCTTGTCGAGCACGTGGTTGGCGGTGACCAGTATGGTGCGGGGCCGCCCGTCGGGCGTCGGGTCGCTGACCAGGAAGCCCGTTCCGATCATGTGCCGGCCGTCCGGCAGCGGCTGCTCGACCTCGACGGTCGCCGCCATCAGCGGTGTGGCCAGGTCGATGGGCATGCGGGCGGGTCCTCCGTGAGGCCGGCCTTCATTTGACCCGCGCCGGCCGCGCGCACAAGCGCGCTCACCCCGCTGCGGTCAGCTACGGATTGTCGCGCGGCGGCCGCGCCGCCGACGCCCTGGGCGCCGTCCGGTCGGTCAGGCGCGCCGGTAGACGCTGTCGGGGCCGGGCTCGCCGTCGGTGGCCACCACGCCCTGCCGCGTCAGGTGGATCATGTGGGCCAGGACGGAGTGGGCCGCCGCCGGATGCAGGCGCGGGTCGACCGCGGCGTATATCACCGGCACCATCTCCCGGATGCGGCCGTGGCCGGCGTCGAGCTGTTCCAGGATCTGCCGCTCGCGGTCCAGCCGGTGGGCCTTGTAGGCCGCCAGGAAGGGGGCGACCTCGGTGATCGGCGGGCCATGGGTCGGCCAGAGGGTCGCAAAGCCGCGCCGCGCCACCTTGTCCAGGCTGGCGTAATAGGCGGTCATGTCGCCGTCGGGCGGGCTGATCACCGTGGTCGACCAGCCCATCACATGGTCGCCGGAGAACAGGGCGTTCTCCTCCAGCAGCGCGTAGCAGACGTGGTTCGAGGCGTGGCCGGGGGTGGCGAGCGCCTCCAGCGTCCAGCCGGGCCCCGCGATCGTCTGGCCGTCGGTCACCGCCACGTCGGGCCGGAACAGTTCGTCGTGCCCCTCGTCCAGCTTGACCGCGTGCTCGCCGGCGCCGGGCGCAGGGCGGCCGTAGATGGTCGCGCCGGTCCGCTCGGCCAGCGGCCGGGCCAGGGGCGAGTGGTCGGCATGGGTGTGGGTGGTCAGGATGGCGGTGACCGTCTCGCCCCGCAGCGCCGCAAGGAGGGCGTCGAGGTGCTCGGAAAGGTCCGGCCCCGGGTCGATCACCGCGACCTCGCCGCTCCCGACGATGTAGACGCCG
Source organism: Caulobacteraceae bacterium (assembly GCA_031291645.1). Lineage (GTDB taxonomy): Bacteria > Pseudomonadota > Alphaproteobacteria > Caulobacterales > Caulobacteraceae > Poindextera. The sequence continues at coordinate 10,379 of JARLIQ010000001.1, read as the reverse complement.
GTGCCGTTGAAGGTGAACGGGCCGGGATTGTTGGCCACCACGCGCCGGATCAGCGGCGAGACCTGGTCGACCCGGCCGTATTCGAACGTCAGGTCGCGGACAAAGGGGATCATGCCGCCCGGGCCCCGGTCAGGCCCGCGCCCTGGCGCCGGACTTGCCCCGTGGGGGCGCGGTAACACTCTGGAAAGCATGTCATGGCCGGCGACCTCATGATCTTCGTCTCAAAACGGCTGCAGCGCCCCGCCGCCGCCCTCCTGTGTCTCGTGGCGGCGCAGCTGCTGCTGACGCTGGCCAGCTGCGAGCCGGAGCCGACCCCGATGGCCGCGCGGGTGGCCATCAGCCGCTGACGCCTACCTCAGGACGGGGGCGAGGTCGTAGCCCGCCGCCGCGCCGAGCCGCACCAGCTCGTCCTTGCCCCGCGCGCCCGCCTGGGCCTGGCCCAGCGACCAGGTGACGATCGAGCGTGTGCCGGAGCGGCAATAGGCCAGCACCGGCCCCTTGGCCTCGGCCACCGCCTTGGCCTGGGCGGCGACCTGGTCCGGGCCCGGGCCGCCGCGCACCGGATTGTACAGATAGTCCATGCCGGCGGCCTTGGCCGCCGCGGCCATGGTCGCGCTGTCCGGCTGGTCGGGCGATTCGCCGTCCGGCCGGTTGTTGATCAGCAGCTTGAAGCCCTGGCCAGCCGCGGCGGCCACGTCCTGCGTGCTGATCTGGGGCGAGACGGCGTAGTCGTCCGTCACCCGGCGGAAGTCGGTCATCGGCGTTCCTGATCCCTCGACGCGCCGCGCTACAGCGGCCGCGTTGACAACATCGGGGACCGATGGAACTTTCGCAACCGCGCCGGCGACCGATCTGGCGAGGCGAGTCCGCCGGTATGGTTCGTTTCCTCTTTCGCCGCCTGCTGGTCGCCATCCCGACCCTGTTGCTGGTGGTCACCGTCGCCTTCTTCATGATGCGCGCCGCGCCCGGCAATCCGTTCGAGACCAGCCGCAAGCTGCCGCCCGCGATCGAGAAGAACATGATGGCCAAGTACGGGCTCGACCGGCCCCTGGGCCAGCAGTACCTGACCTATCTGGCCGACGTGGCGCGCGGGGATTTCGGGCCGTCGATGAAGTACCAGGACAAGTCGGTGCTGCAGATCGTGCGCGAGGGCTTTCCCACCAGCCTGACCATCGGCCTGTCCGCCCTGATCCTGGCCAGCGCCCTGGGCATGACCCTGGGGGTGGTGGCCGCCCTGCGCCAGAACGAGCCGGCGGACTATGCGGTCAGCGCGGTCGCCATCCTGGGCGTCTGCATCCCGACCTTCGTGACCGCTCCGTTGCTGGTGCTGCTGTTCGGCCTCAAGCTGGGCTGGCTGCCCACCGGGGGCCTGGCCGGTCCGGAGAGCCTGATCCTGCCGGTGACGGTGCTGGCGCTGCCGCAGGTGGCGGTGATCTCGCGCCTGACCCGCGCGGGCATGATCGAGGTGCTGCGCTCGAACTACATCCGCACCGCCAGGGCCAAGGGGCTGCCCGAGCACGAGATCGTCTTCCGGCACGCCCTGCGCGCGGCCATCCTGCCGCTGGTCAGCTACCTCGGGCCGGCCTGCGCCGGACTGATCACCGGCTCGCTGGTGATCGAGAAGATCTTCAACCTGCCAGGCCTGGGAAAGAACTTCGTCGTCAGCGCCCTGCAGCGCGACTACACGGTGGTGATGGGGGTGGTGATCCTCTACGCGACCCTGATCATCGCGCTGAACCTGCTGGCCGACGTGGTCTACGCCCTGCTTGATCCCCGGGTGCGGCTGGCGTGAGCGGCAGTACGATCCTGGCCCCGGGTTCGCGCCGCGGGGCGGCGGCGATGGAGGTGGCGGCGGTCAAGGGCCGCAGCCTGTGGGACGACGCCCGCCGGCGCCTGCTGCGCAACCGGGCGGCCGTGGCCAGCCTGGCGCTGCTGGCCCTGCTGGTGGTCGCGGCGATCGTCGGGCCCTACCTGACGCCCTATAGCTACGACCAGATCAACAAGGCCGACGTCTGGGCGCCGCCCCTGGTCCACGGCCACCTCCTGGGCGCGGATTCGCTGGGGCGGGACCTTCTGGCGCGGCTCCTGATCGGGCTTCGGGTGTCGCTGGCGATCGGGGTGGTGGCGACGGCCGTCTCGCTGGTCATCGGCGTGGCCTGGGGCGCGAGCGCCGGATACGTCGGCGGGCGGCTGGACGAGCTGATGATGCGCTTCGTCGACGTGCTCTATTCGCTGCCCTTCATCTTCTTCGTCATCCTGCTGATGGTGACCTTCGGGCGCAATTTCATCCTGATCTTCCTGGCCATCGGGGCGGTGGAGTGGCTGACCATGTCGCGCATCGTCCGCGGTCAGACGCTGTCGCTGAAGCAGAAGGAGTTCATCGAGGCGGCCCGCGCCGCCGGCCTGTCGCCCGCGGCGATCATCGGCCGGCACATCGTGCCGAACCTGCTGGGACCGGTGGTGGTCTACGTCACCCTGACCATCCCCGCGGTGATCCTGGCCGAGAGCTTCCTGAGCTTCCTCGGCATGGGGGTGCAGGAGCCGCTGACCTCGCTGGGCACCCTGATCTCGAGCGGCGCCCAGGACATGGACCTGGCGCCCTGGCTGCTGGTCTTCCCCTCGGTGGTGATGGTCGCGACCCTGATGGCCTTCAACTTCATCGGCGACGGCCTGCGCGACGCCATCGACCCCAAGGACCGCTGAGCCTTGCGCATCCGCCTCGCCGCCCTCGTGGTCGCCGCCCTGGTCGGCCTTGGCGGGTGCAAGCCGCACGGCGCCGTGCGCGCGCCCTGTCCAGCGGGCGAGCGGTGCCTGGAGATCGGCAACGTCACCGAGCCGGTCTCGCTGGATCCGCCCAAGACCAGTGGCGTCTGGGAGGACCGGATCCTGGGCGACATGTTCATGGGCCTGACCCAGAACGGCCCTGACGGCCTGCCCAGGCCCGGCATGGCGCAGTCCTGGGACGTGACGCCCGACGGCCTGGTCTGGACCTTTCACCTGCGTCCGGCGGTTTGGTCGGACGGGGTCCCGGTGACGGCGGGCGATTTCGTGTTCAGCCTGCGCCGGCTGATGGATCCGAAGACGGCCTCGCAATACGGCTATCTGCTCTACTTCATTCGCAACGCCGAGGCGGTGAACGCCGGGCGCGCGCCGCTGAGCGCGCTGGGTGTCGAGGCGGTGGATGCGCGGACCCTGCGCGTCACCCTGACCCATCCGGTCCCCTACCTGCCCCAGGTGACCATGCACCAGACCTTCTACCCGCAGCCGGAGCATGTGGTGCGCAAGTGGGGCGACGCCTGGTCCGACCCGGCGCATTTCGTCTCCAACGGCGCCTTTGTGCTGAAGCGCTGGGCGTTCGGCGATCGCGTCACCGTGGTCAAGAACCCGCGGTACTACGACGCCGGCAAGGTCTGCATCGACCAGATCGACTACTACGCCACCGGCGACGCCATCGCCGCCGAGCGGCGCGTGCGGCGCGGCGAACTGGACATCAACGACGACATCCAGTCCAACCGCGTGGCCTTCCTGCGCCGGCCGGACCAGATTCCGGCCTATGTGCACACCCATCCCTACCTCGGGGTGGAGTACCTGGCCTTCAACACCCACGACGTGCCGGCCTTCAAGGACCGGCGGGTGCGCGTCGCCCTGTCGATGGCCATCGACCGCGCGTTCATCACCGGCAAGCTGCTGCGCAGCGGCCAGGTCCCGGCCTACGGCTTCGCGCCACCCTATACAGCCGACTATACGCCCCCGCCCCCGCCGGTCTGGGCCGCCTGGCCGATCGAGCGGCGACAGGCCGCGGCGCGCGCGCTGCTGGCCCAGGCGGGCTACGGACCCGGCCACGCGTTGAGGATCGAGCTGAAGCACCGCGACCCGCCGGACTCGGCGCTGATGGCCCCGGCGATCCAGGCCGACTGGAAGTCGGTCGGCGTCCAGACCGACCTGGTCCAGGAAGACTCCCAGATCGCCTATCAGGACTTCCGGCTGCGCGACTTCCAGGTGGCGGACGGCTCGTGGATCGCCGACTTCAACGACGCCATGAGCTTCCTCGGCCTGCAGCAGTCGCAGACCGGGGCGCAGAACTACGGCGACTACGCCAATCCGGTCTATGACGCGCTGTTGGCCAAGGCCGACCTGGAGCCGGACGCCAGGGCGCGCGCAGCCTATCTGGCCAGGGCCGAGCAGATCATGATCGCCGACGCCCCGGTGGCGCCGATCTATTTCTATGTGACCAAGGACCTGGTGAACCCGCGCGTCACCGGCTGGGTCGACAACGCGGTGGACCTGCACCGCTCGCGTTATCTCTGCGTGAAGGGCGCCGCCGGCTCGGCGCGGTAGCGGCTCAGAACCTCGGCAGCGGCGCCAGCGCCAGGCCCGCGCCGGGCGTCGCCCGCAGCCGCGCCTGGTCGGCCTGATCGATCAGCATCGCCGCGCGCGGATCGCCCAGGATGTCGACCGCCGCCGCCAGGGTCTTCAGCGAGGTCTGGCTGACCCCGAACGCCCTGGCGATCGCCTCGAACGGCGAATTGTGGGCGCTGAAGGTCTTCAGTCGCACCTCCTGCCCGGAAAGCCCGGCCAGGGCCTTGGCCTTGTCCACCGCGTCGAAGAAGCCGCCGACCTCGTCGACCAGGCCCAGCTGCTTGGCCTGGACCCCGGTCCAGACCCGCCCGCGGGCGATCTGCTCGACCCGGGCGACCGGCAGGCGCCGGCCCTCGGCGACGCGGGCGACAAAGCCCGAATAGACCCGGTCGATCGCCGCCGAGAAGCCGGCGCGCTGCTGTGCGGTGAACGGTTCGACCGGGCTGTCGGCGGTGGCGTACTGGCCGCCGACGCCGAGCTGGCGCATGTCGACGCCGAAATGGGCCAGGGCCGGGCCGATGGTCAGCTTGCCGCCGAACACCCCAATCGAGCCGGTCAGGGTGGTCGGCTCGGCGACGATCGCCGAGGCCTGGGACGAGACCCAGTAGCCGCCCGAGGCGCCGTAGCCGCCCATGGAGACCACGATCGGCTTCTTGGCCTTGGCCGCGCGCACGGCGGCCAGGATCTGCTCGGAGGCGGTGTCGGAACCGCCGGGCGAGTTCAGCCGGAAGACGATGGCCTTGACCTGGCTGTCGTCGGCGGCGGCGTAGAGGGCGCTGGCGACATCGTCGGAATTGATCTGCTGGGAGCCGAGCGAACCGTCGCTCGAGCCGGTCATGATGTCGCCCTCGGCGTTGACCACGGCGATGGTCGGCGCGCCGGCGCCGTCGATCTTGGGATTGGCCGAGACATAGTCGCCGAGGTCGACCAGCTTGGCGCCCGACCCGGCCCGGCCCAGGGCCTCGGCCTCCGCCTCGCGCTCCTGGCCCAGCCGGTCGATCAGGCCCTTGTCCTTGGCCTCGGCGGCGTCATAGGGCCCGGCCTCGATCACCGTCTTCAGCACTGCCGGCGCGATGTGGCGGTCGGCCGCCGCGGCGGCGATGGTGCTGTCGTAGATCGAGCCCATCCACGACAGCTCGCCCTCGCGGTGGGCGGGGGTGTAGTCGTCGTAGAGGTAGCCGTTGATGGCGTACTTGTACTCGTAGCGCTGCTGGAAGTCCGGCTGGACGCCGTATTTGTCGAACAGCCGCTTGAAAAAGATGTCCTCGGTCGCCAGGCCGGTGGCCTGGAACGGCGCGCCGGGCTGCATCCAGAACTCGTCGGCGCTGGCGCCCAGCATATAGGTCGAGGTGATGGCCCCGGCCGGATAGAGGCCCTGGCTGTGCACGATCACCGGCTTGCCGGCGGCGCGGAAATGCTTGATCGCCAGCCGCAGCTCGTCCGCCTCGCCGGGGGTGATCCCGCCCTCGGGCAGGCGCACGAACAGCGCCTTGACCCGGCTGTCGCTCTCGGCCCGATGCAGGGCGTCGACCACCGTGGCCACCGCCAGCGAACGGCCGCTGAGCGCGGCGAGGGGATTTTGCGACTCCTGGTCGGTCAGGTCCTTGCGCAGATCCAGCGACAGCACGGCGTTGGCCGGCGTGCCGGAGGGGTGCGCGGCGCCCGCCAGCGAGACCAGCAGCACGAACGGCACCCCGATGAAGAACAGCGCCAGGCCGGCGAACACTCCGGCCATCGTCAAAAGAAACTGCTTCATCGCCTCGCCCTGGACCGCCGCGGCGCTTACCCTAGACTGCGGCCCGGCCCGGTCAATCGGCGGGCGGACGGACGGCGCAACGGCTTTGCGGAAAAGGGGGCGGGCTATTGGTCGGAGTAGCAGGATTCGAACCTGCGACCCCCGCCTCCCGAAGACGGTGCTCTACCAGACTGAGCTATACTCCGACGCGAGGGGGGGCTTATAGAGCAGGGCCGCCGGGCCCGCAAGCGAGGTGCGGAAGGTCCTGTTGCATTGGTTGGGGCGTTGCGATATTTCGACCGCCTCGCGACGCAGCATATGTGCGTGAGCCACGGATCCATGGGTCCGTTGGGGGATGGTGTAATGGTAACACTGCGGTTTTTGGTACCGTCATTCTAGGTTCGAGTCCTAGTCCCCCAGCCACCGTCCGCGGCCAGCGTAGCGTCGTTTAGGAGGGAGCGGTCGATGCCCAGCACTCCCCCCGACGTGTCGCGCCGGCGCCTGCTGGTCATTCCGCTTGGCCTGCTTCTGATTCTGGCGGCGATCGCCGCGTTGCTGGCCTCCAGCGAGCTGATCAGCGCCCGCAAGTCCCGCGGGTGGGTGCGCCACAGCTACCAGGTGATCGAGACCACCCAGACCCTGTTCTCCGACGTGCAGGACGTCGAATCCGGCGTGCGCGGCTACATGGCCAGCGGCGATCCCCGCTTCCTCGATCATTTCTACGAAGGCATGGGCGCCGCGCCGCGCGATTCGCAGAAGCTGATCGACCTGACCCAGGACAATCCGGAGCAGAGCCAGCGCGCCCACCGCCTGGTCGATCTGGTCAAGCAGCGCATGGCCATCGCCGCCATGCGGGTCAACCTGGCGCGCCAGGGCCGGCAGGCCGAGGCCCGCACCGTCCAGTTCGCCGCCGGCAAGACCAGCATGGAGCAGGCCCGGCAGGTCAAGGCCGAGCTGACCGCCGCCGAGGAACGGCTGCTGGCGCTCCGCACCGCCCAGGCCGATCGCGCCGAGTGGGAAAGTTTCGTGGTGGCCATGACCGTCGCCGGCCTGGCCACCATCGGCGTCACCTACAGCATGATCACCATGGCGCTGACCAACCGGCGCCTGGCCCACGAGATCGACGAGCGCCGCGCCGCCGAGGACGCCCGCCGCGAGAGCGAGGCGCGCTACCGCGCCATCTTCGCCAACTCCGCCGACTATCTCTACGTCATCGACGTGCGCGGCGAGGACGACTTCCGCATGGCCGAGGTCAACCCGGCCTATGAACGGGCGACCGGCGGCACCACCCTGCGCCTGCGGGGCGTCGACGTCAGGCTGATGAGCGAGGAGCCTCGGTCCAGCGCCCTGGTCGCCCACCTGCGGCGCGTGGTCGCCAGCGGCAAGCCGACCTTCAGCCGCGACAAGGTCAAGCTGCCCGGCGGCGAGCGGGTCTGGGAATCGGTGATGGTGCCGGTGCGCAACGCCGCCGGAGAGGTCGACCGGATCGTCGGCTCCTCGCGCGACGTCACCGAGCGGGAAGAGGCCCAGGCGCAGCTGCGCCGGGCCCAGCGGATGGAAGCGGTCGGCCACCTGACCGGCGGTGTGGCGCACGACTTCAACAATCTGCTGCAGGTCATCCGCGGCAATCTCGAGCTGCTGGTCAGCCAGATCGACGACCGGGAACAGAGCCTCCAGCGCGCCCGCAACGCCCTGCACGGCGCCGACCGCGCCGCCCAGCTGACCCGCCAGCTGCTGGCCTTCGCCCGCCGCCAGCCGCTGGAGCCGAAGGTGATCAACCTCGGCCGCCTGGTCACCGACATGGCCGAGATGCTGAGGCGCACCCTGGGCGAGGCGATCGAGGTGGAGACCGTCATCGCCGGCGGGCTGTGGAACACCCTGGCCGATCCGGCCCAGGTCGAGAGCGCGATCCTCAACCTGGCGATCAACGCCCGCGACGCCATGGGCCCGGGCGGGCGGCTGACCATCGAGATCACCAATTCGGTGCTGGACGAGGAGTACGCCCGGCGCGAGGCCGACATCGAACCCGGCCAGTATGTGCTCTTGGCGGTCTCCGACACCGGCCACGGCATGAGTCCCGAGACCATGTCCAAGGTGTTCGAGCCGTTCTTCACCACCAAGGGCGAGGAGAAGGGCACCGGCCTCGGGCTGTCGATGGTCTACGGCTTCGTCAAGCAGTCGCAGGGCCACATCCAGATCTACAGCGAGGTCGGGCAGGGCACGACGGTCAAGATCTACCTGCCGCGCTCGCGTCAGGCCGAGCCGGTCAGCGAGCCGGCGCCTTCGGGTTCTCTGCGCGGCCGCAGCGAGGTGATCCTGGTGGTCGAGGACGACGACCTGGTGCGCACGGCGGTGGTCGGCATGCTGCGCGACCTCGGCTACTCCTGCCTGCACGTCGCCGACGCCGCCGCGGGGCTGGAGGTGCTGCGCCAGGGAGTGAAGATCGACCTGCTGTTCACCGACGTGGTCATGCCCGGCCCGGTGAAGAGCCGCGACCTGGCGACCGAGGCCCAGCGGCTGCGCCCCGGGCTGCCGGTGCTGTTCACCTCGGGCTACACCGACAACGCCATCGTCCATCACGGCCGGCTGATGAGCGGGGTGCAGCTGATCAGCAAGCCCTATGCGCGCGAAGACCTGGCGCGGCGGCTGCGCGGCCTGCTCAAGCCGCGCCAGCCGGTGGTGCTGGTGGTCGAGGACGACGCCCTGGTGCGGCTGGCGGCGGTCGACATGATCTCGGCGCTGGGATTCACCACCCTGCAGGCGGCCGACGCCGAATCGGCGCTGACCATCCTCGACAAGGGCGAGCGGATCGACGTGCTGTTCACCGACGTCGGCCTGCCCGGCATGCGCGGGCCCGAGTTGGCCGAGGCGGCGTGCAAGGCCCGGCCGGACCTGAAGATCATCTTCGCCAGTGGCTACGGCGACGCTCTGGACGCCTCGGCGCTCGACGGCGCGGTGCAGCTCGGCAAGCCCTACCAGCAGGACCATCTGGCCAAGGTGCTCGGCGAGGCCACCGCCTCGCTCTAACCCTCCGCCAGGTCCAGGCCCCCCGCGCCCGGCGGCGCGGCGCCGCCGCCGTTCAGCGGCTTTTGCATGATCACCACATCGACCCAGCGCCCGGCCTTGAAGCCGACGGCGCTCAGCACGCCGGCCGGCTGGAAGCCGCAGGCCCGGTGCAGGCCGATCGAGCCGCCGTTGGCCGCGTCGCCGATCATCGCCACCACCTGGCGCAGGCCCAGCGGCTCGCAGGCGGCGATCACCGCCGTGAGCAGCGCCTTGCCGACGCCCTGGCCCTGGCGTTCGGCGGCGACATAGACGCTGTCCTCGACGGTGTAGCGATAGGCCGTGCGGGTGCGGAACGGCCCGGCGTAGGCGAAGCCGGCGACGCGCCCGTCGATCTCGGCGACCAGATAGGGCAGGCCCCGCCCGGTCACGGCGGCGAGCCGCCTGGCCATCTCCTCGGCGCCCGGCGCGATCTCCTCGAAGGTCCCGAAGCCATGGGCCACGTGGTGGGCGTAGATGGCCGCGAGCGCGGGCGCATCCTCGGCGACGGCGGCTCTGATCCGCATCAGGCCGCGTCCCAGCCGCGGTCGACCGCCCAGACGGCGAAGGCGTAGTCGAGCGCGATTTCCTTGAGGAAGTCGAACCGTCCCGAGGCCCCGCCGTGGCCGGCCTCCATGTTGATCTTGAGCAGCATCGGCGCCGCGCCCGTGGTCTTCTCGCGCAGCCTGGCGATCCACTTGGCCGGCTCCCAGTAGGTCACCCTGGGGTCGGACAGGCCGCCGGTGGCCAGCACCGCCGGATAGGCCTGGGCGGTGATGTTGTCGTACGGGCTGTAGCTGGCGATCAGCCGGTAGGCCGCCTCGTCCTCCAGCGGATTGCCCCACTCGGGCCACTCGGCGGGCGTCAGGGGCAGGCTGACGTCGCTCATGGTGTTGAGCACGTCGACGAACGGCACCGCGCCGATGATCCCGGCCCACAGGTCAGGCCGCATGTTGGCGACCGCGCCCATCAGCATGCCGCCGGCCGAGCCGCCATAGGCGACGATCCGCCCCGCCCGGCCATAGCCGCGGGCGGTCAAGGCCTCGGCGCAGGCGATGAAATCGGTGAAGGTGTTGGTCTTCTTCGCGCCGCGGCCGTCGAGGAACCAGCCCCAGCCCTTCTCCGAGCCGCCGCGCACATGGGCGGTGGCCCAGATCCAGCCGCGGTCGACCAGCGACAGGTTGCGGATCGAGAAATGCGGCTCCATCGGGATGCCGTAGGAGCCATAGCCGTAGAGCAGCAG
>JARLIQ010000115.1 GCA_031291645.1 Caulobacteraceae bacterium | reverse complement strand
GACGCTCGGCCTAGAACACCACGACCGAGCGGATGCTTTCGCCGTGGTGCATCAGGTCGAAGGCCTCGTTGATCTTCTCCAGCGGCAGGATGTGGGTGATCATCGGGTCGATCTCGATCTTGCCGTTCATGTACCAGTCGACGATCTTCGGCACGTCCGTACGCCCGCGCGCCCCGCCGAAGGCGGTGCCGCGCCAGACCCGGCCGGTGACCAGCTGGAAAGGACGGGTCGCGATCTCCTTGCCCGCCTCGGCCACGCCGATGACGATGCTCTCGCCCCAGCCCCGGTGGCAGGCCTCCAGCGCCTGGCGCATGACCGTGGTGTTGCCGGTGGCGTCGAAGGTGTAGTCCGCGCCCCCGCCGGTCAGCTCGACCAGATGGGCCACCAGGTCGCCCTCGACATCCTTCGGATTGACGAAATGGGTCATGCCGAAGCGCTCGCCCCAGGCCCTGCGGTCCGGGTTGAGGTCGACGCCGACGATCATGTCCGCACCGACCAGCTTCAGGCCCTGGATCACGTTCAGGCCAATGCCGCCGAGGCCGAAGACGATGGCGTTAGAGCCGGGCTCGACCTTGGCGGTGTTGATCACCGCGCCCACCCCGGTGGTAACGCCGCAGCCGATGTAGCAGATCTTGTCGAACGGAGCGTCCTCGCGGACCTTGGCCACCGCGATCTCGGGCAACACCGTGTGATTGGCGAAGGTCGAGCAGCCCATGTAGTGCGCGACGGCCTGGCCCTTGTAGGAGAAACGCGAGGTGCCGTCCGGCATCAGCCCCTTGCCCTGGGTGCCGCGGATGGCGGTGCAGAGGTTGGTCTTGCGGGAAAGGCAACTTTTGCACTGCCGGCATTCGGGCGTGTAGAGCGGAATGACGTGGTCGCCCGGCTTGACGCTGGTGACGCCCGGGCCGACCTCGAGCACCACGCCCGCGCCCTCGTGGCCGAGGATCGAGGGAAAGATGCCCTCGGAGTCCAGGCCCGACAGGGTGTAGGCGTCGGTGTGGCAAATGCCGGTGGCCTTGATCTCGACCAGCACCTCTCCGGCGCGCGGGCCTTCCAGGTCGACTTCGACGATCTCAAGCGGCTTCTTGGCCTCGAAGGCGACGGCGGCGCGGGTCTTCATGATCGGTCCTCTGGATGGCGGCGCGAAGCGGGATCGGCCTGACTTCTAGCCCTTGCGGCAGGTTTGAGACAACCGTCCAATAACGATCCCGATGGCTGCGGCGCTTGCCTGCCACGGGCGCGTCTGGCGGAATGCGGAATACCGAGCCCGCGGACGTGGGAGGCTAGCATGTCGGATGGACTGGTCGTCGCGTCAAGCCGGCTCAGCTTCGCTGAGACCCTGGAGCGGCTCTGCGCCGCGCTGGAGCGGAACGGGGTCGAAATCTTCGCTCGGATCGACCATGCGGCCAACGCCGCGACGGCGGGCCTCGGCCTCAGGCCGACCACGGTGCTGGTGTTCGGCGCGGCCAAGGCCGGAACCCCCCTGATGGCGGCGAGACAGACGCTGGGCCTGGACCTGCCGCTGCGGGCGCTGGTCTTTGAGGATGCGGAAGGTGAGACCCGTGTGGCCTACAACGACCCGGCCTGGATCGTCAGCCGCCAAGGCCTGGACGCGGCGGCCTTTCCGAGCGTCGCTGGCATGGCCAAGCTCCTGGCCGCGGTCACAGCCGAGGCCGCCGGAGCGCCAGCGGGCGGCTGAGCCGCGCCGGGCATCTTCTCGTCCGTCTGTGCGCGCGGCGTGTTGTAGTGTCGGCCAAGAGATGTTTGAAGGCGTCTCGACGCCAACCAACGGAGCTGGACATGAGCGAGGGGATCGCAAAGCCGTGGGCGCTGATGCGCCATCACGCCGGATGGGCGGACGTTTTCCACATCGAGAGCGAGACGCCCGACGCGGTGACCGGCTTCTATCCCGACCGCGAGACGGTAGGCCCGCACGTGACCTACAGCGCCCGCGCCGTGCTGGCGCGCTTCCCGACGCTGGAGGCCGCCCGCGCCGCGCGCGAAGGCGGGGTCGCCGAGTGGCGCAAGCACGACGCCGCGGTGAAGGAGGCTCAGGCCGCCCTCTCCGTCGCCGAAAAGGTCCGCGAGGACGCCTGGGTGGCCTGGCTGCAGGCGGCGGGCGAAGCTTAGTCCAAAGGGTCGGGCGCCCCGGCGCTTCGCCGCAATCGCGCCCACCGCCCGGAGGACGCGATGGGGTGCGAGGCGATCCTGTACGCCAAGCACGAGCAGGTGGCGGCTCTCCCCCTGAGCCGTCCCGAACGGCTGAACGCCATCAGCCCGACGCTGGGCGCCGCACGGCGCCCAGGAGTCGCTCGCGGCCTTCACCGAGACGCGCAAAGCCAAATATACCGGCGCTTGAGGCCATGAGGCCGCCGATGAGGATTGATTTAACCGGTGGCGGCTGATGGAACTAAGGCAAGCGTCGGTTGCAGGCCGCCGCCGGGGCTTTGAAGTTTGAGCGCGACGACTGCCGAGTCCGGTTTCGGCCGCCGGCCGGCGCGTTCCGGGGGAGCATGAGCGGGGCGATGGCCGGCGCATCGGTAGGCAACGCGCACTCGGCCGCGGGGGACGCGCTCGCGCGCGCCCATGCCGCCCTCTTGAGACAGAGCGACCTGCAGTTCGACTTCGCCGTCCGCGTCCCGCCGCCCGTGCCCGGCTGGCTGAAGGCCCTGGCCGATTTCCTGGCGGCGGCGGGGCCGGTGTTCAAGTGGGTGTTCTGGATCGGCCTGGCGCTGGGCGTCGGCGCGGTGCTGCTGTTCCTCGGGCGCGAGCTGCTGGCGGTACGGTTTCCCAACCTGCGCCGGAGGCCCAAGCCGGTGGCGGAGCCGGAATGGCGCCCGGCGGCGGCGCGGGCCCGCACCCTGCTGGAAGACGCGGACCGGCTGGCGGCGGCCGGCCGCTTCGGGGAGGCCGCCCACCTGATCCTGTTCCGCAGCATCGAGGACATCGACGCGCGCTGGCCGGGCCAGATCCGTCCCGCCCTGACCAGCCGAGACATCGCCGACCTCGACATCCTGCCCCAGGCGGCGCGGAGCACCTTCGCAGGCATCGCCCGGGTGGTGGAACAGAGCTTCTTCGGCGGGCGCGACGTGGACGCGGGCGCGTTCGCCGCTTGCCGCCACGCCTACCAGGCCTTCGCCCTGCCGGAGCGGACATGAGCGAGGCCCGCGCCTCGCATGGCGAGACGGGCGCCTTTTCCGCACGCACGGTGATCGCGCTGCTGGTCGCCGGCGTGTTCGCCTTCTCCGCCCTGGTGGTGCTGTCGGCCTATGCGCCGGACCTGCGCGGCGGCTCGGACGGCGGCGGTCACGCGCTCTCGCGTTCGGCGATCGGTTTTTCCGGCGTCACACGGCTGCTCAAGGCCATCGGCGATCCGGTGCTGGTCAGCCGCGACCCTCACGCGCGCAGCGCCTCGACGGGCCTTCTGGTGCTGACGCCCTCGCCTGAGTCCGACGCCGACGCCCTCTACGACATGACCACCAGCGGGCCCACCCTGGTGGTGCTGCCGAAATGGCAGGCCGCGCCCGATATGACCACCCCTGGCTGGGCGACCAACGTGGGCGTGCTCGACGCGACCGCGGTCGCCAAGCTGCTCGCCAAGCGGTTCGGCGCGATGACGATCGCCCGCGACGCGGGCGCGTCGCCGGTCCGGCTGGCCGGCCTGCCTGGCGGAGACGCGACGACCGGGCCCATCGATCAGTTCCAGACCCTTAGCGGCGGCGACGGCCTGATCCCGCTGGTGCGGGACGCGCGCGGGCGCGCCGTGCTGGCGGCGAGCGCCGACCGGCGGGTCTTCGTGCTGTCCGATCCGGACCTGATGAACACCCATGGGCTGAAGGACCTGGCGACCGCGCGCGTCGCGGTGACCCTGATCCAGGGGCTGCGCAAGGCGGACGGACCGATCGTGTTCGACGTCACGCTGAACGGGTTCAAGCGGTCGAGGAGCCTGCTCAAGCTGGCGTTCCAGCCGCCGTTCCTGGGCGCCACCCTTTGCCTGGCCGCCGCGGCCCTGCTGATGGCGCTGCAGGCCCTGACCCGGTTCGGCGCCCCAAGGCCCGCCGGCCGCGCCATAGCGCTGGGCAAGCGGGCCCTGGCCGACAACTCGGCCGGCCTGATCCGCCTGGCCCGGCGCGAGCCGGCGATGGCCGGGCGCTACCTGGACCTGACCCGGGCGGCCGTCGCCAAGGCGCTGGGCGCCCACACGCCGCTGGGCGCCCGGATGAGCGAGGCGGAACTCACCGCCCTGCTCGATCGCCAGGCCGAACGCCTCGGCGCCAAACATCGCCTGGCGGCGCTGACCGCCGAGGCCGGAACCGTCAAGGACCGGGCAGGCCTGATGCGCCTGTCCCAGGACCTCTACCAATGGAAAATGGAGATGACCGGTGAACATCGCTGAGGTGAAGGCGCTGGCGGACCGGATCCGCGGCGAAATGGGCAAGGCGGTGGTCGGCCAGTCCGAGACCATCGACCTGATGCTGACCAGCCTGCTCGCCGGCGGCCACATCCTGCTGGAGGGCCCGCCGGGCACGGCCAAGACCTTCCTGGCGCAATGCTTCGCCCGGGCGGTCAACCTCAGCTATGGGCGGATCCAGTTCACGCCGGACCTGCTGCCGGGCGACATCCTGGGGACCAACCTGTTCGATTTCCAGACCAGCCGTTTCAACCTGGTCAAGGGGCCCGTGTTCTGCGAGCTGCTGCTGGCCGACGAGATCAACCGCACCCCGCCCAAGACCCAGGCCGCCCTGCTCGAGGCCATGCAGGAGCGGGCCGTCACCCTGGACGGCGTCAGCCATGCGCTGAGCCCGCGCTTCACCGTCGTCGCCACCCAGAACCCGATCGAACAGCAGGGCACCTATCCCCTGCCCGAGGCCCAGCTCGACCGGTTCCTGTTCAAGCAGCAGCTCGGCTACCCGAGCGCTGAAGACGAGCGGCGGATCGTCGCCTCGCACGGCGCCAGGGCCGGCCAGCCGGTCGCGGCCGATTTCGGCGTCAGCCCCGTGGTCGACGCGGCCCAGGTCGAAGAGGCCGTCGGCGCCGTGGCCCAGGTGCGGCTGGCGGACGACATCGTGAACTATGTCGTGGCCCTGGTGCGGGCGACGCGCGAGGCGGGCGACTTCTCGAACGGCGCCTCGCCGCGCAGCGCGGCCATGCTGGCCCTGGCCGCGCGGGCCCGCGCGGCGCTGGAAGGGCGGGACTATGTCATCCCCGACGACGTCAAGGCCCTGGCGCTGCCGGCGCTGCGTCACCGGGTGATCCTCTCGCCCGCCGCCGAGATCGACGGGCGCAAGGTGGATGACTCGCTGACCGCCATGATCGGGCAAGTCGAGGCGCCGCGGTGATCTATCCCACGGCCCGCGCCATAGGCCTGGCGGCGATCGGGGCGCCGATCGCGCTCCTGGTCGGGCTGACGGCGCCCGGGCTATGGCTGATCGGGCCGGGCTGGATCGCCCTGGTCTTCGCCCTGGTGATGCTGGACGCCGCCCTCGGCGCCGACCGCGCCCGCGCCAGCCTCAGCCTGACGGCGCCGGGCGCCCTGGCCGCCGGCGGGCAGGGCGAGGCCCTGGTCCAGGTCGCCTTCGCCGCCGCCGCGCCGGCCGCGGTCGAGCTGGCGCTGGAGGCGAACGCGCGGATCGAGGTCGAACCGCGCCGCCGGCGTGCGCGCGTCGCCGACCGCCTGGCCCGGACGGGCTTTCGCCTCAAGCCGATCCGGCGCGGTCCGGGGGCGCTGGTCAGGCTGTGGGCGCGCTGGCCAGGCCCCATGGGACTGGTCTGGAAGCAGAAGGTCGAGACGCTCGACCGGCCGCTGCCGGTCACCCTGAACATCCAGGCGGTCAAGGACGAGGCGCTGAAGCTGTTCACGCGCGACGCCCTGGCCGGCCCGCGCCTGCAGTTCGACCTGGGCGGCGGCTCGGAGTTCCACGCACTCAGCGAATTCCGCCCCGGCATGGACCGCCGCAGCATCGACTGGAAGCAGTCCGCCCGCCACCGCCAGCTCCTGGCGCGGGAGTTCCACGTCGAGCGCAACCACCCGATCATCCTGGTGGTCGACACCGGCCGTCTGATGTGCGAGCCGCTGGCCGGCCTGCCCAAGATCGACCACGCCCTGAACGCGGCCCTGGTCCTGGCCTATGTCGGGCTGAAGTCCGGCGACCGGGTCGGCCTCTTCGCCTTCGACGCCAAGCCGCACGTGGCCAGCGGCGCCCTGTCCGGCCCGGGCGCCTACGCCCTGATCCAGCGGCTGGCGGCGGGGATCGACTATTCGACGGCTGAGACCAATTTCACCCTGGGCCTGACCCAGCTTTCCGGCGCCCTGCGGCGGCGCTCGCTGCTGGTGGTGTTCACCGACTTCGCCGATACGACCAGCGCCGAGCTGATGCTCGAGAACGTCGGCCGGCTGATGAGCCAGCACCTGGTGCTGTTCGTGGTGATGCGGGACGATGAGATGGAGGCGCTGACCCGCAAGGCGCCGGAGGACGGCGAGGACGTCTCGCGCGCCGTGGTCGCCGCCGCCCTGCTGCGCGAGCGCGAGGTGGTGATCGAGCGGTTGCGGCGGATGGGGGCGGAGATCCTCGAGGCGCCCGCCCAGCAGATCGGGGCCCCGCTGCTGGCGCGCTACCTGGACCTGAAGCGGCGGGATCTTCTGTGAGGCGCAGGCGATGGATGAGCTGAGGCTGAAGAGCTACCGCTTCCGCGCCGAGCGGGAGGCCGACTGGCGCCGGCTGGAAGCCGTGCTCGCGCGGGCCGAAGGCCGTGGCGCGGCCTCGTTGAGCGACGAGCAGTTGCTGGCCGCGCCGGTGCTCTACCGCGCCGCCCTGTCGTCGCTGTCGGTGGCGCGCGCGACTTCGCTGGACCAGGGCCTGATCGACTATCTGGAGAGCCTGTGCGCGCGGGCCTACTTCTTCGTCTACGGCGCGCGATCGACGCTGGTCGAGCGGATCGTCCGCTTCTTCGCCCGCGACTGGCCGAACGCCGTACGCTCGCTGTGGCGCGAGACCCTGGTCAGCTTTGGCCTGACCGTCGCGGGCGCGGTCTCGGCCTACATCCTGGTGACCCGCGACCCGGACTGGTACGGCGCCTTCATGCCGGACTACCTGGCCCAGGGCCGAGGCCCGGCCGCCTCGACCGCGGCCTTGCGCGCCACCTTGTTCGACAAGGGCCATGGGCACGACCTCTCGGCCATGGCCACCTACCTGTTCACCCACAACGCCAGCATCGCCCTGTTCGCCTTCGCCCTCGGTTTCGCCCTTTGCGTGCCGACCGCGCTGCTGGTCACCGGCAACGGGCTGATGCTCGGCGCCTTCGTGGCCCTGTTCGTGACCCACGGACTGGGCCTGGAGGTTGGCGGCTGGCTGGCCATCCATGGCGTCACCGAGCTTTCCGCCATCATCCTCGCCGGCGCGGCGGGCTTCCGGATCGGCACGGCCACGGCCTTTCCCGGCGAGCGGACCCGGCTGGACGCCGCCACCGAGGCGGGCCGCCGGTCGGGGGTGGTGATGGCGGGGGTGCTGGTCATGCTGCTGTGCGCCGGCGCGCTCGAAGGCGTCGGCCGGCAGGTGATCCAGTCGACGCCGATCCGCTATGCGCTCGCCGGAGCGACCGCGAGCCTTTGGATCGTCTATTTCTATTTCCCCAGGGCCCGGAGCCGCCTCGATGGCCACCGCTGACCCCGCCTCGGCGCGCGCGCCGGCCGCCGCGTACGACAACGCCTCGCCCGCCCTGCGCCGCGAACTGGTCACGCCGGAGGGGGTCGACCTGGAGGTGCGCCTGGCCGACGCCAGCGAGCGGGCGGGGGCGTTCCTGATCGACCTCGTGATCATGGGCGTGGCGATGATCGCCCTGACCATCCTCGTCGGCGTGGCCGCCGCCGCCACCCACAACAAGACCGGCGGCTCGATCATGATCGTGGCGCTGCTGCTGATCTGGTTCCTGCTGCGCAACTTCTACTTCGTCGCCTTCGAGCTGACGCCGCGGGGGGCGACGCCGGGCAAGCGGCTGCTGGGCCTGAGGGTGGCCTCGCGGAACGGGGGCCGGCTGACCGCCGACGCCATCTTCGCCCGCAACGCCATGCGCGAACTGGAGGTCTACCTGCCGGCCACCTTCCTGTTCGCCCGCGCCAGCGGCGTCGACGCCTGGATCATCCTCCTGGGCATCGCCTGGTGCGCGGTGTTCGTGTTCATGCCGCTGTTCAACCGCGACAAGCTGCGCGCCGGGGACATCGTCGCGGGCACCTGGGTGTTGAAGGCGCCGCGCCGCAAGCTTGCGCCCGACATGGCGGTCAAGGCTCACGCGGCGGCCAAGGGCGTCGCCTTCACCCAGCGCGAGCTGGACACCTACGGCGTGAAGGAGCTGCAGGTGCTGGAGGAGGTGCTGCGCCGCTACGAGCCCAGAACGTTGAAGGCCGTGGCCGAGCGCATCCGGACCAAGATCGGCCGGCCGGCGGATCCGCAGCTCAGCGACGGCGCCTTCCTGGACGCCTATTACGTCGCCCTGCGCGGGCGGCTGGAGCACCGGCTGCTGTTCGGCCGGCGTCGGCGCGACAAGTTCGACGCGCCGTAGAGCCCTTCCGTCCTAGTCGAACACCGCCGCCAGCGCCTCGGGCCCAATCCCTTCGCGGCTCGATCGCAGCTCGTAATAGATCGAGGCTATGCCGGCGCACCCCAGGATCGACACACAGACGCTGATGACGGCGCTGACCGGCAGCTTGTTCAAGAAGTCCGCCTCCGGCGTGGCGGCCGCAAAGCCCACGCCGACCAGGCTGATGAACACCTGCTGCACCACCGAGATCGCGACGAAGTAGAGCACGAGCAGGCCGAAGATCGGCCAGCGGCGGCCACGCGTGAGGTCGGCGCTGCGGCTGAACGCGCCGAAAACCCCGGTCCGCTCGACCACGAGGGCCGGCGCGGCGGCGACCCAGGCCACCGCCATCATCACGCCCGGAACGATGAACAGCATGAAGCCGAAGCCGATGGCGACGAAGCCCACCAGCATCAACCCGATCAGCGGCAGACAGCGCTTGAGGCCCGCGCCCAGACATTCGCCGAGGCTGGCCGACCGGCCGGTGAGATAGGAGGCCGCGCCGAAGATCACCGCACCCTGCAGAATGGCGTTGGTGACCACCCCCAGCAGCGCGCCGACGCCGGTCAAGACCGCGCCCTGGCCGAACGCCTGGATGAAGACGGCCGGGCCGGCCTGCCCACCGAGACTCTGGATGCGGTTCAGGAGCCCGAACAGGCCGATGGTGGAGATCAGGGCCGGGACGCCGGCCAGCAGCAGCGCCAGGATCGCGAAGGTCGCCAGGTTGTGGCGGATGACGTCGAACGTGCGGCCGATCACCCGCCCGATGTCGAACCGACCGTCTGGTCCGGTCGTGACCGCCATGTCCGCCTCCCGCCTTGCCGACCTGTTCAAGCACGGCCGGCGAGCAGGTGTCTACGCCCGCCGCCCGGCGCATCGCCTCCGGAACAGGTTAAACCAGTAGCGCCACAAAAATTCGGAAACTCCACCATAAGTAACCGCGTTGTTCTGGCGCAATCCTAATAATATTGCGCTACGCCATGTAAACGAGAATTGGTAATTGGTATAAATCGTTAGGGTTTATCGATATTTACTTTGTAGATTAATGACAACGAAAGAGGCCCCAAGAGATAACCAGATCGAACGCGGCATGCTGCGCCGGTTCGCCAGTCCTTGGGGGCGTCATGCGGCCAGCCACCATCATCAGTCTCGGCGCATCGACCGCGCTCGGCGTCGGCGCGCTGATCGTGGCGCGACTCTGGATGCCCAACCATGTCGCCAACGCCCAGGCCCCGGCCGCGCCGCCGCCACAGGGCGTGCCGGTGGTCGTCGCCGCCCAGCCCATCCCCTACGGCGTCAAGCTGGAGGCCAAGTACCTCACCGTGGTCAAGCTGCCGCCAGGCGCGGCCCCGACCGGCGCCTACAGCTCGGTGAACCAGATCCTGTCCCAGCAGGGCGGCCCGCCGACGTCGCTGACGCCGATGCAGGCGCAGGAGCCGGTGCTGGCTTCCAAGCTGACCGGGGTCGGTGAACGGGCCACGCTGGCGGCCCTGATCACGCCCGGCATGCGGGCCTACACCATCGCGATCAACGAGGTCTCCGGGACCGGCGGCCACGTGATGCCCGGCGACCGGGTGGACGTGGTCCTGACCCGCGACATCTCCAGCGCGCTCGACACCAGCGGCTCGGCCCAGCGCAGGCTGATGTCGAACATCGTCAGCCAGAACCTGCGCGTGCTGGGCGTCGACCAGAACGCCAACCCGACCACCGCCGCGCCGATCGTGGCCCACTCCGCCACGCTGGAGGTCTCGGTGCAGGACGCCGAGCGCCTGGCCCTGGCGGCCCAGTCGGGCACGCTGTCCCTCGCCCTGCGCAAGACCGGCGCCTCCGAGATCGAGCAGGTGCGCCCCGTCCAGGCCGCCGACCTCGGCCCGGCCGGCGCGGCGGCTCTGCGCGGTCCCGTCGGCGGCCGCCACCGCGCAGCCGGCGCGGCGCAAGGCGGCGGGCCGCGCGACGAGGGCCCGTCGGTCATCATCGTCAACGGCGATGCGATCGCCAAGGTCAAGGTCCCGGCCGACGGGGTCCGGGCGGGTTTCCTTTGAGCGCCGGACGGGAGAAGACGCCAGTGCGCCACGGCCCCCAACGCCTTAGCCCCCGAGCCGCCGCCGGCGCGCTCGTCGCCCTCGCCGTCGCCTTGACCGGCCCCCTGGCGGCCGGACCGGCCCGCGCCCAGGCGGCGGGCGACGGCGCCGAAGACGGCCCCCTGCGCACGATCACCGTGCCGAAGGACAAGTCGGCGGCCTTCCACCTGGACTATCCGGCCAGCGAGATCGTGGTCTCCCAGCCGGACATGCTCCAGCTGGTGGCGACCACCGACCGCAGCTTCTACGTCCGCGGCAAGGCGCTGGGAGTGACAAATCTGCTGATCTACGACCGCCCGCACCACCTTGCCCAGGTGATCGACGTGCGGGTCGGCCACGACACCGACTCGCTGCAGGCCGACCTGGCCCGCGCCCTGCCCGGCGAGCATATCGTCGCCAGCAACCTGGCGGGCGGCATCCTGCTCTCCGGCTCAGCCTCCACCGCGACGGTGGCCTCGCGGGCCAAGGCGATCGCCGAGCGCTACGCGCCCCAGGCCGTCTCCTCTTCCATGGTCATCGCCTCGGACCAGCAGGTGATGGTCGAGGTCCGGGTGATCGAGGCCAACCGCAGTTCGCTGCGCGACGTCGGCTTCAATTTCACCGCGGCCAACAGCCAGGGCAGCTTCGGCTTCAGTTCCGGCACCGCCAACGGGCTGCAGAGCGGAGACACGCCCATGGGCGTGCTCAGCGCCACCGGCAAGTTCGGCGACGTCACCGTCAACGCCAACCTCGCGGCTCTGGAGCAGAAGGGCCTGGTCCGCACCCTGGCCAAGCCGGACCTGATCGCCATGTCCGGCGAAGAGGCGAGCTTCCTGGCGGGCGGCGAGTTCCCCTATCCGGTGCCCAACGGCCTGAACAACGTCACCGTCGAATTCCGCCAGTACGGCGTGAAGCTCAACGTCACCCCGGTGGTGCAGGACAACGGCGACATCCGCCTCAAGGTCTCGCCCGAGGTCAGCCAGCTCGACTCCGCCCACAGCGTGACCGTCGACAATTTCAGCCTGCCGGCCCTGACCGTCAGCCGCGCCTCGACGGTCGTCGAACTGCGCGACGGCCAGAGCTTCGCCATCGCCGGCCTGTTCCAGCGCGCCTACAACAACGCGGTCGATCAGATTCCCGGCCTGTCGGACCTGCCGGTGCTGGGCTCGCTGTTCCGCTCGTCCAACTGGCAGCACCAGCAGACCGAGCTGGTGATCATCGTCACGCCGCACCTGGTGGCGCCCAGCGACCACATCGAATCCCTGCCCAATCCGCTGACCGCCACCCAAGAGCCGAGCGCGATCGACCTGATCCTGATGGGCATGACCGAAAAGCCGGCCGGTCCAGGCCCCAAGACCGGCAACCCGTAGGCGTGTCCCGATGAGTGCTTCCATGTCCCTGAAACGTCGCGTCCTGGTCATCGGCCCCAAGCTGGCGCCGCTCGCCGAACAGGCGATGCCGAAGGCCGATTTCGAGGTCGCGGCGCCGGAGATGGTCGACGCCGTCAACCTGATGCGCAGCCCGTTCGACCTGGTGCTGATCGAGGCCGGGGCGGCCGATCCGGCGCGGCTGACCGCGGTCATCGGCGCCTTGGCCCAGACCGCCTCGCCGCCGGCCGTCATCCTGGTCGGCGCCAACCTGCCGGCGAGCCTGGCGCGGGCGCTGTTCAAGCTGAAGCGGTCCGACGTCCTGGACGCGCCCCTGTCCCCGGCGGACCTCGCGCGCTGTGTCGCCAGCCTGTTCGCCGACACCGCGGGCGCGGGCGGCGCCGCGCGCCATTCGCAGTGCTGGAGCGTGATGAGCGCGGTCGGCGGCGCCGGCGGCACCACGCTCGCCATCGAGATCGCCGCCACCCTGGCCAGCCGCCGCCTGGGCGACCGGGTCGCGCTGTTCGACCTCAACCTCGCCGACGGGGCGGCCAGCGCCTATCTGGGCGCCGCGCCCAACATGCACCTGGCCGACGCCTCGGCCGCGCCGGAGCGGATCGACCAGGCCCTGCTGGACGTCTTCTCGCTGAGGGCGCCCGGCGGCTTCGACCTCTTCGCCTGCCCGCGCGACCCTTACGCCTTCGCCAAGATCACCCCGGCGGCGGTCTGCCGCCTGCTGGAGGTCGCCTGCCAGGTCTACGACTGGCTGGTGATCGACATGCCGCGCCACCGCCACTCCTGGACCATCGACGTGCTGGGCGGCTCGGACGAACTCCTGGTGATCTCCGAGCTGACCGTTCCGGCCCTGCTCGCCGCCCGCGACCTGGCGGCTGAGATCGAAGCCGAGATCGAGGACGCGCGCCGCCCGCGCATCGTGCTGAACCGCATGGCCAGCCGGATGTTCGGCCCCGCGCCGTCACGCGCCGAGGCGGAACGAGCCCTGGGCCGCAAGGTCGCCGGCGTCGTCACCTCGGACTGGGAGGCCGCGGCCTGCTCGGCCAACCTCGGCGGGCCGATCAGCCAGCACCGGCCGCGCTCCAAGATCGTCAAGGACATCGCCGGCCTGGTCGACGACCTCGCGACCCAGACGGTCGCCGGCCGTCGTCAGAGCAAGAAGGTGGCCTGATGAGCCGGTTTGGCGCCCGATCCCAAGGCCCCGCGACCCCACCCAAGCCCGCGCCCGCGCCGCCGACCGCGTCGGCCGAGACGCCTGCCGCGCCGGCCCTGGCCGCCCTGGCCAAGGAGCCCACGCCCGAAGCCGCCTACTTCCGCGACGACGGCCTCTTGAACGCCCGGCTGAAGCTACACGCACGCCTGATCGACGAGATCGACCTGTCCAAGCTCGACAAGCTGGACGACAAGGAAATGCGCCGCCAGGTCCGCAACCTGGTGGCCGACTTCGCGCGCGAGGAGCGGCTGCCGCTGAACAGCGCCGAGATCGAACAGCTGGGCGCCTCGGTGTTCGACGAGATGGTGGGCCTGGGGCCGATCGAGCCCCTGCTGCAGGACGACACCATCGCCGACATCCTGATCAACGGCCCGTTCAAGGTGTTCATCGAGCGTCACGGCGAGCTGGAGCTGACCCCGGTCCGATTCCGGGACAACGACCACCTGCTGCGCATCGTCAACCGCATCGTCGCCGGCGTGGGACGGCGGATCGACGAGTCCCAGCCGATGGTCGACGCTCGCCTGGCGGACGGCAGCCGGGTCAACGCGGCCATCGCCCCGATCACCATCGACGGCGCGGCCGTCTCGATCCGCAAATTCTCGAAGAAGCCCTACGACCTGCAGCGACTGGTCAATGTCGGGGCCATGCCGACCTGCGTCGCCGAGTTCCTGCACGGGGCGGTGCGCTCGCGGATCTCCACCGTGATCTCCGGCGGCACCGGCTCGGGCAAGACCACCCTGCTCAACGCCCTGTCCGGCGCGATCGAGCACAAGGAGCGGCTGATCACCATCGAGGACGCCGCCGAACTGCAGCTGCAGCAGCCGCACGTGGTGCGCATGGAGACCCGGCCGCCGAACATCGAGGGCAAGGGCGAGATCCGCCAGCGCGAGCTGGTCAAGAACGCGCTTCGGATGCGTCCCGACCGGGTGATCCTGGGCGAGGTGCGCGGCGAGGAGGCCTTCGACATGCTGCAGGCCATGAACACCGGCCACGAAGGCTCGATGGCCACCATCCACGCCAACACCCCGCGCGACGCCATCACCCGCCTGGAGCAGATGGTGGCCATGTCGGGCATGAAGCTGCCGCCGGAATCGATCCGCGGCCAGATCGCCTCGGCCGTCACCCTGATCGTCCAGGTCATGCGCCTGTCCGACGGCAAGCGGCGACTGATGAGCGTGACCGAGATCACCGGCATGGAGGGCAATGTCGTCCAGATGCAGGAGATCTTCGGCTTCCGGCGCAGCCACACCGACCCGGACGGCTCGGTGCGCGGCGAGTTCCGCGCCACCGGCCTGCGCCCCAAGTGCATGGACGAGATGATCAGGCGGGGCATCCAGTACGACGCGGCGAACTTCGACCCGCAGACCGCGTTGACCTGAGGCGGACCGCGCATGCGCTTCGACGCCCAGTTCGCCTTCTATATCCTGGTCTTCGCGGCCGTGTTCTCGGCCGCCCAGGCGACGTGGGGCCTAGTCACGGCCGGACGCGCCCGCCGGACGGTGAACCAGCGGCTGAAGATCGCGGAAGGCGGCCTCGGCATCGGCGACGTGGTGATCGAGCTGCGCAAGCGGCGGGGCCTGAGCGCGACCGGCGAGCGGGTGCTGCGCTGGACCTGGCTGTCCGACCTGGTGGTCCGCTCCGGCGCGCCTTTCCAGCCCAGGCGCTGGATCATGATCGCCGCGGGCCTGGGCGCGGCGATCGGCCTCGCGGTCGTCGTCGTCACCCACGAGATGGTCTTCGCCGTGATCGTCGGCGCGGCCTCGGCCGTGGTCGCGCCCCTGGCCTATCTGAAGTTCATCGGCGCCAAGCGGGGCAAGCTGCTCAGCCAGCAGCTTCCCGACGCCCTGGACGTCATCGTCCGCAGCCTCGAGGCCGGCCACCCCGTGCCGACGGCCATCGCCCTGGTCGGCCGCGAGATGGTCGACCCGATCGGATCGGAATTCGGCATGGTGGCCGACGAGATCGCCTTTGGCGCCACGCTGGAGACGGCCGTCGCCCACCTGGCCGAGCGGTGCCGCCACGCGGACATCGACCTGTTCGCCGCCACCATCCGCCTGCAGGACCGCTCCGGCGGCAACCTGACCGGCCTTCTGAAGATGAACGCCCACACCGTGCGCGAGCGGCACAAGCTGCGCCTGAAGATCCAGGCCGCCTCGTCCGAGGGCCGCATCTCGGCGCTGATCCTGACGTCCGCGCCCTTCGTGGTGTTCGGCATGCTGCAGATCCTCAGCCCCCGCTACTACGGCGACGTGATCCACGAACGGGCGGTGCATATCGGCCTCGCCCTGCTCGGCGGCTGGATGATGCTCGGCAACCTGGTCATGCGGCGCATGATCGACATGAGGATCTGACCCGCCATGCCGGCCGTCTCGACCTCGACCCTCGTCACCCTGGCCGCCGTCCTGATGATCGGCGTCGGCGTGATCGGCTTCGGCTCGGTGCTGGTGCGCAGCGCCGCGGCGCGGTTCAAGCGGCGCGAGCGGCTGTCGGGCGAACCCGGTTCGGGCCCGCGGGCGGCCACGGGGCCCTTCGCCCAGCTCGCCGACCGGGTGCGTCGGCTGGGCGGCCAGGTCGAGACCCAGGACCCCAGCCAGGCCTCGGCCCTGCGCACCAAGCTGGCGCGCGCGGGCTTCTCCAGCCGCGAGGCGGTGGCCTACTACCTTGGGGCCCGCTCGATCCTGCTGGTCATCGCCACCGTCGCCACCCTGCTGCTCGTGCCGATGGCCCTGACGCGCACGGGGGGCGTCGGCGTCGTGCTGATCGCCGCCCTGTTCGCCTCCGTCGCCGTGTTCGGTCCCGACCAGGTGCTGCGCTCGCGGCGCACCTCGCGGGAGCGGGAGTATCGCGACGGCTTTCCCGACCTGCTGGACCTGCTGGTCGCCTCGGTGCAGGCCGGCCTCAGCCTGGACGCCGCGGTCAGCCGGATCACCGAGGAGCTGGTCACCCGCTACCCGAACCTCGCCGAGCAGCTCTATCTGATGACGCTCGAATTCCGCGCCGGCCAGGCCCGCAAGGACGCCTGGAGCCGCCTCGCCGACCGGCTGGGCATCGACGAGGCCCGCTCGTTCGCCACCATGCTGCGCCAGGCCGAAGAGATGGGCACCAGCATGGGCGAGACCCTGTCGGTGTTCTCCGACGACATGCGCCAGAAGCGCATGCTGCGCGCCGAGGAGAAGGCGCTCGCCCTGCCGGCCAAGATGATGATCCCGCTGATCCTGTTCATCTTCCCCTGCCTGATCGGGGTCCTGATGCTGCCCGCCGGCGTGAAGATCTCGCACGCCTTCCACTAACGCGGCGTCAGACGCTGATTGTCTTGCTCAGTTCGTCGCCGCGCGGCCTGCCGCCGGATAGCAGGGAATCACGTTTCGCGGCATCAAGGGGCGAACAGGGACGAGACCATGCCGACACAGGATCTTGCGCGGGACATCAACGCCGCCGCCCGGCTCACCGGGACCTTCGTCCTCCGCTCCGGCCAAACCTCGTCGCAGTATTTCGACAAGTACCGTTTCGAGGCCGACCCGAAACTCTTGCGGCGCATCGCCTCTCGGATGCTGGACCTGCTCCCCCCAGACACCGAAGTTCTGGCGGGTCTGGAGCTCGGCGGCGTGCCCATCGCCACGGCCATGTCGCTCGAAAGCGGCCTTCCGGTGGTCTTCGTCCGCAAGGAAGCGAAGACCTACGGGACCTGTCGCGCGGTGGAGGGCGGCGAGGTCCGTGGGCGACGGACCGTCATTGTCGAGGACGTGATCAGCACAGGCGGAGCGGTCGTCGACGCCGGCGCGCTGTTGCGCGAGAGCGGCGCCGACCTGATCGCGGTTGTCTGCGCCATCTGGCGGGGCGAAGGCGCGCCGTCCATCGCGGCCCTGCCCGCCGTGCCGGTGCGACCGGCCTTCACCGCGGCCGATCTGGCGGGCTGATCGCTCAGCCGCCCATCACCTCCGCCGCCGACGCCTCGTTCCGCAGCGGCTCGCCGGCGAGGTAATGGCGCAGGTTCTCGAGGAACAGGGCGTCGCCGCGCGCCGTCAGGCCTGAACCCATCGCCGAGGCGTGGCCGGTCAGGGCGACGCGGGGATGGTTCCAGAAGCGGCTGTCCGCTGGCAGGGGCTCGGCCCGGAAGACGTCCAGAACGGCATGCTCGGGCTTGCCGGCGTCGAGGGCGGCCAGGAGGGCGTCCTCGTCCACCAGGCCGCCGCGGCCGACGTTGACCAGCACCGAGCCCGGCTTCATCGCCGCCAGGAACCGCGCGTCGACCATGCCAGCGGTCTCGCGCGAGAGCGGCAGGGACAGCACCACCACGTCGGCGCCGCCAAGCAGGCGCTGGACCTCGCCCGGCGCGGCCATCGCGTCGGCGTCCGGGTCCGGGCCGTCCGAGCGGCGCACGCCGGTCACCTGGGCGCCGAAGGCCCGCGCCTTGACCGCCACCGCGCGCCCGATGGCGCCGAAACCGATGACCAGCCAGGACGAGCCCGCCACCTCGCGGAACGGCAGGCGGGCCCAGGCCCGGCGGCCCTGCGCCGCGCGGCGCTCCGGTCCGCGCTGGAAGTGGTCGAGCACGCCGGCCAGCACATACTCCGACATCCCGACCGCCTGGCTGTGGTTGGTGGTCAGGCGCGCGCCCTTGGCGACGATGCGGCCGAAGGCCGCGTCGTCGAAGCCCGCCGCCCCGCTCTGCACCCATTTCAGATCCGGCGACTTCAGGAGGACGGTCATGTAGCCGCGGATCGGCGCGTCGCCGAACAGGTCGGCGTTGATCCAGCCGATCTCCGGCCGCGCGTCCTCGGCCGCCACGAACGCCCCATCGAGGCTGATCGAGCCGTCGGGACGCATCAGCAGCCAGCGGACGCCCGCGAAACCTGAAAGGTCGGCGGCGAGCCGGCGGAAAGAAGGTTCGTACACGAGCACTCGGGTCAAGCGGCGACTCCGTTGGACAGGGCGGCCGCCATCAGAACGGGACGTGCGCCGTGCATCCGCCGCCGCTCACGCGGCCGCCACCGGCCGAGTTGCAGCCGAGACTGCTGCAGCCGGCCAGGGTGAGGGCGGCCAGCACCGCCAGGATCAGTTTGGAGGTCATGCTCATCCCCACGACAGATGGATAGGGTCAAGCTCCCACGCGCCCGGCCCCACGGCAACCCGTGGGAGGCGGGCTTTGAGACCTGCGGTCTTGAAGCCCGCGCGGCCGCGGTCCAGAAATCGTGCAGCAACGTTGGCCGGAGACCCGCCATGAAGTCCGTCAGCCTCGCCGCCATCCTCGCCCTCGTTCTCACCCCGGCCGCCGCGCGCGCCGACGGCCTCTGCGACCAGCTCGGCAAGGCCATCGATCTGGCCAGGACCGGGTTCGGCCCGGTGGAGGGTGATCCGCTGCCGGGCAGCAACGACGGCCAGTACTGGCGCTCGACCATCCAGCTGTCGTCCGGCGACAACTGCGCGATCGAGGGGCACCGCATCCTGTCCTGCTCGTGGGAGCCGTCCACCGCAGCGGACATGCAGAAGATGGTGGGCGCGATCGCGGCCTGCTTCCCCAACGCCCCGCGCACCGAAGCCAAGATCGATCCCGACGGGCCGCCGGACACCACGTTCAAGTTCGACCAGGCGAGCATCGAGGTCGGCCTGACCGTAGACGTGCTGTCGATCAACGTCGGGCCCTGACCGGCTTCAGGCCTCGGCCTGGAGGAAGGCGATCATCGCCGGAAAGGCCGCGCGGTCCTGGAGCATGAACGGATGCCCGCCCTCGAAGAAGCGGAGTTCGGCGCCGGGGATGCGCGCGGCCATCCGCTCCTGGGTCTGAGGCAGGGCGATACCATCATATCGGCCGGCGGCGATCATCACCGGGCAGGCGATCTGGGGCAGCCGGTCCCAGGTGTCGTGAGCCGCGCGGGCCTCGAGCTGGCGACGGGCGCCCATGGCGTGACCGGGTTCGTCCGCATAGGGGTCGGCGGCGCCGAGGGCCACCATCTGGGCGTAGGCGTCCGGGTGGGCGGCGGACCAGGCGTCGTCGTGACGGGTGTCCGAGATGGGGATCATGTGGCGTGCCCGCGCCTCGCCCTTCAGGTGCTCGATCTCGTGGAAGGCGAAGGACGCCCCGCCGGCCCCGCCCGGCGACGTGCAGGCGAGCACCAGCCGGCTCACCTTATCCGGGCGCCGCAGGACCAGTTCCTGGGCCACCATGCCGCCGAAGGAGACGCCGACGACCTTGGCCCTGGCCAAGCCCAGAACGTCCATCAGTCCCGCCGCGTCATCGCCGTAGTCGGCCATCGAACAGGGCGCGTCTGGCTTGTCCGACCGGCCGAGACCCCGCTGGTCATAGGCCAGAAGGTCGAAATGCCGGGTCAGCGGGCCGTCGAACACGTTCGGCTTGTTGCGCAGGTCCGAACCGGTGCCCGAGATGAACAGCAGGGGCTCGCCGGCGCCCTGGCGCTCCCAGTAGAGATCGAGACCGTTGACGCGCGCGAAGGGCATAGTGAGTTCCCTTAGAGGTAGACCGCCTGTTCGAAGGCCGAGAACACTTCGAGCGCCTTGGGGTCGGCGAACGGCATGATCTGCATCAGGAGCACCCCGGCCGCGCCGGCCGCAGGATCGGCCCAGTAGTAGCAATTGCTGAGCCCGGCCCAGGCCAGGCTGCCGGCGCTGCGCCCATCGGGGCCCGGCTCCTCGTTGACCATCAGGCCCAGGCTCCATCGCTTGGTCCGGCCGGGCATGGGCTCGAAGTCGTTGGTGAACATGGGGATGGAGGCGGTCAGGACGCCGCAGTCGAGTTCGCCGACCTGGTTGGTGGTCAGGAGCGCCAGGCTGTCGCCGCCCAGGATCGCCCCGCCCGCACCGACGCCGCCCGCGAGCAACGCCTTCAGAAAGGTCAGATAGTCGCCCGCCGTCGACCACAGTCCGCCGCCGCCCAGCATCGGGTTCGGCGGCGGGGGCGGGGCGAACGGCATGGGCGCGAGGCCGCCATCCGGGGTGCGGGCGTGCATCGCCGCCTTGCGGCCCGCCTGCTCCGGCGACAGGGCGAAGGTGGTGTCGGCCATGCCCAGCACGTCGAACACGTGGCGTTTCAAATAGACGTCGAGCGTCAGGCCGCTGACCTGCTCGACCAGTTGGCCGACGAAGTCGGTGCTCACGCCGTACTGCCAGCGCTCGCCCGCCTCGAACAGGCGAGGCATGGCCAGCGAATCCCCGACGCCGAGGCCGGCGTGAGCGCCGTAGCGGGCAAGCTCGGGACTCATGAACGGATAGCCGAAGCCCGAGGTGTGGGTCAGCAGGTGGCGCACGGTGAGCGGACGGCGGGCGGGTCTCAGGCGCGGCGCCCCGGTCTCGTCGAAACCTTCGAGGATGGGCGCCTCACCGATCGCCGGCAGGATCGCACCGGCGTCCTGGTCCAGGGTCAGGCGACCCTGTTCGACCAGCTGCAGGGCGGCGATCGAGGTCAGCGCCTTGGTCATGGAGGCGATCCAGAACAGGGTGTCGCCGGTCATGGCCGCCGGATCGGCGACGCCGCGCTGGCCGAAGACCCCGGCGTACTCTCCCCCGCCCGGCAGCTTCGCCGCCGCCACGAACCCCGACGCGACGCCAGCGGCCTGCGCGGCGCTCAGAACGCGATCGATGGCTTCGGCCGACATGCCGTCCCCTCCCCGTGCGGACTATCCGATCCTGCATGGGCCAAGGCGGCGAGGGCCGCAACCCGGATCAGCCGACTAGAGCCCTTTAGGGTCAGATAGAATCATCTGACCCGTCTAAAAGGGCGCTAAATCAAATATTTAGAGCACGTTCGAGCGGCGAAGCCGCCTACACTTTCGCCTAACGTGCTCTAGCCGTTGGGCGCGCGCACAGCCTGCCGCGCCATCAGGTCGGCGTCCGGCCGCCACCCGCCGCCGAGCGCGCGGAAGGCGGCCACCGCCGCCAGGTCCGCGCCGGCGCGCGCCTGAACCAGCTGGTCCGAGGCGGCGAGCAGTTCGCGGTCGGCGTCGCGCACCTCGATCAGGCTGCTGACGCCGCCCTCGTAGGCCTGCTCGGCCTGGCCCCGGGCCGTGCTCAGTTCAGCGATCTGGCGCTGCAGGGCGCCGGCGCGCGCCTGCGCCTGCCTCAGGTCGGTGAAGGCGTCTTCCACCTCCTCGGTCGCGCGCAGCACGGTCGCGCGATAGCCCGCCAGGGCCTCGGCCTGGCCGCCCCGCGCGCGGGCCACCTCGGCGTCGATACGGCCGAAGTCGAAGAGGCGCCAGCGTAGTCCCGCGCCGACCTGATGCTGAACGGCGTCGCCGGTGAAGATCTGGCCCGCGTCGATGCTCTCGAAGCCCAGCAGGCCCGAGATCGAGACCTTCGGATAATAGTCCGAGATCGCCGCCCCGATCCGGGCGTTGGCGGCGACCAGCCGCTGCTCGGCCGCGATGACGTCCGGCCTGCGGCGCAGCAGGTCGGACGGGCCGTCGCCCGCGACGAGGCTCGGCGGCGCCGGCAGGGACGCCTCGGCGGCCAGCTCGGCGCGATAGGTTCCCGGCTGGGCGCCCATCAGCACGTCGAGCCGGTTGAGCTGCGCCTCCAGCCCCGCCTCGAGCGGTGGAATGCTCGCCCGCACGCCTTCCAGTTCGGCGCTCGCCTCATGCAGTTCGCGGTCGGGCGAGACGCCCTGGGCGGCGCGGCGTTCCAGAAGCGCGACGAGGTCGACCTCGACCTGCGCCTGCCGCCGGGTGACGCCGAGCCGGGCCTGATAGGCGCGCGCCTCGAGATAGGCGTCGGCGGCCTCGGCCATGACGCTGATCCGCACGGCCTCGGCCTCGGCGGCGCTGGCGTGGGCCGCCGCCCGCGCCGCCTCCTGCTCGCGGCGCAGGCCGCCGAACAGGTCGATCTCCCACGAGGCCGCCGCGCCCACGTCATAGAGGCCGACCTGGCGCTCGTAGCCGGGCAGGTGGCGGCCGATCTCGCCGATCGGGCTGAGCAACGACTGGCGCTCGTTGGCTGCGGAGGCGGCGGCTTGCCCCTCGGGCAAGAGGGCGGCGCCGGCGGCGCGGGCGGCGGCCCGGGACTGCAGCACCCGGCCTCGCGCCTGGGCGAGATCGAGGTTCTGGGCGCCGACCCGCTCGACCACCGCCGTCAGCTCCGAATCGCCGAAGCCGCGCCACCAGGCTTCGAGCCCGGCCGTCCGGAGGTCGGCCGCAGCCGGCGGCGGGGCGGCCTGATAGTGCGCGGTCAAGCCAAGATCGGGCTTCTGGTAGTTCGGCCCGACCGCGCAACCGGCGAGCAGCAGGGCCGAAAGGCAGACGACGGTCTTCTTCATCGCAAGACTCCAACGGGCTCAATGGGCGTCGACGGGCGCGGCGGCGCCCTGCGGAAGCGGCCGGCAGAAGGGCGCCATCACCAGGGCGGCGATGAACAGCCAGGCCATCATGCGGAACACCTCCTCGAACGACGCGGTCAGGGCCAAGCGGCCGACCAGGCCCGCGAACTCGCCTCGGGCCAGCAGCAGCGCCTGGTTCGGATCGCCCGCCGTCCGGCCAAGGCCGCCGGCGATGGCGGCGATGAAGTCCGGCGCGGCGCGCCCCGCCTCGCCCAGGCCCTCTCCGAGGCGCGCCGCCTGGATGCGGGCGTTGTCGGCCAGCCAGGTGTTGACCACCGCGATGCCGATCGCCCCGCCCAGGTTGCGCATCAGGTTGAACAGCCCCGACGCATAGCGCAGTTCGACCTGGCCGAAGCCGGTCAGGGCCATGCCCACGCTGGGCACGATGCACAGCATGATCGCAAAGCCGCGCAGCGCCTGGGGCCACAGGAAGGCGCCGAAGCCCCACTCGGTCGTCACCCGCGACGTCAGCCAGAGGCTGGCCGCGAACAGGCTCAGCCCGACCGCGATCACCTTGCGCGGGTCGGCCCGCTGGGACAGACGCGCAGCGATCACGGTGGAGGCGATCTGGGCGATGCCGGTGACGAACACCGTCCCGCCGATCTGCAGGCTGTCGTAGCCGCGCACGCGGCCCAGGAACACCGGCAGCAGGTAGGTCGCCGAATAGAGGCCGAAGCCGATCACCAGGTTGAACACGCAGGCGAAGACGAAGGTCGGCCGGCGGAACGGCGTCAGCCGCACGATCGGCCCGCCCGAGCGGAACGAGCGCTCGAGGAACAACAGCAGGGCCACGAAGGACAGCCAGCCGCCGATCGCGATGTGCGGGTCGCCGAACCAGTCGCGCCTCGGCCCCTCCTCCAGCACGTATTCGAGCCCGCCGAGGAAGACCGCCATCGCCGCCAGGTGCGAGTAGTCGATCTTCCTGAGCATGGAGAGGTTGGGCCGGTCCACCCGGATGAAGGCCAGCGACAGGATGGACACCGCGATCCCGGGGATGATGTTGACGTAGAAGATCCAGCGCCAGCCGGCCGCGTCCGTCAGCCAGCCGCCGACCGTGGGCCCAAGCGTCGGGGCCAGCACCGAGACCATGCCGAGGATGGCCGGGATCATCGCCCTCTGCGGCCCGACGAACAGGGAATAGCCGGTGGCGAACACCGTCGGGACCATGGCCCCGCCGACGAAGCCCTGAATCACCCGGAAGGCGATCATCGAATGGATGTCCCAGGCCAGGCCGCACAGGGCGCTGGCGGCGGTGAACAGGCCCGCCGACAGGGCGAACAGGACCCGGGTCGAGAGCGCCTGGGCCAGGAAGCCGGAGAAGGGGATCATCACCAGTTCGGCCATCAGATAGCCGGTCTGCACCCAGCTGATCTCGTCGGGCCCGGCCGAGAGCCCCGCCTGCACGTCGTTCAGCGAAGCGGCGACGATCTGGATGTCGATCAGCGCCATGAACTGGCCGAAGGCCATCACCGCGAAGATCAGATACTTGCGCGCATTCGGCAGGGCCGAGGGGTCGATCGGCGGCGCCGAAGCGGCGGGGAAGCCGCCTCCAAGGTCTGCGGTGTCGCGCATCTCGCCCTCTTGCAAAGCCGCGTTCCATTATATTACATGCATCATATAATATCGGACCGCAAGGCCGCCTCCTCCCCAGCCGGTGACATGCCGATGACCGAAACCACCCTTCGCGACGCGACCCACGCCGACCTCGCGGCCGCCTCGGCCCGGCGGCGCGCGCCCTTCTCGCGCCGGACCACCCTGGCGGTGGGCGCAGCCCTCGTGCTCGCCGCCGGCGGCGCGGCCTACATCGCCGCGCCCAAGGCCGCGGAGAGCACGGACGCGGCCTATCTTCAGGCCGACAGCTCGATCGTCGCGCCCAAGGTGCGCGGCCTGGTCTCCGAGGTGCTGGTCGCCCACAACCAGCCGGTCCGCGCCGGCGATCCTCTGATCCGCATCGATCCGGAGGAGTTCGACGCCAAGGTCGCCGCGGCGAGCGCGGACCTAGCCAACGCCCAGGCCGGGGTGGAGGCGGCGCGCGCCGCGCTGACCTCGCTCGACGCCGAGGAGGCGCTGGCCGCCTCGAACGTCCGCGCCGCCCAGACCGCCATCGCCTCGGCCGACGCCCAGGCCTCCAGGGCCGAGGCCGACCGGACGCGGTTCGACAACCTCGTGGCCTCCGGCGCCGTGGCCCGGCGCGACGCCGACCAGTACCGGGCCGCCGCCGTGACCGCCCAGTCCGACGCCGCCCACAGCCGGGCCGAGCTGGACGTCAGCCGCAACCA
Organism: Caulobacteraceae bacterium; assembly: GCA_031291645.1. Classification (GTDB taxonomy): domain Bacteria; phylum Pseudomonadota; class Alphaproteobacteria; order Caulobacterales; family Caulobacteraceae; genus Poindextera. The sequence continues at coordinate 50,304 of JARLIQ010000115.1, read as the reverse complement.
GGCCGCCGTCACCCGCGCCAAGCGCGCGACCCTGACCGCCGCCCTGGCCGAGGCGCAGGCCGCCGTCGGCCGGGCCCAGGCGGCCTTGGACCTGGCGCGCCAGGACCAGGGCCATACGGTGGTCCGCGCGCCGATCGACGGGGTGGTGGGCGACCGGCAGGTCGAGCCGGGCGACTACGTCCAGCCCGGCAGCCGCCTGCTGACCATCGTGCCGCTGCGCGCCCTCTATGTGACCGCCAACTTCAAGGAGACCCAGGTCTCTCGCATGCTGCCCGGCCAGCCGGCGACGATCCGCGTCGACGCCCTGGCCGGCAAGGCGCTGAAGGGCGAGGTCGACAGCTTCGCCCCGGGCTCCGGCTCGCAGTTCTCGCTGCTCCCGTTCGAGCCGGGGACGGGCAACTTCACCAAGATCGTCCAGCGGGTGCCGGTGCGAATCCGGATCGACCCCGGCCAGGCCGGCCTGGACCGGCTGCGGCCGGGCCTCTCGACCACGGTGACCGTGCGCTTGACCGCGCCCGCCGGCCAAGGCCACTAGGGTCGCATGCATCGTATCGTCGTCACGGGACAGGGCGTCGTCTCTCCGCTGGGTTGCGGGAAAGAGCACGTCTGGAGCCAACTCCTCGCCGGCCGCTCCGGCCTTCGCCGCCTGCCGGCCGACCTCGCCCCGGACGTCCCGTGCCAGGTCGCCGGCCTGGTCCCAGGGGCCGACGAGGACGGCGGGTTCGACATCGACAGGGCGGTTCCGCCCAAGGACCAGAAGAAGATGGACCGCTTCATCCAGTTCGCGCTCGCCGCGGCGGACGAGGCGATCGCCGAGGCCGGCTGGACGCCCGAGGACGAGGCGCAGCGCCTGCGCACCGCAACGGTGATCGGCTCGGGCATTGGCGGCTTTCCCGCCATAGCCGAGGCGGTGCGGACCACCGACGCGCGCGGCGTGCGGCGGCTGTCGCCCTTCACCGTCCCGGCCTTCCTGATCAACCTGGCCGCCGGCTGGGTCTCGATCCGGTACGGCTACAAGGGCCCGATCGGCGCGCCGGTGACGGCCTGCGCCGCCGGGGTCCAGGCGATCGGCGACGCCGCCCGGCTGATCCGCGCGGGCGAGGCCGACATCGCCATCTGCGGCGGTGCGGAGGCGGCGATCGACCGGGTCAGCCTGGGCGCCTTCGCCGCCGCCCGCGCCCTGTCCAGCGGCTTCAACGACACGCCCGAACTGGCCTCGCGCCCGTTCGACGCGGCGCGCGACGGCTTCGTCATGGGCGAGGGCGCTGGCATCCTGGTGATCGAAGCGCTGGACCACGCCCTGGCCCGCGGCGCCCGGCCGATCGCCGAACTGGTGGGCTATGGGACCAGCGCCGACGCCTACCACCTGACGGCCGGGCCGGAAGACGGCGACGGCGCCCAGCGGGCCATGCGCATCGCCCTGGCCCAGGCAGGGTTGGAGCCCGGCGCCATCGGCCATCTGAACGCCCACGCCACCTCGACCCCTGTCGGCGACAAGGGCGAACTGGCGGCCATCCGCGCCGTATTCGGCGAGGGCCATGGGCCGGCGGTCAGCGCGACCAAATCGGCCACCGGCCATCTGCTCGGCGCGGCCGGCGGGCTGGAGGCGATCTTCACCGTCCTGGCGCTGCGCGACCAGGTCCTGCCGCCGACCCTGAACCTCCAGACGCCGGACCCGCTGGCCGAAGGCCTGGACCTGGTGGCCCTGACCGCCCGGCCAGCGAAGCTGGACTATGCGCTGTCCAACGGCTTCGGCTTCGGCGGGGTGAACGCCAGCGTGATCTTCAAGCGCTGGACCTGACGCGGGCCGATGATCGAGAAGCCGCCCACCACGCGCCGGCGCGTGGCGTGCGAGGCGGCGTCGGCGTCCATGGCGCTCAGGCCGCTTCGAGGATGGTGGCCACCCCCTGACCGCCGCCGATGCATTGGGTCGAGAGCGCCAGGCCCTTGCCCTCGCGGGTCATGATCTGGGCGGCCTTGCCGGTGATCCGTGCGCCGGTCGCGCCCAGCGGGTGGCCGATGGCGATGCCGCCGCCGTCGATGTTGACCTTCTCTTCGTCGATCCGCAGCTCGCGCAGGCAGGCGACCGCCTGGCTGCCGAACGCCTCGTTGATCTCGACCACGTCGATGTCGTCTATGGTCAGGCCCGCGCGCTTCAGCGCCTTCTGGGTCGCGGGAACCGGACCCATGCCCATGATCTCAGGCGGGCAGCCGGCGACCGCGACCGAGCGCACCCGGGCGAGCACCCTTAGCCCCTCCGCCCGAGCGTAGCCCTCCGAACAGACCAGCACCGCCGAGGCCCCGTCGGTCAGCGGCGAGGCGGTTCCGGCCGTCACCAGCCCGTCCGGCCGGAAGGCCGGCTTGAGCGTGGCGAGACCCTCGAGCGTGGTCTGGGGCCGAAGGCAGCCGTCCAGTTCGACCAGGCCGTCGGCCGTCGCCACCGGGACGATCTCGTCCTTCAGCCGGCCGGCCGCCTGAGCCTCGGCCGCCTTTCGCTGGGAGGCGTAGGCCAGTTTCTCCTGGTCGGCGCGGGAAACCTGATAGAGCCGCGCCACGTTCTCGGCCGTCTCGCCCATCGAGATATAGGCCTCGGTCATCAGGTCGGCGTCCGGCAGGTCCGGCCGGCGGAAGCGGGGGTTGGGCGAGAAGTTGAAGCCGCCCTGGGGCACCTGGGTCATGGACTCGACCCCGCCGCAGATGAAGGCCTCGCCGGCGCCGATGGCGATCTGGCCGGCGGCGATGTGGATCGCCGACATGGACGAGCCGCAGAACCGGTTGACGGTCATGCCGCCGATCTCGATCGGAAGTCCCGCTAGCAACAGAGCGATGCGGGCGACGTTGTTTCCCTGCGCCGCTTCGGGATAGGCGCAGCCCAGGAGCACGTCCTCCAGGCTGGCCGGGTCGATGCCGGTGCGGTCTATTAGCGCCCTGATCGCCGTCGCCGCTAGGTCGTCCGGCCGCACCGCCGCCAGAGCCCCCTTGCGCGCGAAATGGAAGGGCGTCCGCGCAAAACCCGCAATCACCGCCTGAACCATGGAATCGATCCTCACCGATCGTTGAATGATCAATGTCATATAATGAGTGGAGCGATGATGTCCATCGTTCAGGGCGGCGGGATGGGGTGAGCGATCCGTCAGCGCTGGCGGGACGCTCAGATGATCTCGAAGTACCGTTCGAGCTCCCAACTCGTGACCGAACGGCGGAACTGACGCTCTTCCCAGAGCCGGGTGTTGGCGTAGTGGTCGACGAAGGCCTCGCCGAACAGGGCCTTGGCCGCCTCCGAGCCCTTCAGCCGCTCGGCCGCCTCGCTCAAGGTGGCCGGAAAGCGAAGTTCGGCGGGGAAGCTCTGGTCGTACGCGTTGCCGCTGACCGGTTCGGTCGGTTCGATGCGGTTCTCGATCCCCCACAGGCCCGAACCTAGGGCCGCAGCGAGGGCGATGTAGGGATTGATGTCCGCGGCGGCGACCCGGTACTCGACCCGCTGGCTCTTGGGACCGCCCCCGATCACCCGAAGCGCGGTGGTGCGGTTCTCAGCCCCCCAGGTCGCGTCGGTCGGCGCCCAGAAGCCCGGGACCAGTCGGGTGAAGCTGTTCACCGTGCAGGCGATCATGCTGAGCAGCTCGGGCATCAGCCGCTGCTGGCCGCCGACGAACCAGCGCATGGTGTCGGACATGCCGAGGTTCGCGCCCTCCTGATGGAACACCGGCTTGCCCGCCGCGTCGGCCAGGGAGAGGTGGATGTGGCCGGACTGGCCGGGCCAATCGGGCGACCACTTGGCCATGAAGGTGGCCATCAGACCGCGGCGCTGGGCGATGATCTTGGCTACGGTCTTGAACAGGGCGGCGCGGTCGGCCGCTTCCAGCGCGCCCTCGGCCTGCAGGGCCGCTTCCAGGACGCCGGGGCCGGTTTCGGTGTGGAGGCCCTCGAGCGGCATCTGCATGGCTTCGCATGTCTCGAGGATCTCATGGTACAGCTCGGCGTGGACGGAGCTGCGCAGCACCGAATAGCCGAAATTGCCGGGGGTGATCGGCTTGAGGTTCCGATAGCCCTTTTCGCGGATGCTGTCGGGCGTCTCGTCGAAGACGAAGAACTCGAACTCGAGCCCGGCCTTGGCGGAAAAGCCCAGCCGCTCGGCCCGGGCCAGCACCCGGCGCAGCAGGCCCCGCGGGCAGATCGCCTCGGCCTTTCCGGCGAACTCGCCCAGCACCAGCAGCGTCTGGTCCTCGAACGGAATGCGCCGCGCCGTACCGGGAACCAGCCGGACCTGGGCGTCCGGATAGCCGGTGTGCCAGCCGGTGTAGGCCACGTTGTCGTAGAGCTGGTCCTCGGAATCCCAGCCCAGCACCACGTCGCAGAAGCCGAAGCCGGAGGTCAGCGACGAGATCAGCTTGTCGCGGTGCATGTATTTGCCGCGCAGCACCCCGTCGATGTCGAACGCCCCGACCTTGAAGGCGGTGAAGGCGCCGGAGCGGGCCAGCTCGATCAGGGCTTCGGTGGTCAGGTTGGCGAGGTCTGCGGGCATCGGGATGTCCTTCAGGCGGCCTTGGGCAGGGCGCCGGCCAGCGCCGCCTCGAACAGGGCGGCGTAGTCGGCGGCGTCGAAGGCGATCGGATTGGTGCCGGCGGAGGGGTCCTCGACCGCCATCCGGGCGACGCGGGCGACCTCGTCGGCGGGCACGCCCACCTCGGCGAGGGTCGCCGGCACGCCCACCTCGCGCCGCAACGCCAGCACCCAGGCCAGGACCTCGTCCAGCCCGCCGCCGATGCCGAGGCAGCGGGCGAGATAGGCCGCCTCGCCCTCGATCGCGCCGCGGTTGGCGACCAGGACGTAGGGCATCAGCACGGCGTTCAGCAGCCCGTGGTGGACGCCGTAGAGCGCGCCCAGCGGATGGGCCAGGGCGTGCATGGCGCCGAGTCCCCGCTGGAAGGCGGTGGCGCCCGCCTGGGACGCGGCCAGCATGTTGGCCCTGGCTTCGATGTTGGCCGGCTCGCGCACCGCGGTCGGCAGCCAGTCCTTGACCATCCGCGCGCCCTCGACGGCGATGCCGCGGGCGAAGGGGTGGTAGCCGGGCGCGAAGAAGGCTTCGAGGTTGTGCGACAGGGCGTCCATCCCGACCGCGGCCGTCAGCTTTGCAGGCAGTCCAATGGTCAGGACCGGGTCGGCGATGACGATCCTGGGCAGCATCAGGGGGTGGAAGATGATGCGCTTGAGCTGGGCGTCCTCGTCCTTGATCACGCTGGCCCGGCCGACTTCCGAGCCCGTCCCGGCCGTGGTTGGCACGGCGACCACCGGCAGGATGCGGGCCGGGTCGGCCAGCTTGAAGTTGTCGCCCACGTCCTCGAACGCCCAGAGCGGCCGGTCCTGCAGGGTGGCGAAGGCGATGGCCTTGCCCGCGTCCAGCGAACTGCCGCCGCCGAAGGCGATGACGCCGTCGCCCTTGTGGGCCTTGAGCGCCGCGCCGCCGCGCGCCACGTCGTCGCCGGTCGGATCGCTGGCGATGTCGCTGAACAGCGCCGCATCCAACCCGGCGGCGCGCACGGCCGCCAGCGCCTCGGCGATCATCGGATTGTCCGCGAGGCCCCGGTCGGTGACCAGCAGCGGCCGGGCGATCCCCGTCGCGCGGCACGCGTCGGCCAGCTCGGCGATGCGGCCGGGGCCGAAGCGGATGCTGGTCGGATAGTTCCAGTTGCCGGTCAGCTTGGTCATGTCAGCCTGGTCATGCGCGCTACAGGGCCCTTGCGAAATTGTACGACTTGGCTCGGGTGAGCTGACCATAGCCCAGCAGCGAGAGCGAGCAGCCGCGGCCGGAATTCTTGGCCCCCGTCCAGGCCAGGTCCGGGTCCAGGTAGTCGCAGCGGTTCAGGAACACCGTGCCGGTCGCGAGCTCGCCGCCCAGGGCCAGGGCCGCGTCCGTATCCCGGGTCCAGAGGCTGGCGGTCAGGCCGAGGTCGGAATCGTTCATCAGCGCCAGGGCCTCGGCGTCGTCCTCGACCGGCATGATCCCGACCACCGGGCCGAACGTCTCCTCGCGCATCACCCGCATGGAATGATCGACATCGACCAGCACCTGGGGCGCCAGATAGGCCGACGCCGGATCGACGCCCGGGAAGGCGTCGCGCGGGACCAGCGCCTTGGCGCCCGCGGCCACCGCCTCGTCGATCTGGCCCTGGACGAAGCGGGCGGCCTGGGCGCGGACCAGGGGCCCGAGGGTCGTCGACGGATCCAGCGGATCGCCCAGCCGGTAGGCGAGCGTCAGGGCGCGGAAGGCTTCGACGAAATCCCTGAACAGCGGCCTTGCGACGTAGATCCGCTCGATGCCGCAGCAGCTCTGGCCCGAATTGAAGAAGGCGCCGTCGACCAAGTTCTCCACCGCCGAGGCGACATCCGCGTCGGCGCGGACATAGGCCGGGTCCTTGCCGCCCAGCTCGAGCCCCACCGGGATGAACCGCCCGGCGGCGGCCTGTTCGATATCGACCCCGCCCGCGACCGAGCCGGTGAAGGCGGCGCCGGCGATGCGCGGATCGCCGACCAGCCGCGCCGTCGCCTCGCGGCCCAGGTGCAGATAGCTGAAGAGACCGTCCGGCAGCACGCCCTGCGCCGCCTCGACCAGCCGCTCGGCCACCAGCGGGGTCTGGTGCGAGTGCTTGAGCACCACCGCGTTGCCCGCCATCAGGGCCGGGACGATGCTGTTGACCGCGGTCAGGTAGGGATAGTTCCAGGGCGCGATGGTCAGGAAGACGCCGAGCGGCTCGCGGCGGATGAAGCGCCGGCCGGGCGGCGGGGTCGCGGTCACGATGTCGGCCAGGGCTTCGTCCGCCAGTTCGATCATGCGCAGGGCGCGCTGGCGAAAGCCGCCGATCTCGCCGGGGCCATAGGCGATCGGCCGGCCCATCTGGCGGGCGAGCTCCAGGCTCAGCCGCCTGGAATCGGCGAACACCCGCTCGACGAAGGTCCGGCACAGTCGAGCGCGCTGGGCCAGCGGTTCGGCGCGCCAGGCGCGAGCGGCGGCGACGGCGGCGTCCAGCGCTGCGTCCGTCTCAGCGCCGCTGGCGCAGGGGCGTTCGACAAAGACCGATCCGTCGATCGGCGAGATACAACTAAGGTTTGAATCCACCGCCACGCCGCCTTGATGCTAAGATGACCGGACGCTAGGGGCATGAAATAAACTTTTCAACACTGGCTTTCTGGCTGCCTATAGAAAATTTTATTTTGGCGCCGCCCGCTGGTCCGCCGCCGAGGAAAATCTGTGCAGAACACCGCATCCGAAACCATCAAGGCGGCCTGGGGAACACTGACCGACACCGAAAAGAAGGTCGCACACGCCATCCTCAGCGGCTATCCGCTATCGGGCCTTGGAACGATTTCGGAGCTGGCCCAGAAGGCCCACGTCAGCGCCGCGACCATCACCCGTTTCGTCAGCCGGCTGGGCTATCCCAACTTCATCGCCTTCCGCGAGGCGATGCGGGGCGAGATCGAGGCCCAATTCCTGTCCCCGATTGACAAGCAACGGGCGCTGTCCACCCGCGCTCGGCCGGAAGGGCCGGGATTCCTGGCCATGTTCGACGAGGTCAGCGGCCATATCCGCGAATCGGCCGGACGGTTTCAGGAGGGCGACTTCCGCGAAGTGGTCAGCCTGTTGTCCGACCGGTCGCGCCGCATCTTCCTGGCCGGCGGACGGATGACGCGCACGGTGACGGCTCACATGGCCCTGACCCTGCACGCCCTGCGGCCGGACGTGCGGCTGATGGACGCCAGCAGCCTGGACGCGGTCGAACAGATCGCCGACATGCGGCCCAAGGACGTGCTGATTGCGATGGACATCCGCCGCTATCAGCGCGGCGCGATCGAGCTGGCCCGGCGGGCGTCGGCCAAGGGCTGCAAGATCGTGCTGATCACCGACGAGTGGATCTCGCCGATCTCGGCCTACGCCAGCACCATCTTCGCGCTCAAGGTCGGCACTGACAGCATCTGGGACAGCCTGGCCCTGCCGCTGTTGTTCGGCGAAGCCCTGGTGAACGCTGTGGGGCTGGAGATCTGGCCGCAGGCCCAGCCGCGGTTGCGCGAACTCGAAGGATACTGGTCGAGCTGGATGACTTTCGACATCGGCGAGGACGGCTCGCCGAAGGCGTCCGACCAGGACCGTTGACCCCTCCTCGTCCCAGGCCGAGGCCGGGGACGAGCCCGCTAAAGCAGTTCGGTGAAGGCCGGCGGCAGGAGGTTGCTGTCGACGACGACCAGCCGCTCCTTGAACAGCCACTGCTCGCCCTGGCGCTCGAAGCGGTCGAGATAGCGCCCGGCCGCGTGCAGCCTGGTGTCTTCCAGTTCGCCCGTGCGCGTGATGATGAAGTTGCTGGTCGCCTTCGCGGTGTCCGGATCCTCACCGGGCTCGACCTCTATGTTGGAGACCAGGTGCACGGTCTTGCCGCGCGGGGTCTGGACCAGCCCCATCAGGAACGCGACGCGCTCGTGCAGCGCCGCCTTCCCCACGTCACGGAACAGGCGCAGGCCCTTGTAGGTCAGGTTCTCGTGGGTGATGGCGGAATATTCTCCGTCCTCGGCGAACAGGTCCATCCACTCCAGATAACGCTGCTCGTCGGCCAGGCGCGCGGCGCGGTTGATCAGGGCGGTGACGGCGCGTTCGCGCGCCCAGTCGGACATGGAGAAGGCGTTCGCGGTCCCGGCGACCAGGCTCTCGTCCTTCGGCATGGAATCCTCTTGCAGACGGGGGTTGAAAGGCGCGGGCGACGGGTTCGGCTAGCCGCCGGCCGCCAGGGCGCCGGCCATGTATTCCTTGTAGGCCGAGTAGAAGGCGCGCAGCGAATACTCGTCGTTCTTGCCGCCCTGGACGCCCTGCTCCTGGCCGCGGTCCATGTTCGACCAGCGCACCTCGCGCACCGCGCCGAAGCCGGCGAAGCAGCGTCGCGCCGCCTCGTTGTCGTCGCCACTGATCTTGCCGGCGGCGGTCTGGCCGTCGAGGCAGCGGTCCAGCCTGGCCTGGCGTACGGCCGGCGGCTCGCCCACCTCGCCGAAGGCCACCAATTCGACCACCGAACGGTCGATCGACAGTGGACGGACGACCTGAAGCACATTCTGCAGGACGCCGTCGCCGGAGTTCTGGAAGTCCAGGTTGGGGAATACCGCCATGATGTTGTGGTTGAGCGTAGCCCCCGCTGTCGGGCGGGCCCGCACGGTGACGTCGGCGGCCATCGGCCGGCCGGTGAGCCGCCGCACCGACGATTTGATCTGATCGGGGTTGCCCTGGGAGGGGAAGGCCAGGAGGCTATGGCCCTGCGACAGGTCGAGGTTCACCCCCTCGATCTTCACGCCCTGGTAGTTGGCCCCGATGACCGCGTGGGTGAACATCGGATGGTAGTTGTCGCGGAAGTTCTCGTGCCAGAGCTTCCAGTTGCCTTCCATCACCCACCGCACCCGGCCGAGCGCCTGGTGACGGCCCAGGAACGTCTCGATGTAGGGGGCGGACTGGCCGAGGAAACGCTCCAGCGGTTCGACGGCCGGATCCAGGCAGACGAAGATGGCGCCGGCGAAGATCTCGCAGCGGACCTGCGGGATGTCGTAGCAGGGCTTGCGGAGGTTATCGCCATAGGCCGCGGGGATCGGCGCCGAGGTGAGCTTGCCTTCCGTGTCGAAGCACCAGGCGTGGTACAGGCACACGAAGCTGCCGGCGCTGTTGCCGCGGGCGTGCGGCGCGATCAGGGCGCCGCGGTGGGTGCAGGTGTTGAAGAAGGCGCTGATCCGCCCCTCCTCGCCGCGGCTGACCACGATCGGGCGGCCGGCGATCGTGGCGGTGACGTAGTCGCCGAACTCGGGCAGTTCGCTCTCGTGAGCCACCCACTGCCAGGTGCGCGCGAAAATCTGCTCCTGCTCGGCCGCATAGATCGCTGGATCGACATAGATCCTGCGGTCGATCACCCGCGAGCCGTCCAGCCCCAGCGAATTGTCGCGCCAAACATCGCCCATCGTCTCGTCCCGGTTCCCTGGTCCGGCGCCCGGATCGAAATCGGCCGCCATTCCGCTCGAAGCCCCTAGCCTGGCCCGCGCCCCCCGCCGTCGCGTCCAGGAAAGCCGCCTGAACACTCGCCGCCGCCAGCATTTTGCATACCGCATGCTGTACGCGGGCGTCCGGGGTTCGTCAATCGGCCTCGGCGAGCGAGCGGGCCAGACGGTCGAGGACCCTGTAGGCCGGCAGGACCTGGGCGGCCGAGGCGGCCGGCTCGCGCCCTTCGCGGATCGCGGCGAAGAACTCGCGGTCCTGCAGTTCGACGCCGTTCATCGAGACGTCCACGCCGGAGACGTCGATCGCCCGCCCCCACCCGTCCGTCAGCTCGTCGTAGCGGGCGACGAAGGTCCCGTTGTCGCAGATGTAGCGGAACACCGTTCCAAGCGGCCCGTCGTTGTTGAACGAGAGCGACAGGGCGCAGATCGCGCCCGAGCCCGTCCGCAGCTGGATCGCCATGTCCATGGCCACGCCGAGGTCGGGATAGGGCGGGCCCTGGACGGCCTGGGCCGTCGTGACCGCCTCGCCGGTCTGGTGCTGGAACAGGTCGACCGTGTGCGCGGCGTGATGCCAGAGCAGGTGGTCGGTCCAGCTTCGCGGCTGGCCCAGCGCGTTGATGTTCGAGCGCCTCAGGAAATAGGTCTCGACGTGCAACTGCTGGATCGACAGCTCCCCGGCCAGGATCCGACGGTGGATCCACTGGTGCGAGGGATTGAACCGGCGGGTGTGGCCGACCATGACCGGCAGGCCGGTGCGCGCCGCCGTCTGCGCCAGCCGCTCGGCGTCCGCCAGATTGTCGGCCATGGGAATCTCGACCTGCACCGCCTTGCCGGCCTCGAGGCACTGGAGCGCCTGGGCCGCGTGGATGGGCGTGGGGGTGGCCAGGATGACCGCCTCGACGCCCGGCTGGGCGAGGCTGGCGGCCAGGTCCGTGCTCCAATGGCCGATCCCGAACCGTTCCGCGACGGCGCGCGTTGCGCCCGGATCGCCGCCGGCCAGGCTGGCGACCTCGACGTCCGGGATCGCGCCGATCGCCTCAAGGTGCTTGACGCCGAAAGCGCCCTCGCCCGCCACCACGACCTTCATGACCCAGCTCCAGGCGGCGCGCGAAGAGCGACGGCGCCGATTGACTTCCGCATACCGTACGCATTCATTGACGGGAGTGCGGGTCGGCGGCAAGGCCTGCGCGGCGACCGGCGTGTGAAGCGCCTGAGGTGGCCGATTGCGCGACGGGCGGCTGGCGGTTGGACACGGGGAATGAGGACGGTCATGGCGCGACCTAGAACGGTGGTCCAGGTGGAACGGCTGCGGGACCAGGTCTATCGCCTGATCCGCGAAGACCTGAAGGCCGGAGCGCTCAAGCCGGGCCAGCGCATCGTCGAAGGCGAGCTTGCGGATCGCTACGGCGTCTCCCGCACTCCGGTGCGCGAGGCCCTGTTCCAGCTATCCCGCGAGGGCCTCGTGGTCTCCGCCACCGACCGCGGCTACGTCGTCGCCGTCGACAGCCCCATGGCCACCGTCCATCGCCACGAGGTGCGCGAACTGGTCGATCCCCAGGTGGCCAGGCACGCGGCGATCGGCGGCGCGCCCGAACAGAAGAAGGCCTTCGCCAAGGCGCACGAGCGCCAGCGCGCCGCACACGCCGCCGGCCAGATCGCCGCCTTCATCGACGCCAATAACGCCTTCCGCGAGCGTTTGCGCGCCATGTGCGACAACGCCCTGCTGGTCCAGTGTTCGGCCATGGTCGACGACCAGGCGCAGTGGGACCGCAAGACCGCCTTCGCGCACGCCGACTATCGGCAGATCGAGCTCGACCACAGTGAGCGCCTGGTGGCCGCGATCCTGCAGGGCGACGCCGCCGGCGCCGAGGCGGCCATGCACGCCTACATCAAGGCCGTCCGGCTGAACCAGGTGTCCGAGGCGCCCGCGAACGCCCCGTCCGAGGAATAGGCCGCCGCACGCCCCACCGGCGTTGACGCAAGCCCCACTCAACGCATACTGTATGCATCGAGAGCGCGCCATGACGCGGCGCGTCGCACAGGTCGCCAGCCCCGGGGCAAGCCATGACGCCGAACAGTCGGACGGTAACCGTCGAGGGGGTCGAGACCCACTATCTGGAAGCCGGCCAGGGCGAGCCCCTGCTGCTCATCCACGGCGGCGGCTCGGGCGCCGACGCGCAGGGCAACTGGCAGGGCTGCATTCCCAGCTACGCCGGGCGGTTCCGGGTGATCGCCGTCGACATGCCCGGCTTCGGCCGGTCGGCCAAGCCCGATCCCAAGAGCTACAACTACGGCCAGACCAACCGTAACCGGCACATGATCGCCTTCATCGAGACGGTGATCGGCGGCCCGGCCCACATCATCGGCAACTCCATGGGCGGGGCGACGGCGCTGGGCGTTGCAATCCAGCGGCCGGACCTGTTGCGCAAGCTGGTGCTGATGGGCGCCGCCGGGCTGGACATCTCCAACCCCGACCCGGCGCCGAAGATCGCGCTCGGCTCCTATGACTATACGCCCGAGGGCATGCGGCGGCTGGTCGGCGCCCTGGCGGGCCCCAACTTTCCGATCACGGACGAACTGGTCGCCTATCGCCACGCCCTGACCCTGCAACCCGGCGCGCGGGAGGCCATGGGCGGGATCCACGAACATATGAAGTCCGACGGAATGACCTATCCGCCGGAGACGATCGCCCAGGTCCAGGCCCCGACCCTCGTGGTCGGCGGCAAGCTCGACAAGATCGCCGTCCTCGCCCGCATCTACGGCTACCTGGAGCTGATACCGAACTCGTGGGGCTTCATCCTGCCCCACGCCGGCCATTGGGTGATGATGGAGGCGCCGCGCGAGTTCGTCGCCGTCACCAGCGCCTTCCTGTCGAACGACATGTTCGTCGCGCCGCTATGACCCGGGCGCCATACCGCATACACAAGCTGATCCAGGACCTGATGCGCGACCCGGCCGGCGCCGCCGCCTTCGCGCGGGACCCGGAGCCGGCGTTCGAGGCCTATGGCCTGACGGACGAGGAGAAGGCGCTGCTGCGCGACGGGTCCGCGGCCGCCCTGCACCGGCTGGGCGTCCATCCGAATCTTCAGATGAAATATGGCCGCCTGCGCAACCCGCCCCCCGCAGCCGGGGCGTCCGCCGGCGGGCCGCTCGCGGCGTATCTCGATCGACTGATGGAGCACTGATGGGCCGGATTGTCGGAGGCTTCGCCACATCCCACGTGCTGTTCCCGCCCGCCGGCGTCGAGGCCCAGGCGGAACGGGTGCTGCAGGGCATGTTGGCCATTCGCGAGCGCATCCGCGCGCTTGATCCCGACCTGATCGTCCTGGCCGGCAGCGACCATCTCAACACCTTCAGCCTCGCCATGCAGGTCACATTGGCGGTGGGCGTGGCCGACGCCTATACGACCCTGGGCGACGGCGGCGCGCCGGTGGCGACCTTCGCCGGCCATCGCGCTTTCGCCGAAGGCTTCGTCCGGTTCGCCGCCGGCCGGGATTTCGATCTCGTGCAGGTCGAGGAGGTGCGTCCCGACCACGGCATGGCGATTCCGCGGATGATCGCCGATCCGGCCAACCGCATCCCTGTCGTGCCCGTTTATATCAACGCCAACATGCCGACGCCGCCGTCGCCCGGACGCTGCTACCGGCTGGGCGGCGTGCTCAAGGAGTTCGTGGAGGCGGAGCGGCCCGCGGACGAGCGGGTCGTCGTGCTCGGCGCCGGCGGGCTGTCGCACTGGCTGTGCCTGCCCGAGCAGGGACGCGTGGCGAGCGCGTTCGACGAGGACTTCATCGCGCGGATGATCAGCGGCCGCGCCTCCGAGCTGGCGGCGCTCAGCGCCGAGGACATCCTGAACGCCTCGGGCAACGGCGGGCTGGAGTTGACGGCGTGGCTGTTCATGGCGGGCGGCGCGCCGGACGCCGTGGGCGAGAAGCTCTATTACGAGGCGATCCCCGAATGGATCTCGGGCATGGGCGGGGTCAGCCTGATCCCGCGCGAAACACGGGCCTGAGGTGGACACGGTGATCGAACCCCTGGCGCGGCCGGACCAGTCGGTCGTCATCGTCGGCGCGGGCCTGGCCGGGCTGCGTGCGGCCGAGGCGGTGAGGGAGGCGGGCTTTCCGGGACGCGTCGTCCTGGTGGGCGAGGAAGCCCACGAGCCCTACGACCGCCCGCCCCTGTCCAAGGCCGTGCTGCAGGAAGAAGGCCACGAACGGGGCATCGCCCTGTCGCCGGAAGGCGCGCTGGCGGGACTGGGCGTCGAGCTGCGCCTCGGGCGCCGCGCGGTCGCTATCGACCGCAAGGCCCGCGAGGTCGAACTGGCCGACGGCGAACGCATCGCCTACGACCGACTGGTGCTGGCGACGGGCTCGCGGGTCCGCGCGCTCGATATCCTGCCGCCCGGCGCGGCCGGCGTGCACTATCTGCGCGGGCTGGACGACGCCCTGGCGCTGCGGGCGGCGCTGAAGACGGGCGGCCGGCTGGCGGTCGTCGGCGGCGGGGTGATCGGGATGGAGGTCGCCGCCTCGGCCCGGGCCCTGGGCTGCGAATGCGTGGTGATCGAGGCGGGGCCCCGGCTGATGGCCAGGGCGGCCGCGCCGGCCGTCTCGACCTTCCTTCATAAGCGGCATCTGGCCGAGGGGGTGGACGTGCGCCTCGGCGTCACGGTCGCCGCGGCCGAACCGTCGGCCAGCCCGGGCGCATGGCGCCTGCGCCTATCCAGCGGCGAGACGATCGAGGCCCAGGCCGTGGTCGTCGGCGTCGGGGTATCGCCCAACATCGACCTCGCGCGCGACTGCGGCCTCGAGGTGCGTCCCGAAGGCGTGGTCGTGGACGGCTTCGGCGCAACCAGCGACCCGGCGGTCTATGCGGCCGGCGAGGTCGCCCTCCACCTCAACGACCTCTATGGACGCCATGACCGGCAGGAGACCTGGGCCCACGCGGCCGCGCACGGCCAGCACGTCGGCGAGGCCCTGGTTTCCCCCACGCAGGCCTACCGCCAGCCGCCCTCCTACTGGAGCGACCAGTACGACATCAACCTGCAGGTCACGGGTCTCGCGACAGGCGACACCGACGTGGTGCGGGGCGACCCCGCGCTCGGCCGCTTCCTCGTCTTCCACCTGGCGGGCGGCCGGATCGAGGGCGTGAGCGCGGTCAATGCGGTGCGCGAGCTGCGGACCGCCAAACGCCTGATCGGCGCCTGCCCGGCGGACCTGGAGGCGCTGGCCGACCCGGCGCGCGAACTCAAGATAGAAGCTTAGAACGGCTGCGCGCGTCTGTCGGGGCCGGACCGCACGTCTTGCGCGCGGCTCAGCCGAGGTCGGCGAACAGTTCGTCCCCCTGGACGACGACGGCGTAGATCTTCAAGGCCTGGCGGCAGGGCAGCTCGGTCGCCTTTCCGGTGCGGATGTCGAAGGCGCCGCCGTGCAGCGGACAGAAGATCTGCCCGTCCGCCACATCGCCATTCGACAGGGACACCATGCCGTGGGTGCACATGTCGTCGGTGGCGTAAAACTGACCGTCCAGCCGGTAGACCGCGAACTCCGCCTCCAGGCCCTGCGGCGCCACCTGCTTGACCCCCTGTTCGGGCACTTCGGATGCGCTGCAAAGTCGTGTCAGCATGGTTCGTACGGTCGGAAAAGAGCTCTGGCCCAGGCGCCTCAATGTATGCAGTATACCGTGAATTCGCGCGCATCAAGCCCGCTTTTGGCCCTCGCCGCACAAAAGATGCGGTTGCACGTCGTAGCGTTCAAGTGCATACGGCATACATAAAATATGGACGAGAGTCGTTATGAAACACAAGGTTGGAATCGCGGGCCTGGGCACCATCGGCGCCGTCGTCGCGCGTCGGCTGACCGCCGGTGTCGAAGGGATGGAACTGGCCGCGGTCACCAGCGGCGACCAGGAGAGGGCCCGGGGCAAGCTGGCTGACATGGGCGCCTCGGCGCCGGTCGTCTCGCCGGAAGAGCTCGCCCAGCGCTGCGACATCATCGTGGAGTGCGCGCCGACCGCGGCCTTCATGAGCGTGGCCGTCCCGGCGATGGACGCCGGCCGCCAGATGGTCACGGTCAGCGCCGCGGCGCTCATCGAGCACATGGAGATCGTCGATCGCGCGCGGGCGAACGGCGGACGCATCATCATGGCGACAGGCGCCCTGCTGGGCCTGGACGCCGTCAGGGCCGCCGCCCTGGGCGAGATCTACTCGGTGACCATGATCACCCGCAAGCCGCCCCGCTCGCTGAAGGGCGCGCCGCACCTTCAGGTGATCGGGGTCGACATGGACGCGGTGAGCGAACCGACCCTGCTGTTCGACGGCTCCGCCCGGGATGGCGCCCGCGGCTTTCCGGCCAACGTCAACGTCGCCGCCGCCCTGGCCCTGGCCGGAATCGGGCCGGACAGGACCCGCCTGCAGATCTGGGCGGACCCCACGCTCGAGCGCAACACCCACACCATCACCGTGGACGCCGACTCCGCGCGCTTCGAGCTGAAGATCGAAAACATACCCTCGCTCGAAAAGCCGGGTACGGGCCGCATCACGGCGCTGTCGATGGTCGCCGCGCTCGAGGGCCTGGTCAGTCCGCTGAAGATCGGAAGCTGAAGCTGAGGGCCTGGGCCCTCAGCTGACGTCGGACGGCTTCTGTACGCCCTGGCTGGCGCGATGGCACACCTCGCGCCAGTGCACGATGCCGTTGTCCTCGCGCACCAGGGTCTCCTCCAGCCAGTTCCGGTCGTTGTTGTAGAACGGCTGCAGGGCCTCGCGCGCCATGATGTCCTGGTTGTTGAACCCCTCCAGCGAGACGGGCCGCCAGCGGTGCACATATTCGTGCTCGTGCTCGGCGCGCTCCTCGTCGGTGGCGCATCGCTTGCCGATGGTGATGATGTAGAGGTGCGAGTCCTCGGTGAGGGGCACGTACCATTCGAACTGGAAGCGGCCGACGTACGGGAAGTTGTCGACCCGGAGTACGCCGGGCACGGCGATGAAATGGCCGGTCGTCCGTTTCTTCGCCGCCTCTTCGGGCGACTGGTGCATCTTGGTCCCGTGGACCACCACCCGACCCTCGACGCTGCCTTCGTAAGCCATGGGCGCGGCGTCCTTGAACGTGCGTGTGGAGACGCCCTTCGGCTCGCCCTCCGCCTCGTGCAGCAGGAAATAGTCGTCGGGACGATCGGTGTGGCCGAGCGGCAGCGAGCGCTGGGTATTGGGCACCAGCGGCGATTCCCGGTGCAGATAGATGTGCAGGTCGTCGATGCCGTTCTCGCACCCGAGCCGCCAGTTCGAACCGACCGTATAGGCGGCGCCGACGACGCTCATGTCGTCGTCGAGGAAGGTCGGCGGCACGTCCTGGCTCAAGGGGTGGGGAACATAGTCCTCGTCGCCCATGAACACGAACACCAGCCCCTTGGCCTCCTCGACAGGAAAGGTCTGGATCTTCTTGCGGCCGATGAGCGGGGTGTTCGGGCTGGCGATCACGTCGCACAGGACGCCGTTGTCCCAGCGGTAGGTGAAGCCGTGATACCAGCAGGTGATGGTCGAGCGCGTGTAGCACTCCACCTTTTCAGACAACTTGACGCCGCGGTGGATGCAGCGGTCGCGCATCGCATAGACCTTGCCGTCGATCCGCTTCAGCAGGATGTCGACCCCCATCAGCTTGACGGGCTTCACCTCGCTTTCCGGCGCCTCGCGCGAGAAGCAGACCGGATACCAGTGATTGCGGAAGCCGAGCTTGGCCTCGAGGTAGTCGCGCCAGCGCGGCACCCTCTTCAACAGCGCCTCATCGACAAAGCTGTCACCGGTCATGGCCGCATCTCCACCCGCGACGCCCCTCGTCGCGCTCCATATGCATACTGTATGCAACGAAACAGGCGCGAGCAACCTCAGAATTCGCGATCCGGGTTCGGAATGCGAAGGGCGGACGCCGGCGCTGGAGCGGGATGCGAAAAGGCGCGCACAGGCCTTCCACGCCGGCCCCGCCCTAAGCGCCTAGAGCCGATTGCGTTTCATGGCCCTGGATCGACTCAATCCAAAACCACCGCGATCTAGGCGCCCGGCGCGTGCTTGGCGAAATAGGCGGCCAGAAAGTCGAGGAAGCGCTCGATCTCGGCCACCGCGGCCTTCGGATCGTGCGCGGTGACGGCGGCCAGCAGCTGCAGGTCGTGATCCACGGTGAGCTGGCGGTTCTCCTCCAGCTCGTGGATCCGGTTGCGGGCGATCCCGAACTGGTCGTCGATCAGCAGGGCGCAACGGGCCAGAAGCTCGTTGTCGCACATGGCGTAGTACTGCGAGCGGAACTGATGGTTCGCTTCGTTGAACGCGCGGACGTTGCCGGCCTGATGGGCCGCCTTTTCGTGGTCGTGGATCTTGCCGAGCAGCTTGATCTGCAGGGGCGTCGCCGTCGAGGCGACGTGCTCGGCGACTCGCGGACCCAGCAACCGCTTGACCTCAAGCCGGTCGAATATGTCCTTTCGCGTGTAAACCGGCGCAGTATAGCCGCGCTCGCTGTCGGCCAGGAGGCCGTCCCGCGACAGCTGAAACAGCGCCTCCCGCACCGGGGTGCGCGACACGCCGTAGCGTTCGGCGAGTTCGACTTCCAGCAAGCGTTGCCCCGGCGCGAAATCGCCCGACTTAAGATCATCGCGAATGAGCTGATAAACTTGGTCACGCAAGCGTTCCACTTGCACAACCGCTCTCGCCGCCTGGGCCATATGATCCTCGTTGCAGCGCCCGCTTGGCGCGAATTCCTTAGGCGCGTGTGTATACGGGGTTCAGACCACGCTCGCAAACCTAAGTTAGCACCGCCCTCAAAAACGGCCAGGAAGGTTTGCAAAACGTCGTTTGCATGCGGTATGCAATACGCACGAAGCCGCCGCGGACAACACCATTGAGGGAGTCCCGACCAAATGCCGTACGTCGCCTCGGGTCGCAGCCAGCTCTACTATGAGGTCTATGGCGAGGGACCGCCGGTCATCCTGGCCCACGGCGTCGGCGGCAACCACGCCAGCTGGTTCAATCAGGTTCCGACCCTGTCGCGCCGCTACCAGACCATCGTCATCGACCACCGCGCGTTCGGCAACGCCGAGGATGTCGAGGGCGTCGGCCGGTCCGCCTACGTCGACGACCTGGCGCGGCTGCTGGACGCGCTGCAGCTCGAACGGGCGTTCCTGGTCGGCCAGTCCATGGGCGGCGGGACCTGCGCCGCCTTCACCTGCCGCTGGCCGGAGCGGGTGAAGGGCCTTGTCCACGCCGATTCCCTGGCCGGCGTGAGACTCCCCTCGCCTTACGACGAGCGGCTGCGCAAGGTGAACACCGAGACCTTCGGCCTGTCCCAGGCCGAGCGGGTCCTGGGCCCCGTCATCCGCGAGCGCGACCCTGAACACACCTTCCTGTACCTGCAGATCGCGAGCTTCAACAGCGTGACCCTGAAGACCGTGAAGGGCCAGCCCGAACCCTGGACGCCCGCCGACCTGGCCGTCACCGGCGTGCCGGTGATGTTCGTGGTCGGCGAGGACGACATCATCTGCCCGCCCGACCTGGTCCGGGCGATGCACGAGATGACGCCGGGCTCGAGGCTGGAGGTGATCCCCGGCGCCGGCCACTCGGCCTATTTCGAAGCGCACCAGGATTTCAACCGCCGCGTCCTGGACTTCCTGGACAGCGTCTGCGCAAGGGCCGCCTAGACCATGACCGCTACAAGTCCCGACGTGGTGATCGTGGGCGGCGGCGGCGTCGGCAGCGCCATCGCCTATTTCCTCATGCGCCTGGCCCAGCCGGGCCTGCGGGTCGTGGTCTATGAGCGCGACCCCACCTACAGCCAGGCGTCGACCACCCTGGCGGCGGGCGGCATCCGCCAGCAGTTCTCCACGCCGGAGAACGTGCTGATGTCACAGTTCGGCTTCGCCTTCATGAGCGAGGCCGCCGAGACCCTGGCCATCGGGACCGACGCGCCCGCGATCGGCCTGCAGCCGCTGAGCTACCTGCGCCTGGCCGCCGAGGCGGATGTCGAGACCATCGAGGCTCAGGTCGAGATGCAGCGGAGCCTGGGCGCACGCCCGCGCCGCCTGGACCGGGACGATCTTCGCCGCCTCTATCCCTGGATGCAGGTCGACGACGTGGCCATGGCCGTGCTGGGCGGCGAGGACGAGGGCCTGTTCGACCCGTACGGCCTGCTTCAGGGCCTGCGACGCAAGGCGATCGACCTGGGCGCGGCCTTCGAGGTCGCCGAGGTGGTCTCGGTCGAGCGGGACGCTGGCGGCCAGGTGACCTCGGTCAGCCTTGCGGACGGCCGCCGTACGACCTGCGGCCTGGTCGTCAACGCCGCCGGCCCCCGGGCGGCCGCGGTCGCGGCCCTCGCCAGCATCGCCCTGCCCGTCACTCCGATCAAGGCGCAGACCTTCGCCTTCCGCACCCAGGAACCCCTGCCCGGCTGTCCGATCGTGCTCGATCACGTCCAGGCGCTGCAGTTCAAGCCGGAAGGCGCCATGTTCGTCGCCGCGCGCCCGACGGACGCCGGCGAGGCGGCGGCGAGCGACTTCGAGGTGGACCACGCCCTGTTCGACGAGAGCGTCTGGCCGGCGCTCGCCCACCGCTCGGCCGCCTTCGAGGCGATCAAGCTGATGCGTGGCTGGGCCGGCCACATCGAGTGGAACACCTTCGACGGCAATCCGGTGCTCGGCCCCGCGCCCGAATGTCCGAACTTCATCTTCGCCAACGGCTTCAGCGGCCATGGGGCCCAGCACCTGCCGGCGGCCGGCCGGGCGATCGCCGAACTGATCCTGACCGGCGGCTACCGCACGCTCGACCTGTCGCGGTTCGGCTATGGGCGGCTTCTGACCGGCGAGCGCGTGCCCGAGACCGTCTGACCCCGGACGATCACGAACCTGCGTGGGCCGGCTCACGCTCGAAGCGCGGCAGCAGGGTCGAGAGCAGGCAAAGCAGCGCCAGGCCGACGCCCGCGATCAGGAACGGGATCTTGTAGCTGCCCCAACGGTCGAAGGCCAAGCCGAACAGGTAGGGGCCAAGGGCGATGCCGACCATGAACATGCCGTAGATCGCCCCGAAGATCTGGCCGTAGCACTTGAGGCCGAAGTAGCGCCCCACGAGATAGCCGACGAAGTCGGACTCGGCCCCGCTGCCCAGGGTGACCAGCAGGGTCGCCGTAACCGCGACCGCCAGGCCCGGCAGGCCGACCAGAGCGAAGGACGCGGCCGCGGCGATGCCGAAGATCCCGACCGAGACCCACGGCGCGAAGAAGCGGTCGAACAGGAAGCCGGCGGCCACGCGGCCGATGATGCCCAGCACCCCGCCGATCGCAAGCACCGTCGCAAGCCCGCTCGGGCCAAGGCCGAAGTCCGACAGCAGGGGCGCGGTGTGGATGCTGATGCCCTGCAGGCAGCTCGACATCAAAAGCACGATGGCGATCAGCAGCCAGAAGGCCCGGGTCCGCATCGCCTCGCCGACGGTGTGGCCCTGCAGCACCTTGCCGGCGGCGGCCTGGTCGGCCCCGCGCGCCTCGTCCGGGGCCATGCGGATCGCGAACACCGCGACCGGCACGCCGATGCAGATCGGCAGCAGGGCGAGGCCCCAGTACCCGCCGCGCCAGCCGAAGTGCTCGATCAGCAGCACGCCGAGCGGTCCGGTGACCGTCGCCCCGAGCGGCACCCCGGCCGAGGAGATGCCCAACGCCAGGCCGCGCGAGCCGTCGAGATGGCCGGAGAACCATCCCGACAGCAGGCGGACGTACGCGATGACGTTCGACCCCGCGCCCACGGCGGCGATGACCGCATAGGCGACATAAAGCCCCCAGACGGCGCCCATCTGCACGAAGACTGGGATCGCCGCAGTCGCCAGGCCGTACCCGATCAGGGACGTGATCAGCACGGGCCTCACCCCATAGCGATCGATCAGCCGGCCAACGAACGGGTTGGCCACGGCCATCGAGATCGCCCCGACCGAGAGCGACAGCGCGATGCTGCCACGGCTCCAGCCGAAGGCCTCCGCCAGCGGCTTCATGAACACGCCCACATTGATCAGCACCACCGAGGTCGAGCAGCACATGGTGCCGACCATCGCCATCCAGACCATGAACCACGCCGATCGTCCGAACGCGTCCTGGGTGTCCGTCGGCGGCGCGATGGCCAGCGTGGCTGCAGCGGTCTTCAAGGCGCACCTCCAGATATGTTGACTGCATACTGCATGCTTAAAGACGGAAGGCTAGTGACCAGTTGAACCTCGGCGCCTAGCCGTCGATCACTGTCCAAAAAACCGGCGGCGCCGCGCGAAAGGCGCGTTGACATCGTGTACTGTATGCAACAGTCTTTGCCCGTCAAACGAAACCGCACCCATTTCCCGCCGCCTTGGGGCGCGCCGGGTCCTGAGAGTCGAGGAGAGACGGCCGATGTTCACGGAAGAGGACAACGAGGCCCTGACCCGGGTGGGACCCGGCACCCTGATGGGCGACCTCATGCGGCGTTACTGGATGCCGTTCCTGCTGCCCGAGGAGCTTCCGGCGCCCGACTGCCCGCCTGTGCGCGTCCGCCTTCTGGGCGAGGATCTGGTCGCGTTCCGCGACACCAACGGACGGCTGGGCCTGCTCGACCGCTACTGCCCGCACCGGCGCGTGGACCTGTTCTTCGGGCGCAACGAAGAATGCGGCCTGCGATGCGTCTACCACGGCTGGAAGTTCGACGTGGACGGCGCCGTCATGGACATGCCGGCCGAACCGATCAACTCGCCGCTGCGCAGCGAAGTGAAGATCAAGTCCTATCCGATCGTCGAATGGGGCGGGCTGATCTGGGCCTATCTCGGCGACCGCGCCCACATGCCGCCCAAGCCGCCGGAACTCGAGTGGGGTCTGGTGCCGCCGTCGCACCGCCACATCGGCAAGCGTCTGCAGGAAAACAACTTCGCCCAGGGCGTGGAAGGCGGCATCGATTCCAGCCACGTCGGCATCCTGCACAGCCTGCTGGACCCGGCCAAGGCGGCCCTGCCGTTCCGCGAGCGCCAGCAGGCCATCGACCCCAAGGTCAAGTATCTCGCGTCGGACACCGCGCCCCGCTTCTTCGTGCGGCCGACGGACTACGGCCTGCGGATCGGCGCGCGCCGGGTGGCTTCGGACAGTGAGTACTACTGGCGGGTCACCCAATTCCTCGCGCCCTTCTACACCATGATCGCGAGGCGCGACGAAACCGGCCCGATCGCCGGTCACGCCTGGACCCCCATCGACGACCACCACACCTGGACGTTCACCATGCACTGGAACCCCGACGCGCCGCTCGAGGATATCGGCGCCGTGGACTCCGCCGCCGTGAACGTGCCGGTCTACAACGACGGCAGCTATCGGCCGATCAACAACCGCTCGAACAACTACGGTATCGATCGTGACGTCCAACGGCTGAGCAGTTCCACCGGAATCCAGGGCATCGGCCTGCAGGATTCGGCGATCCAGGAGACGATGGGCCCGATCGTGGACCGCTCACGCGAGATCCTGGGCTCAGGCGACGCGGCGATCGTCGCGTTCCGCAAGCTGATGCTGGCCCAGGCCCGTCACCTGCGCGAGACGGGCGAGCTGCCGCTTCCGAACCAGCCGGAACTCTATCGGGTGCGCTCGGTCGGCATCGTCCTGCCCAAGGGCGTGGACTTCGAGGAAGGCGCGAAGGCGCGCATGCAGGTCGCCTGACGCGGTCCGGCCCGAGTAACGCCCCGAGGGGAGAAGGAGTTCGACATGGCCCAGGTGGTGATGGGGATCGGCAGCTCGCACAGCCCGGCGCTTCTGATGAAGCCGGCGGCCTGGCTCGAGCGCGCCGAACTGGACGACCGCAAGCTTCACGCCTTGCACGACTTCGAGGGCCGGCGCGTCAGCTACGAGGAACTGCTGGTCAAGGCGCCGCCCTCGGTCCTGAAGGAGATCGAGACGGACGTGCTGGAGGGCCGGCATCAGGCCAACGAAAAGGCCATCGCCCGCATCTCCGAGGTCCTGGACGCCGCCGCCCCCGATATCGTCATCATCATCGGCGACGACCACAAGGAGGTCTTCCAGGACGACAACATGCCGGCCCTGTCGATCTACTGGGGCGAAACCCTGCCCTACAAGCCGACCGGCATCATGAAGTGGAAGTACGATCCCAAGCTGAAGCCGGAGTTCTGGTACTCGCAGGAAGAACAGGAATACCCGGTCGCTTCCGAGTTCGCCCGGCGGCTGATCGGCGACCTGATCGTCAGGGACTTCGACCCGGCCCATTCGCGGTATTATCAGCCGGACCAGGGCATGAGTCATTCGTTCGGCTATGTGTACCGCCGGATCATGACCAAGAAGGTCTATCCGATCATCCCGGTCAACATAAACACCTACTTCCCGCCCAATCAGGTGACGCCGTCGCGGGCCTATGCGATCGGCCGCGCCATCCGAGAGGCCGTCGAGGCCTGGCCGGAGGACCTGCGCGTCGTGGTCATGGCCACCGGCGGGCTCAGCCACTTCGTCGTCGACGAGGCGTTCGACCGCGAGTTCCTCAAGCTGATGGCGGATGGCGGCCCCGAGGGCCACGCCGCCCTGCCGCTGGAAAAACTGCAGTCCGGCAATTCGGAGCTCCGCTGCTGGTCGGCCCTGGCCGGCGCGGTGGGCGACAAGACCATGACCCTGGTCGACTACGTGCCCTGCTACCGCAGTCTGGCGGGGACCGGCTGCGCCATGGCCTTCGCCTATTGGGACTAGGACCGGGCGGCCGACGTGACGCCTGAGCCCGCAGGCCGCCTCGAGGCCCGTCTCGACGATGGGACGGGCCCGGACCGCATCGGGGCCATCATCTTCGACGAGGACCTGACCTCGGAAGACGAGCTGGCGCGCCTTCGCGGCGCCCAGGACATCTCGGTCCATATCTCGCGCATGCCTCTGCCGACGGATGCCTCGCCGGCGGGCCTGGCCAGAACGCTGGACGACCTGGCCGCCGCGGCCAGCCGTCTCGTTCCCAGCGCGCCGCTCGGCGCGATCGCCTACGGCTGCACGACCGGAACCCTGGAACTCGGCTACGAGGCGGTGGTCGCGGCCATCGCCCGGGGCCGGCCGGGCGCAACGCCCGTCGCCACGCCGATCACCGGCGCGGTGAAGGCCTTCGCCGCCCTGGGCGTCAGCCGCATTTCGCTCCTGACCCCCTACGCCGCCCCGCTGAACCGGCTGATCGTCGACCACCTGGCGCTGGCGAGCGTGCGCACCCTCAACCTCGCCGCCTTCGCGGTGGAGCGGGAGATCGACTTCGCCCGCGTCTCGCTCCCGAGCCTGCGCGACGGCGCCCTCTCGGCCATGCATCCTGAAGCCGAGGCCCTCTTCGTCTCTTGCACGGCGCTGCGCGTCGGCGGCCTGATCGACGAGCTGGAGACCGCGCTTGGACGGCCCGTGGTGACCAGCACCCAGGCCCTCTGGTGGGAGGCGCTGCAACTGGCGGGCCGCCAGCCGACCGCCCGAGGCGGCGGGCGGCTTCTGGCCCCT
This sequence comes from Caulobacteraceae bacterium, assembly GCA_031291645.1. GTDB lineage: Bacteria > Pseudomonadota > Alphaproteobacteria > Caulobacterales > Caulobacteraceae > Poindextera. The sequence continues at coordinate 24,817 of JARLIQ010000115.1, read as the reverse complement.
TAGGGCTCCGTTGCCACATCGCATACAGTATGCATAACTCACCTCGCAACTGACGGAGGAATCTCGGTGGCTGGAATGATGCGCGCGGTGCGACTGGACGAGGTGGGCCCACCCGAGAACCTGAAGATCGTCGAAAAGCCGATCCCCGAAGTCGGGCCCGACGACGTGCTGATCAAGGTCGAACTCGCCGGCCTGATCTTCGGCGACGCCGAGGCGCGGCGCGGCACCTATTTCAGCAAGACGCTGACGCCCTGGTTCCCGGGGCGCGAGGCCGGCGGCTACATCGAGGCGGTGGGGGCCAACGTCACCCAGTGGAAGCCGGGCGATCGAGTCATCGCCCTGATCCTGTCGCTGGGCTGCTGCGCCGAATACGTCCTGGCCTCGACCCGCCCGCAGACCCTGCCCAACGGCTACAGCATTCCCCCGGCCGACATCATCGCCCTGCCGGAAAACGTCTCCTTCTCGCAGGGCCTCGTCTATCTGGTGAATTTCCGCCTGGCCCACCTCCTGTTCCACGGCTCCAGCAATGTGCCGCCGGGTGCGGCCGTGCTGGTCCAGGGCGCCAGCGGGGGGATGGGCTCCATGATGACCCAGCTCGCCCACGCCCAGGGCTCGCCGGTGATCGCGACCTGCCGCAGAACCGTCGAGGAGGACTTCCTGCGCAGCCTGGGCGCCGACCACATCATCAACGTGACCCACACCGACTACGTCGCGAAGGTGATGGAGATCACGGACGGCAAGGGCGTCGGCTATGTGTTCAACGGCGTCGGCGGCGACACCCTCAACACTGACGTCGACGTGCTGGCGCCCTTCGGGGAGCTCCAGGCCTATGGCTACGTCGCCGGCAAGACGCTGTTCGACGTCTTCCGAGTGGCCAAGTGCATCGCCCTGAAGACGTTTTCAGCCGACGATTTCTTCTCAACGCCGATGTTCCCGGCCGCGACGGCGGCCATGCAGGCCTGGTTCGCGTCCGGTCCGATGATCGAGGCCGGCGCCATCCTGCCGCTCGACGAGGTGGTCGAAGCCAACCGCATGCTCGATCGCGGCGACGTGTTGGGCAAGATCGCGCTGAAACCCTGACTCCTGGCCCGAACCTAACCTGGAGCATCAAACGACATCCTTATGGCCGCAGGCTTTGCATGCCTTCGGCCCAATGCGGAGCGCCGTCCCGCGGCCGCTGGTCACGACATAAGCGTTTGAAAGGCGAAGAGACCTGAGAGCGTCAATTCGGACCAAGCCCGACTTTTGCGACGTTTTTGCTTGCTGCACTGAATGCTGTGTGCTGTGTACAGAGTACGTTGCGTAGTACGCTCAGGGACGGTCGGGGGAAAGCGGCCAGACCTGACGGCGGACTGACGCATGGCGCCGGGCTGGCCGGCGCCTCGCGCGGGGGTGAGACAGACATGGATACCTCTCGCCGGGACAAAGACCGGTCCCCGCGCGCTCCGAAGGCGCCGCCAAGCCTGGCGGAGTCGCGTTCAACCAGACCAATACTGACGGCCTCCTGGTCGCATTCCACGAATGCACAAGAGCGCACGTCTATTAGCTCGTACGGGTGAGTAAACTTCGTATCGGATTCGGGACAACCGAATACATCAGTGCGACGACAGGAATAAGCAACCAGGGGGTTCTGCGATGCACGCGCCAAACCATCAACATTCGTCGAGCGTCGGACGTCGAAACTTGCTCTTTGCGGGGACCGCAGCGCTCGTCTTGGCGGCCGGCGCATCCTACGCCGAGACGACGCCGGCCAGCAGTGCGAGCGAGGCGGCTGCGGCCGCCGACTCGACCCAGGTCACGCAGGTCGTGGTGACGGCGTCCCGCCGCGGCGAACAGAACGTCCAGAACACGCCCATGGCGATCGACGCCTATTCGGGCCGCACGCTGCAACGACTGAACGTCCAGTCGCTGCAGGACCTCAGCAAGATCGACCCCTCGCTCTCGATCCAGAGCTTCGGCGCCAACCAGCAGCAGGTCATCATCCGCGGCATCTCCTCGACCACCGGCCAGACCGCGGGCATCTATGTGGACGAGGCGCCGCTGGAAGGCGGCTTCAACGCCAACCTCCTGGGCGACAACACGCCGGGGCTGGAGCTGCACGACATCGATCACGTCGAAGTGCTGAAGGGACCGCAAGGCACCCTGTTCGGCGCCGGCTCGATGTCCGGGACGGTCCGGGTGATCACCAACCAGCCCAAGCTCGACGTCTATGAAGGCTCGGTCGAGGCCAGCGCCGCAAGCATCGATGGCGGGAACGCCCTTTTCGACGGCAACGCCGCCCTGAACATCCCCCTGGTCAAGGACCAGCTCGCCGCGCGGCTGGCCGTCTGGGGCGACAACGGCGGCGGCTTCATCGACCAGACCATCGGTTCGACCACCCGCAGCAACGTCAACGACCAGCACGTCTATGGCGGCCGTTTCTCGTTCCTGTGGCAGCCGACCGATCGGTTCTCCCTGACCGGCTCGGTGAACTACCAGCACGTCAAGGTCGACGGCGCCCAGTCGTGGACCCAATACATCGGCCCGCTCTACGATTCCGGCCCGAACGCCGGCAAAGAGCTTGGGCCCTACCCCGCCTATCAGAACCACTCGCCCACGCGGGAGCCCTACAGGTCGGACTACACGCTCGGCACGCTGACCGGCCGGTATGACCTCGGCTTCGGCAAGATCATCGCGTCGGGCTCCTACGGCCACAAGGACGAACTTGAGCTTATCGACACCAGCCCGTCCGACTGCGCCAACAGTCTCTGCTACGGCGCCTTCGGCTTCCCGGGCGTGTTCTCGGCCCACTCGCAGTTCACGAACTACACTGCCGAGGTGCGCTTCTCGTCGGACTTCAAGGGACCGTTCCAGCTGGTCAGCGGCGTCTACTACGAGCACGACGCCCTGATCTATGACGGCGCGGTGATCAACTCCAACCTGGCGACCGGCGTCGCGCCTTGCGACACCTACGCCGCCTGCAAGGCCGCCGGCCTGCTCGTGGCCGGCCATCCGTTCGATCCCGCGAGCCCGGTCGAGTTCGCCAACGAAGATCGCTTCAACGTCAACCAGTACGCCTTCTACGCCCAGGGCGACTACAAGATCCTGTCCAACCTGACCGCGACGGTGGGCATCCGCTATTTCATGGCCGACCTGCGCGACGAGCAGATCAACCAGCAGGACATCTCCCCGACGTTCGACAACAACGGCAATTGCGTCGGCGGCTATGTGTGCGGCGTCGTGACCACGCCCTACGTCTCCTCGCGGTCCAGTACCCACGAGTCCCAGCCGACCTACAACTTCTCGCTGCTGTGGAAGGCGACCGACAACATCAGCCTCTATGTCCGCGCCGCGTCCGGTTTCCGGATCGGCGGCATCAACGAAGCGGCGACGATCGCCTCGCAGGAGGGGATTCCCGTCCCGTCGGCCTACCAGCCCGACAGCCTCTGGGACTATGAGGGCGGCATCAAGTTCTACGCGATGGAACGCAAGCTGTACGTCGACCTGGCCGTCTACCACATCGACTGGAGCGGCGAGCAGGAGGACGCTCTGGCGGCCGGCGTCTACAACTACACGCTGAACGTCGGCAAAAGCGAGATCAACGGCCTCGAACTCAGCAGCACCTTCCACCCGATCGCCGGCCTGACCCTGCAGGGCAGCGTGACCTATGTGGACGCCTACCTCGCGACCGACCTTCCCGCTTCGGTGGTGGACGCCGGAACCCTGGGTCGGGCGGGCGACCGCTCGCCCTTCGTGCCGCGCTACACCGCCTCCGCCGTCGCTGAGTACGAGCATACGCTGGCGGGCGACGTCCTCGGCTACGGCCAGGTCTCGGTCAGCTATCGGAGCAGCGAATACAGCGCCCTGGAAGCCTCCGCGGCGGGTCAGGCGACCAACTACTACACCAAGCTGCCCGCCTACACCCTGGTCGACCTGAAGGCCGGGGTGCGGTTCGACAACTATGACGTCAGCCTGTTCGCCAACAACGTCGCCAACACGGTGGCCGAGGTCGGCGCGAAGGCGGCGCTGGATGGAATCCGCATCTTCCCGGCCCGTCCCCGCACTGTCGGCGTGCGCGTCGCGGCCCACTTCTAACCCTTGCCCAAGCCCGCCGGGCCCGCCTTAGGCGGGCCCGGCGACGCCCACCTCAGGCGAAACGGGCGGGCCGATAGGCCGAGAGGGTTTCGACGGCGACGCCGTCCAGGATTTCGCTGGCCGCCAAGCGCCCCATCAGCGGCGCCATGGTCACCCCGCTCATCGTCAGCGCCACATAGAGATTCGAGGGCGCGGCGCAGAAGCCCACGATGGGATGGGTGTCGGCCGGGATCGGCACATACCCCAGGCTCATCGATTCCAGCTCAACCCCGGCCAGCGCCGGGACCATGCGCACCGCGGTGGCGAGCAGCTGTTCGCCGTAGGCCCGGCTGGTGTCGGTCCCGCTGGCGCCCGGCCGATAGTCGGCGCCGGTGACGATCCGCCCGTCGGGATCCTGTTTCAGCGAACCCAGCGGTCCGTTCAGCACCCGCTGCAGGACGCGCGGGAAGGGCTTGCTGTGAGCCAGGGTTCCAGAGACCAGGTTGATCGGCGTCTTGACGCCCACCTGGCCGGCCAGGGCCGGGACCGCCGCGCCGGCGGCCAGCACCACGACGTCCGCGTCGACGTCGCCCTGGCCGGTCCGCAGCCCGGTGATCTGCTGGCCATCGCGCTTCAGCGCCAGGACCTCGCAGGGATAGCGGTAGGCGACGCCGCGCCGGCGGCCCGCGGCGACCAGCGCATCCAGCGCCTGGATGGGATCCAGCGTCCCCTGGTCGGGCGAGAAGACGCCGGCGCCGTAAGGGCCCGCAACCACGCCCGGGACCAGGTCTGCGAGTTCTTGCGCGTCTATGGGGCGGACAGGCGCGCCCCAGCTCTGCAGCCGGCGGGTCACGGCGTCCAACTCGGCCGCGCCGGGTCCGGGCGGAACCCAGGTCGCCGTGCCGCCCCACTGCACCTGCACCGCGCCGCCCAGCTCCAGTTCGAGCCGGCGCCAGTCGAGCACGGCCATGCCATAGAGGTCGTTGAAGGCCCGGTCGTCCTCGTGGGTGGCGATTAGCATGGCGAAGGCGCCCTGTGTCGCCTGGCTGCCGGGCGAGACCCGCTCCAGCACCACCACCTCGGCGCCGCCGGCCGCCAGGTGATAGGCGATCGAGGCGCCCATGACGCCTGCGCCGATCACCGCGACCCTGGGCCGCCGCCGCTGGGCGCGCACGGCGGATGGCATCAGCGCCGGCCCCCCGAGACCGGCCAGGGACTGGAGGAGGCGGCGTCTGTCCATGGGATATCTCGAACCAAGGGTGGCGGATCGTGCGGGCCCCGCGCTTCAGGGCCCCGCGGCTTCAGGGCTTGTCCTTGCGCAGGACGACCTCGTCGTACTCGCGGCTGTCGACCAGGGCCTCGACGATCACCGGGCCGTCGCCGGCGAAGGCCTCGACCAGCCGCTCGCGGAAGGCTTGCGGATCGGCGGCCGTCAGCACGGGGGCGCCGAAGATGTCCGGGCCGCCGATGGCGCCCCTGGCGCGGATGGGCGTGCCATAGATCGGGTTGCCCTTCTTCTCCTGCTTGATGCGGATCAGGGCGAGGTCGTTGTCGGTCAGGACGACGATCACGATCTTGATCCCGTAGCGCACCGCCGTGGCGATCTCGCCCGCCGTCATCAGGAAGCCGCCGTCGCCGACCACCGCGCAGACGGCCTTTTCCGGATGGACCAGCTTGGCGGCGATGGCGGCCGGGATGCCGAAACCCATGGTCGACCAGCCGTTGGTCATGATCTGCAGACCGGGCCCGGGCGTGCGCCAGAGCTGGCCGATGAGGTGGGTGTGGGCGCCCACGTCGCAGGTCATCACCCCGTCCTGCGGCAGCACGTCCCTGAGGACGGCGAGCGCCGCCTTGGGCCCGAAGCCGGTATTGGACGGGGCGAGGCGCGCGAACATGGCGTCCCGCCGGGCCGCGAGCGCCTCCAGGTCCCACGCCGCCTTGGCGGCGGGCGCGGCCAGCATGGCGTCCAGCGAGGCGCCGATGTCGCCGACCACGTCCACGGCGAGGTCGTAGCCGTCGCGATCGATGTCGGCCCGCTCGGTGTCGAGGCTGACCAGGGCCGCGTCGGGCGACAACCAACTTTCGTAGTTGAATTCGACCGGGTCGTAGCCCACCGCCAGGACCAGGTCGGCCTGGAGATGGGTCTCGCCGACCATGTCGCTGAGTGCGTGGAACAGGACCCCAGCGTAGAGCGGATGGTCCTCCGGCAGCAGCCCCTTGGCCATCGGCGTCAGCACTACCGGCATGCCCCAGGCCTCGGCCAGGGCGACCGCCTTGGGACCTACCTCGGCCCTGACGGCGCCCAGGCCGAGCGCCATGACGGGGCGATGGGCGGCGGCCAGCCGGGCGGCCGCGGCGGCAAGCGCATCCGCGCCGGCCGCGGGCGGCGGTTCGGCCTCGAACGCGCCGACAGCGCCCGCGCCGGCCTCCAGCGACGACAGCCCCGCGGGCAGGCCGACGTGGACGGGCCCCGGCCGCGCGGTCATGGCGGTGCGCGCCGCGTCGAACAGTATCTCCCGGACGGCGTCCTCGCGCAGCCGGGTCGTCTTCTTGGTCAGGGGCGCGAACAGGGCCTGGTGGTCGATGCCCATCTGGGTCGTCCGTCCGCGCATCGCCGCGGGCATCTCGTCGGTCAGGGCGATCATCGGCGAGCGATCGAGCAGGGCTTCGCCCACCCCCGTCGTCAGGTTCGTCGCGCCAGGGCCGAAGGTGCCGAAGCAGACGCCCGGGCGGCCGGTCAACCGGCCGCTGACGTCCGCCATCATGCCTGCCGCCCCCTCGTGGGTCGCAAGGATGAAGTCGATCCCCTCGGTCGTCCGCAGCGCCTCCATATAGTCGACCCAGCCACCGCTGGGCACGCCGAAGACGTGCTTGACCCCCAGGTCCCGCAAGGTCTCCACCACCTCGACGGCGACCGTTCTCTTTGTCATGTCCAGATCCTCAGAAGGCGTTTTCCAGCTCAGACCGCCATGCAGACGTATTTGAGCTCGGTGTATTCATCGAGGCCGTGGCGAGAGCCTTCGCGGCCGAGGCCGGATTGCTTCACGCCGCCGAACGGGATCGGCGCCCCGGTCAGTTTCGCCGTGTTGACCGCGACCATGCCGTACTCGAGCGCGTCGCAAAGGCGGTAGGCGCGCGAGAGGTCGCGGGTGAAGACGTAGGCGGCCAGGCCATAGTCGGTGTCGTTGGCGGCGGCGATGACCTCGGCCTCATCCGCGAAGGGCGTCAGCGCGGCGACCGGCCCGAAGGTCTCCTCGCGCATGATCTTCATCTCCGCCGTGGCGTCCGCCAGCGCCGTGGGCGGGAACATCAGGGTCTCGCCGGACGGCGCGCCCCCCAGGACCAGGCGGGCGCCCTTGGCCAGCGCGTCCGCCACATGCTCGGCCGACTTGGCGAAGGTGGCGCGGTTGATCAGGGGCCCCATGTCGCTGGCGGCCTCTCCCCCCGGACCGACCCTCAGGCTGGACGCCTTGCGGACGAAAGCCTCGACGAAGCGGGGGTAGATCGGTTGCTGCACGAAGATCCGGTTGGCCGCGAGGCAATCCTGGCCGGAGGTCTGGAACTTGGCGTCCACCGCCGCCTGGGCGGCGGCCTCGACGTCGGCGTCCTCGAACACAATGAAGGGTGCGTGCCCGCCCAGTTCCAGCGAGACCCGCTTGAGCGTCGGCGCGCACTGCGCCGCGATCAGCCTGCCCACGCGCGTGGAACCGGTGAAGGACAGGGCGCGGACGACGGGGCTGTGACAGAGCTCGCCGACCAGCTCCTCCGGCGCTCCGGTCAGGACCGAGAAGACGCCGGGAGGCAGCCCCGCCTGTTCGGCCAGGTCCGCCAGGGCCAGGGCCGAAAACGGCGTTTCCGGCGATGGCACGGCGACGGCGGTGCAGCCGGCGGCGAGAGCGGCCGCCGCCTTGCGCGTCAGCATGGCCGACGGGAAGTTCCAGGGCGTGACCAGGCCCACCACGCCGATCGGCTCGCGCTGGACGAACAGCCTGCGCCCCGGCAGGTGACTCGGGATGACCTCGCCATAGGCGCGGCTGGCTTCTTCCGCGAACCAGCGGATGAACTCGGCGCCATACTCGATCTCGCCGCGGGCGTCGGCCAGCGGCTTGCCCTGCTCGGCCGTCATCAGCGCCGCGAGGTCGTCCGACGCCTCGAGGATCAGGCGGCGCCATTCCATCAGCAGATCGCCGCGCTGACGCGGCAGCAGGCGGCGCCACGCCGGAAAGGCGGCCTGGGCCTCGGCGATGGCCGACCGCATGTGGCGCGCCTCCAGACTCGGCACAGAGCCGATCACCGCACCGGTGGCCGGGTCCAGCACCTCGGTGGGCTCGTGTTCGCTCGCGCCCCACCGCGTCAGCACGCCATGGCCTGCAAAGCGCGCGAAGGCCTCAGGGCCATGGAAACGCGTCCGATGCAGGTCTCGGCTTGCGATGGACATGATGGTTCGCCTGGCGTGCTGGGACCCAAAGGACGCGGATCCTTCGCACTCTGTATACCGCATGCATCATACACCGCAAGCGCCCGACTCCGCCGTCTGCTGCGGCTGGCGGCGGCGCTTTATCCGGAGACCTAGCGGATCCGGCCGCCGGCGTGACCAGCGGAACCAATCGCGGCGCCCGATAACAGTCAGGCGATCGCCAGTTTTTATGCACCAGACGCCTATGCGCCGCCCAAGCGCCACCCGGCGTCGGCGACGGCTTGCCAGCTCCCACATGTAATATTCTTCTTACTTATCGGGTGCGGCCGGCGTTGGAGAGACTGATGGCGAAATCGGACAGCGGCTTTCAGCCCGACCGCTTCACCCCTGCTTCGGTCGGGGTCGTCGCAGCGTGCGCCCTGGGCAATTTCGTCAGTTCCGCGCCGATGGTGAACGCCACCTTCGGCACCTTTCTGCGGCCGATCACCCTGGAGTTCGGCTGGTCGCGCACAGAGTTCACTGCGGTCCTGACCATGCTTTCCCTGGTGGGCGTGATCGCCTATCCGCTGGGCGGCAAGGCGGCTGACCACTTTGGCGCGCGGCGCGTGGCCCTGCTGGGCGCGGTGGCCTTCTCGGCGTCGATGTCGCTGCTTTACTTCGTCCCGCGCAATCCGCTGGTCTTCTACGGCCTCTATCTGCTGGTCGGCCTGACGGCGGCCCTGCCGAGCACCGTGGTCCTGTCGAAGGTCGCCTCGAGTTGGTTCGTCCGCCGCCGCGGGATGATCCTGGGGCTCACGGCCGGATGCGGGATCAGTCTGGGCTATATGTTCCTGCCCAAGGCGAGCGAGGCGATGATCGAGACCGTCGGTTGGCGCCACGCCTATCTGGGCCTGGCGGCGATCATGGCCGGCGTCGGCCTGCCGGTGATGGCGCTGTGGCTGCGCGAGGCGCCCGACGCGTCCGCGCGCGGCGCAGGGCCGGCGCAGGAGCCGGCCGACGGCCTGACCTTCGCCGAGGCGCGCGCGACGGCCCGGTTCTGGATACTGCTGGCCGCCATCGCGCTCGGGACCGGCGGCTTGGCCGCCTTCAGCGTGCACGAGGTGGCCTATGCCGAGGATCGCGGCCTGGGTCCGGGCATCGCCATCGGCGCGATCATGGCCGGCGCCCTGGCCAACGGTCTATGGCAGATTGTCATCGGCCGGCTGCTGGACGCCATGCCGACGCCGCGCATCGCCGCGCCCATGGTGCTGTCGTCGCTGGCGGGACTGTCGCTGATCGTTTTGACCGCCAATCCCTGGCTGTGGATGGTCGGCGGCTTTCTGACCGGCGTCGGCAGCGGCTCTGAGTACGGCTTGGTGCCCTATGCCCTGCACCGCTACTTCGGCCGCCGGGCCTATGGCGAGATCTATGGGGTGGTGTTCGGCGCGGTGATGCTCAGCATGGGCTTCTTCCCGCTGGCGGCGGCGATCATCGATGACCGCTTCGGCTCCTATGACCTGGCGTTCGCCGGGGTCGCGGCCTGCTCGACGATCTGCGGCCTGCTGCTGCTGTGCCTGCCCCGCTACGAGGCGGCAGGCCAGGAGCTGGCCAGGGACGCGCGGGCCATGGCGAACAAGGACGTCGCCCCGGACCTGAGCGAGGCGGCGGCGTCCACCCGCTGAGGCGGGGCGCTGGCCCCCGGTGGCTCAGGCGGCTGAGTTGGGCGGGGACCAGCCAGGCATCTTGCCAGGATTGAGCAGGCCAAACGGATCGGTCTCGATCTTGAACGCGGCTTGCCGGGGATTGACGCTGTACTGCGGTCCCCGCTCCAGGGTGAAGGTGTGCGGGTCGCGCACCGGACAGCCGCTGGCGCGGTAGTGGGCGATGATCTCGGTCAGCCGCTGTTCGCCGGTATAGCGGACGAGCTGCAGGGCGGAATAGCGGATGCGGCCCTGGGCCTTCAGCACCTCGACGTGGGTGACGACTTCCGAGCCGAACTGAGCGTCCATCCGCAGGACCATCTCGACCGGATTCTCCGCCGGGAACTGAACCTGGAGATAGGTCAGGTCGCGGTCGTGCTTGAGGGCCTGCAGGGTCGTGTGGTTCCAGCAGAATTCGTAGAGCGGCGGGATATCCGACTCCGGCGTCGCCGAGCGGTCGAACACCACCTCGCCGCCAGCCTGGGCCGTTAGCCGCAGGAAGGCCTCGCGCGAGGAGGCGGCCACCGACGCCATGATGATCGGCTGGTCGGGCCTGAGCCGATCCAGCAGGTCGTCGAAATACTGGGCCGCGCCCCAGTCGATGACGGCCAACTCCTTCTTGGCGACGCCATCGGCGTGCGCCACGGCCCAGCTCGCCTCCAGGGCTTGGCGCAGGGTCGGAAAGCTGACCACGAATTCGCGCCAGTCCTGGTGCGGCGCGAGGGCGATCTCGACCTCGGTGATGATACCGGTGGCGCCATAGGCGTGGATCGCCTTCTCGAGGTCGGCGCCGCGCAGCTCGATGAACCGCGGCTCCTCCTCCATGGTCATCAGACGCAGCCCAAGCAGGTTGCCCGCGTCGTGCAGCGTCCCGTAGTTGATCGCCCCGCAGCCGGTCGTGCCGCCGCCGACGAAACCGCCGATGGTCGCCATCTTCCAGGTCGAGGGATGGAAGCGGAGTTCCCAGCCGGACTTGACCGTTTCGGCCTCGATCGAGCGCAGCAGGGCGCCGGCGCCGGCGCGCACGACCCCGTCCCGCAGCCACAGGATCTGGTCGAGGCCCGTGCAATCGACCAGGACTCCGCCCTCGACGGGCATCGACTGACCGTAGTTGCCGGTGCCGCCGCCGCGCGGGGTGATCGCCAGCCGTCGGCGGGCGCAGTAGCGGACCACCATCGCCAGCTCGGCCTCGGTCCGCGGCGAGACGACGAGATCGGCGATCACGTCCTTCAGCCGCTCCCGCAGCACCGGCGAATACCAGTGATAGTCGCGGCTCATCCGGCGGACGCGGGCCGTGCCGCGTTCGCTGGGGATGGGCGCCAGGTCCCTGGCCACCTGTTCCCAGTCGACCGCCGTTCCAGCAGGAGCGGCCGATCCGGCCACGTCGTCAGCAATCATCTCGCCCATACCCTCAAGGCTCGGCCGACCGCCCTCAGGCGGACGCGACGCGCGACATTTCCATCTTCATCCGCAGGTGCTCGCCCGAGGTCGTCGGGGCGTATTTCGCCCCCTGGCCGACGCAGCTCGCCAGGCATTCCACCAGCGCGTCGTAGTTGGGCTGGTGGAAGAAGATCAGCGACTGGCGGCGGCTGCCGACCGCCTTGTCCGGGGGCGGATTGACCACCCGGTGCATGGTCGAGACCCACTGGTCGTTGGTCCATTGGGCCATCAGGTCGCCGATGTTGATGATGAAGGCGCCGGGCACGACCGGCGCCGGTTCCCAGGCGCCGGCGGCGGTGCGCACCTCCAGCCCGCCGGGCTTGTCCTCGGCCTTCAATATGGTCAGCGAACCCCAGTCGGTGTGGGCCCCGGCGCGCAGCTGCTCCTGGGCCGCGCCGTCCGGTTGGTCGGGATAGTTCGACAGGCACAGGTTGGTCATGTGCTTGTCGATCTTGTCGTCGAACCAGTGCTCGTCGAGATCGAGCGCCAGGGCGAACAGGCGCATCAGCGCCGTCGCCAGCTCGGTCATGGCGTCGTAGTAGGCGTCCAGCGTCTCGCGCAGGCCGGCGATCTCGTCCGGATAGACGTTGGGCGGAAACACCCGCCGGCCCTCAGGCGACGAGAAATAGGGGTCGGCTTCGTCGATACTGTGCTGACCCACGGTCAGCAGTTCGCGGAAGTCCGGCGGCGAGGCGTCGTCGCCGATCGTATAGGCCAGGGCGCTGGCGAACATCGGCGCATAGCCACGGTTGTCGGCGACATACTTCATCTTGACGGACAGAGGCAGGTCGAAAAACGCCCGTGCAAGCCGACCGGCGCGCTCGATCAGCTCGGTCGGCACGCCATGACCGCTGATGACCAGGAAGCCGATCGCGCGGCAGGCCTCGTCGATCTGCCGCGCGACGGCGCGCTTCTGCGCCGGGTCGCCGCTGAAATAGGGCGAGATGTCGATCACCGGCACGGCGGTGTCGGCGAAGATCGGCGCGGGCGCCGCAGAGGGGCTCGTCATGGCGTCAACTCTCAGCTGCGTTGATTCTGAACACGTCGGCCTCACGGTCGAACGGCGCCGACTGCGCTGCGCCGTACGCGGTCTCGCAGGGAGCCGTGTCCAGGGCGGCGCAGAGGTCCGGCAACGCTTTGACGCCACGGACGAAAGCGTTCACGAACGAGAGGCGGTCCATAGCGTCGGGGGTTCGCCTTGATTGAGTAAAGTATTACTTACTTAATGGGTGGGACGAACCCCCTGGCAACCCCCGTTTCGGTCAGGATGGAGGCAAACGCTCCGATTGCCCAATGCCTCGGCGCCGCGGGCGGCGACGCCCGCCGGATAGGCGCCTTCAGTGGGTGTCGGCCATCAGCGAGACAGGGGCGGCGACAATCTTCCAGCCGTCCTTCGTGCGCAGCCAGGTCTGGCTCTGGCGGTCGATCCGGCCGCCGCCTGGACCTCGGCGAACACGTCCGGATCGTTGATGATCAGGACCGCTCCATCGGATAGGCGGCCAGCACGCCAGCCAGTTCGAGGTGGTGGCTCAGCCTTAGGGCGACGGCCTCGGCCCAGGGCCTGGCGACGATCTGAACGCCCACCGGCATGCCCGCGCGCCGCACCGGGGCGGCCACGACCGGCAGGCCGATGAAGCTGAGCGGCTGGGTATAGATCCCCAGGTTGGGCCGCACCGGCGTCTCCACCCCGCGGAACGGGATGGTCATCTGGCCGAGCTTGGGCGCGGTGCAGATCGTCGTCGGCGCCAGAAGGACGTCGAAGTCCTCGAAGATCCGGGCGACCTCGGCCTTGAACCAGCGCCGGAAGCGCTGGGCCTGGACGATGACCGCGGCCGGCATGAAGGCGCCGGCCATCAGCCGGTCGCGCGTAGCCAGGTCGAAGTCGTGCGGCCGCCTGGCCAGGTCGGCCAGATGCAGGTTCGCGCCCTCCGCGGCGGTGATGCAGTAGGCTGCGGCGCGCGCGCGGGCGACCTCGGGCAGTTCGATCGTCCGGACGCCGCCCAGGGCGCCGGCGACCGTCTCCAGCGCCTCCAGCACGTCGTCGCTGGCCCCGTCCTGGAACCAGCCGCCCAGCACCCCGATCCTCAGGCCGGAAACCGGCTCGGCCAGGCCGGGCAGGGCCGGATCGATCGGCGCGCCGGCGCAGACTGCGTCCGCCGGGTCCCTGCCCTGCATCGCGTCATAGGCCGCCGCCAGATCCCGCGCCGTGCGGGCGAAGGGACCGACGTGGTCCAGGCTGTAGACGAAGGGGAAGGCGCCCGCGCGCGACAGCCGCCCGAACGTCGGCTTCAGGCCGAACACCCCGCACATGGCCGCCGGCACCCGGATGGAACCGTTGGTGTCCGAGCCCAGGGCCAGGGGCACAAGCTCCGCCGCCACGGCCGCCGCCGATCCGCCAGACGATCCGCCGGCGATCCGCTCCCGGTCGTGCGGGTTGCGCGTCGCCCCGTAGTGGGCGTTCTCGGTGCTGAAGCCGTAGGCGAACTCGTCCATGTTCAGCGCGCCGACCAGGATGGCGCCCTGGTCCTTCAGCCGCTTGACCACGGTCGCGTCACGCTCGGCGGGCGGGGACTGCCGGCGGATCTTCGATCCGGCCAGGGTGACCACGCCCGAAACGTCGAACAGGTTCTTCACTGCGAACGGCACGCCCGCCAGCGCCCCCAAGGGCTTTCCGGCGCGGGCGTCGGCGTCCAGCTGGCGGGCCTGGGCGCGCGCCTCCTCGGCGAACACCGCCGTGAAGCAGTTCAGCGCCGCGTTGCGCGCGCCGATGTCGGCCAGCGTCTGTTCGATCACCCGTTCGGCCGAGGTCTCGCCGCCACGCACCGCCTCGGCCAGGTCCAGAGCCCCGGTCCCGGACGTCCTCACGCTTGGAACCCCGGCATCGCCTCGTCCTGCGGATCGAGCGGAAAACTCATCACCAGGGCGGCGTGTTCGCACAGGGTCCTGAGGTTGGACAGCACGCCAGGCCGGCAATCCTCAGGAATGGGCAGCCCGATCAGCGCGGCGGTCAGGTCGGCGTAGGCGGCCAACGCCTCGTCGGACAGGCCCTTGTCCAATGGGAGGGGATCCATCTTGCTCATGACGCTTGGCCATCCCGTCGGTCCAGGCCGCCGGGTGAGATGCGGAAGGCCTCGGAAGCCGGAAGTCCGCTCACCGACCCGCCCCCAGTGGCCCGGGCTTCAGCCGCGACAGGGGATAGCGCGAGACTTCCATCAGCAGGGCGGCCAGCTTCTCGCCAGCGTGCTCGACGCACAGTCTGCCGCGCTCGGGGTCGCTGTTGCGGGCGTCGCCGACGGCGCCGTCGGGATTGAGGTCCTGGGTCATCCAGCCCATGCCCACCGCCCCCTCTGCCCGCAACAGGGCGTATTCGTGTTCGATCTCGGCCGCGCCGGAGATGAAGTCGGCCAGCAACTCGCGCCGCACGGCCTGCGGGCGAAGGTGCATCATCATCGAGGTTTCGATCTCGCCGGCGTGGATGCCGAAATGGGCCTCCTCGTCCGAAAACAGCCCTTGGGGCTTGCCGAAGCCGTAGGTGCTGGCGGCGACCGCCAGCATCCCCAGCCGCACGCGAAGGTCGCGAGCGACGATATCGACCACCTGGGGCTGGCCGCCGTGGGAGTTGAGGAACACCAGCTTGCGGAACCCGGCGCGGGCGACCGATTCGCCAATGTCCGTCCACAGCCCCACCAGGGTCTCGAGGCGCAGGGTCAAGGTGCCCGGAAAGGCCATGTGCTCGTTGCTCTTGCCGATCGACTGCATCGGCAAGATGACCACCGGCGCGTCGCCGTCGAGCCGCGCGGCCGCGGCCTCGACCACGCCGGCGTTGATGTCGGCGTCGACCGACACCGGCAGATGAGGGCCGTGCTGCTCGATCGCCGCCACCGGCAACAGGGCGACCCAGGTCTCGGGGTCGACCTGGCCGAAGTCGCGGCTGGTCATGTCGGTCCACAGTCGGGTCAAGGTCGGGACTCCTCGGTTTGGGGCATGGAGAGGATCAGACGCGAAGCGCCGCATCCGGTGACCAGCCCAAGGATGATGATGCGGGCTTCGTCGAGCGGGCTGTCCTCGGGCCGTCGTCCGTCGCCGGGATTGACGGGGTGCGTGGGCTGGCGCTGGGCGACATCCGCCGCCCGTAGTCGGCGCCATCGAGGGCCTCCTGCTCGAGGGTATTGAAGACGCCATCGGACGCGCCCCGGCCGCGCACGTCCTGGACCACGACGACGTAGCCGTGGGCCACGCACCAAACGAGGTGCGGGCCATCGCCGTGCGGCCGATAGACGTTCGCGTCCAGCCGCACGCCGTCCCGCGTGCGCATCGACTGCGTCGTCGGCGGCGGGACGGAAAGGCGGGCGGCGACATCGGCCATTGGGCGTTCCATCTATGGTTCGGCCGACTTGTCGCCGATTTCGGTCGGCGCGGGCTAGGTATGTAAGTAAAAATTGCGCACGTGAAGTTGGTCTAAAATCCATATAAATTCCAATAATATCAAATATATAACATATCTTACGAGACGCGAAGCAAGGAACAATTGTTCAAATTTCATGCGGGATTTCGAGCCGGCGCCCGCCTTGCGCACAGTTCAACGGCGACGGCCGCGGGACCGGCCGGACCGGCTTGACCGGCCCGATCCGTGCGGCGCTGCATGCGGTCAACGTCGATAGCAAGGCCGGTCCTGGGGGCGTCATGATCATCTACAATCCGCCCGCAACCCCGACGTCGATCCCGTTGATCGACCTCACCGACAGCTTTTCGCCGGACCGGGCCAAACGCCAGGCCGTGGCTTGGAACATCCACAAGGCGGCCCGCGAGACCGGCTTTTTCTATGTGATCAACCACGGCGTCCCACTGGAACTGCTGCAGGCCCAGGTCGACTGCGCGCGCGGCTATTTCGACCTGCCGCTCGAACGCAAGATGGAACTCGACATCGCCGACTCCGAGATCATGCGCGGCTATGAGCCGATGGGCGCCCAGACCCTGGACGAGGGCTCGCCGCCGGACCTGAAGGAGGGGTTCATGCTGGCGCAGGACCTTGCGCCCGACCATCCGCTGGTGCTGAAGAAGACGCCTTATGTCGGGCCCAACCGATGGCCGCGCGACCTGCCGGGCTTTCGCGAACAGATCGAGGCCTACATGGAGGCGATGCTGCGCCTGGGCCGGCATCTGGCCGGCTGCCTGGCCCTGTCGCTGGACCTCGACGAGGACTATTTCGCCGACGGCCTCGTCGAGCCGTCGTGCTCGATCCGCCTGCTCCATTATCCGCCGCAGCCGCGGAAGGCCGAGTTCAACCAGATCGGGTCCGGCGCCCACACCGACTGGGGCCTGATCACCATGCTGCTGCAGGACGAGGCCGGCGGGCTGGAGGTGCAGAACGCCGACGGCGACTGGATCCGCGCCGATCCGGTGGCGGGCGCCTTCGTGGTCAACCTCGGCGACATGATCCCCCGCATCACCAACGGCCTCTACCACTCGACCATGCACCGGGTGTTCAACAACGTCAGCGGTCGCGACCGCTACTCGGTCCCGACCTTCTTCAACCCGAGCTACGACTACAGCTTCGACTGCGTGCCGACGTGCCGGGACTTGGCGGACCGGCCGCCGCCCACCACCACCTTCGGTCAGCACGTCGACGAGATGTTCCGCAAGACCTACCGCAAGGCCAGCTAGAGTATCCCCGTCTTGCTCAAGCGCGTCTTGGCGTCCATGGGCGCCGGATTCGGCGTCCCCGCTCGGTCAACGGTGAATAGGGCGTCCACGGCATGCCGGCGCGGATGCCTCCGGCCGGAGCGTCATCGGCTTGATCACTATCAGCGCGGCTAGTCGACGGCCTCGAGCAGGGCGTCGACGGCGCCCTGGCCGGCCTTGGCGTCCGGCTGGGTCGTCAGATAGGCCTTCATCAGCTCGACCGAATGGTTCCAGCGCGCCCGCCGCCACTCGGGGCGGGTCATGTCCGTGTCCAGCAGGGCCGACAGGGAGAAGGCGTTGGCCAGGTGGAACCGGCTCAGGGCGGTGATGGTCACATAGATCTGCACCGGATCGAGGTCGGGCCGCAGCACGCCCTTGCTCTGACCGCTGGCGATCAGGTCGGCGATGGTCTTGCGCAGCGGGAAGCCGGCCTCGGTGACGTGGGCCAGGCGGCGCACAAACTTGCCGTGCATGACGTTCTCCGCGCGCAAGAGGCCCTCGAAGCTGGGGTTCTTCTCGAAATAGTCGAAGGTGAACCGCAGCAGTTCGAGCAGGCCGTCCAGCGGCTGCTCCAGGTCGATTCGCAGCTGGGCTTCGCGCTTGCGGATGTCGTCGTAGGCGCCTTCGAGCACGGCGACGTACAGGTTCTTCTTGCTGCCGAAGTAGTGGTACAGCATGCGGATGTTGCACTTGGCCGCCTGGGCGATCTTCTCGATCCGGGCGCCGGAATAGCCCTGCTGGGCGAATTCCTTCAAGGCGGCGGCCAATATGGCCTTGCGAGTGCGCTCAGCGTCGCGTTTCCGCCCCTTTACAGGGGACGGTCCTGGCGAAGCCTCAGCATCCATGTCGTCACTCCGGTCAACGATCCGCGGCGGCGGTCCGTCGGCGTCCGCAGGGTAGCGCCTCAATCAAGGCCGATGCAACACAGCCGCCTATGGGCCACCGGCCGGCCCGCCTGGGCCTACGCCGCCATATGTAAGTAAATTATGCATGTGTTATGCCAACCGAATGAGCGGTGCGGCGCCTGTCGTGAACGCGGGCTGGGCAAATTCGCCCAACTTCGCCGACCCCCTTGTGTTTGTCCGCGAAGCCATGCGCCAGCAGTGTTACGCAGAATACCTGACGACGGCGAACAAACGCTCCGACTAGAACGCAGATGTAAAGACCAGACCTTCTGAAGAAAGAGGGGCGCTGTCGCCCCTTGAACTGTAACCGCGACGGAGTTGGGGGCGGCTTTATGGCTAGCCGCAGGCACACTGTGTCCGGCGGAGGAGCCTTTCAATTGTCAATTGTGGGGGACAATGGCGATGATATCGCAAGCGAGCGGCAAACGGCGCCTTGGCGCGCTGGCGGGTGTTTCGGTGATGGCCCTGGCGGCGGCGAGCGCCGCTCACGCGGCCGAGACGGCGGGCGCGGGGGCCGCAGCGGCCGCAGCGTCCGATACGGCGGTGCAGGAGGTGGTGGTGACCGCCGAGAAGCGCCAAACAACGGTGCAGAAGGCGGCGGTGGCGATCTCCGCGGTTTCTTCGGACGTGCTTCAGAAGGACAACATCCGCCGCGTCGACGAGTTGAACGGCGAGGTTCCCGGCCTGACGGTGGCCAAGAACGGCCCCTATAATCAGGTCGTGGCGATCCGCGGGGTCGGCTACGACACCGGCGACAACGGCAGCTCCCAGCCCGGCGTGTCGTTCCACGTCGACGGCGTCTACATCGCCCGGCCCGACGACCTCGGCGTGACCTTCCTAGACCCGGTGCGGGTGGAGGTGCTGCGTGGGCCCCAGGGGACGGTGTTCGGCCAGGCCTCGACCGGCGGAGCGATCAACGTCATCACCGCCAAGCCGACGACCAGCGGCTACAACGGCTATGCGTCGGTGTCCTACGGCACCTACAACCTGATCAAGGCCAACGGGGCGCTGAATATCCCGGTCAACGACAAGGTCGCCTTGCGCGTCGCCTTCGACAGGACCTCGCACGACGGCTTCGCCACCGAGACCGGGCGGTCCAACTACAAGCTGGACGACGAGAACGACTATGCGGGCAAGGTCTCGCTGTTGCTGCAGCCGACCAGCACCCTGTCGCTCACCCTGTCGGCCCAGGGGTTCCACCAGTCCAACCACGGGGCGGGGATGAAAAGCATCTACGATCCGAACCCGAATCCCAGGGATATCAGCCAGGACTTCCCGAACACCTACAAGCTGGGCTTCTTCATGGCCTCGGCGGATCTGGAATGGGACCTGCCATTCGCCACCTTCAAGTCGCTGACCGCCTACCAGCAGTCGCACAACGTCGACAACGTCGATAACGGCCGCCTCAGCTATTCGATCATCCACCGCTACGACTATGCCTACTGGAACGACTCCGGCCATACCGTCAGCCAGGAGTTCAACCTGTCATCCAAGCCAGGCGGCCGCGTCGACTGGATCATCGGCGCCTTCTATATGAAGGAAAACTCGTCCGGCACGTTCTATGAGTTCGAGGGCACGGACGCCAATCCGACGATCACCTTCCCGACGTCCAAGTCCAACCTGCCGTATAACTTCAACTACAGCGTCTTCACCTATTACGTCCGGCAGACCTACGCCGGCTTCGGCCAGGCCACGGTGCACATCACGCCCTGGCTGAGGCTGACCGGCGGGCTGCGCTATACGGACGAGAACATCCACAGCACCACCAACACCGACTTCCTGCTCTATTCGCCGCTGACGCACCTGACGACCTCGGACTCGGAGCTGACCGGCAAGGTCGAGCTGGACGCGGACGTCACGCCGGCGAACATGATCTACGGCAGCTGGTCTCGCGGCTTCAAGCCGGGCGGGGTCAACCTGAACAACAGCCCGGTCCTCGCGCCGCAGATCTTCAAGCCAGAAACCGTGTCGGCCTTCGAGATCGGTTCGAAGAACCGGTTCCTGGACAGCCGGCTGACCCTGAACCTGGCCGCCTTCTTCTATGACTACAAGAACTTCCAGTACGAAGAGGAAGACCCGATCCCCTATCAGGGCGGTGTGTCGAACGTGCCGGAGGCCCATATCTATGGCGTCGAAGCCGAGGGTGACTTCGCCATCACCCGCTCCCTGCGGCTGACCGGCAACATCACCCGGCTGAAGGGCAACTTCACCCAGAACTATGTGGCGCTCGACCCCTCGCTGGCGGCGGCCGCGCGGAAGGCGGCGGCGGCGCTGGGCTATGGCCCCTATGACGCCTATACCATCAGCGCCGTCCTGGCCGCCGCGCGGAACACCGACGGCAATCCGGTGCCGAAGATGCCGGACTGGCAGGGCTCGCTGGCGCTCGAACACACGCTCGACATCCACGGCGGAATCCTCCGCTCGCGGGTCGAGTTCGTCTATCGCGGTAACTTCGTCTACCGGATATTCGACACTTCGTCCCTTGATCGGGTGCCGTCCTACGGTATCTGGAACCTGAATTTTGAGTACACGCCGGACCAGAGCAAGTTCACCTATGCGCTTACGGCGACCAACCTGTTCAACAAGGCCGGGGTGGAAACGCGTTACTCCAATCCCTTCGGCAGCTTCACTACCGACCAGCAGTATATTCCGCCCTTGCAGGTGTTCGGCACGGTGCGCTACGCGTTCTGATGAGTGCGCCGGCGTGGCCTGAGCGCTCGTCCGCCGCCGCCTCGGGACGGTTCTTCGATGGGAGCGCCGTCTCGGGGCGAAACGGATGGGTCTGATGGACGGGCAGGATGGAGACGAGGCGACCGTGGCGCCCCTGGTTGCGCTCGAAGCGATGGACCATGCGCGCAACATGCGCATGGCCATCGCCGAGGGGGGCGGCAACGCCGTCTGGCCGTTCGGCGCAGTGATCGTCGACGCCGCGAGTGGGGCCGTCGTGGCCAGGGGCGTCAACGGCGCCCACCTGAACCCGACTCTGCACGGCGAGGTCGTGGCCCTGAACGACTATGTCGCCCGGCGCGGCCCGGACGGCCTGGCCTCCACGGTGCTCTACACCACGGCTGAGCCGTGCCCGATGTGCATGGGCGCCCTGATCTGGGCCGGCGTCGGCGCGGTGGTCTACGGCACCAGCATCGAGCGGCTGGCCGAGCTGGGCGTTCCGCAGATCCGCCTGTCCGCCGTCGAGGTCTGCGCCCGCGCCGACTTCTCGCAGGTCCGCGTGCTGGGCGGAGTCCTGTCGGAGGAGACCGACGCGCTGTTCGCCAACCGCGCCCGGGACGATTCGAACGTCTGACCCTCAGATTCTCAGTTCCGATAATCCTGCTTTCCGCGAACCGCCCCTTCTACGCCAGAACGCGATGAACCTATTGTAGTTGCAAGTGTTTTTCGCGTCCGATAGGGTTTTGTCGTAGGTCGCCCTTGCAAACCCGCGGGGCGCCAACCCCGCCATAAGCCCCGTCTTAAAAATCCCGTCCTAAAAATACATCCAACCCCGATGAGTGATTTCCGCGCTACCCTGAACGACAAGATGATCTCGCGCCTCGCCCCTGCGGACGAGGGGCAGTACCTGGTTCGCGACACTGACCTGAAGGGCTTCTTCCTCGTCGTCGGCAAGCGGAAGATGACCTTCACGGTCCAGAGCGAGTTCTGGGAAGGCGGCAAGCGCCGCACCAAGAAGGTCGCCATCGGCTCCGTCGACGAACTATCGACCCGGGAAGCGCGGACCAAGGCCAAGGACGAGCTGGCGAAAATCGGTCGCGGCGAATACGCGGCGGAGGCCGCCGCAGCGGCCAAGGCGAAGGCGGCAGCGGGGCTGGCGATCCAGAAGGCCGGCGACATCACGCTGCGTTCGGCCTGGGCTCGTTACAAGGTCTTCCTTGAACGGAAGGATCGCAGCGCCGCTACCATCGCTGGCTATGGCGATCACGTCGAGCGCCTGATGAAGGACTGGCTCGATGTCCCGCTGATGACCCTGTGCGATAACCCTCGCATGGTCTCTGATCGCCATGATCAGCTGACGAAGGATTGCGGTCCCTACGGCGCCAACGGATGCATGCGGACCTTGCGCGCCATCTACAACCACGCACGACGCAGCGCCCGTGAGCTGCCGCCGGACAATCCGACCTCCGCGGTGGACTGGAACGACGAGAAGCGGCGAGACACCGCCATGGGCGCCTTCGACCTTCCCGCCTGGATCGAGCAAGTCGCCCGCCTGCGGCACCCGATCCGCCGGGAGTTCCACCTCTTCACCCTGCTGTCGGGGAGCCGGCCTACGGCGCTGCGGCAGGCCGAGGTCGCCCACTTCAGTTTCGCACGCCGCGTCCTGCACATTCCGAGGCCGAAAGGCGGCGCCAAGCGCGCTTTCGATATCCCGCTGTCCCGGGAAATGATCCGGTGCCTCGTCCGCGCGATGCGCGCCAGCCGGATGCTGCACGCCGAGAATGCTGAAAGGTGGATTTTCGCGGCCGGGAGCCAGGAAGGCCACTTGGTCGAGCACAAGGAGGACCGCGACCGGCTCTCCAAGTGGGGCAACGACCTTCGTCAGTCTTACCGGACGCTCGGCCAGGCCGCGGGGCTCTCCGAGATCGACATGCACCTTCTGATGAACCACCGCCTGCCGGACGTGAACGCCGGCTACATCACCCGCGACAAGTTGATGGGCGACCATCTGCGGGCCGCGCAGCAGAAGCTGTCGAGCTACATCGTCTCGGCGGGCGCCGCGGCGCACAAGGACGGCAAGCCGCGTGAACGGGTCTGGCCCAAACTCGCCTCGCGCCGGATCGGCGATGAAGCCTTCGATCCGACGCCGCCGGATCCTCGCATTGGCAAGCCGCTAGGCCCGCGCAAGCAGAAGTCGGCAAGCCTCCCGGCCCCGGCGGAAGCCACCTGACGCGCGAGCATGCCGGCGGTCCCGTCGATTTTCATCGACGCCGACAATCTTCAGTACGAAGCGTTGCTGAACGTCTCGGCCGCTGCGTGCCGGGCGCTGGTGTGCCCCCAACCGGCCGGCCGCTCACTGCCCGTCCGATCCGCCTAACATGTCGTCTGGATCATCTTCGGAAATCGCACATTTCTTAACACGATCCCTGCATCGGGCCTCGCAATAGACGTAACTGGAGGCTCCGCGCGCACGCCGTCCACAGCTTCGGAGAGATCGAACCGCCTGAGGCGCCGATCGAGCACATGGAAATCGCCATCGTCTAGGAGCCCCCCGATCGAGGTTTCCTGCACCGCCTGATCCTTGGGAGCCGCCGTTAGGCGCAGGCCCGATAGAAGAGAACCCGACCCGTCGGCACGAGCTGGAGGAGGAGATCGAAGTCGGCGAGGTTGGCCGTGAGGACAGCGAAGCCGAGCTTCTGAGCCTGGAGGAAGAGGACGCAATCCTGCAGCGCTTTCAATCTCGAATCCCGAGCGTAGCTCTGAAGGCGAGAAAGGATGCCAGCCAGGAGCGCCGCACGGCCGAGGACCTCGGCGTCGGGCGTGAACAGCCGATGCTCAGGCATGGCCTGGATCGAGCCGGTGACCGCCTCGACGACCGCAGCCGTGCGAGGATCGTCGGGATCGAGGACGCCGATCGTGTGCATCAGCTCCTGGATGGCCACCGTCGAGTGATTGACCTGCCGGGTGTCGATCAGCTGCTCGACGAGCACCGGCGCGCGAGCCTGCATCTGGTCGATGTAGACGCAGGTATCGAGGATCAGCGGCTGTCCGGCCAACTCGTCAAGACTGGCGAACGGAAGCGCCGCGTCGGGGCGGCGAGCCAAAGTCCGGCGAGGATCGAGCCGCGCCCAGCGGCGGGCGGCCGCGACATCGAACCCAGCCACCTCAGAAGCCGAGCTTCAGGTCCGGATCCACCGTGCCGCGGACGGCCTTGAAGCTTTCAGCGAACTTGTCGTCCAACGCGATGTTGGCGAGCGCGAATTCGATCAGATCCGTGTCGGCTTCAATGCCGGTTCGCGCCTTGGCCTGCTCGACCAAGGCCGGACTCACCCGCCCGCCGATCCGGCCGCTCTTCTCCTCGAGAAGGCCGGACCGCTGGGCGGCGGCCATGACGGCCTCCACCTGGGTTCCGTGCACCGACGTGACGCGCCCTGAGCTCGCGTCGCGCTTGATGACGTGGCCGCCGACCATCACCTTTCCGGCGAGCTGGCGCTTGGCGCCGCCGGCGCGCCCAACTTCGTGGTGTTTAGCCATGGGAGGATGTCCAACAAATTCGAATTTCGTTCAACATGATCCTTCAGGCGTCTCTTATCAAGGACACGATTCCACCGAGACCGAAATTCGCTGCCTGTCGCGATTTGATAGCCAGTGTCAGCGCCTCCGATCAAGGAAGCGGTGCGTCTCCTCGTCCTGTGGAAATCATCGCCCACATCGGCGGTCTTGCCGCTAAGCGATAAGTCGCCGGTTGAGATCGCCGCCACTTCGCGATTGACGCTCCGTCAACTCGCGACCGAGGCCGTGGAAAAACGCGCCAGTCGGGGTGTTGTCGTCGTACGGGGCGGGCCGATCGCGAGTCAGGCGGTGAGCGTGTCGCGCAGACGCTGCGCGGCCGATCGGCGCGATCAGGCCCTGATGGCCTCCATAAGCGGGCCGACGCCGAAGATCTTGATCATCCGCTTGATGTTGTAGGCCAG
>JARLIQ010000013.1 GCA_031291645.1 Caulobacteraceae bacterium | reverse complement strand
TCCGAGCACGCGCAACGCTGTCGCTAGAACTCGTAGCCGAAGGCCGCGTTCATGCCTGCGCCGCCGTCCTGGGTGGTGAACGATCCACCCACCTTCAGCGTCCAGGCGCTGTCGAAGCGGTGCGACACGCCGAAGGCCAGCGCCGTCTGATTGCGCCAGGTTCCGACGCCGCCGGTGACCACGCTCTTGCCCGGCGTGACCGCCTGGACGAGGCCCGCCATCGCCATGGCGGCGGCGGTTCCGCCGTCGGCGCGTTGCCGGACGGCGGACATGGCGCCTTGCAACTGGGCGACGTTCACGGCGTCGGTCGGGGCGCTGCCCGGCGCGACATTGGTAATCTGCCGCTCATTGCCTTGAGATCCGACCGACACCTCGCCCGCAGAGGACTGGGACCCCGACAGCCCATAGGCGGAGTAGCCAGTCTGCGGCCCCCGCGAGGCGATCGATCCCGCCCCCAAGGCCACGCTGTCGGCCGCCTGGGCGTCGGCCCCGCGACCCACCGCCGTGCTGTCCAGGGCGCTGGCCGTGGCGGCCTGGCCCAGGGCCAGCGAGTTGACCCCGGAGGCGGTGGCGTTGGCGCCGAAGGCCGAGGCGTTATTCGCCGTGGCCAGGGCGGACGCGCCGACGGCCGTCGTCGGATCCGCCGTGGCCTGCGCGCCCTCGCCGATGGCGACCGCGCCGGCCGAGGAAGCGACCGAGCCATAGCCGCCGGCGAATGCGCCCTCGCCGCTCGCCCTCGCGCCGGGCAGGCCCGCCGTGTTGCCACCGTTCACGCTGGCTTCGGCCGCGGTGACCGAGGCCAACGCCGAGTCCAGCTGGTTGACGTTCACCGCGTCGGTGCCCATCACCCCGGCCGCCACATTGACCAGCCGCCGTTCCGCGCCGGGCGCGCCGAAGGAGACGGTGTTGGCCTGGTCGGCGACCGAGCCCTGGCCGATCGCGACCGAGCCCGCGGCGCTGGCGACCGAGCCCTGGCCGATCGCTACGGAGCCGCTGCCGCTGGCGACGGAACCCTGGCCGACCGCCGTTGCGTCCAGGGCGTTGGCCGTGGCGGCCTGGCCGACCGCGGTGGCGTTGTCCTGCCCCGCCGCCCCGGCGCCGGCCTGGGCGCCCTGGCCGACCGCGGTCGCGTTCTGGTTGGTGAAGGACGAATAGGGATAGCGGCTGGCGGGATAGAGTTGCGAGCCCGGAATCACGCCGCCGTCGGCGTTGTAGGTCGCAAGATCGCTCTGATACTGGGCGTAGTCGGCGGCATAGTTCGGATCCGAGGGATCCGGCGCCACGGGCACCGCCAGGGGGATCCCGGTATTACGGCTGAGCACGCCGTGGTTGGCGTTATAGAAGGCGATGTAGGCGGGATCATAGTCCGGCGAACTGGGATCCAGCACCGGCGGCGTCAGGACGATGTCTCCGTTCGGATTGCCCCCGGCATAGGCGCCGGCCCCGAAGGCCGAGCTGTTGCTGCCCGCGGCGAAGCCGCCCGTGCCGTAGACGCTCGAGTTGGTTCCGCCATTCTGGTAGTTGCTGAAGACTTGGCTGCTCGGGCCGACGGTCTGCACGCTCCGCCATTCCATAGGGCTCGCGTTCACGCATTGGTCGGTCCCCGGATCGTAGTAATAGCCCGCCCCATAGAGGGTGCAGATCTTCACATATTCCACCGGCGCGGCCGCGCCGGGCGATCCGGCGCACAGCCAGGCGGCGGCGGACAAGGCGGAGGCGGCCATCCACAGATGGCGTTTGGCTGACGTTGGCATGAATCCCCCCAAGGAACTGGCTGAAACCACAAGACGTACGCCGGCCGTTCGGAACCGCCGCGGGCGCCTGCCGCCGACGTCTGGCGCGTTCCGCGACGAAAGCTCTAGATAGGCGCACCACACGCTCCCGAACGGCAAGCACACCACCGCCAGGTAGTATTTCAATAAGCGTAGCCGTTGCAACAAATTTGGTCCGGTCGATACAATCGGCTCGGGGATCTGACGCCCCGCCCCCGGTCGGGGTATCTGGCGGACGGCGAAGCCTAGGCCCTGGCGTCGCCGGCTGCCCCGCGCCATCCTGGGCGCCTCGAGCGCAGCGCCGCCGGAGGGCTCATGGATCGCGACAGGCTGACCGCGTTCGTCGACGCCGTCCTGGCCGTCATCATCACCATCATGGTGCTGGAGATGAAGCCGCCGCACGGGGCGGGCCTTGCGGACCTGGTCGCGCTCTGGCCGGTGTTCCTGAGCTATGTCCTCAGCTTCATCTACGTCGCCATCTACTGGAACAACCACCACCACTTCTTCCAGCTGGTCGAGGCCGTGGACGGGTCGATCCTGTGGGCCAACATGCACCTTCTGTTCTGGCTCTCGCTGGTGCCGTTCGCCACGGCCTGGGTCGGCGAGCACAGCCTCGCCCCGATCCCGACGGCGCTCTACGGCGCGGCGCTGCTGATGCCCTCGATCGCCTGGTACGTCATGCAGACGGTCATCATCCGCAAGCAGGGCGAGGATTCGCCCCTGCGCCGCGCGCTCGGCCGCGACCTCAAGGGCAAGGTCTCGCCCTTCGTCTACCTGGCCGGCGCCGCTCTGGCCTTCGTCAACACGGCGGCCGCGGACCTGCTCTACCTGGGCGTGGCCCTGATGTGGCTGATCCCCGACCGCCGGGTCGAGACCCTGATGCGCCTGGGCCGCCCGCGCGGAAATTGATCTGGGCCCAAGACCCGTGGGCCTTCGTGCGCCAGGATGGCGCCCGATCGGAGCGGCGCCGGACCGCGCCCGCGGAGCGAAGTCGAGCGACATGGTTTGCCTGATCAGGTCGATCCGGGCGGCCGGGCTGGCGGTCGCCCTCGTCCTTGCGCCAATGGCGGCGCGGGCGGGCGACGCGGGAACCGGCGGCCCGGCGCCGGCCCTGCAATCGACGATGAACCGCGTCTTCGGCCCCGGCCGCTGGCGGCCGACCAGCGGCTATCGCACGCGGGCCCGGGAGGACCAGCTGCGCCGCGAGGGCGCCGGGACCGTGCCGCCGGGGCGAATCTCGCGCCACTCGCTCGGCAGCCCGGCCGCGCCCGGCGCCTATGACGCCGTCGTGTTCGGCGTGCCGCCGCGCCAGGCCGCGGCCATGCTCAGGCGGGCCGACGCCGGCGCCTTCAGGGTGCTGGCGGAGGGGCCCCACGGCGCCCAGGGCCCTCATCTGCACATCGAACCCACCGGCGCGCGAGCCGCAGCGCCGCCGACCCGGACGACCGTCGCCTGCGCCTCGATCCGCCTACGGATCATCGGAGGACGACGCAATCCGCAGCTGGCGTCGTGCACGGACGCGTCTGGAGAGTGAGGCGGGCGTTCTCCTTCCTATATACGCCGTGCGCCAGGCCGCGCCCCGACACTCGCCGAAAGCACCCGCCTCATGCCGAATTCATCACCGACCAAGACCGTCCTGATCATCGGCGCCTCGCGCGGCCTGGGCTACGCCATGGCCGAGGAATACCTGAAACGGGGCTGGAGCGTGGTCGGGACCGTGCGCGGCGAAGGCCGGACCCGCTTGCACGACCTCGCGGCCAGGTCCGGCGGCCGGGTCCAGGTGGAGACCATCGACATCAATGTCCGCGACCAGATCGCCGCCCTGCGCGCCCGCCTGGCCGGACGGACCTTCGACCTGCTGTTCGTGAACGCCGGCGTCACCAACAGCAATCCGGACGAGACCCTCGCCGAGGTCGCCACGGACGAGTTCGTGCGGGTGATGGTGACCAACGCCCTGAGCCCGATGCGCGTCGTCGCGGCGCTGCAGGGCCTTGTTCCGCCCACGGGCGTGATCGGCGTGATGTCGTCAGGCCAGGGCAGCGTGGCGAACAACACGGTCGGGATGCGGGAGGTCTACCGCGGCAGCAAGGCGGCCCTGAACACCTTCATGCGCAGCTTCGCGGCGCGGCATGCGGACGATCCGAGGGCGATGGTCCTGATGGCGCCCGGCTGGGTCCGCACGGACCTCGGCGGCCCGCGCGCCCGCCTGACCATCGAAGACAGCATCCCAAACCTCGTCGACGTCCTGACGAGCGTCCAGGGCAAGGCCGGGCTGCAATACCTCGACTACCTGGGGCGCTCGGTGCCGTGGTGAGGTCGGGGGGGGGCGCTCAAGCGTTGTGTTTCACGCGGCCTGTGCCGGAACCTGTCCGTTAACCACTCGGGAGCTTCACAGCGGCTATTCGGCGTCCGCCGTCTCATCGCCGTCACCGGCGGCTTCGGCTTGGGCTGAGCTGTCCGACAGCGCGCCCGCGCCCATCAGGGTGTCCGTGTCTATGGTCGGCCCAGCGACAATCCGGCCGAGAAGTTCGTCCTGGGCAGGTTCGAGGGCCACCAGGCGGGTGAGCACCCGCAGCACGTTCAGCAGTTCGGTGGTGTACTCCGCCGGCCAGACCTCGGGCTGGATGTCGCCCAGCGGCGAGGGAGGACGCTTGTCGCCCATGGGCGGCTTGGAGCGGTCCTTGCGGCGATAGCTCCACCATTGGCGCAGGACGTTCTTGCCCGACACCTCATAGGCCCAAACCCCCGGCGACACGTTGGCGACATAGCCCGCGCCGATCTTGAGCCGCCGGCTCGCCGCGTCGTAGTCCAGGTCGTGGGGCATGGCGCCGAGGGTGGTGGGCAGGACCCCATCCGCCGGGATAGTCGGCCCGTCCTTGTCCACCTTCGGCGCGCCGGGCGGACGGCCCTCGGCGAAGCGTTCGCCGAAGGTGTGCAGCCAGATCACTTCGCGCCCGATGGACACGGCCTCGTCGAACAGGGCGACGGCGGCGGTCAGGGGGATACGCAGGCCAGGCTGCTTCAGGTTGGCGCGGAAGCGCTCGACATAGCCCGGATGGGCGGCCACGGCGGCGATGTAGGCCATCACCTCCTCGGGCTTGACCTCGCGGCCATAGGCGGTGGCCAGTTCGGCGAGGAGACGGAGGGACAGGTTGGGGTGGGTGGCTGCGGCGTCGGACCAGAGGGGGAATACGCGACCACCAAAGGAGCCTTTGTAGTGATGGAGATCAGGTATCAGACCACTGACAGTAAGCGCTGGACCAGCCGTCGGGGCATGAGCCATCAGGGTGGTCAGGTACACTTGCCCAGTCGAATGGGCCTTCCAAAGGGTCGGGTTGGCCCGGTTGATCAGCCGATTGTCTGGCAACAGCCATTGGCGGTCGAAGGATCGGAACGCGTAAGCGATCGGCGGCGCACCAGCGCCTTTGTCATCATTGACCGAAAGTGGCGGATGCGGATGCCCAGCCAGCGGCTCCCTGACCAAGCGTGTAACTGTCCGATCACCACCCTCATGCGGATGAAAAAGCTTTGCCTTCTCTGTGGCGTCGCCTTCACCAATGAGCCGCGTCCAGCGCTTCCTCAGCGACTCGGCGTCGGGCGCGATGACCCAGGTCCGCCCCGTCATGACCCCCGAGCCGTTGTAGAGAAACAGGTCGTCGAGCGCTGGATAGCCGGCCCAGTTCGCCGCCGCCGCGGGTAGGAACGGCATCCGCCAATCCGTGGGCGCCTCTTCCCACCCGGCATCGTCCAGCGCGATGGTCGCGATCGCCGCGAACTTGTCCTCGCGCGAACCCTCAGGAAGGCTGCGGAACCGCACCCGCGCGGGCGTCTCGGGGCTGGCCTTCGCCCCGCGCAGCGCCATGACAATACAGACGGGCTGTTGCACGCTCTCGAACACGCGGCTGGCGACCGGCGGCTGGTGCCCCTCCGGCGAGCAGTCGATGACCCATATCTCTTCGGCGTCGCGGCGCAGGTCGGCGCGCATCTTCTCGAAGCCGGGGCCGTTCAGGAAGCCGGCCACGCTGATGAAGCAGACAACGCCCCGGCGGTGGGTCCAGTCGTTCAGTTCGGTCGTGTCCGTGCCGCTGCGGTAGGGGTCGCCGCCGAACACCTTCCACGCCGCCCAGCGCCAGAAATAGACGTAGAGATTGCGCAGATGCTTGGCGTGGGCGCCGACGCCCCACGCCACCGGCGGCTGCCAGTCGTCCAGCGGCGCGCGCAGATGTTTGCCGCGATATTCGACCCAGCCGCCCAGGCCCTTGGCCTTTTCCTTATAGGGTGGGTTGCCCAGCACGACGGTGATCGCCTCGTGCCGCTTGATACGATTGGCCTCAAGGCGAGATTCGGCGATGCTCGCCAACGGCGTTGGTATCCATTGGTAGGCCTCGTCGGGGTCGGCCAGGGTGTCGGTGATGTAGAGGCGCAGCTTGGCGCTCAGCGCCTTTTCCACCGCCTCGTCGACGTCATCGCCATGCTTGCCGTGGGTGACGAGGCTGATCAGCTCGGCCAGCAGGCGAAGCTGGGCCACGGCGAAGGGACCGAACTGCAGCTCGAAACCGATCAGCCGCTGCAGGGCGGCGGTGATCGCGGCCGGGACCGAACCCGCGCCCTCGTCCGCCTCGACGGTGCTTGCGATGCTCTGAAGCACGCCCAACAGGAAGGTGCCGGTGCCGACGGCCGGATCGGCCAGGGTCACGGCCGGCGTCGCCAACCCCTGGGGCAGGTTGAACCGCCGCGGCGACCGCAGCGCCTCGTCCACCAGCCGGACCATGGCGGTCACGATTTCCGGCGGAGTGTAGTAGGAGCCGGTCTTCTTGCGCAGGCCCTTGTCGTAGGACTGCAGGAACAGTTCGTAGAAATAGAGCCAGGCCTCGGGCCGCTCCTTGCTGATCTTGCCCCAATCGACGACGTCGAGGACCGCCGCGAGGGTCTTCAGCGAGGTGTCGAGGATATGTTCCTCGTCGGCCTCCTCGGTCAAAAGGCGCAGGGCGGAGCCGATCAGGGAGTTGGACTGCCGCAGCACCTTGGCCGCGTCTTCGATTCCGCCCTTCAGGCTGATACCGCGCGCCTTGGCCATCAGCAGGCCGAAGGTGACGGCCTGGGCGTAGCCGTCGGCGAATTCCGCGTCGGTGGCGTGAGGAAACAGCAGCTTTCGCCAGTCTTCCTTCAGGCCGGTGAGACCTGGCGCCTTGCGGTCGAGCTGTTCGACCACCTCGTCGCGCAACAGCCGGCAAAGGCGCGCGCTGGTCTCGGCCAGTTGTCTGGGCGAGCGCGGCGGAAGCGGGTCCCATTGGTAGAAGGTCTCGAACAGGGCGACGAGTTCGTTCGGCGCGGTCAAGCTCTTGCCGGAGGAGCGAACGTCGCCGGTCAGATAGACGATGGGCCTGGCGAGCTTGCCGTCGCGCCACAGGCTGAAGGCGTTGCCGTCGGTGTAGATCAGGTTGGGCAGCGCCTTGAGCTTTTCCCACTGATTGCGGTCATGGGACTTGGCGGCGAATCTGGTCGGGTCCGCGCCCTTGCCCGGCGCCTTGACCTCCAGGAAGCCGATCAGGGCGTTCTTTCGCGTCACCGCGAAATCCGGCCGGATCATCAGGTCGGCCATGGAGGTTTCGCCGACCAGTTCAGTGTCGGTCGCGGCTAGGCCGATCAGGCCGCCCATATCCTTGATCAAGGCGACCAACGGCGTGCGCAGCTGGTCTTCGGGCTGACCCGTGACGGCGGGATTGTCCAACGTCGCCTTGGCTGCGGCGCCGAATTTCGAGACCGCGTCGAGGAGTGTCAAATGCGCGCTCAAAGGTATCCCCCAACGCGTTCTATCACCTGAGGGCGAGCCTTGCGCAACAGTCGATGGCGCTGGAAAAAGCGGCGAATCATTTGACTATGCCGAGCATGTCGCAATTGGACCTGTTTCCACAGTCGGCCGAGGCGGCCTCTCCCATCCCATCGGTCGATGCGGTGCGCGCACGTTTTGAGGACATGCTCGCCCGATTGCGTTCAGCCACGTCAGACTTGCCCTTTACCCCCAAAGAGTTGGCATACTGGCGGGTGGTTACGCCGCAGATGGCGAATTGGCTGCCTCCCGTCGAACGCGAAGCGGTCTGCGCGGAGTTTTCAGAGCACATTACGCGGTTGGGCAAGGCGGCCGCCTAAGCCACAACGCCGGGGGCCTGTTGACGGACACCTCGCGCTAGAGGGCGGGCGCACGGCGCCTATCCGAGACGTGTTGAGATCGCGTTGGGCCGCCCCCACCCCGCCCAGCCCCGCCACCGCCCGCCTTGACTCACCGACGAATCGCATGTTCTTGTTTTGTTCATGACCAAGCCGCCCTCAACCCTGGAGCCGACGGCCGGCCTCGCCCTGGAGGGGGCGGGGGGCTGTGAGTGTTGTGGGGAGGCGGCGGTGGCGGGGCGGGCCGGGCGGCGGCTGGAGCGGCTGGACGAACTGGCCGAGATCGGGATGGCGCTGGCGCGGACGCTGCTGCCCGAGGCCGGGGCGGCGGGTCCCGCCGTGGTGCGGGGCGATCCGGCGATGGCGTTTTCGCGCATCGCGCGGGCGGTGCGGCTGACGCTGGCGCTGGAGGCGCGGTTCGACGAGCAGTGGCGGGCCGGCGAGGCCGAGGCGGCCAAGGCGCGCGCGACCAAGCAGTTCATCCGGGGCCTGATCCAGCGGGACAAGGTCGGGGCGATCACCCGCGAGGTGATCGAGACCGAGCGGCGCGAGCGCGGCGAGGCGATCGACGCCGAACGGCTGCTGGCCGACCTGGACGAGCGGCTGGAGGACCCGAGCGAGCTCAAGGCCTTCGCCGACCGGCCGGTCAGCGAGATGGTGGCCCAGATCTGCCGCGACCTGGGCGTGGCCTTCGACGCCGAGGCCTGGACGGACGAGGACTGGGCGCAGGCGGAGGCCCGGGCCGAGGCGGCGCACGCCGCCGAGGACGACGACGAAGAAGACGAAGACGGGGACGAGGACGAGGACGCAGGCTGGACCGGCGGCGCCGGCGCCTCGCCCTGGTCGCGGCGACCGCCGTCCGCGGCGGCTTTCGCGCCCGGCCGCGCCGGGCGTAGCCTGGGGCCATGAGCGAGCAGACGATTCGCTGCGCCTGGCGCGGCATGGCGGGCGATCCGCTGTACGAGGCCTACCACGACACCGAGTGGGGCGTGCCCGAGTTCGACAGCCGCGCGCTGTGGGAGAAGCTGGTGCTGGACGGCTTCCAGGCGGGGCTGGCCTGGATCACCATCCTGCGCAAGCGCGAGGCCTTCCGGGCCGCCTTCGCCGATTTCGATCCCGAGGTCGTCGCCCGCTTCGGCGAGGCGGACCGCGCGCGGCTGATGGCCGACGCCGGCATCGTCCGCTCGAACGCCAAGATCGACGCGGCCATCGCCGGGGCGCGCATCTTTCTCGACATGCGCGAGGCGGGCGAGGACTTCTCGCAGTTCCTGTGGGGCTTCACCGGCGGGGCGCCGATCCGCAACGCCTGGACCGACGTCTCGCAGGTTCCGGCCCAGACCCCGGTCGCGGCCGAGATGGCCAAGGCGCTGAAGGCCAAGGGGTTCAAGTTCTGCGGCCCGGTGATCGTCTACGCCTTCATGCAGGCGGTCGGCATGGTCAACGATCACGTCGTCACCTGCTTTCGGCACGCGCCCGTTTCCCGTATGACCGGGTCCTGATGGCCCCACGAAAGCCCCGCCCGAAGGGACCCGACATGCTGCTCGAGGCGGCGTGCCCGGCGCCGGTGTGCGGGGTGGACGAGGCCGGGCGCGGGCCGCTGGCCGGACCGGTCTCGGCGGCGGCGGTGATCCTGGACCCCGCGCGCGTGCCCGAGGGCCTGAACGATTCCAAGAAGCTGACCGCCCGCGCGCGCGGGCGGCTGGAGGCCGAGATCAAGGCCTCGGCGGTGGCCTGGGCGGTGGCCTTCGCCACGGTCGAGGAGATCGAGACGCTGAACGTGCTGCACGCCAGCGGCCTGGCCATGCGGCGGGCGGTGGAGGCGCTGGCGGTCGCGCCGGCCTTCGCCCTGGTGGACGGCGCCTACGCCTTCGAGCTGCCGGCGCCGGTCAAGACGGTGGTCGGGGGCGACGGGCTCTGCTGCTCGATCGCGGCGGCCTCGATCCTGGCCAAGACCGCGCGGGACCGGCTGATGGTCGAGATGGACCAGCGCCATCCCGGCTATGGCTTCGCCGACCACAAGGGCTATGGCGCGCCGGCCCACCTGGAGGCCCTGGCGCGGCTCGGCCCCTGTCCCATCCACCGGATGAGCTGGGCGCCGATCCGGCTGCTGCTGGCCGGCGGCGACCCGACGGCGTTGGAGGGGGCGGCGCCCCACGAGCCAGCGTTCGAAGGGGCGGCGTTCGAGGAAGAAGCGTTCGGGCGGGCGGAGACGGATGACCAGCACGGCGTCTGAAGACGACGCACGCCCCCGCGCCCTCGCGCCCGGCCTGCGCGACGCCGGGCTTCGCCTGCGCAGCCTGATCCGCGGCAGCGAGGCCTCGATGGTGGTCCTCGGCCTGCTGGTCGGGATCGGCGCGGGCCTGGCCGTCGCCCTGATCGGGACGATCTCCAGCGAGATGCACAGCCTGCTGTTCGGGGTCGGCGGCGAGCGGCTGAGCGGGGTGCCCCGGCTGCCGCGGGGGCTGGGCGTGCCGATCCTGGGCGGGATCGTGCTGTCCGCCGTCAACTGGATGTGGACGCGCCGGCGGCGGACCATCGCGGTCGACCCGATCGAGGCCAACGCCCTGCACGGCGGGCGCATGCCGCTGCGCGACAGCGTCTGGGTGACCTTCCAGACCCTGCTGTCCAACGGCTGCGGCGCCTCGGTCGGGCTGGAGGCCGGCTACGCCCAGATGGGCGGGGGGCTGGCGTCCAAGATCGGGGTGGCGCTGCGGCTGCGGCGGGCGGACCTGAGGGTGCTGGTCGGCTGCGGCGCCGGCGGGGCGATCGGGGCGGCGTTCGGCGCGCCGCTGACCGGCGCCTTCTACGCCTTCGAGCTGATCGTCGGGGTCTATTCGATCGCCAACGCCGCGCCGATCCTGGCCGCCAGCCTGGCCGGGGTGCTGACCGCCCGGGCGGTGCGCGCGGTCACCTACCAGATATCGATGGCGCCGGCCGCGGCCCCGCACCTGATCGACTATCCGCTGATGATCGGCTTTGGCGTGCTGTGCGCGGGGCTGGGCATCGCGATCATGCGCGCGGTCTATCTGATGGAGCGGGCCCAGGACCTGGCGCGGCTGCCGCGGTCGCTGCGCCCGGCGATCGGCGGCTGCGTGATGGCCGTCCTGGCCGCGATCACGCCCCAGGTGCTGTCGTCCGGCCACGGGGCGCTGGCCGTCGACATGCCGGCGCGGCTGTCGGCCATGACCCTGATCGCCCTGTTCGGCCTGAAGATGCTGGCCTCGGTCGTCTCGCTGGGATCGGGCTTCCGGGGCGGCCTGTTCTTCGCCTCGCTGTTCCTGGGCGCCCTGGCGGGCAAGCTGGCGGCGGTGCTGTTGGCGACCTTCGCCCCGGCCCTGGCGATCGACCCCACCGTCTGCATCCTGGTCGGCATGAGCACCCTGGCCGTGTCGGTGGTCGGCGGGCCGCTGACCATGTCGTTCCTGGTGCTGGAGACCACCGGCGACTTCGCGGTGACCACCATCGTGCTGGCGTCCTGCATCGTCGCCAGCCTGGTGGTGCGCCAGACCTTCGGCTACTCGTTCTCGACCTGGCGGCTGCACCTGCGCGGCGAGACCATCCGCAGCGCCATCGACGTCGGCTGGATGCGCCAGCTGACCGTCCAGCGGATGATGCGGCGCGAGCCGGCGACCATCCCGGGCGCGGCCGGCCTGGCCGAGCTGCGCCAGCGCTATCCCCTCGGCTCGACCCAGAGGGTGGTGGTGGTGGACGAGGCCGGCGGCTATCTGGGGGTCGCCCTGACGGCCGAGGCCTTCGCCCTGGCCGACCAGCCCGGCGGCGACGGCGGCAAGACGGCGGCCGACATCGCCCACTGGCGCGACAGCCCGCTGCTACCCGAGATGAACATCAAGCAGGCCGTCTCGATCTTCGAGCGGACCGAGAGCGAGGCCCTGGCGGTGGTCGATTCCATCGACTCGCGCAGGGTGGTGGGGCTGTTGACCGAGGGCTACGCCCTGCGCCGCTACGCCGAGGAACTGGACAAGGCCCGATCGAGCCTTACGGGCGGTGTTTAAACCGACCTTAACCGAGACAGGGCAAGCCTCCCGGATTCATGGCGGAGAGCTGCGGATGACGTTCGGTCCCGAAACCATCATCGAAGGCGACTGCATCGCCGAGCTCGCGAAGCTGCCGGAGAAGTCGGTCGACCTGGTGTTCGCGGACCCGCCGTACAATCTCCAGCTCGGCGGCGAGCTTCTGCGGCCCGACAATTCCAAGGTCGACGCCGTCGACGACCACTGGGACCAGTTCGAGTCGTTCCAGGCCTACGACCGCTTCACCCGCGACTGGCTGACGGCCTGCCGGCGGGTGCTGAAGGACGACGGCTCGCTGTGGGTGATCGGCAGCTACCACAACATCTTCCGCGT
>JARLIQ010000114.1 GCA_031291645.1 Caulobacteraceae bacterium | reverse complement strand
GTCCTCCTGGATCTCGCCGTCGGAACCGAGGGCGATGTTGGCCTGGGCGATGGCGTGCTTCGCCTCTTCCATGGCCGACATGTAGACCACTTCATCCTCGGCCTTGCCGTCGACGACGCGCCGGTAGGGGCTCTCGATGAAGCCGTACTTGTTCACCACCGCGTGGGTGGCGAGCGAGTTGATCAGGCCGATGTTCGGGCCTTCCGGCGTCTCGATGGGGCAGATCCGGCCGTAGTGCGTCGGGTGCACGTCGCGGACTTCGAAGCCCGCGCGCTCACGCGTCAGACCGCCCGGGCCAAGCGCCGAGAGGCGGCGCTTGTGGGTGATTTCCGACAGCGGATTGGTCTGGTCCATGAACTGCGAGAGCTGCGAGGAGCCGAAGAACTCCCGCACGGCCGCGGCCGCCGGCTTCGCGTTGATCAGGTCGTGCGGCATGACCGTGTCGATGTCGACCGAGCTCATGCGCTCCTTGATCGCCCGCTCCATGCGCAGCAGGCCGACGCGGTACTGGTTCTCCAGCAGTTCGCCGACCGAGCGGACCCGGCGGTTGCCCAGGTTGTCGATGTCGTCGATCTCGCCGCGGCCGTCGCGCAGGCCCACCAGGGTCTTGAGCACTTCCAGCACGTCTTCCTTGCGGATGACACGCATGTCGTCGGGGCAGTCGAGCTCCAGGCGCATGTTCATCTTCACCCGGCCGACCGAGGAGAGGTCATAGCGGTCGGGGTCGAAGAACAGACCCTTGAACATGGCCTCGGCGGCTTCCACCGTCGGCGGCTCGCCCGGGCGCATGACGCGGTAGATGTCGAACAGCGCGTCCTCGCGGATGGCGTTCTTGTCCACGCGCAGGGTGTTGCGCATGTAGGCGCCGACCGTGACGTGGTCGATGTCCAAGACGTCGATGGTCGAGAAGCCCTGCTCCTCCAGCGCCGCGATCGAGGTCGCGTCCAGCTCGTCGCCGGCTTCGGCGTAGATCTCGCCGGTCGCCACGTTGACCGCGTCGCGCGCCAGATAGCGGCCGGTCAGGGCCTCGGGCGCCAGCAGCAGGGTCTTCAGGCCGCTGTCGGCCAGGCGCTTGGCCTGGCGGGCGGAGATCTTGGTCCCGGCCGGGGCGACTTCCTCGCCCGTGTCGGCGTCGACCAGCGGGAACTCCGGCTTCACCCCGCGCCAGCGTTCCGGCTTGTAGGGGGTGGCCCAGCCGCCGGTGCGCTTCTCGTAGGGGACCACGTCGTAGAAGGTGGTCAGTATCTCTTCGCCATCCATGCCCAGGGCATAGAGGAAGGTGGTCGCCGGCAGCTTGCGGCGCCGGTCGATGCGCACATAGACGATGTCCTTGGCGTCGAACTCGAAGTCGAGCCAGGAGCCGCGGTAGGGGATGATGCGGGCGGCGAACAGGAGCTTGCCCGAAGCGTGGGTCTTGCCCTTGTCGTGGTCGAAGAAGACGCCCGGCGAGCGGTGCATCTGGGAGACGATCACGCGCTCGGTGCCGTTGACGACGAAGGTGCCCTTGTCCGTCATGAGCGGGATGTCGCCCATGTAGACGTCCTGCTCCTTGATGTCCTTCACCGAGCGGGCGCCGGTTTCCTCATCCATTTCAAAGACGATGAGGCGCAGCTTCACCTTGAGCGGCGCAGCGTAGGTCATGTCGCGCTGGATGCATTCCTCGACGTCGTACTTCGGCTCCTCGAACTCGTAGGAGACGTATTCCAGCGTCGCGCGTTCGTTGAAGTCGCGGATCGGGAACACCGACTTGAAGACCGCTTCGATCCCCTCGTCGCGACGCTGGCCCGGCCGGACTTCGCGTTGCAGGAATTGTTCGTAGGAGGACCGCTGAACCTCGATCAGGTTCGGCATCTGCACAGCTTCGGGGATGCGGCCGAAAGACTTCCGGATCCGCTTCTTGCCGGTGAACGATTGCGCCATCGTGGCTCCCTTGGGTCGCGCGGAATGGTTTCCGCGCGTCGACTTGTCCATGCGTCCACCCTCGGAACTGACAGCGGGCGAAGCCGCGGCCGTCAGCCGGACGCTGGAATTACCCCTGGTCCTGCAAGAAGGATCAGGGCGCCCCTTCGCGCTGGTCGGAGGGCGGCGGACCGCGCCTCGGGGCGTAGATCACTCGCGACCGCCATGCGGGCGCGCGCAAACGACTCGTGTCTCTGGCTTTGAGAGGAAGGCGTATGTAATCGCTCGGCGCGAATATGAAAAGGGGGAATCCGCGTCATTCGGTGCGAACGACCACCAAAGCGCGATTTGAGCCGCCTGGCAAGAACCTGCGGCGGGAGTCGGCGCGCAAAAAGGGCCCGGAACGTGTATTCCGGGCCCTTCGCGATGATGCTCGCGCGCGGCCGCCGCAGCGGGCCGCACAACGTACAGGCGTTATTTGATCTGAACGCTCGCGCCGGCTTCTTCGAGCTTCTTCTTGACCTCTTCCGCTTCCTGCTTGGAGACGTTCTCCTTCACGTTCTGCGGAGCGCCCTCGACGAGGTCCTTGGCTTCCTTCAGGCCCAGGTCCGGACGGACGGCGCGGACTTCCTTGATCACGTTGATCTTCTTGTCGCCGGCGGCGGTGATGACCACGGTGAACTCGGTTTGCTCTTCGACCGCTTCGGCCGGGGCGGCGGCGCCCGGGCCGGCGACGGCGACGGCCACCGGCGCGGCGGCGGAGACGCCCCACTTTTCTTCCAGCAGCTTGGACAGCTCGGCGGCTTCCAGCACGGTCAGGGTCGAGAGGTCCTCGACCAGTTTCTCAAGCTTCGACATTTCGGGTTTTCCTTAAGAGGGAGGGTGTTGGGGAGATGACCTTCAGGCGGCGTCTTTGTTCGCGTAGGCGCTGAACACGCGGGCGAGTTGCGCCGCGGGGGCCTGCAGCACGCCCGCGACCTTGGTCGCCGGCGAGTTGATCAGCCCGATCAGCTGGGCGCGGAGCTGGTCGAGCGACGGCAGCTTGGCCAGCGCATCGACGCCCTTGGCGTCCAGGACCTGTTCACCCATCAGGCCGCCGACGACGAGGAACTTCTCGTTGTCCTTGGCGTATTGGGTCGCAACCTTGGCGGCCGAAACCGGGTCCGGGCCGAAGGCGATGGCGACGGGGCCCTTGAAGAGGGCGGTCGCCCCCTCGCCGGCTCCGTTCAGCGCCTTTTGGGCCAGACGGTTCTTCACCACCTTCAGCGCGGCGCCTTCCTTGCGGAGGCGGCCACGCAGATCGGTCATTTCCGCAACGGTCAGACCCAGGTAGTGGGTCACGACGACAGCGCCGGAATCGGCGAAGACGCCCTTGAGCGCCTCGATCGACTCCGCTTTTTGAGCGCGGTCCATTGCGGTCTCCGTTACTCACGTTAGGCAACCGGCCAATCCGGCAGCCGAAAACGACGTTCGCCCGGACTCAACGCCCGCGCGCTCGTCGGCTCAGCCTGTCCCAGGATGCTCGACCGCCCGCCCCTCCCCGCGCGAACGCGACGGATGGCGTTGGGTGTCCGCTCCCCGTCTCCCCGCGGTGGAAGGATTAAGCCCCATCAAGTGAACTTGGAGGGGCCCGCGGTTCTCGGACAGGATCGACGACGGGCCAGGCCCGACGCCGGAAAGGCGCGCGTTTACACCGAAGGGCGGGGAAATTCAATGGCGGGCGTTGAATCCGCTCGCCCCGACGACGGCGGGGCCCCAGGTTTTTCCTGTCACCCGCGCCGGCCTTCGATAAAACGGCCCGGTCTGCGCCATCGCGGGGACGGGCGGGAGAGCGTTGTGCTTGAGCAGGAAGTGGTCTGGATCAACGAGGCGCTCGAGGGCCTCCCGGCGCCGGCGCTGAGCCCGATGCTCAACATCGGCTCCTCCACGCTCGAGTTCCGCACCAGGACCCAGCCCTTCATCGACGCCAGGCTGTTCGCCCCGCTCGCCGCCCGCGGGGTCCAGGTGGTGCACGCCGACCTGAAGGACGCGCCCGGCGTGGACCTGACCTCGAACATCCTGACCGACGAGGGCTTCGCCGAGGCCAAGGCGGTCGGCGCGCGCAGCCTGCTCCTCTGCAACCTCCTCGAACACGTCACCGACCCGGGCCTCTTCGCCCGTCGGGCCTGGGACCTGGTCGAGCCGGGCGGGGTGATCGTGGTCTCGGTCCCCCGCTCCTACCCCTACCACCGCGATCCGATCGACACCCTGTTCCGCCCCACGCCGGCCGAGGTGGTCGCCCTGTTCCCCTCCGGCGCCGAGGTGGTGTCCGAGGCGGTCATCGAGACCGGCTACTACTGGAGCAAGGTCAGGGCGCGGCCCTGGATCCTGCTGCGCCCGATCCTGCGCGCCCCCTTCCCGTTCCTAGGCTTCACGCGCTGGAAGCGCTCGCTGGGCAAGCTCTACTGGCTGGTGCGGCCCTATCTGGCGACGATGGTCGTGCTGCGGAAGCCGGGCGGATAAGGCGCTGCGCCGGCGCCAAAGAAAAAGGCGGGCCGCGAGGGGCCCGCCTGATCCGTCGTTCGAAGGTGTCGCTCAGGCTTAGGCGCTGAACGACGTCAGTTCGACCTTCACGCCCGGGCCCATGGTGGAGCTGAG
The DNA here is from genome assembly GCA_031291645.1 of Caulobacteraceae bacterium. Taxonomy (GTDB): domain Bacteria; phylum Pseudomonadota; class Alphaproteobacteria; order Caulobacterales; family Caulobacteraceae; genus Poindextera. The sequence continues at coordinate 4,732 of JARLIQ010000114.1, read as the reverse complement.
CGAGATGCGCTTGATGTAGGTGCCCTTGGCGCCCGAGGGCTTGGCCTTGTTCAGGGCGTCGACCAGGGCGCGGACGTTGGCCAGCAGGGCGTCGTCGGTGAACGAGGCCTTGCCGACGCCGGCGTGGACGATGCCCGCCTTCTCGACGCGGAACTCGATCGCCCCGCCCTTGGCGTCCTTGACCGCCTGGGAGACGTTGGGGGTGACGGTGCCGACGCGCGGGTTCGGCATCAGGCCGCGGGGGCCCAGCACCTTACCGAGGCGGCCGACCAGGGCCATCATGTCCGGGGTGGCGATGACGCGGTCGAAGTCCAGGAAGCCGCCCTGGATGCGCTCGACCAGGTCCTCGGCGCCGACGATGTCGGCCCCGGCGGCGGTGGCTTCGGCGGCCTTGGCGTCCTTGGCGATGACGGCGACGCGCACGTCGCGGCCGGTGCCCGACGGCAGGTTGACGACGCCGCGGACGTTCTGGTCGGCGTGACGCGGGTCGACGCCCAGGTTGACCGCGATCTCGACCGTCTCGTCGAACTTGGAGGTGGCGTTGGCCTTGACCAGCTTGATGGCGTCCTCGACCGGCAGCACCGCGTTGCGGTCGCCGGTGCGGGCCTGAATGCGCTTTGCAACCTTGGGCATGATCAGCTCTCCACCACGCGAAGGCCCATCGCGCGCGCCGAACCCTCGATGATGCGGGCGGCGGACTCGATGTCGTTGGCGTTCAGGTCCTTCATCTTCTTCTCGGCGATGTCGCGCAGCTGGGTGCGGGTCACCTGGCCGACGGTCTCGCGGCCGGTGGTCTTGGCGCCGGACTGGATGCCCGCGGCTTCCTTCAGATAGAAGGTGGCCGGCGGGGTCTTGGTGACGAAGGTGAACGACTTGTCCTGGTAGACGGTGATCACCGTCGGCAGGGGAGTGCCCTTCTGGACGTTCTCGGTGCGGGCGTTGAACTCCTTGCAGAAGCCCATGATGTTGACGCCGCGCTGACCGAGGGCCGGCCCGATGGGCGGTGACGGCGTGGCCGAGCCAGCCTTCACCTGCAGCTTGATGTAGCCGAGTATCTTCTTGGCCATCTTGTCCTCTCATGCGGCCGGCGTGCGCCGGCCCGGTTGATGAGCCGTGGTGCGGGGTTCGGATGACCTGCCCCTCCCACGGATTTGATCTCGCCCTTCGGCGAAGCGCGCGGCTTTAGCAGGCTTGGGGCGGGATCGCAATGCGGCGGCCCGCCGGGACAACGGCTGACGAGCCGGCCGAAGGCCGCGCGCGATGCTTGAGGGGGCTGAGGAAATCCCAAATGTTCCCTATTTGTTCTTGCCGTCCACTGCGACGCTTGTTACAAGCACGACAGGCGAATGTGGCGTGATCGCCCATAGGGGGAGGCGCCCGTTGCTGGCGGAACAGTTGCTGAAAGATTGGCTGGCGCGCGAGAAGAGCTCGCACGTGCATGAGTTTCCCCGCTTCGAGGTCGAAGGCCTCCTGTTGGGCACCGACACGGTGTTGGTCGGTCCGCAGCCGGAGACCGTTGAGGCGCGGCTCGAGGCCCTGCTAGCAGTCGCCTACGGCCAACCGCCGACACGCGACACCCTGAGGCATGTCAAAGCGGCCGCCGACCTTTGGGCCCAGGGGTGCGAGGGGCGCGCGCCAGCCTGCACCTCGCGCTGGCGCGGCTCGGCCGTCTACGCCAGCCAGGCGAAGCCGCTCGCCGGCTGTTCATGGCCGATGGTCTGATGCGCGCCGGCGTCGCGCCGAGGATAATCATCGATGCGATTGGCCTCGCTTCGGCGGCCGGCGCTCCGATCTCGAAATACACTCCGGACCAGCCTCGCGTGCCGGCAGGTCAGGGCCGCGCGAGTGGCCAATGGACTGCGGGCGGCGGCGGGACCACGACGTTAGCCACCACCGCCGTAGCCGCCGGCGCCGCTGGCGGAGGCCGGATCGGGTTGGATTGGCTTGGCGGCTCCTTAGAGCGGGTGCTGACCGCGCTTGCGTTCATCGGGCGGCTTGCAAGGTTGGTGGCCCTGGGCGACCTCGCCGCGCCCGTGGCCGGCTTCGGCCTTCTATTCTGGCCGTCCCGGGCTGGCCCCAAAGCGCAATGGGTCGATGTCGGCGGCCCAGCCCGGCTTCGATACTATTGGTCGCCGGACGAGACGCTCATTCGTATCCAGTACAGGGACGCGAGCGGCGGAACCCGCATCACAACAGGCCGGTTGGGCCCCGGCGGCGAGTTCCGCGATCCGGAAGGGCGTCCCATTGCCCGATGGATCAAGGCGATAGGGGTGGTCGTACAACTGGCCAGCCTGGAGGCCATCGCTAACGAGGATTTCGAGCCGCGCCTTTGCCCCAAGCCCCCCGTTCCCGACAGACAAGGTGCCCGGGAAGCAGACAGAGACTACGAGGATTTCGTCAAGCGCTCGGTCAATCCCCAAAATCCGACCCCACGGGGCCTCGGCTACGCCCTGCCCAATCCGACATCGAAGGACGGATGGACCGTCTTTGATGATTGCCGTCAGAGCGACGGGGCCATGATTGAAGCCAAGAACAACTACGCAGGACTGATTGAACGACTAGGCGGACATGAGAACTTCGACCTACGCATAGGGTGGCTTGCCCAAGCCGACAGACAGCTGGCGGCCGCACCGGATCGCCCGATAATCTGGTACTTCAATCATGAATCCGCCGCCGTCTATGCAAGAAACCTATTCAATTCGCCGGCGGGCGGTCCGAGAGAGAGAATACAAACCGTGTACCTTCCAACAAAGGGGCTCGATCATTGACTCGATTTGATTATTCCATAAGCACGAACTGGACGCCGGACCGACAAACCGCGTTCGAGATCGGTCAGAATGGCGTCAAGACGCTGGATTTGCTCAATCCGATCGGACCGCCATTTTCGAATTGGTCGATCGTCGACGCCTCGGAAACCTATATTCCGATGGAGCAGGCTCGCGATCATGTGACCCGGTTGGTCGAGGAGAACGCCAGTCGGGATGATTACGGCGAGCCCTGGCCGGAGGATGGACATAATTTTTGGGCGAGCACGCTAAATCCGCCCGCGGTCCCGTTCGCCCGAAGCGCGTCTCTGACCGTACGCGCCGGCTCTCCTAACCAAAACTACATGATTTTGAAGGTCGGCGGCTTCGGGGCTCCGCCGGAACTCGACCTCATCACCTATGCCGGCTTCAGGGCCGCGCTGGTTGTTCTGGCCTCGATCTGGCCCTGCCGCTGGTTCAGCGCCTGCGCCTTCTCGAACAACTATTGGCGCAAGTCGACGGCGGCCGGTGAGCCACCGGCGCCCTATTCCGGGTTCCACATGACCTGGATGTCGTATCTGTCGGCCCCGCTGGCGGTGGGTCTGACGGTTCCGCCCGACCTGATCAGCGAGCCCGGACCGAACGGCGGCCTGATCCTGTCGGCGGTGACCGAGCGGCTCGACCCGACCAATCCCGACCACTTGCACCGGTCCAAGACCCTGGCGGACCTCATGGTCGATCAGGTCAACGGCGGCGCGCGCGGTTCCGATCCGGCGCCGCTCCTGGCGTTGATCGACGGCGTCTACTACGACATCAGCGACGTCTCGCTCGACGACCTCAAGTGACCGATCCGGGGCGAAGCTAGGCAGGCCCGTCGCGCCCGGACCGCCGCGCCTCAGCTGGTCTTTTCGACCTGGCCGTATTCGAGTTCGACCGGGGTGGCGCGGCCGAAGATCGAGACGGTGACGCGCAGGCGGGCGCGTTCCTCGTCGACCTGCTCGACCGAGCCGTTGAAGCTGGCGAACGGGCCGTCGATCACGCGCACGGTCTCGCCGATCTCGAAGGAGATGGTCGGCTTGGGCCGCTCGACGCCCTCCTCGATCGCGCCGATGATGCGGGCGACTTCCTTCTCGGACACCGGCATGGGCTTGGAGCCCGACCCCAGGAAGCCGGTGACCTTGGGGGTGTTCTTGATCAGGTGGTAGGCCTCGTCGGTGAGGTCCATCTTCACCAGCACGTAGCCGGGGAAGAACTTCCGCTCGGCGTTGACCTTGCGGCCGCGGCGGATCTCGACGACGTCCTCGGTGGGCACCAGGATCTCGGAGAAGGCGTCTTCCAGGCCCTGGCTCTTGGCCTGTTCGCGGATGGACTCGGCCACCTTCTTCTCGAAGTTCGAGTAGGCGTGGACGATGTACCACTTGTGGCGGGGGTTGGACGGGCGCGTTTCGGCGGCTTCAGCAGGCATGGCGATGGATCCTCAGGCCGCGAATTTCAGCAGGGCCTGCATGCCGTGGCCGAGGACGGTGTCCACGACCACGAAAAACAGCGCCGTCAGAAGCACCATGATGAACACCATCACCGAGGTGATCCAGGTCTCCTGGCGGCTGGTCCAGGTGATCTTGCGCGCCTCGGCCCTGACCTCGCGCGCGAACAGCACGGGGTTGAACGGCTTCTTCGGGGTCTCGGGCGCGGCGGCCGTCTTGGCCGCGGGCGCCGCCTTGGCGGGCGGCCGCGCGGCCCCGCCCTTCGGCGCTGAAGAGGTTATGCCCGGGATCTTGGCCATCGGAATGGACTTGGACCTTCTTTGACGACGGGGACCGCGCCGCGGCGCGCCCCGAACAATAGATAGTGGCAGGAGTGGAGGGACTCGAACCCCCGGCCCTCGGTTTTGGAGACCGATGCTCTACCAGCTGAGCTACACTCCTCCAGGCGACAAGCAAGGCGCCGGAAGGCGTCCCGCCCGCCGGCGCGCGGCTCAAACGCCGGAG
>JARLIQ010000113.1 GCA_031291645.1 Caulobacteraceae bacterium | reverse complement strand
GGCGGCGCCGGCGCGGGCGCGACCACCCGCGGGGCGGGGCGGGGCGGCGGGGCGCTGGTGCTGGCCGCGCCGGCCACCACGCCCATCAGCCGGACCGCCTCGCTCAGCATGTCGTAGTTGCGCCGCACCCGGTCCTGGAACGCCGCGTCGATGCTCTGGGTCTCCTCGGCCGCGCGGCGGGCGGAGGCCATCAGCTCCTCCATGCCGCGGGTCAGGCTGGCGCGCACCTGCTGGGCGCCAGCCTCGGCGTCGGCCGGCAGCTTGGTGATGCGCGCGTCGAGCTCGGCCAGCAGGCGCTCCAGCTCGCCCAGGGTCTCGCGCGCCGAGATCACGCCCTGGGCCAGCTGGGCGGCGGAGCGGGCGCCGGCGTCCTCGACCAGCCTGGCCGACTGCTCGACCATGGCGCGGGCCTCGTTCAGCCGGGCCTCGAACACGGTGTCGGCGCGCTGGCCGGCGGCGAAGGCCGCTTCGCCCAGCTGGTCGATCTTGTGGCGCACGGTCTGGGCGTGGTCTTCGGCTGCGCGGCGCGCCTGTTCGGCCGCCGCCGCCATGCCCTCGATGGCCTCGCGGGTCTGGGTCTCCAGGGCGTTGCGTTCGCCGGCCGCGGCCTCGGACACGGCGCCGAGCGAGCGGGCGACGGCCTCGCCCAGCTGGTCGCGCTCCTGGGCGGCGGCGTCGGACACCTCGTGCAGCCGCCCGGCCGCCTCGGCGATCAGATCGCGCAGCGTCTGGGCGCCGCGCGCAGCGTTCTCGTCGATCTGGCCGGCGCCTTCGCGGGCGTGGGCCACGATCTCGAGGAACTGGGCGCGCTGGGATTCCGCCTCGGCGGCGAAGGCTTCCTGGTCGGCGCGCAGGCCGTGGGCGACGCTGACCAGGGCGGCGCGCTGGCCGGTCAGGCTCTCCTCGACCACCCGGGCCTGGTCGCCGACACCGAGGCCGGCGGTCTCCAGCCGGGCGATCTGGCGGGCCAGGTCCTCGCCGGCCACCCGGGCCGCGTCGGAGGCCTCGCCGGCCGCGGCGGCCAGGTCGGCGGCGCGGGCGGCCAGCGCCGCCTCGGCTTCGCGGATCTGGGTCTCGGCCAGGTCGGAGGCCTCGGCCACCATCCTGGCGTGGCGGGCGATGGCGTCGGCCACGTTCATGGCCTGGACGTCCAGGGTCCCGGCCAGGGCGCCCATCTTCTCGCGCTCGGCGCCGAGGCCGCCGGTCAGCGCCTCGGCCGCGCGGCTGGAGGCCTGGGCGGCGTCCACCAGCGTCCGGCTCTCGGCCGCCAGCACCTCGCGCAGGGCGGTCAGCTCGTCGCGGGCCTGGGCCGCGGCGGCGGTGGCCTGCTCGATCTCGCGCCTGACGGTCTCGACCGCCGTGCCGGCCCCGCGCGCGGCCAGGGCGGCCGGCTGCAGCAGGGTGTCGGCCAGGATCTGCGCGCGCCGCGTCTCGGCCGCCAGCTTCGCGCCCTGGTGGGCGACATAGGCCGCCAGCCAGACCAGGGCCATGGGGCCGAGCGCCAGCAGGCCCAGCACCGCCAGGGCGAACGGGTCGTTGGCGAAGGGAACGATCTCGCGGCGATAGCCCCAGGCGAACATGACCGGCGCCAGGGTCCACAGGACCGAGACCACCGCGGCCGCCACATAGAAGGGCCAGGCGCGCGGGCTGCGCACCCGCCCGGCCCGGTCCTCTTCGCCCAGGGCGGGCAGTTCGGGCGCGCCGGCGGCCACCACCGCGCCGCCCTGTCCGGCGAGCTGGAATTCGCGCTGCTGGAAATCCAGGTCTTCCGGAGCGTCGATCAGCGGCTCGGCCGCGCCGTCCGGCCGCGGCGCCGACGCTGCGGCGCGCGAAAGGTCGAGCGGTGCTGGCCTTTTCGATCTCATGCTCGGCCTGTCCCACCTCGCGGAGGCCCGGTCACTGCGCGCGCTCGCCCCCGTTTTGCGCGCCCCCAGCACTAGCGGGGAAACCGCCCAGCGGAAAGCCGGTTTCGCGGGCGGTCAACGCCGCAGGCCGCCCGGCGCAACCGGTCCGCGTCGCCGGCGCGGACCGTGGCCGCCGCTTCCGGATCATCGCGAATAACATCTGTACACAGATCGTTTTCATGCGCCTCGCGAGCGTCCGGGCAAGGTTGCCGGGCGGAAATGAGAATCGTTCCAACAGCTTGACTGTCACTAAACTGACAAGCCCTCTCAGTATTGACCCACACCAGAGGGGTGGCTCAACCGATCGCCCATTCAAGGAGATGCGGATGTTAAAGAGACTCATCGCGGCGGCCTGCGCGGTCCTGACGATCGGCGCTGCGGCCACCGCCCAAGGGGCTGACCTTTCCGGCGCCGGCGCGACCTTCCCCGCGCCCGTCTACGCCAAGTGGGCGGAAGCCTACCGCGCCCAGACCCACACCGGCCTGAACTATCAGGCGATCGGTTCGGGCGGCGGCATCAAGCAGATCAAGGCCAAGACCGTCGACTTCGGCGCGTCCGACAAGCCGCTGAAGCCGGAAGACCTGAGCGCCGCCGGCCTGTTCCAATTCCCGACCGTCGTCGGCGGCGTCGTGCCGGTGATGAACCTGCCGGGCGTGCGTCCCGGCCAGATCAAGCTGACCGGCTCGGTCCTGGCCGACATCTACCTCGGCGCGATCACCAAGTGGAACGACCCGCGGATCAAGGCGCTGAACGGCGCGGTCCCGCTGCCCAACCTGCCGATCACCGTCGTGCACCGTTCGGACGGCTCGGGCACCAGCTTCCTGTTCACCACCTATCTGTCGATGAAGAACCCGACCTGGGCCTCGAAGGTCGGCGGCAGCGACTCCGTGCAATGGCCGACGGGCCTGGGCGGCAAGGGCAACGACGGCGTCGCCGCCTTCGTGCGCCAGACGATCGGCTCGATCGGCTACGTCGAGTACGCCTACGCCAAGCAGAACCACATGACCTACGCCCTGATGCAGACCAAGCAGGGCACCTTCGTCCCGCCGGACGCCAACAACTTCGCCGCCGCCGCCAGCCATGGCGACTGGTCGAAGGCGCCGGGCTTCTACCTGCTCCTGCTCGACCAGCCGGGCGCGGCTTCCTGGCCGATCACCGGGGCCACCTTCATCCTGGTCTACAAGCAGCAGGCCAACGCCGAGACCGGTGCGGAAGTGCTGAAGTTCTTCGACTGGGCCTACAAGAACGGCGACCCGGCGGCCGCCGCCCTGGACTACGTGTCGCTGCCGGCCCCGGTGAAGGCGCAGGTCCGCAAGGCCTGGATCGCCAACGTCAAGGGCCCGAACGGTCAGCCCGTCTACGTGTCGCGCTAAGCTAGAGCGTCTTTAGCCCACCAAGTGTGGAGGCTGGCGCCTCGCCAGCCTCCATCGTTTGCGCAAAGAGCCTGATGACCGCCATCGATCCCGCCCTTTCAAGGCGAGCCCCCCCGAAAGGGGCCGCTCTGGACCCGGTGTTCCGCTACGCCTGTTTCGCGGCGGCGACCGCCCTCCTGGCCTCGCTCACCGGCATCGTGATCTCGCTGCTGATCGGCGGATGGCCGGCGCTGGCGAAGTTCGGCTTCCACTTCTTCACCTCCACCGAATGGAATCCGGTGACCGAGGTGTTCGGCGCCGAAGGCCCGATCATCGGGACCCTGGTGTCGGCCATCCTGGCCCTGGTCTTCTCCCTGCCGGTCGCCTTCGGCGTCGCGGTCTTCCTGGTCGAGTTCTGCCCCTCGCCCCTGCGCCGCCCGATCGGCGTCGCGGTCGAGCTGCTGGCCGGCATCCCCTCGATCGTCTACGGCATGTGGGGCCTGTTCGTCTTCGCGCCCTTCTTCGCCATGCACGTCCAGCTGCCGCTGATGACCATGGCCCAGCCCGGCTCGCTGCTCGAGAAGCTGACCGCGGGCGTGCCCAACGGCGCCAACATCTTCACCGCCTCGGTCATCCTGGCGATCATGATCCTGCCCTACATGGCCGCGGTGCTGCGCGAGCTGCTGCTGACGGTCCCGGTCCAGCTGCGCGAAAGCGGCTACGGCATGGGCTCGACCCCGCTGGAAGTGATCATGTCGGTCAGCCTGCCCTATGTGCGGCGCAGCGCCGTCGGGGCCGTGATGCTGGGCCTGGGCCGCGCGCTCGGCGAGACCATGGCCGTGACCTTCGTCATCGGCAATTCGCACAGCCTGCCCAAGTCGCTGTTCGACAGCGGCTCGACCATCGCCTCGACCATCGCCAACGAGTTCAACGAGGCGACTGGCGCGATGCACACCTCCGCCTTGATCGCGCTGGGCCTGGTCCTGTTCCTGATCACCTTCGTCGTCCTGGCCATGGCGCGCGCGCTGCTCGGCTCGGACAAGCAGGTTTAGGAGAACCGACCATGGCCTCATTCCGCAGAGCCCGTCGCACGGTCGCCGCCGGCGCCTTCACCACCTTCTGCTGGATCACCGCGGTGATCGCCCTGTTCGCGCTGGCGGCCATCTTCTGGTCGCTGCTCACCCAGGGCTTCGGCGGACTGAACCTCGCGGTCTTCACCCAGTCGACCCCCGCCCCGGGCTCGCCCGGGGGCCTGATGAACGCCATCGTCGGCTCGATCATCCTGTGCGCCCTGGGGATGGTGATCGCGGTGATCGTCGGGGTCCTGGCCGGCACCTGGCTGGCGGAGTACGGCCGCAACACCCCCTACGCCGAGGCGGTGCGGTTCGTGAACGACATCCTGCTCTCGGCGCCATCGGTGCTGGTGGGCCTGTTCGTCTACGACGTCATGGTCGCGCACGTGATCGGCCACTTCTCGGCCATCGCCGGGGCGGTCGCCCTGGCCCTGATCGCCGTGCCGATCATCACCCGAACCACCGAGGACGTGCTCAAGCTGCAGCCTACCGCCCTGCGGGAGTCGGGCGTGGCGCTGGGCACGCCGCACTGGATGGCGATCCGCAAGATCCTCTGGAAATCGGCCGGCAGCGGCATCCTGACCGGCGGCCTTCTGGCCTTCGCCCGGATCAGCGGCGAGACCGCGCCCCTGCTGTTCACCTCCTTCGGCAACCAGTTCTTCAGCCTCGACCCGCTTCGGCCGATGGCCAGCCTGCCGCAGGTCATCTTCAACTTCGCGCTCAGCGCCTATGATGACTGGGTGCGCCTGGCCTGGGTCGGCGCCCTGATCCTCGCCGGCGCCGTCCTCGCCGCCAATATTATAGCGCGCATACTCACCCGGGAGCCTCGCCGCTCATGAACGCCCTGAACACCGACACCTTCGAGCACTACGCCAGCGAAGTGCCGCCCGAGGCGATCAAGCTGCACGTCCAGAACCTGGATTTCTTCTACGGCAAGAACCAGGCGCTGCACGGGGTCAGCCTGCCGGTGGTCAACAAGGGCGTGACCGCCATGATCGGCCCGTCGGGCTGCGGCAAGTCCACCCTGCTGCGGGTGCTCAACCGCATCTACGGCCTCTATCCCGGCCAGAAGGCCAAGGGGATGGTGATGCTGGACGGGGAGAACATCCTCGACCGCAAGGTCGACGTCGCCACCCTGCGCTCGCGCGTCGGCATGGTGTTCCAGAAGCCGACCCCGTTCCCGATGTCGATCTACGACAACGTCGCCTTCGGCGTGCGGCTCTACGAGGGGCTGAACCGCGCCGAGATGGACCAGCGGGTCGAGGAGTCCCTGCGCAAGGCCGCCCTGTGGGACGAGGTCAAGGACAAGCTGAAGTCCTCGGGCCTGGGCCTGTCCGGCGGCCAGCAGCAGCGGCTGTGCGTGGCGCGCGGCATCGCGGTCAAGCCCGAGGTGCTGCTGCTCGACGAGCCCGCCTCGGCGCTGGACCCGCTGTCCACCGCCAAGCTCGAGGAGACGATCGTCGACCTGAAGAAGGACTACACGATCGTCATCGTCACCCATAACCTGCAGCAGGCCACGCGGGTGTCGGACAATACGGCGTTCATGTTCCTGGGCCGGCTGATCGAGTTCGCGCCCACCGCCGAGCTGTTCAGCGCGCCGCGGGCCAAGCGCACCGCCGACTACATCGGCGGCCGGTTCGGCTAGACTCGGGTAGAACCCCTTCTCCGGTCAGGAGAAGGGGCCGCCACGCCTCAGCAGGGGTGGTTGTTCTTGGCGATCTGGTGGCCGGCGACCGCGCCGACGCCGGCGCCGACCAGCGGCCCGACAACGCCATGGCCGGCGATCGCATAGCCCGCCAGGCCGCCAGCCGCCGCGCCCACCGCCGTACCGACCCGCGCATCGTGCCGCCGGTCCGCGTGGCAGCGGGCGTAGGCGTGACGGTAGTGGTGGTGGTGATGGTAATACTGCGCCTGGGCCAGGCCAGGGGCGGCCGCAACCGCCAGGGCTGCCGCGGCGATCATCAATCTGCGCATGGCGTTCTCCTCAAAAGCGGGCGTGGACAGCCGCGCGGTCGTTACAGCCCCGCTTGATCAATGCGCGAGACGCCCATTGGTTTCATGCAAACCGCGCCGGATGATGGCGCCCGCGCCCAGGCCCACGGTCAGGCGTCGTCGTCGTCGATCCAGTCCATGGTCCGCTGGACGGCCTTCTTCCACTTGCGGAAGCTCTTGTTGCGCACGGCGACGCTCATCTGCGGGCTCCATTCGGCCGCCTTGCGCCAGTTGGCCCTGAGGCCCTCGACGTCGGGCCAGTAGCCGACCGCCAGGCCCGCCGCATAGGCCGCGCCCAGGCAGGTGGTCTCGGAGACCTGCGGCAGCACCACCGGCGCATCCAGCACGTCGGCCAGGAACTGCATCAGGAGCGCGTTGGCGGTCATCCCGCCGTCGGCCTTCAGCGCGCGCAGGGGCACGCCGGAATCGGCGATCATGGCGTCGACCACCTCGCGGGTCTGCCAGGCGGTGGCCTCCAGCGCGGCGCGGGCGATGTGGCCCTTGGTGATGAAGCCGGTCAGGCCCGCGATCACCCCGCGCGCGTCCGAGCGCCAGTAGGGCGCGAACAGGCCCGAGAAGGCCGGCACGAAGTAGCAGCCGCCGTTGTCCTCGACGCTGGCGGCCAGGACCTCGATCTCCGAGGCGCTCGACACCAGGCCCAGGTTGTCGCGCACCCACTGGACCAGGGCGCCGGTCACCGCGATCGAACCCTCCAGGGCGTAGACCGCTGGCTCCGAGCCGATCTTGTAGCCGACGGTGGTCAAGAGCCCGTTCTTGGACGAGACCGGTTCCTCGCCGGTGTTGACCAGCAGGAAGGCGCCGGTGCCGTAGGTGCACTTGCCCTCGCCGGGCGCGAAACAGGTCTGGCCGAACAGGGCGGCCTGCTGGTCGCCGAGGGCGCCGGCCACCGGCACGCCGGCCAGCACCCCGTCCGCCTCGCCGTAGATCTCGGACGAGGGCCGGATCCTGGGCAGCATCGAGCGCGGGACGCCGATCGCCTCCATCAGCTTCTCGTCCCAGTCCAGCGCCTCCAGGTTCATCAGCATGGTGCGGCTGGCGTTGGTCACGTCGGTGACGTGCTCGCCGGTCAGGTTCCAGATTAGCCAGCTGTCGATGGTGCCGAACAGAAGCTCGCCCCGGTCGGCCCGCGCCCGCGCGCCCTCGACGTTGTCCAGTATCCAGCGCAGCTTGGGCCCGGAGAAATAGGTCGCCAGCGGCAGGCCGCAGCGCTCGCGGAAGCGGTCCTGGCCGACGTCGTCGCCCAGTTCGCGCACCAGCCGGTCGGTGCGGGTGTCCTGCCAGACGATGGCGTTGCAGATCGGCTTGCCGCTGTAACGGTCCCACACGACGGTGGTCTCGCGCTGGTTGGTGATGCCGACGCCGGCGAGGTCGGCCGGGCCGACGCCCAGCTTCTCCATCGCCCGCCGGGTCACCGTCTGGACGTTGGCCCAGATCTCCTCGGCGTCGTGCTCCACCCAGCCGGGGCGGGGGAAGATCTGGCGGTGCTCCATCTGGTCCGACGCGACGACGGCGCCGGCGTGGTCGAAGATGATGCAGCGCGACGAGGTGGTCCCCTGGTCGATGGCGGCGACGAAGCGGGTCATGGGCGGATTCGGCCTCTTCTTGACGGGCGCATCCTCCATAGGGCCAAGCCGCCCCTGCGACCAGCCGGCGTGCTCGCCCCTCCCCCTTGCGGGGAGGGGGCAGGGGGTGGGGGTGTCAGCGCCGCGCCGGCCGTCCTCGCACCCTCGTGCTGAAACGCCGTCCGATCCCCGGAAACGCACAGCCGACACCCCCACCCCAACCCCTCCCCGCAGCGGGGAGGGGCTCCTCTCCGCGTTTAACCGCTGGTCGGGGTCAGGCCGCGGCGATAGCGGGCCAGGCCCAGCTGGAACACCGCCAGGGTGATCAGGGCGTAGACCACCGCCGCGCCGACCACCACGCCCGCCGCCCCGAGGCCCGGCGCGCGCAGCAGCCTGACCGGCGCCAGAACGATGAAGCCCGCCGGCATCAGGGTGTAGACCACCAGCTTGCTCGCGCCGGAGAAGATCGAGCCGGGATAGCTGGAGAACAGGATCAGGAAGTCGGTCAGGTCCCGGGCGAAGCTGCGCGCGCCCCGGGCCCAGAAGGCCAGGCTGGCGAAGGCCGTGGCCGCGGACAGGTAGACCACCAGGCCGCAGGCCAGCGCGCCCAGCGCCAGCGGCGCCTGGACCCAGCTCAGCCGGCCGAAGCCCACCAGGATGACCAGCCCCACCACCAGGTCGCCCCAGGCGCTCGGCAGGCTGTCGCGCGACAGGAGCCGGCCCAGCACCGGCTTGGGCTGGGTCAGCAGGGCGTCGATCTCGCCGCTGAGGATGGTCCCGGCCATGTCGCGGTAGCCGCCGAAGGCGACGCCGGAGATCCCGACGATGGTCATGATCAGGCCCAGCAGCAGCGCCATGTCCGCCGCGCCCCAGCCGCCGACACTCCTGAAGCCGGCGAAGAACAGGACCCATAGCGCCAGGAAGAAGCCGTTGTTGACCGCCATCCCGCCCATCTGCAGCAGGAAGTTGGTCCGGTCGGCCAGGGAGGCGCGGATCGCCGCGGCCGCCTGCAGGGGATAGGTCGAGAGCACGCCGCCCATGGTCGGTTCCCCTTCAGATCCCCTGCCGCAACAGCTTGCGCACGCCGGCGCGCCAGATCGCCGCCGCCGCCAGCGACAGGACCGCGATCCAGGCCGCCTGCAGCGCCAGGGCGCGCGCGAACACTGCCGCCGAGGGCGCGATGAGCTGGACCGACGGCCAGTAGAGCTGGGCCGCGAACGGGCTGGCCTCCGACAGGCGCCGGAAGGCGGCCGAGGTGTAGAGGCTGACCGGCGCGAACAGGCCGCCGAGCAGGAACATCAGCTTCTGGATCACCAGATAGGCCGGCAGGGTGCGCCGGACCCAGAATCCCGACAGCCCTACAAGGGTGTAGAGCAGAAGCCCGATCACCCCGCCCAGGATCGCCGAGGCGGCGAGGCAGGCAAGACCCTCCGCCGGCGCGCTCCGCCCCGACAGCGCCAGGAGGCCGAGCGCCGCCAGGCCCAGGGTCGCCAGCCGCACGAGCATGTCGCCCAGGCTCTCGGCGATGCGAAGGACGAGATAGAGCTTGGGGCGCAAGAGGTGGGTCTCCAGCGCGCCCGAGCGGATGTCGTCCTCCAGCCGCAGGTGGATCGAGGGGATCGACAGCATGATCCACTCGGTCGCGCCGACGTAGAGGGCGAGGCCGCCGGCCGGCAGGGGCAGGGCGCCGGCCAGCCGCTCGCTGGCCACCTTGCCCCACAGGGCCGAGAGCACGGCCAGGGCCACCAGGTAGAAGATCGCCCGGCCCACCAGCACCGGCCAGCCGGCCAGGGCGCCGAGCGCGCCCATCCGCAGCGCCTGGAGGGCGCTGGCCACGACGCTCCAGGCCGGCGCTCGCCGGCGCAGGGCCTCAGGCGCCCGTGGTGGCGAGATAGATCTCACGGACCACCTCCTCCATCGGCGGATCTTCGATGGTGATGTCCTCGATCCCGCCGCCGGCCAGGGCCGCGGCGATCACCTGCTCGACCCGCACCAGGCGGGTGTCGACGTCCAGCACGCTGGTATGCGGCTGGCTGGGCAGCACGGTCAGGCCCGGCAGGTCGAGGGTGATGCGCGGCGCCGCCGACTGCAGGGTCACGCGCTTGCGGGCCAGGAACTGGCGGCGCAGCTGGTCGGTCGGCTGGTCGACGACGATGCGGCCCTGGTTGATCACGATCACCCGGTCGCAGACCAGTTCGATGTCCCGCGTGTCGTGCGAGGTCAGCACCACCGTCTGGCCCTGGCCGCGCGCGTGCTCGGTGATGAAGTCGCGGATGGCGGCCTTGGCCGTGATGTCCAGGCCGATGGTCGGCTCGTCCAGGAACAGCAGGTCGGGGCCGTGCAGCAGGCTGGCGGTGATCTCGCAGCGCATCCGCTGGCCGAGCGACATGCGCGAGACCGGCTGGTCCAGAAGCTCGCCCAGGCCGAACTGCTCGACGAGCCGGCCCAGCCGCGCGGCGAAGGCCGTCTCGTCCTGGTCGTAGATCCGGCGCAGCAGGGCGAAGGAATCGCGCGCCGGCAGCTCGCCCCAGAGCTGCGAGCGCTGGCCGAAGACGACCCCGATCCGGTAGGCGAGGGCGCGGCGCTCGCGCCAGGGGACCAGGCCGAACACCCGCGCCTGGCCGCTCGAGGGCTCCAGCACCCCCGACAGCATCTTCAGCGTCGTGGACTTGCCAGCGCCGTTCGGTCCGATGATGGCCACGCGCTCGCCGGCCGCGATCTCGAACGAGACCCCGGCCACCGCCTCGATGGTCTGGAAGTCCGGCGCGAAGGCGCCGGTGATCGCGCCGAGCGCGCCCGTCCGCCGTCTAGCGTAGCGGTACTGCTTGGTGAGGGTCTGGACGGTGATGACGGCTGACATGGCGGGGATCGTTGCTGGAGGGGTCGGTGGCCGGGGCGGGGGCGAGGATGTGCGAAAGCGGCGGATTCACTTCGGCGAGAAGCGAATTCGGCATTGCGCCCATCGATGCGGAAGCCTTGGCCATCGAACCTGAACCCATGTCAGACCCCACACGCATAGGCTGATCCCGCCCGCGCGGCAAGCCCGCGGCCAAGCTTGCGGGGCGACGACCTCGGGCGACAAGACGCTGAACCGTATCCTCAATCGTCATCCCGGCCGGAGCGGCGAAGCCGCGCAGCGCCGGGACCCAGGCGACTGGGCTGTGCCCCTGGGCGCCGGCGCTCCGCTTCGCTACGGCCGGGATGACGAGGAAGGGTGAGGCCGCGTCAACCCAGGTTTGACGTTCTGCCGAGCTTGCGGGGGAGGGCGCACGATGATACTAAAGTAAATGCTTAACTATCAGACCTCGCTCGACCTCATGTTCCAGGCCCTCGCCGACCCCAGCCGGCGGGGCATGGTCGAGCGGCTGAGCCGCGGGCCGGCCTCGGTCAGCGAACTGGCCAGGCCGCTCGCCATGTCGCTGCCGGCCGTCGTCCAGCACCTGCAGGTGTTGGAGGCCAGCGGCCTGGTCCGCACCGAGAAGGTCGGCCGCGTGCGCACCTGCCGGATCGAGCCGGGCGGGCTGCAGCTGGCCGAGCGATGGATCAACGAACGGCGCACCACCTGGGAGCGCCGCCTCGACTGCCTCGGCGACTACCTCGCCGAAACCGCGCCAACGACGTCCAAGGACCCGGAGACAGGGGAAACGCCATGACCGAACGATCCGTCACCCACGCCACCTTCTGCATCGAGCGGACCTACGACGCCGCGCCCGAGCGGGTGTTCGCCGCCTTTTCCGATCAGGCGGCCAAGGACCGCTGGTTCGGCGGCGGCGATGACTGGAAGCGGCTGGAACGGGCCTTCGACTTCCGCGTCGGCGGCGAGGAACGGGCCGTCGGCCAGTGGGCCAGCGGCGTGGTCACCGCCTTCCATGCCTACTACCACGACATCGTCCCGAACGAGCGGGTGGTGTTCGGCTACGACATGCACCTGGACGGCGTGCGCATCTCGGTGTCGCTGACCACGGTCGAGATCAAGCCCGCCGGCCGCGGAACCCGCCTGGTGTTCACCGAGCAGGGCGCCTTCCTCGACGGCTACGACGACGCCGGCGCCCGCGAGCACGGGACCAACGGCCTGCTGGACGCGCTGGGCCGCTCCCTCGCGGATTGAGCACGCCGCGCCAGCGCCGGCCCCTACGGGCTGAGCTTGCGCGGGCCGCTGACGAAGGGGTTGCCGCGTTCGTAGAAGCGCAAGGGGCGCTCGGCGTCCTTGGTGATGCCGATGCGCACGCTGACGCCGATGTCGCCGGCCGGCCGCACCGCTTCGCCGAGCCACAGCGGGCCGCCGTCGAAGAAGTCGGCGCCGTCCAGCCGCTTGTCCACGTCCATCGCCATGCACAGCTTGCCCGGCCCGCTGGTCAGCTCGGCGAGCCGGCCGCGGCCGCGCCGGCGCATCATGATGTCCACGCCCTCGATCGGCTCGCCCGCCCGCAGCAACACGCCCGCGCCCACCCCGTGGCTCTCGCTCGACACGTTGAGCAGCCAGGAGACGCCATAGCCCAGGTAGACGTAGGCGTGGCCGAAGGCGCGGAACAGCGAGGCGTTGCGCCGGGTCTGGCCGATGAAGGCGTGGCCGGCGGCGTCGCCCACCGGATAGGCCTCGGTCTCGACGATCCGCACGCTCATCCGCCCCTCCGGCGCCTCGTGGACCAGGGTCTTGCCGATCAGCGCCCGGGCCAGGGCGACGGTTTCGTGCGGCAGCGCGTCCCGGCCGAGGCGGCGCGGCGCGGCCAGGGTGTGTTCTGGCGCACTGGTCATGGAAGCGGGGTTCCATCGTGCGGCGCTTGAAATTTTGGAGAAAAAATCACCCTGTGAACCCACCGGCGGACGACATATGTATCCTCGTGCCGCTGTCCGGCGGACAAGCCTCCGGCCCGGCCGGCGGCGGGAGGATCAAAGCATGAAGAACAGCCGGGCGCTAAGCCTGCACGTTCCAGAACCGAGGACCCGGCCCGGCGACGCGCCCGACTTCAGCGGCGTCGACGTCTCCCGGCCCGGCGCCGTCCCCCGGCCCGACATCGCCACGGACCCGCGCGAGATCCGCGACCTGGCCTACGGCCTGATCCGGGTGCTGGACGACCACGGCGAGGCGGTCGGGCCGTGGGACCCCAGGCTGGACGCCGACGTGCTGCTCGCGGGGCTCAAGGCCATGATGCTGACCCGGGCCTACGACGACCGCATGTACCGGGCCCAGCGCCAGGGCAAGACCTCGTTCTTCATGAAGTCGCGCGGCGAGGAGGCGGTCGCGGTCGCCCAGGCCATGGCGCTGGACCGCGACGACATGTGCTTTCCTACCTATCGCCAGCAGGGCCTGCTCATCGCGCGCGGCTATCCGCTGATCCAGATGATGAACCAGGTCTATTCCAACGAGCGCGACCCGATGAAGGGCCGCCAGCTGCCCAGCATGTACTCCAGCCGCGAGACCGGGTTCTTCTCGATCTCCGGCAACCTCGGCACCCAGTTCAGCCAGGCGGTCGGCTGGGCCATGGCCTCGGCCTACAAGGGCGACACGCGCATCGCCTCCGGCTGGATCGGCGACGGGGCCACCGCCGAGGCCGACTTCCACCACGCCCTGACCTTCGCCTCGGTCTACCGCGCGCCGGTGATCCTCAACATCGTCAACAACCAGTGGGCCATCTCCTCCTTCCAGGGGCTGGCCGGCGGCGAGGCGACCACCTTCGCGGCGCGGGCGATCGGCTACGGCCTGCCGGCGCTGAGGGTCGACGGCAACGATTTCCTGGCCGTGCACGCGGCCACCGCCTGGGCGGCCGAGCGGGCCAGGGCCAACCTCGGCGCGACGGTGATCGAGCTCTTCACCTACCGGGCCGAGAGCCATTCCACGAGCGACGATCCCAGCCGCTATCGCCCTGCCGACGAAGCCGAGCGCTGGCCGCTGGGCGATCCGGTGGCGCGCCTGGCCCAGCACCTGACCGTCCTCGGCTGCTGGTCGCAGGAAAGGCAGGCCGCCCAGCAGAAGGCGCTCGACGATCTGGTCCGCGCCGCCCAGCGCGAGGCCGAGGCGGTCCCGGCCCTGGGGTCGAAGTCCTCCAGCAGGGTCACGGACATGTTCGACGACGTCTACGCCGAGACCCCCTGGCACCTTCGCCAGCAGGCCCGCGAGCTGGAGGGCTGAGCCGTGGCGAGCATGACCATGATCCAGGCGCTCAACTCGGCCATGGACGTGATGCTGGGGCTCGATCCGGACGTGCTGATCTTCGGCGAGGACGTGGGCTATTTCGGCGGCGTCTTCCGGGTCACCGACGGCCTGCAGAAGAAGCACGGCCTGACCCGCTGCTTCGACACCCCGATCGGCGAGGCGGGCATCGTGGGCGTCGCCATCGGCATGGGCGCCTATGGCCTGCGCCCGATCGTCGAGATCCAGTTCGCCGACTACATCTATCCGGCCTACGACCAGCTGGTGTCGGAGGCCGCGCGCCTGCGCTTCCGCTCGGCCGGCGACTTCACCGCCCCGATCACCGTTCGCACCCCCTATGGCGGCGGCATCTTCGGCGGCCAGACCCACAGCCAGAGCCCCGAGGCCCTGTTCACCCATGTGGCGGGCCTGACCACCGTCGTCCCCTCGACCCCCTATGACGCCAAGGGCCTTTTGATCAGCGCGGTCGAGTCCAACGACCCGATCATCTTCCTGGAGCCCAAGCGGATCTACAACGGCCCGTTCGACGGCCACCACGACCGGCCGGTGACGCCCTGGTCCAGGCATCCGGCCAGCGAGGTTCCGGAAGGCTACTACACCGTCCCCCTCGGCAAGGCGGCGGTGGTGCGCGCGGGCGAGGCGGCGACCATCCTGGTCTACGGCGCCATGGTCCACGTCGCCCTGGCGGCGGTCGAGGACAGCGGGATCGACGCCGAGGTGATCGACCTGCGCACCCTGGTCCCGGTCGACATCGAGGCGATCACCGCCTCGGTGAAGAAGACCGGCCGCTGCGTCATCGTCCATGAGGCGACCCGCACCTCGGGCTTCGGCGCCGAGCTGTCGGCCCTGGTGCAGGAGCACTGCTTCTATCACCTGGAGGCGCCCATCGAGCGGGTGGCGGGCTGGGACACGCCCTATCCGCACGCCTTCGAGTGGGACTATTTCCCCGGGCCGGCGCGCGTCGCCGCCGCCTTGCGCCGCGTGACGGAGGGCTGAGATGGGGCGCTTCACCTTCAAGCTGCCCGACGTGGGCGAGGGCATAGCCGAGGCCGAGGTGGTCGCCTGGCATGTGGCCGTGGGCGACCAGGTGGCCGAGGACCAGCCGCTGGCCGACGTGATGACCGACAAGGCGACGGTCGAGCTGACCTCGCCGGTGGCCGGCCGCGTGGTCGAGCGCCACGGCGCCGAGGGCGACCTGGTCCCCGTCGGCTCGGACCTGGTGGTGCTGGAGACCGAGGCGGCCGCCTCCGCCGCCGCCCCGCCCGCGCCCAAGCCCGAGGTGGTCGAGGCTCCAGAGGCCGCGGCGCCGCCGCCTGCGCCGCCGGCCGCGCCGTCCTCCGACAAGCCGTCCCCAGGCAAGGCGCTGGCCGCGCCGGCGGTGCGCGAGCGGGCGAGGGCGCTGGGGATCGACCTGGCCTCGGTCCCGGCCAGCGGCCCCGAGGGCCGCGTCACCCATGCCGACCTCGACGCCGTGCTGGCCGGCGGCGGCGTCCGCGCCGCGTCCTACGCCCCGCGCGAGGGCGTCCAGGAGGTCAAGGTCATCGGCCTTCGCCGCCGCATCGCCGAGCGGATGCAGGAGTCCAAGCGCCGCATCCCCCACTTCACCTATGTCGAGGAGGTGGACGTGACCGAGCTGGAGGACCTGCGCGCCCACCTGAACCGCACCCACGCGGACGCCCGGCCCAAGCTTTCGCTGCTGCCGTTCCTGATGCGGGCCCTGGTCCAGGCCCTGCCGGACTGGCCCCAGATCAACGCCACCTTCGACGACGAGGCGGGCGTGGTGCACCGCCACCGCCCCGTGCACATCGGCGTCGCCACCCAGACCCGCGACGGCCTGATCGTGCCGGTGGTCCGCCACGCCGAGACCCTGGACCTGTGGGCCGCGGCGGCCGAGGTCGCGCGCCTGGCCGGCGCGGCGCGCGAGGGCCGGTCGGCCCGCGAGGACCTCTCGGGCTCGACCATCACCATCACCAGCCTGGGCCCGCTGGGCGGGGTCGCTACCACCCCGGTGATCAACCACCCCGAGGTCGCCATCATCGGCCCCAACCGCATCGTCGAACGGCCGGTGGTCCGCGCCGGTCAGGTGGCCGTGCGCAAGATGATGAACCTCTCGTCCTCCTTCGACCACCGCGTGGTCGACGGCTACGACGCGGCCGAATTCATCCAGAAGATCAAGGCGATGCTGGAGCACCCCGCGACGCTGTTCGTGGCGTGAGGGCGCGGAATGGCCGAGATGGGTGGCGAGCGGAATCTCGGCCGCGGACGAACCCTTCCGCCTATTGGTTTGCCGCCCCCAACCCTTGCGCATCGATCTTGGAATATTGCCAACATGTATTTGTCACCCAGGCGTGAATATTTCCATATCTACCGACCTGTCTGAAGTACCGCTTTCGAATATCGGTGCACGTCCATTCGCTTTTCTTCAGCGCAATGATCGGTGATGTTGCGGTATCCCACACTCTCCATATGCCCCATCCAATAAGAAGAAAAATAAGGGTTACAACAATATAAAATACTGTGTTGATCACCGCATCTGTGCCGTTGCCTTCGCCGTCGCCTTGTGTCGGCAAACTAAGCTTTCTCCCGGTCGACCTATCTTTGACCATTGCGCATTCCAGCTACTGTTCGCGGCGAGCCTACAAGCGCAAGGTGGTGTGGGCAATGGATTGCGCGGTTAAGTCGCTTTGGGCCGCTCGGGATCGTGGGCGGCCGCCGCATGTGTGCCGGAGTGGGTGGATGGGTCCTAGTCGGTTGGACTGCGGTTGGGGGCTCTGCGCCAGACGTCGGCGCTGGCCTGCGCGAACGCCTGGAAGGTCGTCGCGGGCCGGCCGGTCAGTGTTCTCAAGCCGTCGGCGATCCGATCCTGCGCGCCGTCGGCGATGGTCTGGTAACCCGCGGCCAGGAACATCGCGGTCGGTTCAGGCAGGCCGCGCCCCACGAACCGCTCGGCCATCGCCGCCGTCGAGATGTGGGTGTGCGAGATCGGACGACCGCAGGCCTGACCGATCAATTCGGCGACGCGGTCATAGGAGATCGACTCGTCGCCGGTGAGGGTGAAGTCGCTGTTGAGGGCGGAGGACGCCGTCAGCGCCGCAAACGCCGCGCGGGCGATATCGAGCGTGCTGATGAACGGTACGCGCCCCGTGCCGGTGTTGGAATAGATCGTGTCCTCCGCACGGATAGAGGAGAGAAAAGGACCCTCGCTGAAGTTCTGCATGAAGGCGGTCGGGCACAGCACGGCCCAATCGCCGCTATTGTCCTTCAACCATTGATGCACCTGTCCTGGGCCGGGGCCGCCGGCGGGAAGGGACGCCATGCTCAGCAAGACGAAGCGGCGGGCGCCCTTGCGCATCGCCGACTGCAAGAAGGCCACCATCCTTGAATGCGCATCGTCCATGGCCGGCGAGGCCACGAGGTAGATCGACGCCACCCCTTCCAGCGCCGCATCCCAGGTATCGGGCCGAGACCAGTCGAACGGCGGCTCGCCGCTGCGCGAGGCGGCGCGCCAGGCCAGCCCCCTTTCCGTCAGGAGCGACGCCAGGCTCCGGCCTGTCTTGCCCGAAGCCCCTGTGACAAGCACCAGGTCACCCAAGCGATGTTTCCTCGCCGAGAATGAAGGCGTCGACCACCGCCGAGCCGAGTTGGGCCTTCAGGCCCTGGATCGGGTTCCAGTAGTCCTTGAAGTGCACGATCTTGCCGCCGCGCGCGCGGATCACCGAGACGTAGCGCTGTTCATAGGGCTCGCCGGTCTTCAGCGAGCGGCCGTGGCCGTCGAACTCCAGGATCACCACTTCGGGGTCGGTGGTCTCGTGGACTACGAGATTGTCAGCGGAATCGACGCTCACGTCCCCACCGACCTTGACCAGATGGGTCAGCACCGCCGCGCGGCCCTCCACCCGGGTCGGCATGCCCGGACGGGCGTAGGGGAACTCCATGACGAAGTCGTCGGACATCATCTCGACGAAGCTCTTCGCCGCCGGATCGATGCGGTCACCCAGGGCGCCCATCAGCATGTCCGGGATGGTTGGCTTGGTGTCGGTCACGGGCTAAGTCTCCGTCGATGGAACAGGATCGTCCCGACGCAATAGATCGGCTCACGATGGAACGCAACGGTTCCGTCGCGATGGATGCCGCGGTGGCGAACCCCGGCCGCCTGAGCGGCGCGGCCGTGAAGCGTCCGCAAATCACCGACGCTTTGGCGCGGACGTTCTTCGAGGAATGGGCGCGCGTGGGCTATTCGGCGCTCAGCCTCGACGCCGTGGCCCGCAAGGCCGGGGTGGGCAAGGCCGCCCTCTATCGTCGCTGGCGCTCCAAGGCCGACATGGCCAGCGACCTCGTCAGGCAGCTCTCGGCCACGGCCATCGTCCTGATCGATCCCGGCGACCAGGGCTCGTTGGAGGCCGACCTCTACGCGGCGCTCCTTGTCGGCAGCCGCATTCTGCGCCACCCGCTGGTGCGCCGCATTCTACCCGACCTCTACACGGCCATCCCGCGCGAGCCGGCCTTGGCCGCGGTGATGCGGCCAGGCGAGATGGCGCGGGAGAAGAAGGTCAAGTCGTTGATCGACCGGGCCGTCGCGCGCGGTGAACTGCCCGCCGACGTCGATCGGCGCGTGGCGACGGATCTCCTGATCGGGCCGCTCTACTGGCGCATCGTCGTGCTTGGCGAACGCTGCGACCGACGACAACTCAAGACGCTCGCGCGCATGACGGCGGCCGCGATCACCGCCGGATGATCTGTCCGACCCGCGCCACCACCCAGACGCCGGGTGCGAACGACGGCTAAGGGGGGAGGTTCCGGGTTGGCGCACTGCTGGAAGGCGCACCTTGAGAAGCTCGCCCAACCCTTCGTGCATCGCCGTGCACGGCGCCTCTCACCCCGCCGGGGCGTGCAGGCTTGTGTTGATCGGCAGGCCGCCCTTGATGGCCAGGGTCACCGGGGTGCGTTCGGCGATGTCGGCCAGGCGGGCGCGCTGGGCGTCGTCAAGGGCGCCGTCCAGGGTCAGGATGCGGTCGATGTACCTGTGGTCGCCGTCGACGCGGTAGGCCAGGTTGACGTGCACCCGGCTGAGCGGCCAGCCCTTGCGCTCGGCGTACATGCGAAGGGTCATGGCGGTGCAGGCGCCCAGGCCCGACAGCACCAGGCCGAACGGGGAGGGCGCCGCGCCCTTGCCGCCGCCGTGGACGCCCTCGTCGGCCGACAGGTCGTGATGGTCGGCGTGGATGGCCGTGAGATAGGCCGGGCCGGTGCGGATGTCGGCGCTGGCCAGGGCTATGGTCTTGGCGTCCTGTTCGCTCATCGCGCCCTCCTTGAAAAGCGGCTCAGGCGGCGACCAGGTGGGCCGGCCGTCGCAACTCGGGCGAAAGCCCTTCGCCCATCAGGTCGATGAAGTTGTCGCAGTAGAAGCGTTCGACCACGTCGCCGCGGGTGTCGGCAAGCGAATCGTTGAACCGCTTCACCGGATTGCGCCCGCCCTCGACGTGCGGGAAGTCCGACGAGAACAGGCAGACCTCCGGCCCGGAATGGGCGATGATCCAGCCGGCGTCCTCGTGCGGGTAGGGCGTCACCCGCACCTGGCGGTGGACGAACTCGCTGGGCCGCATGGACAGGGTCTGCAGCCGCTCCTCGTGTTTCAGGAACGCCCCCTGGCCGGCGTCCATGTAGCGCATCCAGCTCGGCAGCCACGAGGCGCCCAGCTCGATCACCCCGAACTTGAGCCGCGGGAAACGGTCGAGCACACCGTCGAAGATCATCGCCGCCAAGGTCTGCATGACCGAGCCGGGGATGGCCATGAAGCTGACCGAGGTGAAGTTCTCCTCGCCGCCGTGGAAGTCCTTGACCTTGGGCAGGCCGTTCTCGGCGTAGGCGGGGGCCATCTTCAGCTCGCCGCCGACGTGGAAGACGATCGGCAGGCCCGCCTCCTGCGCCAGGGCCCAGACCGGATCGAGGCGGACGTGGCTGGGCGAATGGCCGGGCGGGCAGCGCGAGGGGACCATCAGCGCCTTGGCCCCCAGCGCCACCGCCTCGCGCGCCGTCGCGGCCGCCCGCTCGAAGTCGACCAGGGGCACGTAGGCCGTGGGCAGCAGGCGCCGGTCGACCTTGCAGAAGTCGGTCATCATCCGGTTGTGCGCCTGGGCCGTGGCGTAGGCCAGGTCGGCCGGGCCGCTCTCGTCCAGGCCGAAGTTGCCGAGGCAGAAGGTGGTGAAGACCAACTGGCTGGCGAAGCCCAGCAGGTCCAGGGTCCGGGGCCGGTCGGCCGGCAGGAAGGACCCCAGGGCCTGGTAGTTCTTGCGCAACAGGATGTTGGCGTCCGCCTCCGCGCGGAAGGCGGGATCGGCCTGGACGCGCCGCGCGCCCTCGGCCCAGCCGCGATCGCCGACCTTGCGCCGGTAGTAGCCCAGCGCGTGGTAGCGGTCCTTGAACCGGGCCTCGATGTAGTCGTCCAGGCAGTCGTCCAGCTCCATCAGGTGGGAGTCGGCGTCATGGACGATGCGGTTCTCGACGTAAGCCAAGGCGAGCCTCCACGGGTCATCGCCGCTCTGCCGGCGGCGCTCCGGAAAAACCTAGTCCCGCCGGCCCGCCCCGGCAACGGCCGCGGATTGGGCCTTGCCCCGCCATCCCAGGCCCTTAAGGCTTCCCGCACAGGCCGAGCGCGGTGCGACGCTCCACGGAAGGGTGAGGAAGTTGGGTCCGTTCAACGCGGAAAGACCCCTCAGGGTCGGGCTCCTCGGCGCGTCCAGGATCGCGCGGACGGCGGTGGTCACCCCGGCCGGGACCCGCGATGACGTCATCGTGAGCGCGGTGGCGGCGCGCGACCCGGCCCGCGCGGCGGCCTACGCCGAGACCCATGGCGTTCCCGCCGTCGCCGCCGACTACGCCGCGCTGCTCGCCCGCGACGACGTCGACCTGGTCTACAACGGCCTGCCGATCGCGGCCCACGCCGAGTGGAGCGTCCGCGCGCTGGAGGCCGGCAAGCCGGTGCTGTGCGAGAAGGCCTTCGCGCTCGACGAGGCGGAGGCCAGGACCATGGTCGCCGCCGCCGTCCGCGCCGACCTGCCGCTGATCGAGGCCTTCCATTACCGGTTCCACAGGGTGATGCTGCGGGCGATCGAGATCGTCCGGTCCAACGAACTCGGGCCGCTGGTCGAGGCGAGCGGGGTCTTCGAGGTTCCGATCCCCTACGCCCGCGACGAGATCCGCTGGCGCGTGGACCAGGGCGGCGGGGCGCTGGGCGACCTCGGCTGCTATCCCGTCCACGCCCTGCGCACCCTGATCGGGGCCGAGCCCGAGGTGGCCCGCGCCAGCATCCGCCTCGAGCACGGGGTGGACGCCGCGGCCGCCGCCGAGCTGCGCTTTCCGGGCGAAGTGAGGGCCGAGCTCCGCTGCTCGATGCTGGCCGAGCGGCCGGCGGCCGAGCTGGTCCTGCGCGGCGAGCGCGGCCGGATGAAGATCGTCAACTTCCTGGCGCCCCAGATCGGCTGCCGCTTCACCGTCGAGGCCGGCGGCGAGACCCGGGCGGAGCCGACCGACGGGCCCACGACCTACGAGGCCCAGCTTGCGCACGTGGTCGGCGTGCTGAACGGCCAGGCCGTCCCCGTCACCGGCGGGCGGGACGCCGTCGACAACATGGCGCTGATGGACGCCATCCGCGCGGCCGCTTAGCAAGGCTCCGGAGCACAGGGGATTTCACCATGGCCGAGGCCCAACCCGAGACGCCGCCGCCCGCGCGCAACGCCGTCGTCATCCTGCTCGACAGCCTGAACCGGCACATGCTGGGGGCCTATGGCGGGCGGGAGTTCCAGACCCCCAACCTCGACCGCCTGGCGCAGCGCTCGGTGCGGTTCACCCGGCACTTCACCGGCTCGCTGCCCTGCATGCCGGCCCGGCACGACATCCTGTGCGGCGCGCTCGACTTCCTCTGGAAGCCCTGGGGCTCGATTGAGCTCTGGGAAGACGCGATCACCTGCCAGCTGCGCCGGGCGGGCGTGGTCAGCCAGTTGATCTCCGACCACCCGCACCTGTTCGAGACCGGGGGCGAGAACTACCACGTCGACTTCAACGGCTGGGACTACCAGCGCGGCCACGAGGGCGACCCGTGGAAGACGCGGCCCGATCCCAGCTGGGTCGGCTCGCCCAAGTTCTTCCCGCGCCACATGCCCTACGACGACAGCCGCGGCTGGTTCAAGGGCGAGGCGGACTTTCCCGGCCCGCGCACCATGCAGGCCGCGGCCCGCTGGCTGGACGACAACGCCGGCCGCCACGACCGCTTCTTCCTGTTCGTCGACGAGTTCGACCCGCACGAGCCGTTCGACACGCCCGAGCCCTACGCCTCGATGTACGATCCTGACTGGCAGGGGCCGCACCCGATCTGGCCGCCCTACATGCAGGGCGCGCTGGAGAAGGGCGTGCTGGACCCGCGCCAGGCCCGGCAGATCCGCGCCCTCTACGGGGCCAAGCTGACCATGATCGACCACTGGCTGGGCCGGGTGCTGGACGCGGTGGAGCGCAACGGCCTGTGGGACGACACCCTATTTATTCTGTGTACGGATCACGGCCATTACCTGGGCGAGAAGGACATCTGGGGCAAGCCGGCCGTGCCCGCCTACGAACCCCTGGCCCACATCCCCCTGATGATCGCCGCCCCCGGCGTCGCGGCGGGGACCTGCGAGGCCCTGACCACCAGCGTCGACCTCTATGCGACCCTGACCGACCTGTTCGGGGTTTCGGGCGAGGTGCGCCAGCGCACCCATGGCCGCTCGCTGCTGCCGCTGCTGGACGGGCGGGCGGAGGCGGTGCGCGACTGGCTGCTGACCGGGGTCTGGGGCCGGGAGGTGCATCTGATCGACGGCAAGCGGAAGTACGCCTGCGCCCCGGCCGGGGCCAACGCGCCGCTGGACATGCTGTCGAACCGCTGGTCCACCATGCCGACCCACGTCCTGACCCGCCAGCAGGAGCTGCCGCTGCCCGACCAGCGCGCGCGGCTGGACCGGATGCCCGGGACCAGCGTGCCGGTGATCCACCAGGTCTGGGACGAGAGCGACCCCCTGCCGTTCTGGGCCGGGCGGCGCTTTTCCGGCAACCACCTCTATGATCTGGACGAAGACCCGGACGAGACGCGCAACCTGGCCGGGGACGCGCTGGAGCGCGAGTATCGCGACCGGCTGCACGCCGCGCTGAGCGAACTCGAAGCGCCCGAGGGCCAGTTCAAGCGGCTGGGCCTGGGCTGACAAACAACGACGGCGCCGCCGAGGCGCTGCGAGGGAGAAGACAAGATGGCCTCCGACGCGACCACCGCCGCCCGCGAGATCTACCAGGACCCCAGCCAGCCGATCGAGGCGCGGGTCGCGGACCTGGTCGGCCGCATGACCCTGGAGGAGAAGGTGCTGCTGATGGCCGGCGCCGAGCCCTTCGCCCTGCCGGCGATCGAGCGGCTGGGCATACCCTCGCTGCGGCTCAGCGACGGGCCGACGGGCGTGCGCTCGAACACCGGCGAGGCGGCGACGGTCTTTCCCGTCGGCGTCGCCATGGCCGCGACCTGGAACCCCGAACTGGCCAAGGAGGTCGCCGCCGCCATCGCCCGGGAGGCCAAGGCGCTGGGCGAGCAGGTGATCCTGGCGCCGACCATCAACATCGTCCGCACCCCCGTCTGGGGCCGCAACTTCGAGACCTATTCGGAGGACCCGTTCCTGGCCGGCCAGATCGCGGTCGGCTACGTCGACGGCCTGCAGGGGGAGGGGATCGGCGCCTCGCTCAAGCACTATGCGGCCAACAACCAGGAACTGAACCGCATGGACACCAGCGCCGAGCTGGACGAGCGGACTTTGCGCGAGATCTACCTGGCCGCCTTCGAGACGGTGGTGAAGGCGTCCAATCCCTGGACGGTGATGGCCTCGTACAACCGGCTGTGGGGGACCTTCGCCTCCGAGAACACCTACCTGCTCAGCGACATCCTCAAGGGGGAGTGGGGCTATGACGGCGTGGTGGTGTCCGACTGGGGCGCCGTCCATTCCACCGCCCCGGCTGCCAACGCGGGCCTGGACCTGGAGATGCCCGGCCCGCCCAGGTGGTTCGGCGACAAGCTGCTCGCGGCGGTGAAGGCCGGCGAGGTGGCGCAGGCCCAGATCGACGAGGCCGCGCGGCGGCTGGTCCGGCTGATGCTGCGGTGCGGGGTGCTGGACGCAAAGCTCCGGCCCGAGGGCGAGTTGCGCAGCCAGCGCCACCGCGCCATCGCCCGGGCGGCGGCGGAGGAGGCGATCGTCCTGCTCAAGAACGAGGGCGGCCTGCTGCCGCTCGACCCCGGCGCGATCAGCTCGCTGGCCGCGGTCGGGCCCAATGCGGCGGCGCTGCGCTTCCAGGGGGGCGGCTCCTCGCGCGTGCGGGCCGGGCGGCGGCCGACGCCGCTCGACAGCCTCAGGGCCGTGCTGGGCGACGACGTCGCCATCGTCCACGCCGAGGGCGGCGATCCCGAGCCCTTCCCGCCGCTGGCCAACCGCCGGCTGTTCAGCCCCGACGAGACGCGCGACGCCCAGGGGCTGAAGGGCGACTACTTCGCTAGCGCTGACCTCGGCGGCGCGCCGGTCGACAGCCGCGTCGAGCGCCATTTTCTGCTCTGGTACAGCACCCTGTCGTCGGAGGGGGGCAAGCGGGGCTTCAACTCGCTGCGCTGGAGCGGCTGGTTCTGGCCCCAGCGGGACGGCGTGCACGAATTCTCGGTGCGCGGCGACGGGCCAGCGCGGCTGGTGCTGGACGGCGCCGCGCTGATCGACGAGACCACCCCCGGCGTGGACGATCCCTACGACGTGTTCGGCTATCCGACGATGCGGCGGATGGGCTCGGCCAGCCTGGTCGCCGGGCGCGGCTATCCGATCCAGATCGACTACGTCTGGGCGCCCTCGCGGTCGGGCGCCAGCTCCGAGACCCTCAGCCTTGGCCTGCGCGAGCCGACGGGGACGATCGAGCAGGCGGTCGAGGCGGTGCGCGGCGCCGAGGCGGCCATCGTCTTCGTCGGTTCGGCCTCGACCACCGAGGCGGAGGGCTACGACCGCGCCGACATCGACCTGCCCGGCGAACAGAACGCCCTGGTCGAGGCGGTGCTGGCGGTCAATCCGGACGCGGTGATCGTGGTCAACGCCGGCGCGCCGATGACCTTCCCCTGGATCGACAAGGCGAAGGCGGTGCTCCTGACCTGGCTGCCGGGCGAGGAGGGCCCCGACGCCATCGCCGAGATCCTGTTCGGCAAGGCGGGCCCGTCCGGTCGCCTGCCCGTGACCTTCCCCAAGCGGCTGGAGGACAACCCGGCCCAGCCCTACTACACCGGCGAGGCCGAGGCGCCCTACGGCGAGGGCCTGTTCGTCGGCTACCGGCACTTCGACCGGTCCAACACCGCCCCCCTGTTCCCGTTCGGCTTCGGCCTGACCTACGGCGCCTTCGACTACGCCGACCTCGTGGCGCCGGCGACGGCGCGGACGGACGAGGCCGTCACCGTCAGCCTGACCCTGGCCAACACCGGCGGGCGGACGGCCAAGGAGACGGTCCAGCTCTACGTTCGCCCGCACGACCCGGCCCTGCCGCGGCCGGTCAAGGAGCTGAAGGGCTTTTCCAAGGTCGAGCTGGCGCCCGGCGAGCGGCGCGGCGTCAGCCTGACGCTGACCCCCCGCGACTTCGCCTACTACGACCCGGACCGGAAGGCCTGGATCACCGACCCGGGCGCCTACGATCTCCTGGTCGGCGCCTCGACGGCGGACATCCGGCTGGAGCGGACCATCACCCTGACGAAGGTCTAGGGGCGGTTCGGATCAAGCTGGATCAATTTGCCTAAATACCCCGCTCATCCCGGCGAAGGCCGGGATCCAGATGAAAAAGCACAGGTATAAACCGAAGAATTACAGGTCTTTATCCTGACGTCGAGCTATATGATCTGGATCCCGGCCTTCGCCGGGATGAGCGGATTTTTAATCAACGGACCGAAACCTCATTCCACTCTTGGCCGCGACCGGGCGGCCACGGCTGCGACCGCGAGCAGGGTCGCCAGCGCAAGGCCGCCACCGGTCAGGAAGGTGGCGGCCGGGCCGGCATGGTCCCAGACCTCGCCGGCGAGCGCGCTCGCGGCCAGCAGGGCGACGCCGGTGGCCAGGTTGAACACCCCGAACGCGGTGCCGCGCAGCCGCGCGGGCGCGGCGTCGGCGATCAGGGCCGAGAACAGCCCCTGGGTCAGGCCCAGGTGTAGGCCCCACAGCGCCGCGCCGGCCAGGGCCCCGGGGACGCTGGCGAACAGCGCCAGCACCAGGTCGGCGGCGACCAGCACCGCCAGCCCGGCCGCCAGCAGGGCGCGCCGGCCGATCCGGTCGGACAGGCTGCCGACCGGCGCCGAGACGGAGGCGTAGACCACGTTCATCACCACCATGATCAGCGGCACCAGGCCGACCGGCAGGCCGACGTTCTGGGCCCTCAGCACCAGGAAGGCCTCGCTGAACCGCGCCAGGGTGAAGACCACGCCGACGGCGACCACCGTCCAGACCCCGGCGCCCATGCCGCGCACCTCGGCCCAGCGGATCGGCGCGCGCGCCTCGGCCCGGGTTTCCGCGCGGTCCGGCTCCTCCACCCCGAACAGCAGGAGCAGGACGGCGATGGCGCCCGGAACCACGGCCCAGGCGAACACCGCCCGGATGTGGCCGGACAGCAGGACCATCAGCCCCATCGCCAGGAGCGGTCCGCCGACGGCGCCGACGGTGTCCAGCGACTGGCGAAGGCCGAAGGCGGCGCCGGTGAGCGCCTTGGGCGTGATGTCGGCGATCAGGGCGTCGCGCGGCGCGCCGCGCATGCCCTTGGCGAACCGGTCGACGACCCGCGCGCCCAGCACCTGCATGGGCGAGGCGGCCAGGGGAAAGACCGGCTTGGTCGCCGCCGCCAGGCCATAGCCGATCACCGCCAGCAGCTTGCGCCGCCCCAGCCGGTCGCTGAGCCAGCCGGAGAAGACCTTGGTGATGGCGACGGTCGTCTCCGAGATCCCCTCGATGAGCCCGACCAGCACCGTGCTGGCGCCGAGGCTGGAGACCAGGAAGACCGGCAAAAGGCTGTGGATCATCTCCGAGGAGACATCCATGAACATCGACACGAACCCGAGCGCCCAGACCGCTCTCGGAACCGCCCGCAATCCCTTGGGCATCGTCGCGCTCCGCCGCCTCTCAGCGGCCCAACCTCGCCCGGACGCGCCCGGCTGTCGACCCGCGGCGAGCGACGCGCGCCGGTCAAGGGAATGCTCACCATTGCCCGCTAATCGGGTCCCGCGCGGCCGGAATTTCCGAGGTTCCAGGCCGGCGCGCCAGGCGCTGCAGATCGACGCACCCGGATCGGTTGCGCTTGACGAAGGGCGCGCGTCCAGGGCTTTTCCCGCAGCCTGGGCGTGGGGGCGCGTTGGAGTTGTTGATGCTCGCACGTCGCAAACTGCTCGGCGTTGGCCTTGCCGCCGCGGCCGGAACCGGACTTGTCGCCGCCACGAGCGCCGCCTCGGCCGCGCTGCCCACCCTTCCCCTCGCGCCCGCCGCCCCGCGCCGGGTCTCGTTCAGCAACGTCCATACGGGCGAGACGCTGGACACCGTCTATTTCGCCGAAGGCCGCTATCAGGCCGACGCCCTGCACCAGGTCAGCCACGTCCTGCGCGACTACCGCACCGGCGACGTGCACTTCATCGACCCTGTGCTGCTCGATGTCCTGGTCGTGCTCGGCCAGCGCACCGGCACGCGCAAGCCGTTCCAGGTGCTGAGCGGCTACCGCTCGCCCAAGACCAACGCCATGCTGCACGCCCACAGCGAGGAGGTCGCCAGCCACAGCCTGCACATGAAGGGCATGGCGGTCGACATCCACCTGGCCGACGGGCCGCTGGCCCAGCTGCACGACGCGGCCCTGAGGCTGAAGGGCGGCGGGGTCGGCTACTATCCGGAATCGGGCTTCGTCCACGTCGACGCCGGCCCGGTGCGCCACTGGCAGGGGACCTGATCGGCGGCCATCGACGGGGGCTTCGGGTTCCGCCGGCCCGAGTCAGCCTCTAGAGTCGCGCCACCGGCCGGCCTTGCTCTTTTGCTCGAAATGAGCATATGTGGTCGGAGCCTGGGAGCCCGACCGCACCGTGACCTCCGCCTTCCATTCCCTCTACAGTCATGAATTCGTCCGGCTGGCGGCCGCCGTGCCACGGGTGGAGGTGGCCGACCCGGCGTTCAACCTGCTGGAGACGGTGCGGCTGATCGAACAGGCCGACGCCGAGAAGGCCGCCCTGGTCGCCTTCCCCGAACTGGGCCTTTCGGCCTATGCGATCGACGACCTGTTGTTCCAGGACGCCCTGCTGGACGCGGTCGAGGATTCGATCGGCCGGCTGGTCGAGGCCTCGCGCGGCGCCTATCCGGTGATCGTGGTCGGCGCGCCGCTGCGCTGCGAGGGCCGGCTCTACAACTGCGCCGTCGTGATCCACGCCGGCAGGGTGCTGGGCGTGACGCCCAAGACCTACCTGCCCAACTATCGGGAATTCTACGAACGGCGGCATTTCACGTCCGGCGCCGGCGTGCGGGGCCGCTCGATCGTCGTGGCCGGCCACCCGGCGCCGTTCGGCGTGGACCTGCTGTTCCGCTCGGCCGGCGAGGTGGCCATGCGCTTCCACGTCGAGATCTGCGAGGACGTCTGGACGCCAATCCCGCCCTCCAGCGGCGCGGCGCTGGCGGGCGCGGAGGTGCTGGTCAACCTCTCGGCCAGCAACATCACCATCGGCAAGGCCGAGATGCGCCGGTTGCTGTGCGCCAGCCAGTCGGCCCGGACCATCGCCGCCTACCTCTACACCGCCGCGGGGCAGGGGGAATCGACCACCGACCTGGCGTGGGACGGCCAGGCGGGGGTGTTCGAACTGGGCGTGGCGCTGGCCGAATCCGAGCGGTTCGCCGACGACACCCTGACCTTCGCCGACGTCGACCTCGGCCGGATCCGCCAGGAGCGGATGCGGGTCAACAGCTTCGGCGACAATGCGCGCGAGGAGGCCGAGCGGGTCTCGGCCTTCCGCTGGATCGAGTTCCGGCTCGACGCGCCGGCCGAGACGGTCGCCCTGAAGCGGGACGTCGAGCGCTTCCCCTACGTGCCGTCCGACCCGGCCCGGCTGAGCGAGGACTGCTACGAGGCCTACAACATCCAGGTCGAGGGCCTGGCCAAGCGGCTGAAAGCGACCCGCACCGAAAAGGTGGTGATCGGCGTCTCGGGCGGCCTGGATTCGACCCAGGCGCTGATGGTGGCGGTGCGGGCGATGGACCGGCTGGGCCTGCCGCGCGCCAACGTCCTGGCCTACACCCTGCCGGGCTTCGCGACCTCGGACACGACCAAGACCAACGCCTGGGCGCTGATGAAGGCGCTGGGCGTCAGCGCCGAGGAGATCGACATCCGTCCCGCCGCGCGGCGGATGCTGGAGGACATCGGCCACCCCTTCGCCAAGGGCGAGGCGGTCTACGACGCCACCTTCGAGAACGTGCAGGCGGGCCTTCGCACCGACTACCTGTTCCGCCTGGCCAACCATCACCGGGGCATCGTGGTCGGGACCGGCGACCTGTCGGAACTGGCGCTCGGCTGGTGCACCTACGGCGTCGGGGACCAGATGTCCCACTACAACGTCAACGCCTCGGTCTCGAAGACGCTGATCCAGCACCTGATCCGCTTCGTGGCCAATTCCGGTGACGTCGATCAGGCGACCTCGGCCATCCTGCTGGCGGTGCTGGCGACCGAGATCTCGCCCGAACTGGTGCCGGCGGACGCGGCCGGGGCGATCCAGTCGACCGAACAGATCGTCGGCCCCTACGCCCTGCAGGACTTCACCCTCTACTACGTCAGCCGGTTCGGCCTGCGCCCGTCCAAGATCGCTTTCCTGGCCCACCACGCCTGGAGCGATGCCGCCCGCGGCCGCTGGCCCGAGCACATCGCCCCCGCCGCCCGCCGCGCCTACGACCTGGCCGAGATCAAGGGCTGGATGGCGGTCTTCCTGCAGCGCTTCTTCGGCCAGAGCCAGTTCAAGCGCTCGGCCCTGCCCAACGGGCCGAAGATCTCCTCCGGCGGATCGCTGTCGCCGCGCGGCGACTGGCGCGCGCCCTCCGACAGCCAGGCGGGGGTCTGGCTGGCGGAATTGAACGCCAACGTCCCCGACGCCTGACGCATCGCCGCCAGGCGGCTGGAATAGAAAAAATCAATCGGAATTAAAGATTAAATTGATTGGCTACTGGGGCGCGCGACGGCGTATAGCAGCGCGGTCATCATTGGAGGCCCCGCGCGCCGCGCCGGGCCGAGAACACGGGAGACACCCATGTCGCTGGCGTCCAGCAAGACCGCCGACAACCTGCGAGCCGCGTTCGCGGGCGAAAGCCAAGCCAACCGCCGCTACCTCTACTTCGCGCAAAAGGCCGACGTCGAAGGCTACAACGACGTCGCCGTCGTGTTCCGCTCGACCGCCGAAGGCGAGACCGGCCACGCCCACGGCCACCTCGAATTCCTCGAAGCCGTCGGCGACCCCGCCACCGGCCTGCCGATCGGCGCCACCGGCGCCAACCTGAAGGCGGCCATCGCGGGCGAGACCCACGAGTACACCGACATGTATCCGGGCATGGCCCGCACCGCTCGCGAAGAAGGCTTCGACGAGATCGCCGACTGGTTCGAGACGCTGGCCAAGGCCGAGCGTTCGCACGCCGGCCGGTTCCAAAAGGCGCTCGACACGCTCGACTAAGGGCCAACCCGCCGCCGTCCGGTCCCGGGCGGCGGCGGACCCCCGCTCATCCCATGACAGATCAGCCGCCCGCCAAGGAGGCCGCCCGCGAAGGCAGCCTCGACGCACCGTTCCGCCATCCGATCGATTGGCGCAGCGACGCCTTCTACGACCCCGTCCTCATCGAGGCGGAGATGGAGCGGGTGTTCGACATCTGCCACGGCTGCCGCCGGTGCTTCAATCTGTGCGACAGCTTCCCCAAGCTGTTCGACCTGATCGACGAGGGCCCGACCGGCGAACTGGACGGGGTGAACAAGGCTGATTTCAAGCAGGTCGTCGACGCCTGCACCCTCTGCGACATGTGCTTCCTGACCAAGTGTCCGTACGTGCCGCCGCATGAGTTCAACATCGACTTCCCGCACCTGATGCTGCGCCACCGCGCGTCCGAGCGCCGCCGCCACGGCGGCGACTTCGTGCGCGAGCAGCTCGGGGAGACCGACCGCAACGGCAAGCTGGCCAAGCCGGTCGCGGGCCTGGCCAACTGGGCGTCGGACGTCTCGAACAAGCCGGTGCGCTGGGCGATGGAAAAGGTCGCCGGCATCGACCGCGAGGCGGTGCTGCCCAAGTACCACGGCCGCACGGCCGAGGACCTCTGCCGCAAGCCGACGCCGGCCAACCCCGAGGGCCCGGCCTTCGGCAAGCGCAAGGCGGTGCTCTACGCCACCTGTTTCGTCGACTACAACACGCCCTCGACCGCGACCGCGGCCATGGCCGTGCTGGCCCGCCAGGGCGTGGAGACGGTGGTCGACTATCCGGTCTGCTGCGGCATGCCCCAGCTCGAGGCCGGCGACATCGCCGAGGTGGCCAAGCGCGCCGAGACGGTGGCCGCCGAAATGGCCCCCTACATCGACCAGGGCTACGACATCATAGCGCTCACCGCGAGCTGCGGGCTGATGATGAAGTTCGAATGGCCGCTGATCCTGCCCGAGAGCGAGCCGGTCCGGCGGCTGGCCGCGGCGACCCGCGACATCAGCCAGTACGTGGTCGAGATCGCCAAGGCCGAGGGCCTGGCGCCCGGCCTCGGGGCGATCGAGGGCGGGGTCACCATCCACCACGCCTGCCACGCCCGGGCCCAGAACATGGGCGCCAAGTCGGCCGAGCTGCTGCGCCTGATCCCGGACACGAAGATCGACCTGATCGAGCGCTGCTCCGGCCACGGCGGCACCTTCGGGGTGATGAAGGAGACGCGGCCGATGGCGGTCAAGGTCGGCAAGCCGGCCGCCCGCCAGGTCGCCCAGAAGAACAACGAGACCCTCTGTTCGGACTGCCCGCTGGCCTGCAAGCACCTGGGCCAGCTGCTGGTCGCCGAGACCGGCGCCGACGCGCCACAGCCGGTCCAGGCCCACCCGATCGAGGTCTTCGCTCGCGCCTACGGGCTGGTGTGATGTCGCCGGCCCTCGGGCCTCCTATCTTCCGCTCATCCCCGCGAAGGCGGGAATCCGATCGTACGGAAAGGTCCAGCCCATGCCCGCCAGCCTGCGTCAGGTCACCCGCGAGGACATCGTCCCGGACGCCCAATACGCCGCCGAGCGCAAGCAGCGCCGCGCGGCCCTGCTGCCGGTCAAGCGCCTGCGGCGCGTCGCGGTCGGCCCCTACTGCACCTTCTATTTCGAGAGCTACGAGACCCTGCTGTTCCAGATCCAGGAGATGCTGCTGGTCGAGAAGGGCGGCGAGGCCCAGGTCGAGGACGAGCTTTCGGCCTACAACCCGCTGATCCCGCAGGGCGCGGAGCTGGTCGCGACGGTGATGTTCGAGATCGACGACGAGCGCCGCCGCCAGGTCATCCTGGGCGAGCTCGGCGGGGTGGAGGACCGCTTCTTCATGGAGGTCGGCGACCAGCGCGTCCCGGCAGAGGCGGAAGGCGACGTCGAGCGCACGCGCGAGGACGGCAAGACCTCGTCGGTGCACTTCCTGCACTTCCGCTTCACGGCGGATCAGATCGCCGCCTTCAAGGACCCGGCCGTCCGGGTGATGCTGGGCTGCGACCACCCCCGCTACGCCCACTTCGCCGTGCTCGGCGAGGAAACGCGGACGGAACTGGCGAAGGACTTCGCCTAAGGCTCCGCCAAGTCCGCTCACCCGTAGGTTTGCCGCAGGACGTTCTTCTGCACCTTTCCCATGGTGTTCCTGG
The DNA here is from genome assembly GCA_031291645.1 of Caulobacteraceae bacterium. GTDB lineage: Bacteria > Pseudomonadota > Alphaproteobacteria > Caulobacterales > Caulobacteraceae > Poindextera. The sequence continues at coordinate 11,877 of JARLIQ010000113.1, read as the reverse complement.
GCAGGTGCGGGACGAAAAAGACGCGCTTGGGCAGCTTGTAGGCGGCCAGGCGGTCGCGCAGGGCGGCGATGACCTCGGCCTCGGTCAGGGCCGCGCCGGGCTTCAGCACCACGGCGGCGGTGACGCCCTCGCCGAAGTCCGGGTGGGGCGTGCCGAACACGGCCGATTCCTCCACCCCGGCCAGGGCGTCGATCTCGCCCTCGACCTCCTTGGGATAGACGTTGAACCCGCCGGAGATGATCAGGTCCTTGCCGCGGCCGACGATCGAGACATAGCCGCGCGCGTCGACCACCCCCAGGTCGCCGGTGATGAAGAAGCCGTCGGCGCGGAACTCGGCGGCGGTCTTCTCGGGCATGCGCCAGTAGCCGCAGAAGACATTGGGGCCCTTGACCTCGATCATGCCGATCTCGCCGGCCGGCAGGGGCTTGCCGGTCTCCGCGTCGGTCACCCGCAGTTCGACGCCGGGCAGGGGCGGGCCGACCGTGCCGGCGATGCGCGCGCCGTCATAGGGGTTGGAGGTGTTCATGTTGGTCTCGGTCATGCCGTAGCGCTCGAGGATGGCGTGGCCGGTGCGCGCCTCGAACGCATGGTGGGTCTCGGCCAGCAGGGGCGCCGAGCCGGAGACGAAGAGGCGCATGTTCGCGGTCAGCGCCTTGTCCAGCCTCGGGTCCTGCAGCAGGCGCACGTAGAAGGTCGGCACCCCCATCATCGTCGTGGCCTCAGGCATGAGCCGGATGATCTCGCCGGCGTCGAACTTGGGCAGGAAGATCATCGACGCGCCGGCCATCAGCACGATGTTGGTGGCCACGAACAGGCCGTGGGTGTGGAAGATCGGCAGGGCGTGGATCAGCACGTCATCGGCGGTGAAGCGCCAGCAGTCCTTCAGCGTCAGGGCGTTGGAGGCGAGGTTGGCGTGGGTCAGCATGGCCCCCTTGGACCGGCCCGTGGTGCCCGAGGTGTAGAGGATGGCCGCCAGGTCGCCCGGCCCGCGCGGGACGGTGGCGAACGCGGGCGAGGCGGCGGCGGCCTTTTCGACCAGGCTGCCGGTCCGCCCGTCCTCGCCCAGGGTCTCGACGTGGGCGACGCCCAGCCGTCCGGCCAGGGCCGCGATCGCCTCGGCCTTCTCCGGCGCGCAGACCACCACGCGCGGCTCGGCGTCGCCGATGAAATACTCCAGCTCGGCCAGGGTGTAGCCGGTGTTCAGCGGCAGATAGACAGCCCCGGCCCGCAGGCAGCCCAGGTAGAGCAGGATCGCCTCCGGGCTCTTCTCCACCTGCGCCGCCACCCGGTCGCCCGGGACCACGCCCAGCGAGGCGAGGACATTGGCCAGCCGGCCCGCCGCGTCGATCGCCTCGCCATAGGTGATGTCCCGGCCGTCGCCGGTGCGCAGGAAGCGCCGCCCGGCCTCGGGCGCGTGGGAGACGATCAGGTCGAACAGGTTGGCGGACACGGCGCTCCTCCCCATGGCCGGCGCTCTGGGGCCGGAGGGGCTGTGTAGGGCCTATCGCTGACTTGGCAAGAAGAGGAAACCCTTCCCCCTCGATGGGGGAAGGGCAGGGTTGGGGGTGTGGCTGCGGCGTTTGGGGTGGGGTTCAGGGTCGGCGACGAACGAGAACATCCGCCTGACTTCAGTGCGAACACCCTCATCCCAACCCTTCCCCCATCGAGGGGAAGGGCCTTCAGGTCGCGGCCAGGCCGCGGTTGCGGGGCTCTTCGACGAGGGCGAGCAGGATGACGAGGGCGACCGCCTCGAACCCCATCGAGGCCATGAACAGCACCACATAGCCGGCTGCGGCGGCGATCAGCCCGCCGACCAGCGGGCCTATGGCCGACATCAGCCCCTCGGCCGTCGAGGAGAAGGCCAGGCGCATGGCCATGTCCTCGCGCAGGCCGAACTCCAGCACCATGGTCTGGGAGCTCATGTTGTAGCCGGACTGGGCCGCGCCCAGGCCGAAGAAGGCGACGAACACCAGCAGCGGGGTGTGGGCGACGATCAGCAGCGCGGTCGCGCCCACCCACAGCACCAGCGAGATGACGAAGGTCGACTTGAACCCGGACCGGTCGCCCAGATAGCCCCAGAGCATGTTCGAGACCGTGTCCGCGCCCAGATAGACCAGCGACATCAGGCCGAGGTTCGCTCCGGTCAGCTCGATCGTCGAGCGGGCGTAGAGGATGTAGAAGGGCGCGGCGATCCGGCCGGCCACGGCGCAGGTCTGGGCCAGCATGAAGAACATGAAGCCCCGGTCGTGGCGCAGCAGGGCCGGCAGGTCGCGCAGCCGGTCGCGCACCCGCATCTGCGGCCGCAGCTTGGGCGGCTCGGGCTCGCGCAGCATCAGGGCGAGGGCGGTCAGGCCCAGGCTGGTCAGCACGAAGGCGGCGATGAAGGTGGTCGAATAGCCGTTGTGCCACAGGTGCACGCCCAGCACCGTGCGCCCGGGGGCGTAGGGCTTGGCGCCGATCAGCCAGCGCCCGGCGGCGTAGGACAGCACCGCCGCGATCAGCCCGCCGGTGACGTTGCGCCAGGCCTGCAGCCGCCCGCGCTGGCTGATCGGGATCACCTTGGCCAGCAGCAGCTGGAAGGCCACCCGCTGGGCGCCCGAGAACAGGCCGAACAGCAGCAGGAACGCCAGCATGGCCGCCAGCAGGGGGGCGCCGGACAGGAACCAGCCGGCCAGCGCCATGCCCAGGATCTGGACCCGCATCAGGGTCCCCATCAGCATCGAGGCCGACAGCACCTTCTTGCGGTGCTCGATCTGGGCCGCGCCGACGATCGGCGAGACCACCTGGCCCACCTGCTGCAGGGCCAGGCCCAGCCCCACGACCGCGTCCGGATTGGCGAAGGCCCGCAGGAACGGCGGGAAGCCGGCGACGCTGGCGACGGCCAGCATGTGGAGGTAGGCCGGGATGAAGGTCGGGGCGTTGATCAGGCGGAAGCCGGTCATGCCCAGCATGCCGTGGACGTAGTTGGCCGCGTAGTTGCGGGGCAGGTTGTCCCAGACGAAGGCCTCGTACGCCTGTTCGCGCGCCGCGAGGTCGGGATCGGGGGCCTCTAGCTCGGCCGGCTCATCCAAGACGTTTCATCCCCCAAAGCGCTTCGCTCCCGCGCCTCCTGCGGCCGCCTGGCGTGGACGACTCGCTGTCGTCACCTTGGCTCAAGTGAACGGTCTTCAGGAACCCCTCGCGGCGGCGCCGGCCGGCGAATATTCGCACGGCGCCGCGTTGCCCAGCCGGGGGGCTTGCGCCTAAGTTGCCCGGAACTCGGACATCGGACCCCATGCCAGACGCTGCAGCCATTCCCGCCGACATCGCCGCCATGAGCTTCGAGGCCGCGCTCGCGGAACTGGAGCGCATCGTCGGCCAGCTCGAATCCGGCCAGGCGCCGCTGGAGCAGTCGATCGAACTCTATGAGCGCGGCGCGGCGCTGAAGGCCCACTGCGAGAAGCGCCTGGAGGCCGCGCGACTGCGCGTGGAGAAGATCGTCGTCGGCCCGCAGGGGCCGGCCGGCGTCGAACCGGCCGAGTTCTCCTGAAGCGATGAGCGCTTCGGTCGCTCAACGGGTCGCCGAGGCCGCCGATCTGGTCACCGTCGCGCTCGACGCCCTGCTGCCGCGCGCCGACGGGCCCGAACAGCGGCTGACCGAGGCGATGCGCTATGCGGCCCTGGGGCCGGGCAAGCGGCTGCGGCCCTTCTTCGCGCTGGAGACGGCGCGGATGTTCGACCTGGAGGAGCGGCCGGTGCTGCGCGCGGCCTGCGCGCTGGAGTGCATCCACGCCTACAGCCTGGTGCACGACGACCTGCCGGCGCTGGACGACGACGACCTGCGGCGCGGCCGGCTCACGGTGCACAAGGCCTATGACGAGGCGACGGCGGTGCTGACGGGCGACGCCCTGCAGAGCGCGGCGTTCGAGATCATGGCCCATCCCGACACCCACTCCGACGGCGCGGTGCGCTCCGAGCTGGTGCGCAAGCTGGCCGTCGCCTCCGGCGCGCGCGGCATGGCCGGCGGCCAGATGATCGACCTTCTGGGCGTCACCGACGACCTCGGGGCGGTGGCGCGCATGCAGCGGATGAAGACGGGCGCCCTGATCGCCTGCGCCTTCGAGCTGCCGCTGATCCTGGCCCACGCCAGCGAGGCCGAGCGACAGCCCCTGATGGCCTTCGCCCAGGACCTGGGACTGGCCTACCAGATCGTCGACGACCTGCTCGACGTAGAGGGCGACGACGACCTTCTGGGCAAGGCCGCGGGCGGCAAGGACGCGGCCCGCGGCAAGGTCAATTACGTGACTTTGCTGGGGGTCGAGCAGGCGAACGAACGTGTTGCGCTTTTGGCGCACCAGGCTCGCGCGCACCTCGAGATCTGGGGAGAGCGCGGCAAAATCCTGCGGGACAGCGTTGATTTCGTGTTAGATCGACGCAACTAGCGTCAAAAGGTCGGGCGCTCGCCGTCCGAAGTGCCATGCCCCCCACACCCCTTCTCGACACCGTCCGCACCCCGGCCGACACCCGGGCGTTCACCATTCCCCAGCTGCGACAGCTCGCCGACGAGCTGCGGACCGAAACCATCGACGCGGTCTCCGTGACCGGCGGCCACCTGGGCGCGGGCCTGGGCGTGGTCGAGCTGACGGTGGCGCTGCACCACGTGTTCGAGACCCCGCGCGACATCCTGATCTGGGACGTCGGCCACCAGGTCTATCCGCACAAGATTCTGACCGGCCGGCGCGAGCGCATCCGCACCCTGCGCCAGGGTGCCGGCCTCTCGGGCTTCACCAAGCGCTCGGAGAGCGAGTACGACCCGTTCGGCGCGGCCCACGCGGCGACCTCGATCTCGGCCGCCCTCGGCTTCGCCGTGGCCCGCGACCAGCGCGGCGACGACAACAAGGTCATCGCGGTCATCGGCGACGGCTCGATGAGCGCCGGCATGGCCTATGAGGCGATGAACAACGCCGCCTCGACCAAGCAGCTGATCGTGGTGCTGAACGACAACGACATGTCGATCGCCCCGCCGGTCGGCGGCATGAGCGCCTACCTGGCCCGCCAGGTCTCCGGTGGCGCCTACCGCTCGCTGCGCAAGCTGGGCCGCCAGGTCGCCGGCGCCCTGCCGCGCCCGCTGAAGGAGGCCGCGCGCAAGGCCGAGGAATACGCCCGCGGCATGGCCACCGGCGGCACCTTCTTCGAGGAACTGGGCTTCTACTACGTCGGCCCGATCGACGGCCACAACATGGATCACCTGGTGCCGGTGCTGAGGAACGTCGCCGGCATCGTCGACCGCCCCGTGCTGGTCCACGTGGTCACCCACAAGGGCAAGGGCTACGCCCCGGCCGAGGAGGCTGAGGACAAGCTGCACGCGGTGGCCAAGTTCGACGTCATCACCGGCAAGCAGTCCAAGGCGGCGAGCAACGCGCCCAGCTACACCAAGGTCTTCGCCCAGGAGCTGATCCGCCAGGCCGAGGCCGACGACAAGATCATCGCCATCACCGCGGCCATGCCGTCCGGCACCGGCCTGGACCTGTTCGGCAAGCGTTTTCCCGGCCGCACCTTCGACGTCGGCATCGCCGAGCAGCATGCGGTGACCTTCGCCGCGGGCCTGGCGGCCGACGGGATGAAGCCGTTCGCGGCCCTCTATTCGACCTTCCTGCAGCGCGGCTACGACCAGGTGGTGCACGACGTCGCCATCCAGAAGCTGCCGGTGCGTTTCGCCATCGACCGGGCGGGCCTGGTGGGGGCGGACGGCGCCACCCACGCCGGTTCCTTCGACGTTGGCTACCTCGGCCAGCTGCCGGGCTTCGTGCTGATGGGCGCGGCCGACGAGGCGGACCTGGCCCGTATGGTCGCCACCTCCGTCGCCATCGACGACCGTCCGAGCGGTTTCCGCTTCCCGCGCGGCGAGGGCATCGGCATCGACCTGCCCGACCCGGCCCTGCCGCTCGAGATCGGCAAGGGGCGCATCATGCGCGAGGGGACGGCGGTGGCCATCCTGTCGTTCGGCGCGCGCCTGCAGGAGGCGCTGCGGGCCGCGGACATGCTGGCCGCGCGCGGGCTTTCGGCCACCGTCGCCGACGCCCGCTTCGCCAAGCCGCTGGACGAGGAGCTGATCCTGCGCCTGGCCCGCGAGCACGAGGCCCTGGTCACGGTCGAGGAGGGCGCGATCGGCGGCTTCGGCGCCTTCGTCCTGCACCGCCTGGCCGCGCGCGGCGCGCTCGACCGCGGGCTCAAGGTGCGCACCCTGACCCTGCCCGACGTGTTCCAGGATCAGGACAAGCCCGAGGTCATGTACGCCCAGGCCGGTCTCGACGCCGAGGGCATCGTGCGCGGCGCCCTGCAGGCGCTGGGCGTCGAACAGACCAAGGGCGGCCTGCGGGCGCTCTAGGCGCTCCGGCCGCGTCGCATCCAGATGGCGGGGGCTGCGACGGTGCGGGCGGGCGAGGGAGTCGCCTTCGAGGACGGCCCGGACCGGGGCCGGGTGCTGGTGTTCGGCCGCGACACTGGTGGGGCCTATTCGCTGATGGCGTTCGTGGTCGCGCCACGGCCGCCGCTGCCCGCCGACGAGACGCCCGACTTCGGCCCCCATCGCCACAACACCATCGAGGAGACTTTCCTGGTCCGGCGCGGGCGGCTGCGCTTCCTGCTGGGAGAAGAGATATTCGATCTGGCCGAGGGCGATTTCGTGCGCGCGCCGCCGGGTGTGCGGCACGGCTTCGCCAATGTCTCGGGCGAGGCGGTCGAGTTGCTGGTCAGCTTCCACCCCGGCGGGTTCGAGGAACTCTTCATCCTCCACCGCTCCGACCAGGACCCGCCGCCGACGACGACGGGGTTCATCGACGACGCCAGGCGGCTGTTCGCCTCGGAGTTTGAGGCCTAGACTGGAGTTGTCGAGAAGCAGGTGACCCGGTCCAGCCTGGGTAGGCTCAAGGGCTGGCCGAATTCAGCCGGACCATCCAACCGCTCGTCCCGGCGAAGGCCGGGATCCAGATCGTATAGCGCGAACGTCAGATGGCTTTAGGCGGACTTCCTGCCAGACGCTTGTTCATTGTCATCTGGATCCCGGCCTTCGCCGGGATGAGCGGTTCTTGTACTGTACTATACTGTCTAAAGTCTCTTAGAACGGCGTGAAGCGCTGCAGCAGGGCCGTGCCGCCGGGGGTCTTCTGGACGGCGGCGATGTCGCCCTTGCCGCCGTAATCGATCCGCGCCTCGGCGATCTGGGTGTGCAGGATGGTGTTGGTGGCGGTGATGTCCTCGGGCCGCACGATGCCGGCGACGGTCAGGATGCGGGTGTCGTTGTTGGTCTTCACCTCCTGGCGGCCCTGAATCACCAGGTTGCCGTTCGGCAGCACCTGGGTGACCACGGCGGCGATGGTCAGGGTGATCTGCTCCTGGCGGGTGATGCCGCCCGAGCCGGCGGCCGCCAGGCTGGTGTTGGTGGCGATGGCCGTGGACGGCACGAAGGCCTTGGGCAGGACGCGGCCGAGGCTGGACTCCAGGCCCAGGAAGTTGGGGATGCCCACGGTGTTGGCGCTGGTCTTGGTGGCGTTGGTGGCGTTGGTGGTCTTGGCGCTGTCGTCGATGTTGATCAGCACGGTCAGGATGTCGCCGACCCGGTTGGCGCGCTGGTCGGCCAGGAATTCGCGCGCGCCGGTGCGCCAGAGGGAGTTGGCCGAGGCGGACTGGGGCAGGGGCTCGCGCGACGAGGCGGAGACCGGCAGCACCGCCTGGGCGGTCGGGACCAGGGCCGCCGGATAGGCGATCGGCGAGAGCGGCCCGGGGCCGTTGACCGCCTCCCTGACCGAGCCGCAGGCGGCCAGCGGCGTTGCGGCGATGAGAACGAACATCAGGCGACGCATGTCGGGATTCCTCAACGGAGGTCTGCGATTTGGGCGGATGAGGCCAGGGGCCGGTTGCGGAGCTGTTCGGCCTCGGGGCCGACGACGGCCTGGTCGGGACCGCTGGCGATGGCCTGGATGACCTTCTTGGACACCGGGTTCATGATGTCGACGGGCTCGCCGAGGGTGGCCGAGCCCATCGCCTTGCCCTGCAGCGCCAGGTTCACCCCGTCCGAGCGATAGATCACCTGGACCACGTCGTTGGTCTTGATCACCTGGGGCGCGGCGACGTCGTGGGCGGCCACCGGGCTTCCCGACCTCAGCGGGCGGCGGGCCAGCTTGCCGATGACGTCCTGGGCGTCGCGCGGCGCGTCGGGCGGCACGGCGAAGCTCGCCACCTTCGAGAAGGTCAGATCCGAGGCCTGGACCGTTTCGCCGGACGAGAGGCTGCGCGCATAGGTCAGGGCCTCGACCATATGGGCGGCGGCCTGGATCGGGGTGCGGGGAACGACGATCCGGGCGATGCCCTCGGCGTTGTCCCAGTCCAGCCCGTGCTGGCGGGCGAGTTCGCGCACGACGGCCGCGTCCAGCACCGCGCTCTCGCCGGGCGGGGCGCCGTTGCCGACCACCGCCGAAGCCGCCGCGCCGGCGCCGTCGAACAGGTCGCCCAGGGTGACGGTGCGGCCGCTGGAGACCTGGGTCTTGAGCGTGACCGGCTGGCCGGCCAGCGTCGGGGGCGCGGCCATGAGCGCGCAGGCCAGCGCCAGCGGCGCCGCGCGCAAGCTCCAGCCGTGCAGGCGCCCCCCGCGCATCGGCCTACTGCTTCATCTGCGAGTTGGTGGAGAGCATCTGGTCGGCGGTGGTGATCACCTTGGAGTTCATCTCGTAGGCCCGCTGGGCCACGATCAGGGAGGTGATCTCGCTCACCGCGTCGACGTTCGAGGATTCGGTGTAGCCCTGCATCAGCGCGCCCAGGCCGTTGGCGTCGGGGGTGCCGACCGTCGGCGAGCCCGAGGCGTCGGTCTGCAGGAACAGGTTGTTGCCGGTGGCCTGCAGGCCGGCCTCGTTGAAGAAGCTGGCGGTCTGCAGCTGGCCGACCTGCTGCGGCGTGGTCGAGGCCGAGGTGGTTACCTGGACCTGGCCGGAGGCCGAGATGGTGATGGCCGTCGCGCCCTGGGGAATGCTGATCTGGGGGATCACCTGGTAGCCGTCGGAGGTGACGATCTGGCCCTGGGCGTTGACCGAGAAGTTGCCGGCGCGGGTGTAGGCGGTCTCGCCGGACGGCAGCTGCACCTGGAAGTAGCCGACCCCGTTGATCGCCAGGTCCATGCTGTTGCCGGTCTGGGTGGGCGAGCCCTGGGTGGTGATGCGGTAGACCGAGCCGGCCTTGACGCCGGCGCCGATCTGGATGCCGGTCGGCACCACCGTGCCGGTGCTGGACGACTGGGCGCCCGCCTGCTCGACGTCCTGGTAGAGCAGGTCCTCGAACTCCGCCCGGCCCTTCTTGAAGCCGATGGTGTTCATGTTGGCGATGTTGTTCGAGATCACCTCGACGTTCAGCTGCTGGGCCGCCATGCCCGTCGCCGCCGTGCGCAATGCCATCATGGTCTAGGGACTCCCTACTGGATCGAGCCGATCTGCTGGATCGCGTTGCTGGACAGGTCGGAGGTGCTGCTGAGCATCTGGCTGACCATCTCGTAGGCCCGCTGGATGCGGATCAGGTCGGTGATCTCGATGATCGGCTGGACGTTGGAGCCTTCCAGCATGCCCTGCTGGACCACCGGGTCCGTCGCCGCCTGGGGCGTCTGGTTGGTGTTGAGGCTGTAGAGGCCGTCGCCCTGTTTGCTCAGGGCCGACAGGTCGGTGAAGTTGAACACGCCGACCTTGCCCATGACCTGGGCGCCGAGCTGGCCCGAGACGGTCTGGGTTATGGTCCCGTCCCGGCCGATGACCGGGGGCTGGCCCTGGGGGTTCAGGGTGATCGGCGAGCCGGACGCGTCGAGCACCAGGTCGCCGGTCTGGGTGACGAGCTGGTTCTGGGCGTTGGTGGTGAAGCGGCCGTCGCGGGTGTAGCGCATGCCCGCCGCCGTCTGGACCTCGAAGAAGCCGGTCCCGCTGATCGCCAGGTCCAGCGGCGCGCCGGTCTGGCGCAGGGCGCCCTGGGTGAAGTCACGCGCCACGCCGTTGTCGACCGCGAACTGGACCGGCTGGGTCACCCCGATGGTGCGCGCGGTGTCGTTGCTGTCGGTGCCGCTGATCAGCGACTCGAGCTTGAAGCCGGTCGTGTCGACGTTGGCCAGGTTGTTGGCCACGATGTCGAGCTCGCGCTGCAGAAGAATCTGCTTCGACAGGCCGACGTACATCGTGCTGTCCATGGCGGGCTGGTCCTTAAGGCTGCGGCGTTCGGCCCAGGTTACCGTGCAACAGTCGCGCCAGCCTGAAAGGCGAATAAAAACAATAGGAAGGTAGGTTAATTTCCTGCCGAGGCGCCATATTCGCCCGGCAAAATTTGCAGCGTTTAACGAAGGTTAAAAACCGATCCTTAACCAAGTTTGGGCGATTGGTCGGGCATCGACGTTGAGGGCCGGGGCCGGCTCGTCGAGGCAGGGGGCGATGGCCAAGGACGTAGCCGACAAGAAGTCCGACGACGACGAGGACGTCGTCGAGGGCGAAGGCGCCGAAGGCGAGGGCGGGGCCAGGAAGAAGCCGCCGCTGATGCTGATCGTCGTCGGCGCTGTGGCGCTGGCGCTCGTGCTGGGCGGCGGCGCGGCGGCCTACTTCCTGTTCCTGGCGCCGCACAAGCCGGCGGGCGCCGCGGCGGCCAAGCCGAAGACCGAGGCGAAGAAGGGCGGCGACAAGAAGGACGCCAAGAACGGCAGCGGCGCCCAGGTCAGCGACGGCCCCGACGGCGTGGTCTTCTACACCCCGCCCGACATCGTGGTGAACATGCAGACCGCCGACGGGCGGCCGACCTTCCTCAAGCTGAAGCTGACCTTCGAGCTGCCGGACCGCGCCACCGCCGACGCGCTCGACGAGAACATGCCCAGGCTCCAGGACGTCTTCCAGACCTTCCTGCGCGAGCTGCGGCCCGAGGACCTGAACGGCAGCCAGGGCAGCTACCAACTGCGCATGGAGCTGCTGCAGCGCGTCAACCTGGTCATCGCGCCGGCCAGGATCAACACCGTCCTGATCGAGGAGATGCTGATCAACTAGGGGCCCGCCCCGGTTGAGCGACGCCATGGCCGACGAACCGCTTACCGCAGATCCGATCCTACCGATCGCCGAGCCCCCGGGCCTCAATCCGGACGCGGCCGACTGGGGGCTGAGCGACACGCCGGGCTCCGAGCGCATCCTCAACCAGGACGAGATCGACAGCCTGCTCGGCTTCGACCTGTCCGACGACGATTCGGCGGATCGCACGGGCATCCGCGCGATCATCAACTCGGCGCTGGTCTCCTACGAGCGCCTGCCGATGCTGGAGATCGTTTTCGACCGCCTGGTGCGGCTGATGACCACCTCGCTGCGCAACTTCACCTCGGACAACGTCGAGGTCAGCCTCGACAACATCTCCTCGATCCGCTTCGGCGACTACCTGAACTCGATCCCGCTGCCGGCGATCCTGGCGGTGTTCCGCGCCGAGGAGCTGGACAACTACGGCCTGCTGACCGTCGATTCCAACCTGATCTATTCGATCGTCGACGTGCTCCTGGGCGGGCGCCGCGGCACCGCGGCGATGCGCATCGAGGGCCGGCCCTACACCACCATCGAGCGGGTGCTGGTCCAGCGGATGGTCGAGGTGGTGCTGGCCGACGCCAAGGCGGCGTTCGAGCCGCTGACCCCGGTCAACTTCAACCTCGACCGGCTGGAGACCAACCCCCGTTTCGCGGCGATCGCGCGGCCGGCCAACGCGGCGATTCTGGTCAAGCTGCGCATCGACATGGAAGACCGCGGCGGCCGAATCGAGCTCCTGCTGCCCTATGCGACGCTGGAGCCGATCCGGAAGATGCTGCTGCAGCAGTTCATGGGCGAGAAGTTCGGCCGCGACAACATCTGGGAAG
>JARLIQ010000012.1 GCA_031291645.1 Caulobacteraceae bacterium | reverse complement strand
GTCGGATCGCCCGCAGCGGATGATCAGGCCGAACCCGCGCTTCCAGGTCCACCAGGGTGAACAACGACCCAGACCGACTGTCAGAACCCCGCATCCACCTTCCCCGATTACCGCCCAGGAAGAGTGAATCATGCTGAGTTCGGGCGCGCCACGGACTTCTTCAACAGCCTGCTAAAGGCCTGGCTGAACGTCTTCTGAGCGAACGAGGCACCGCTGAGCGGTCCACTCTCTGCGGCAACAGAGCATGCCACCAGGCTTTCCGGTGCAGATCGCCGATTTCCCTAATGCCCTCCATGGCTTGCGGCCGGCCGGCCCGACGTCGCCGGCAGTGTAGCCGAGCTGACCCCCTGACGCACGTTTTCCAGCCGACGGGCCTTCGGCCTTTAGCAGCTAAGAGGGAAGCTCAGCCGTCGTCCTCCAGGGCCTCGCGCTCCAGGGCGGCCAAGAGGGCGTCGGCCTCGTCGTCGCCGATGAGCTGGCCGCCGTCGGCCGCCGTGTACGCTTCGCGACGGTCGTCACCTTCCGCCCCGCAACACTCGCTACCAGGCGGGCGCTACCCCTTACCTGGGCCGGACTTTCACCGGCTAAAACGCGCCAGCTTCTCCTGGCGCACGATCGCTAAGGGCAACGCCCTTGGCTCGGGTCCGGGCGGGGGCCTGGCGCATCGGTTGGGTGGGCGCAGCCCGACCGACCGGTATATGCGCCCTTGTCCACAAAGTTGGTTTTCGGGCGTCTCGGACCCCGCCAGGTGGGGAGCCGGTCAGGTGTCGGGCGGAGCCTGAGCGCAGGGGTCGGGTGGGTGTAGCCCACGCGATCCGTATATGCGCCATTGTCCACAACTTGGTTGGGGACGCCTCCCTGGACCGCCTCAGACGATCGCCGCCGATCGGGCCGCCAGGTGTCGGGCGGAGCCTGACCGCAAGGGTCGGGTGGGTGTAGCCCACGCGACCCGTAAGTGCGCCCTTGTCCACAATATTAGCCAACCTTGGGGCTTCGAGCCCGCCCGCCTGGTCGATCTTCAAGGGCTGGGGAACACCCCACGACAGGGACCGGATCAGGGGCTGAGTCTCGGGTCCAGGCAATGGCCAAGCTGTTTAACAACGCCGGCGACAAGCCTATCCTGCCCTCATCCCCCAAGCCGCCGATCGCCATGGCCAAGCCGGCGGGGTCGGGCGGGTGAACCTCGCGGTTAGGCCAGCCTCGTCAGCCGCCTACGACCAGGCCCAGCGCACGGCCGCCTCGGCATGGCGCCGTCGATTCCGATGTGCAGACAAGCCCCCGCCACCCTCGGCGAGGTGCGGCCTTCTATCTTGCTGTACTGCGGTCAAGTTCCGCCCAGACCCTCGATGAACGCCGGCGGTATGGCGTCGGCGAGCCAGACCAGATCGTTGCCCCGATAGAACGGGACGCCGCCGACGTGAGCCGCCTCAGCCTTCACGCGCATGATGACCGGCGCTTTGGCCTTGCGCCGTCCGACCTGCTCCGCTGTCGCCGTATCGATTGACAGATGCACATACTGTCGCCCCATCGGCTTCAGGCCCTCGCGCACGATCTGCTCCGCCGTCTCTGGCGAAGTGCCGTGATACAGCACGCTAGGCGGTTCGGCCGGCTCCCTGAGGAGCCGTTGCGGGGTGGAGTGTCCGTAGAGCGCCCGGATTCGGCCGTCGTTCAGTTCGTGGCGCTTCTTGTCCGATCGAGCGATCATCTGCGCGAGATCGGCCTGGCTCAGAGAGGCCCAGGACGAGTTCTCGGCACGCAAGGCGGCGAGCAGGGCGTCCACGGGCACCCAGCCAGCCTCATCCAGTTCCAACTCGTAAAGCCAGGGCTCATGGCGGAGGGCGTGAGATACCGCCCGGCTCAGATTGGTCAGGTCCACGTCCCCGCCGCCTCGGGAAGCGCCTCCCAAGACTCGGCAAGGAACTCGAAGCAGCCTGCGCTATCCAGATAAATCATGTAGTGGTGCATCGTCCAAGTCTCACCGAGCCGATGCTGTCTATCAGCCGTCTCGGCTTGCACCTCAGCTACCCACGGCGAGTTTTCGACTTCCACAAGCGTGTCGTAGGCGTCGTCAATGTGCCACGCTGTGCAAGCGCTCTCAGCTCGGGTTCTTGTCGCCTTTACCCGTTTGAACCGCAGCCCGCTTCGACGATCCGAGCCGTCCACCTGGTATCCGAACCGGACCACATTGGCGCAAAGCACGGCCTCAGTTGAAAACTCCGTGGATGGCACGGGCACCTGATAGATCGCCTTCTTGGTACTCACGCTCAATTACCTCCGCTCGGGCGAACAGTCGTCGTGCCCTGAGTTGTCAAACTATTGCGTTGTAGCTGACCGGTCAACCTGGCTTCGGCCGCTGCATCGCCGGTCATATCGATTGCATTCCACTGACTTCTTGGAATTCCAGCCTGCTCCAGTGCTTGCGCCGAACGAGTATTCAAAATGAGGGTGTTCCCGCGCGAACGATGAACTGCACAGGGACATCGGCCGCGCTCAATTCACCGGCTTGGAGTGAGCCGGCAACATCCGAAACCGTCCGGCCTGCAAATGCGCCATCGGCACTAAAGGCCTGGCTGAACGTCTTCTGAGCGAACGAGGCACCGCTGAGCGGTCCACTCTCTGCGGCAACAGAGCCTTCTGCCAGCAATCCGCCAGCCACCACGGCTCCGCCCCCTGCGACACCGACGGCAGGAATGCCGACCATGCCAACCATAGCTTGGTTAGCGACGGTATTCAGCCCCAGTTGTCCGCACGATGCCCCGCCACCGAATGCGGCGCACGTCCCGCTGAAGTCACTCGATGTGAAATCATAGCCGTTGCTTGAATCCAGAAGGCCTTCCGATGGGATATTTAATGGCGGCGGAGAGGTAAAAACAATAGTCCCATCCCCCTCTACCGTTAGATTGTACCCACCAGGTGAGGTTACAGACTGATCTGTTCCCACGTCACAAGAACATAATTGAGACCGATTTCCTGTCGGATCGCTCATATCCAGCGGATCCCCCCCGACGTAGGCGTAGAGGTTGGCCCCACCGTCATACCCGATCGGATCAGTCTGGAGGGATTAGGCCCCCTGACGCCCATCGGTCATGGCGAGGCGAGTTTTTCTGAAGCAAGTCCTGGGCTTAAGGGGCGTTCGGCCGTCGCGGTTACGCGCCGGGGCCGGATTTTCCCTTGAAGCAGGTTTCGGGCCGCTTGGATTCGATTTTCAAAGACCTTCAGGCGGAGCTTGTCACGCGCGCGGCCGCGCGTGAAGGGGCGCCCGCGCAGGGCGCGGACGCCTGGCTGGCTAAGAGGAAGATGGCTTCGTCAGTCCTCGGTTTCGGCTTCGAGGATGGCGTCCAGCACGGCCCTGGCGCTGGCGAGCTTGGCGCCGGGGTGGGTGGCGGCGTGGATCTCGGCCAGCTTGCCGATCGCGACCTTGGCGTAGATCTGCGTCGTCTCCAGGCTCTCGTGGCCGAGCATGGCCTGGATGAAGCGGATGTCGGCGCCGCCTTCCAGCATCAGGGTCGCCGCCGTATGGCGCAGGAGATGGCAAGAGCCCGGCTTGCCCACGCCCGATCGCTCGATATAGCCGCTGATGCGGTCGGACAGCTTCTTGGGCGCCATCGGCGTGCCGGCGGCGGAGAGGAACAACAGGCCCGGATCGCGGCCGGCCACGAGCTGAGGGCGGGCCTGGTCGCGGTAGGCCTCCAGCCAGGCCCTGGCCCGCTCACCCAAGGGGACCACGCGGTCCTTCTTGCCCTTGCCCTGGCGCACCATGATCACCTGGCGGGCGTAATCCACGTCATAGAGGCCGATCTTGGTCAGCTCCGTGCGCCGGATCGCCGTCGAGTAGAACACCTCCAGGATCGCCCGATCCCGCAGGCCGATCGGATCGGTCAGGTCCGGGACGGCCATCACCGCGTCCGCCTCCTCGGCCGTCAGCGTCGCGGCCGGCAGGCGGCGCTCCAGCTTGGGCAGCTCCAGCTCCGAGGCCGGGTTGGAGAGGATATGGTTCTCCTTGGCCAGCCAGCGGAAGAACCCCCCGACGCGGGCCAGCCGTCCGCCCTGGGTGGGGAAGCTGAGCGGCTGACCGTCGGCCTTCCTCCAGTGATAGAGGTGGCGCTGGTAGCGCTCCAGGATCGGCCGGGTGATCTCCCTGGGCTCGGCCAGGCCCCGCTCGGCGCACCAGACGATGAAGGCGTAGAGGTCGCGGCCCCGGCTCTCGACGGTCTCAGGTGAGAAGTTGCGCTCCGCCAGCCAGGCCATGTAGCGCGCCCGCCAGGTCGCCAAGCTGTCCGGGTCGCCTTCGCCCGGCAGCGGCGGGTTCTTCACCCCGCGCATCAGGCGCCCGCTGCGACGGGGACGCCCGCTGCGGCCGGCATGGCTATGACAGCCGCGCCGTTCCTCCCCAGACGTGCGTTTGGCGGGGTGGGCGGATCGGATTCGTCCAAGCCCTTACCAGGCAAGGGCGTTCCGCCATGTTCCGCACCCCGGCCACCCCCCGGCCGGGGGCCGACCAGGGGCCGACCGGACCCCGACCGATCGTCTCCAGGCCCCGACCGATTCCCGTCGTAGCTCCTTTCGTTCGCGGCCTGTTCAGCCGCCAGAGCCTGGGTGTCGATCAGGCCCATCAGGAAGGGCGCTCCGTCGGCGCCCTCGCCGTCATAGACCAGCTCGTAGACGAAGCGGGCGGCGTGCTGGCCGTCCACGGCCCGGCGGACGATCAGATATTCCAGCTCCAGCAGCCGGCCGAGGTGGACCTTGAGCTGGGTGTCGCTCCAGCCGGTCGCCTCGCGGACCTGGCGGCGGATGAACCGCACCTCGCGCGGTTTGACGCCCTCGGCCGTAGCGCGGGCCGCCACCATGTCCCTGACCAGGCCAAGCAGGCGCCGGGTCTGCGGCGGCAGCTCGTCCAGCGTGCTCCCCAGCACGGCATGCGCCAGGCGGTTGGCGGCGGCGATGTCGGCGATCGTCGCCTCGATGTAGGCCACGGGCTCGCTCCCGTCTGGCCGGGCCAGGCTCAGAACCGGACGCTGATGCTGGTGCAGCAGGGCTATGGTGCGGATCAGCGCCAGATATTTGCGATGATCGCGCCGGGTGCGGGTCTGCTCGTCCAGGAAGGTCAGCCGCTCGGCGAAGGGGTTGACCACCTTCAACGGCCGGATCAGCCGCTGGGCGTTGTGATGCAGGGTCAGGATGCGCGCGCGGTCCTCGCCCGCCGTCAGCCCCTCTAGGGTCTCCTCGAACCGCTGGCGCGCATGGATGGCCCGGGTCTGCTCGCGGCTCTCGTCGATCGTCAGCACCAGGCAGCGGTTTTTCAGCTCCTCGTCCAGATCGATCGCCGTCGTGGTCAGCATCAGGGCCACGGGGCCTTCGACCGTATAGTCCTGAGTGACCAGCTTGCCCGTCGCCGGGTCCTTGCCGGTCGAAGCGATGGTCAAGGTTCCCTGGCTTTGCAGCAGCTTCAGCGCATAGGCCGCCTGTCGCACGCCTTCCTCCTCGGCGATGGCCAGCGCCTTGTGTTTCAGGTCCGCCTCGCCGAGGTAGAACAGGCTTTGGCCGGTCATCGCCGAGTAGGCGACCCGCTCCTCCGGCGGGACCAGCTCCAGCACCGCATCCATCAAGGCGCTCTTGCCGGCCGCGCTGGTCGACTGGATCAGCACCGCCAGCGGCTTGTCCAGCTTGCGGCTCAGCGCCGCCAGATAGACCGCCTGGGCGTTGGCTTCCTCGCCGACCACGCCGCAGGCGGCCACGTCGGCGGCGATCCGGCCCATCAGGTCCGGGGCGCGCAGCCAGGCCAGGGCTTCCGATTCCTCCACCAGGCTCATCGCCGCCGGCGCCCTTTCCGCCGCGCGCCGGGCCTGCTCCAGGGCCTCGTCCTGCACGGCCTCGAGCTTCAACAGCACCTGGCCAAGGTCGCGTTTGACCGCCTCCAGCGGCAGACCCAGCTCCAGCGCCGCCTCCGCGGCGAACGCCCCGCGGGCCTTGGCGCTCAACAGGTCCAGGCCATCGACGTGGAAGGCTTCGCCCCGACGCACCATCAAGTTCACTTTCAGGCTCTCGGCCGAGGTGTTGCGCGCCAACCCCCGCGCCCGCCAGATGCGATCCCCCAGCCGGATCACCACATCCCGCTCGCCGATCTCGGCCTCGACCGGTGGCGGCGCGGCCGGCGGGATCGGGCTGGCGATCCTCGGCTCGGGCAACTCGGGCGAGACTTCTTCCTTAGCCGCTAAGAGGGCGATGGGTTCAGGCGCCAGCGTTTCCTCCTCGGGCTCGACCCAGGGATCGAGGCCGATGGCGGCGGCTTCGTCCAGCGCCGGGCGGCGGCGATCCGCCGTTCCCGCCATCCATTCGGCGGCCCGCAGCATGGCGCCCAAGGATTTGGAGGCCGGCTTCACGGCCAGCGCATAGGCGTTGACGTCCATCCCCTTGGGGAAGTTCACCCGATAGGCGCCGATCCCCCTCGCGGCCAGCGCCTGCGCCACGGCCGCCGCGCCCTTGTCGCCGGCGACGTCCCGATCATAGGCGATCAGCACCCGTTTCACCCGATGGGAGACGATCGATTCGAGGATTTCGTCGGTGAAGCCGCCGGCGCCATAGGCGCTGGTGACGTGCCGATAGCCGGCCGTCCAGAAGGTCAGCGCGTCGATCAGCGCCTCGGTGAGGATCAGCTCATCGGAGGCGGCGAAGGCGCCCAGATTGAACATCCCGCGATGCGGCCCCGGCAGGTACAGATGGTCCGGCGTGCCAGCCCTTAAGTCGGCCCTGATCTTGCGGCCATAGAGGTTCGTCACCCGCCCATGAGCGTCCAGGATCGGGATCACGAGCGAGCCGCGAAGATGCTCGTGGCCGCTCTCGCGCAGCACGCCAAGTTGCTGCAACCGACCCCTGACCTCGGCGCCCGCCTTGCGGTTCGCCGCCGGCAACCGATAGCCCAAGGTGCGGTCCGCATACCCCAGCCGGAAGGCGTCGATCAGCTCGCCATGAACCAGCCCCCGGCGCTCCAGATAGGCCAGCGCCTCGGGGGTCTGTTTGAGGGCCGTGTGGTAGTAGCCGACCACTTCATTCAGCAGCTCGGCGTCCTCGGCCGGCGCGGCGATCGGCGTCAGTTTGACGACCGTCGAGCGCGAGGCGGACGCCGTCGCCGGCGCCGATCTCGCGCGCTTTTCCACGTCCGGCATGGCGTCGGATTTGAGCAGTTCGACCGCGTGGCGGAAGCTCACGCCCTCGCGTTTCATCACCCACGCGATCACGTCCCCGCCGGCGTCGCAGGCGCCGAAGCAGCGCCACAGATTCTTCCCCGGCGTGACTACGAGCGAGGGCGTCTTGTCGTCGTGGAACGGGCAGCGGCCGACGTGATCGGCGCCGCGTTTTTCCAGCACGACGCCCGAGGATTCGACCAGCCCAACCAGGCTCACTTCGGCCTTCAACCGCTCGATCTCGGTGTCCGGGATACGGGCCATCGGCGGCGGCTCCTAAAAAACCTGTCAAGGGGTTCTGAGTAAAAATAACCGCCTTTCGGATTACTCCCATTGGGAGTAGTGTCAAGCGTGCTTCTAAAAACAGGGGTTATGACGATGGCCGATCTCAAGCGGATTTCGGCAGACATGAAGACCAAGGACGACGCCTTCTTTAAGCGGCTCGGCGCCCGCATCGCTCAGGCCCGCAAGCAGATGGACATGACCCAGGTCCAGCTCGCCGAACGGCTGGGCATCGCCCAACAGACCCTGGCCCACTACGAGGTCGGTCGAGCCCGCATCGCCGCCGACCTTTTGCCGGTCCTGGCCGAGGCGCTGGAGCTATCGCTGGACGAGATGCTGATCGGTCAGCCGGCCGCCCGGCCCGCTGGCAAGCGCGGCCCCGCCTCGCGCCTCCAGCAACAGATCGAGGCCATCGGCCAGCTCCCCAAGGCCAGGCAGCGCGTCGTCTCCGAAGTCCTCGACGCCATGCTCGCCCAGCACGCCCTCTAGGAGCCTCCCATGCCCGCCAACCCGGCCCTGATCGAGAAGCTCAACACCCTGCCCATGGACCGCCTCGCCGAGGTCGAGGACTTCGTGGATTTCATCCGCCAGCGCGATCAGGACCGCTCCCTCGTCCGCGCCGCCGGCGCCGCCAGCGCGCCGGCCTTCGCCGCCGTCTGGAGCAACCCCGAGGACGACGCCTACGATGCCATCTAAGGCCGCCGCCAGGTCCCGAGGCCCCGCCAAGCCCCAGGCCCTGAGCTTCGGCGCCATCGTCCTCGTGCCGTTCCCCTTCACCAGCCAGGCCGCCTCCAAGCAGCGGCCGGCCGTCATCGTCTCCAGCCGCGCCTACAACGTCGAGCGGCCCGATCTGATCATGATGGCCGTCACCAGCCAGCTACGCCCCACGCCGGCCCTGGGCGAGGTCTGGCTGCGCCACTGGCAGGCCGCCGGCCTCATCAAGCCATCCTCCGTCAAGCCGGTCTTCGCTACCCTGGAACAGGGCCTCGTCATTCGCAGACTCGGCGCCCTGGCGCCCGAGGACCAGGACGCCCTGCGCCAAGCCATCGGTCAGATCATCGGCTGACGCGCCGCCACCGATCGGCGGCCACATCATCGCGCCACCATCGGGGACCGCCCTCAGCGGCTCCTCTGGCGAAGCCTATTAGCAGCTCTAAAAAAGAAGGATCGGCGCGACCGATCGGCATGGTGGCCGTTCGGTTTCGCGCCGCCGTTTCGCCGGATGTGTGAGATCGCCTGCAATGTTGTCCCCCTGAGGGGCGTTTTTCGCGTCGAAGATTAGCCCCCTGACCTGTGGTTTTGGATGCCCCTTCCTGGTGCTGGAGGGGGTGGGGGATGACGGGCGTGGATACGATTGCGCGGATCCGGTTCGAGCACTTCCAGAACCGGAAGGGTATCAAGCGCATCGCCCGTGAGCTGGGGGTGGCGCGCGACACGGTGCGCAAGGTGCTGCGCTCCCAGGCCACGGAGTTCAGCTACAAGCGGGAGACCCAGCCCCTGCCGAAGTTGGGGCCGTGGGTCGAGACCTTGACGGCGATCCTGGAGGCCGAGGCGAAGGTCCCCAGGCGTGAGCGGCGCACCACCCAGCGGCTGTTCGAGGAACTGCGCGGTCGTGGTTACGACGGCGCCCACGACAGCGTGCACCGGTTCGTCAAGGCGTGGCGCGACGAACATGCCAGGGCGCCGGTCCAGGCATTTATCCCTCAGAGCTTCGATCCGGGCGAGGCCTACCAGTTCGACTGGAGCCACGACGCGATCGAACTGGCCGGCCTGCCGATGATCGTGAAGGCGGCGCATATGCGCCTGTCGTTCAGCCGGATGCCGTTCGTGCGGGCCTACCCCCGTGAGACCCAGGAGATGGTGTTCGACGCCCACGACAAGGCCTTCGCCTTCTATGGCGGGGTCTGCCGGCGCGGGATCTACGACAACATGAAGACCGCGGTCGACGTCGTGTTCGTCGGCCGGGGCCGCACCTACAACCGCCGCTTCCTGCAGATGTGCTCGCATCATCTGGTCGAGCCGACCGCCTGTACGCCGGCGTCCGGCTGGGAGAAGGGCCAGGTTGAGAACCAGGTCGGCACGATGCGCGACGTGCTGTTCAGGCCCAGGCCGAAGGTCAAGACGTTGGAGGAGCTGAACGCCTGGCTGGAAGACCAGTGCCGCGCCTACGCCCAGCGAACGCGCCACCCCCAGTTCAGGGACCGGACCATCTGGGAGGTGTTCGAGGAGGAGCGCGCCGCCCTGGCGCCGTTCGTGGGCCCCTTCGCCGGCTTCAGCGAGAAGCCGATGCGCGCCACGACCACCTGCCTGATCACCCACGACCGCAACAAGTACAGCATCGATGCCCGCGCCGCTGGCCGCGGCGTGCTGGTGCGCGCCTACGCCGACCGCATCGTCGTGCTGCTGGCCGACGAGGTCGTCGCCGATCATCCGCGCAGCTTCAAGCGCGAGCAGGTGATCTACGATCCCTGGCACTACCTGCCGGTCCTGATGCGCAAGCCCGGCGCGCTGCGCAACGGCGCACCGTTCAAGGACCGGGACCTGCCGCCGGCCCTGGCCAAGGTCCGCGCCAAGTTGCGCGGCCACGCCGATGGCGACCGCCAGTTCGTCAAGATTCTCGCCGCCGCGCCCGATCATGGCGTGGCCGCCGTGGAAGCCGCCTGCGCCGAGGCGCTGCAGGCCGGTATCGCCAGCGGCGACGTGATCCTCGCCATCCTGGCCCGCCAGCGTCAACCGCCGCCCGCGCCCAGCATCACCACGCCAGACGCGCTCAAGCTCAAGGCCGAGCCGATCGCCGACTGCGCCCGCTATGACGCCCTTCTCCGCGGAACAAGGATCCACGCGACATGATGGAACGACACCAGATCATCGAAGCCATGACCAGCCTCAAGCTCTACGGCATGCGCGCCAGCTTCGACGAGATCGCCGGCAAGGGGCTCGTCCGCCGCGAGGAGCTCTATCCCCTCCTGGCCAGCCTGATCCGCGCCGAACTCACCCATCGCCAGTCCCGCTCGATCAACTACCGGATCAGCGGCGCCAAGTTCCCGGTGCTGAAGGACCTCGACGACTTCGTCTTCGCCGACACGCCAGTGGACGAGGGCTTGGTCCGCGAACTCAGCAACGGCGACTTCGTCGAGGCCAAGCGCAACCTCATCCTCATCGGCGGAACCGGCACCGGCAAGACCCACCTGGCCATCGCCATCGCCGCCGCCGTGATCCGCGCCAGGGCCCGCGGCCGCTTCTTCAACCTCGTCGATCTGGTCAACCAGCTCGAACAGGAAAAGGCCGCCGGTCGCAGCGGCCGCCTCGTCGAGACCTTGCTGCGCCATGACCTGATCATCATCGACGAACTCGGCTACCTGCCGTTCAGCCAAGCCGGCGCCCAGCTCCTCTTCCACCTGATCAGCAAGCTCTACGAAAACACCTCGATCGTCATCACCACCAACCTCGCCTTCGCCGACTGGCCCCAGGTCTTCGGCGACGCCAAGATGACCACGGCCATGCTCGACCGCATCACCCACCACTGCGACATCGTCGAGACCGGCAACGAGAGCTGGCGCTTCAAGAACAGAGCCTGATCCGCCCACGCCTCGGGTGCGCCCGTCGGCTACGCGCTGCGCTACGCAAGGGCTTCGCGCTACGCCGCCGGGCGACTGCAAACGCCAGCGCCAAGGGGGCTAACCTTCAAAGCGAAAGAGGGGACAGGTTTGCGCGCGAATTGACACCCTGGGGCATTCAAACCGTCCAGAATGTGCCGTTGGAGTTCGATTAAACCGGACCGGAAACGAAGTGGCCAGAGCCGGCGGTCTCAGAGATACTCGCAGAGCCATCGTTGGATTCGGCCTACCGCCCAGGCCCGCTCGATCCCTATAGGCGTCGTCAGCCGATTATCAGAGCGTGGACGGAGCGGTGCGACAAGCGACCTTTGCAGACCCGGCGGTCTACGGGGACGATGCGCCAGAAGAGGAAGTTGAGGTCGCGCCAGAAACTCGCCATCGCCCCAGCCGCAAACCAAGGCTGCTAGCGGCGAGTTGTTGGCGCCGGCCGAACGGCAAATTTCGACCCTAAGCGGGCTCTGGACCGATGACGGCGAGCCCTACCTCGCCATCTGAAAAGGTGTGAAGCGCGACCCGGACAACGTCTCCCGGACCACCGAAACGCCACTCATGATCCGTCGGCACAGGTCCGAGCAAGCGGTAAGCGGTCGGGCCAATCTGCTCAGCCGTGACGGGAGTCCACACGTCGGTGCCTTCATTCAGGAGCGGCATATAGATGGTCGCTTGCATGGGTAGACGGCATCACAGCTTGGTCCGCTTTTAGGACGGGTGCTGCAGCTAGTCTTACTGAGTCAGAAAATCGGGGCTTGAGGGGATTCGCGCATGGCGCGGATTTGATAGCGTAGGCGATTCGTGGGTCAGCGAAGCGAGCCGCCATGGATACCTGGACAGACGAAAGTGAAACGGCATTTGACGCTTATGTCGAGGCCTTGGTTGGTGTGATCGGCCATGCCGATCGAGCCGAGCCGCTGAAGGACTATTGCCTTGGTCTGTTGATGCCGGTGGAGCGCAAGAGCGTGGAGCCGCTGGCGGCGGTGGTAGCCCCGTCGCGGGTGGCGGCTAAACATCAGTCTCTCTTGCATTTTGTGGGTCAGGCGCCGTGGTCGGACGAGGCCCTGATGGGTCGAGTTCGCGACTGGGTCCTGCCGCGGATCGAGCAACGCGGCGCGATCGGGGCCTGGATTATCGACGACACGGGCTTTCCCAAGAAGGGCAAGCACTCGGTTGGCGTGGCGCGGCAATACTGGCCAGTTGGGCAAGCAGGATAACTGCCAGGTGGCGGTGAGCCTGTCGGTGGCTAACGACGCGGCGAGCCTGCCGATCGCCTGGCGTCTTTATCTCCCGCAAGTCTGGGCTGACGATCCGGAGCGGCGCAGGAAGGCCAAGGTTCCCGACGACGTCATCTTTCAGACCAAACCGCAGATCGCGCTGGATCAGATCAAGGCGGCCAAGGCTGGAGGGATCGCGCCGGGCGTGATCCTGGCCGACGCCGGCTATGGCGCGGACGGCGGCTTCCGCGCCGGCCTGACGGAGCTCGATCTGACCTATGTCGTGGGCGCGCAGCCAACGCTCAGCGTCTGGCGTCCGGGCGAAGGTCCGCTGCCGCCCAAGCCCTGGAGTGGAAAGGGCCGACCGACCTCACGTCTTCGCCGCGACGCCGATCACCAGCCGGTCTCGGTCAAGGCCCTGGCCGAGGCGCTGGCGGCCGAGGCTTGGCATACCGTTGCGTGGCGTGAGGGAACCAACGCCGAGCTCAGCTCTCGCTTCGCCGCCGTGCGCCTGCGCCCCGCCTCCAGAGACTTCGATCGATCCAAGGCGCATCAGGAGGAATGGCTCCTGATCGAATGGCCCGAAGATGAAGCCGCGCCGACCAAGTATTGGCTCTCCACCCTGTCGGCCGACAGCACGATCACCCACTTGGTCGACACCGCAAAACTGCGCTGGCGGATCGAGCGCGACTACCAGGAACTCAAGCAGGAACTGGGGCTGGGTCACTACGAAGGGCGAAGTTGGCGAGGCTTCCACCACCACGCCAGCCTCTGCATCGCTGCATATGGATTCCTGATCTCCCTGAGGGAGACGATTCCCCCCTCAGCTTCATCTCAAACCCGGGAACGCCAAGTCTCTGGCCTTCCCGACGGTTATCGACCCCGCGGATCCGCCGATCCGACCCGAGCGACACGTCCCAACCTCAATCCCGACCCTGCGACGGCGCCTGACCGTCGCGCTGGCTATGCGGCTCCAACGATGTCCATGCTGCACCAGGGTGATGGACAACCTCCCACAGCCTCGCAATTTATGACGCAGTAAGACTAGGTCGCTACCACCAGGAACATCTTCCCGATCAATTTTTCCTGCACCGAGCACTGTGTTGTTACAACTACGCGCACGGACACCGGCCCGCTCGGCGCATTCGATAGCTCGACACGATACCTCACGCCGGATCTTGAAACGAAATTCGCGTCGATACCCCTTACAAGGGGAGCCTCTTGCCCGTCATACCGAACGACAGTCGAAGCCGATACCTGGGTGGCGGCCATACATAGCGCCGCAATCGCAATGCGTTGTCTCATCGCCCGCTCCCGCTGTTGATCGTCGTTTGGAAAATCTTCGGGTAGTTACTATCCCGAGGCGTCCATCCAGACTGAACAACGGAAAATGTAGTATAACAAGCCCCGGCGATAATATTTTGAAGCCTCAATCCTGACCAAGGAAGGTCAAGTCACCATTATATTCGTCCACAATACCGAATTGGGTTGAGTCATAGCTAACTGCAACATAGCGCCGGTTTGGACGCATGTGCTTCTTCATCCACTTCAGTGGCGGTCCAATTCCTACTATTTTTGGTTTGGCACTTCTATACGGCTCCAATTTAGCATCGACAAATGGATCCTTGTTCCAGAGAATTGTTCCGCTTTCGCTGATCGCTGCGACATGCCGCCCATCACTCTCAACATAAATGAGCACATGAGATTTGGCATCCTTATAGGCAAGACCTCGAAAAGGTCGGCCCGCGTCAGCCACGTCTGTGGCACCCGCCTTTAGAACCGGCAAGACGAACAACGTCAGCCCCATAATGACTATTAATCCGCAACGCCCCATTTGTTGCTTACAATTGCTCAAATTAAGGAAATCGGCCGTCATTTACCTTGCCCTTCCAATTGCTGCAGCCTGGGCACTATTCGGATTTGTCACGGTAATGGGCGCGAGATTGATCTGTGATCCAGATATTGAGAAACCATATTGGAACGTAACAAGACTGTAGTACTGTCCGGACGAATTTTGCCCGACCAACGACACCTGTGCCGTCCACTGTGCATTATCCGACAGGGGGCGCGTTGGCTGGTCAGCAAACGTATATGGGCCACTGCCTCCGTTTGTTGGCCCAGAGGTATAACCACCATAATATGGCGCGGCAGCGTTCGGCGGATTCGAGTCGGTGAAAGTCGTAAGATTTGGATACTGAGGATTAGGGTCGTTAGTTGAGACAGTTTGTATCCAACGTGGATTGGTGGCATTTCCCCAATAATCCAGTTGGATGGTTAGGCCGCCGGCACCAATACCCAGCGCGTTTCCGCCATACTGCTGGTATTGAGCTACTGTGATGCTACCAGACCCACCAACTCCATATTGAATGTCGCCCGCAGCGAGATTCTGTCCTGTGACGAGACCATTTACTGATCGGTCTTGATAATCGTTTGCGGAATTCAGCTCGCTCGCGTTCCCCGTCGGATCGGCCCGGTCGGTCGGATCGTCGCTGGCATACCGATAAAGGTTCTCCCCGCCCTCATACCCGATGGGGTCGGTCTGGAGGAAGCGCCCTGCGGTGGGGTCGTAGACCCGAGCCTTGTAGTGGTAGAGGGCCAGCTCGGGCAGCTGGATCTGGCCGGTGTAGGCGAAGCGTGAGCCGGCCCAGGCCTGGGGTTCGCCATAGGGACCATAGGCGTAGGTCTGGGTCACCGTCCCTGTGGCGTCCGACTGGGCGATGATCGAGCCCTGGCCGTTGGCGTGCAGCCAGCGCCGGTCGCCGGTTCCCGAGCCTTCGTACCAGACGATCGGCTCGTCGGTCCCGGGCCCGTGCACATAGCGGCGCAGGAGGTTGCCCGAGCCGTCATACTCGGCGCTCAGGCGCGAGCCGTCGTAGACGAACACCGTCGTCGAAGAGGTCCCGCCGACGACCGCGTCGTCCTCCTGCAGCCGGCCCAGCGGGTCGTAGCCCAGCGTCGCGCTGGTCGAGGCCGAGGCGAGGCTGGCCGTGACCAGCTTGTTGTCCGCATCGTAGGTGAGCGTGCGCGTCCCGTCGTTGATCACGTCGCCCCTGGCGTCGTAGCCGCTGGCCGCGACGATGGTCGCATCCCGGTTCAGCCCGTCGAAGGTCTTGCTCGTCGTCCCGTTCACCGCGCT
Organism: Caulobacteraceae bacterium; assembly: GCA_031291645.1. GTDB lineage: Bacteria > Pseudomonadota > Alphaproteobacteria > Caulobacterales > Caulobacteraceae > Poindextera. The sequence continues at coordinate 22,921 of JARLIQ010000012.1, read as the reverse complement.
CGACCAGTCGTAGGCCCCGTTGTCGTTGGCCTGGCTGTTCAGCTGGTTGGCGTCGGTGTAGCCGAACGTCAGGGTCAGGTTGTGCGCCGTGTCGGTGGACGCCATGACGTGCGCCAGGCTCGTCAGCCGCGATCCTGCGTCATAGCCGTAGGCGGTCGAGGTCCCGTTGCCGCGGGCGATCCCCGTGCGCTCGCCCAAGGGGTCGTAGCTGTAGCTGGCCAGCAGGCCCACGCCGCTGGTCGCCCCGTTCTCGCCCACGCTCGTCATCCGGTTGAGCGCGTCGTAGCCGTAGGTGACGCAGAAGCTGTCCGGCCAGGTCTCGCGGACGCGGTTGCCGTCGGCGTCGTACTGGAAGCTGACGGTGTGGTTCTGGCTGGCCGTGCTGCTGGTCTCCGAACTCACCCGGCCGGCGGTGTCATAGACGTAGGTCACGCCGGGGCCACTGGCCGAGCCGTAGGTCGCCGACAGCACCCGGCCGGCCAGGTCATAGCCGTAGACGACACTGCTCTGGCCGTTCGAATAGCTCTTCTGCGTCGGCCGGTTCAGCACGTCGTAGGCGGCCGTGATCACCGTCCCGTCCCGCCGCCGCACGGTCAGCGGGTCGCCGTTGGCGTCGTAGCTGGTGACCGCCTCGTAGTCCGACGCATCGGATGTCCCGGCGCCGCGGGTGGTCGACGGATAGGTCGTCTGCGCCAGCCGGTCGAGCCCGTCGTAGGTGTAGGTCGTGGTGTTGTTGTTGGCGTCGGTGAAGCTCGCCTTCTTGCCGTTCGGCGTGTAGCTGATCGCCGTCAAGGGCGTCGACTGGACCGCCGCGTTGGTCGTCGTGGTTGGCCGGCCCAGCGCATCGTAGGCAAAGCTGGTCGTGCGGCCCACCGCATCGGTCACCGACGAGAGCCGGTCGAGCACGTCGTAGGCATAGTGGGTGACGTGGCCGTTGGCGTCCGTTTCGGTGAGCTTCTTGCCCGTGTGGGAATAGGTCGCCTGAGTGATCTGCCAGGGCGAGGTCGCGTTTCCGGTCGCCCGATCGGTTTCGGTGACCAGACCGTCGGGATTGAGGGTGAATTTGGTGACCGCCCCCGTTGACGCGGGCCCGGTGATTTGGGTCACGCGACGCTGGCCGTCATAGGTGGTGCTGGTCACGTTCCCGTTCGGATCGGTCGCGCTTATGACGTTTCCAGCCGCGTCGTACCCGAAGCTGGCCTTGATCTGCTGGTTGAGGTTGTCGTCGGTGACCGACAACAGCACTTCCGTGCCGGCGTCGTAGGTATTCAGCGTGACCTTGCCCACGGGATCGGTCTTGGTCAGAACCTGACCGCGGGCATTGTAGGTGAACGTCTCCTTGGGCGTCGCGCCGCCAACGGCCGGCTGGTCGATTTCGCTCAGATTGCAGGTCGTGGCGTTATAGACGTAGGTCACGACGTTGGCGTTGAAGTCCTTCGCGGTCTTGACCTTGTCCGCGCAGGCGCTGTCGTAGGTCATCGATTCGGTGATCACGGCCAGGCCCGACCCCGGCTTTGGATTGGCGGTGATGCTCACCACGTTCTGCGATCGCACCACGCCGCTCGGAACGCTGTCGTCGTAGCCCAGCACGACGCTGTTTCCTTCCGGCATCGTCTTCTGGATCAGCCTGTCCGTGCCGTCGTAGGCGTAGGTCGTCACGTGGCCAAGCCCGTCGATCATGGTCGCCGTCTTGCCGCGCGTCGTGAAATAGAAGACCTGTGTCGCGCCCGACGGATCGTCGATCTCGGTCCGGCTGCCGGCGAAATAGAGCGTCGTGACATTGCCGGCGCCGTCGGCCTGGCTGATCACGTGGTCGAAGCTGTCGTAGGTGTTGCTGACGAAAGCGTTGGCCGGGAACGAGGGATAATAGATCTGCGTCAGCCGCCCGGGCAGATCATAGCTGTAGGTGACCGTGTTGGCCGTCGCATCGGTGAACCCGGTCAGATCGCCGCTGGCGTCATAGGCATAGCTGACCGAGCGCGTCCCATCGCTCACCCCGGTGACCTGCCCGCCGGTATAGCTCAGGGTCAGGCTGCGCCCCATGCCATTGGAGACCGACGTGAGCTGGCTGCTGCTATTGTAGGAGAAGGTGACCGTCGGCCCGGACAGGTAGGACAGACTCGCCAGATTGCCGACGCTGTTGAAGTTTAGCTTCGTCCCACCCTCGGTAGCATAGGCATAAAGGCCGCTTGTCAGGGTCAAGGTGGCCGATGAGCCAAACGGTTCCTTATAGGATCCATTCGCCAACTTGACGAACTGCTCAATTTTTCCCGGCTGAACCACGTTGACCGTATTGTTGGTCAACTGGTCCATCAGCCAAGCCTGGGCCTGCACGCCGACGATGATGCGATCGAGCGGTTGAACGTTGTTACTCTGGTCAAATATGTCCTGGAGCACATAGGCCGTGGCGATCGCCGAGGCGCCGCTGATCGGCGAATCCTGAGCGAAGCCCTCCAGGCCATCGCTGCTGGCGGTCGCGCTATAGGTCAGGTTGTGCGTCCAACCGAGGCCCATGGAACTGGTGGCGGAGCGACTGCTGGAATCATAGTGCCGGCTGAAGCTGAGGCTGTATGGAAACGCGCCGCTGCCAACGACCATGTCCGTATGATCGTTCTGGAACGCGCCGGTCTCGCTATTGACGGGATCGGTCACGTCAGGGGCGTCTGGCACGACATCGCACCCCGCGGTAGCGCATAAGTCGTTGGTCCAGTCGATTCCAAGCGACTCTACGGCCGCGTCGATAGTGGCTTGATCGACCGTCGACATCGACACGCCCGTGGTGGTCCAGCCCCCGCTCAACCCCCCCGTGATGATGGCGCCGGCGGCGGTCCCTCCCTGATTGATCTGGAAATAGCCGTCACCAACCCAGCTGTTGATGGTTTGCACACCACCAAGCGCGGCGATGATCCGCAGGTTCGAACTCGTCACCAAAGAATCGATGTTGCTTAGATCGGCCGTGCCCTGGGTCGTGGTGTTGTAGTTCGCGGAGAAGAGCGGCTTGATCGTACTCGTCCAATAGGCCGACGTATCGCCGCTCAGAGTGCTGTTATTGATATCGTAGATGGTGTCCGTCTGGCTGGCACGGTCCAGCAGCCTTGTGGTCGACACCGCGGTGACGCCTTGCAAGGTTTGCTCGATCGTTCCTGACTCCAGCACGCTGTTGACGCCGAGCGTGGCGAAAAACGCCGAGGCCTCGAGCGGGGTCAACGAACTCGCCAGCGCCGGATGGTTGGAGAGTTGAGTAAGGCTAAATCCGACGGCTGGAAGATCGACGAACGGCCCCGCGCTCGTCCCGATCGTCTTGTAGCCCGCGAAACCCACGGCGTTGAGCGTATTGATCTGCACCCCTGCGACGCCGCCGGTCACGTTTGCGTTCTGTGAGACCTGCGCCAGCCAGGTATAGGCCAGGACCGAGAGGCTCTCGCCGACGACCGATTCCGCCTCTGGATTGCTCGGGTTCGCCGCCAGGTTCTGCTGCAGGAGCTGGCGATGTCTTTCGATCATCGTCCGGCTCACCGGCCCCCAGCCGTTGGCGATCAGGTACGGGTACCCGGCGACGATGGGAAAGGTCCTTTGCTGGTAGTCCGCAAAGGTGGTTGCGAATGGGTGCTTGATGGCCAGCGAGACATATTCAGTCGTGCCGCTCGTCACCGGGCCGGAGATGTAGGCCTGCGTGACTCCATCCAACGCCAGATTGACCTTGCCGGAGGAATCGAGCGTCACGGTCAGGCGGTGACCATAGATGTCCGACGAATTGAACGTCACCGGAACGATGTTGGAATTCTGTAGGCCGACCTTGAGCGTTGTCCGGTAGCTGGTGGCGATGGAAGACGCGCTGGTCGCGGTTCCATCGGCGTAAGGCAGGCTGGTCCAGCGCTGGTGCAGGTTGATCGGCAGTGGCGTGATGCTTCGGCCGCCGATAATGTCCGCGGTCGAGGCGGCCGGCTTGTTGGCCCGTATCCACGCGACGAGGCTGTTCGAGTAGCTCGTCATGTCGGCGCGCACGTTGGTGCGGTTAAGGCCCTTCACCGCATAGGCGTTGGGATGGGTCGCGCCGGTCTCGGCGTCGCTCAAAAAGGTTGCCTGGGCGTAGCCGGTCGCTGTCGCGAGATTGATCCCGGTCGTGCGCACATAGGCGTGGCTGGCCGGTTGGCTGCTGGTCCCGGCGCACAACGTCGGCTGGTTCTGGAGGTCGGTGGCGTTCTGATTGGATAGTTTCGCGGCCGGATCGAACACGTAGGTCGTACTGCCGATGGTCACCTGGACCCAGGCCCAGCCGACTGGCGCGCAGGTCATGGCCGACGTGAAGCCGCCGGTGGCGAACCCACCATCGGCGAGCGCGACCTGCGCGCTATTGTATGCGCCGTCCGTACCCAGCCAGTTGGACAACTGGGCCTGAGTCAGCCAGATCTGGCCAAATTGGTAGCCCGGATTGGTGATTGTGCTGTTGTAGAGCGATGCTTCCTTAAGCAGAGCGACCATCAGCTCGGCCTGGTCGAACGCCGTGCCGCTGCGGTCGATCAGCGCGCCCAGCGGGCCCTTCAGGCTGCCATAGACCGGCAGGGTCTGGATGTTGTTGTAGACGTACTCGTAGATCAGGTCCGGGTCGTACTTCAGTGCCCGCGCCAGGGCCTGGACCTCGGGCGGGTTGGTGTCGGTGCTCGAACTCGCCAGGGTCTGGACGCTCAGCGCCTGGGCCTGGGCCGTCGCCGCCGGGCTGCTCCCATCCGGGTTCAGCCCGATGTTGGCCATCTGCTGCTCGTAGGTCGCAGACTGGCCCACCAGCACCTGGCCGCCCGGCGCCGGCGAGGCGCTCTGCGCCATCGCCAGGCTCGGCCCCAGGCCGGCCAGCACCCATCCAAGCACGAGAGACAACACCACGCCGATGAGTTGAGCTCGGCCTACGCCACACGACACGCCCATGACCGCTCCCAGCACCCACACCCCAACTCGGACGGCCGCCACAGCGCGCAGGAACCCCTAGCGCCCAAAGGCGTCACACAACTATCGCAATGTGCGATGAGCCCGCCGCCACCCGCCTTAAGAGCGAAACCTATTGCAACGCTTGATCAACCGTCAATAGAATACCCCGCGTGGCTTAGCGCGATCGGATCGCGCTCGAGTGGGGGTCGGAATGCGTCAAGTCGGTAATGTGGCGGGGCTTCAATGGCTCGCCGCCATCATGGCGCTTCTCGTCGGCCTTGCGGCCCATAACGCCGACGCAACCAGCCGGACCTACGCCTACGATGCGGCCGGCCGGCTCATCAGCGAGACCGACAGCACCGGCCTGACGATCACCTACACCTACGACGCCGCCGGCAACCGGATCGCGACCAACGTCAACAATCCAGGCCCGCCCGTCGCCGGTCCCGTCAGCGCCAACGTCGCCTACAACTCCACCAACGATCCCATCAGCCTGAACATCACCGGCGGCGGCGCCACCAGCGTCGCGGTCTCCGCCCAGGCCGCCCACGGGACCGCCACGGCGTCGGGGACCTCGATCACCTACACCCCGACCAGCGGCTACGCCGGATCCGACAGCTTCCAGTACACCGCCACCAACGCCAGCGGGACCTCCCCGGCCGCCACGGTCACCATCACCGTCGCCGCGCAGGTTCCCGTCGCCGGCCCCGTCAGCACAACCGTCGCCTATGGCTCCTCGGCCAACCCCGTCAGCCTGAACATCACCGGCGGAACGCCAGCCAGCGTCGCCGTCTCGACCCAGGCCTCGCACGGGACGGCCACCGCCTCGGGGACGTCCATCACCTACACCCCCGCCAGCGGCTACTTCGGATCCGACAGCTTCCAGTACACCGCGACCAACACCGGCGGGACCTCATCGCCCGCCACCGTCTCCGTCACCGTCAATCCTCAAGCGCCCGTCGCAAACGCCGTCAGCGCCACCGTCGGCCAGAACTCCACCAGCGACCCGATCAGCCTGAACGTCACCGGCGGGACCCCCGCCAGCGTCGCGGTCTCCACCCAGGCCGCCCACGGGACCGCCACGGCGTCGGGGACATCCATCACCTACACCCCGACCAGCGGCTACTCAGGCTCTGACAGCTTCCAGTACACCGCCACAAACGCCGGCGGGACATCCGCGCCCGCCACCGTCTCCGTCACCATCAGCGCCGTAAGCCCGCCCGTCGCCGGCGCCGTCAGCGCCACCGTCGCCTACGGCTCCTCGAACAACGCCATCACGCTGAGTCTCTCCGGCGGGACCGCCACCAGCGTCGCCGTCTCGACCGCCGCCAGCCACGGCGCGGCAACCGCCAGCGGCACGTCGATCACCTACACCCCGACCAGCGGCTACTCAGGCGCCGACAGCTTCGCCTACACCGCGACCAACGCCGGCGGCACCTCCTCGCCCGCCACCGTCTCCATCACCGTCAATCCCCAGGCGCCCGTCGCCGGCGCTGTCAGCGCCACCGTCGCCTACGGCTCCTCGGCCAACCCCATCACCCTGAGCCTCACCGGCGGGACCGCCACCAGCGTCGCCGTCTCGACCGCCGCCAGCCACGGCACGGCAACCGCTTCCGGCACGTCGATCACATACACCCCGACCAGCGGCTACTCAGGCGCCGACAGCTTCTATTACACCGCCACAAATGCAGGAGGCACATCCGCCGCCGCCAAGGTCTCGATCACCGTCAATCCTCAGGCCCCCGTCGCAGGCGCCGTCAGCGCCACCGTCGCTTATGGCTCCTCGAACAACACCATCACGCTGAGTCTCTCCGGCGGGACCGCCACGAGCGTTGCTGTCTCGACCCAGGCCACCCACGGCACGGCCACAGCCAGCGGCACGACCATCAAGTACACAGCCACGAGCGGCTACTCGGGGTCCGACAGCTTCTACTACACCGCGACCAACGCCGGCGGGACCTCGGCAGCTGCCAAGGTCACCATCACCGTCAACGCGCAGGCCCCCGTTGCAGGCGCCGTCAGCGCCACCGTCAGCGAGAACTCAACCAGCAACCCCATCACGTTGAACATCACTGGCGGGGCCGCAACGAACGTCACCGTCTCGACCGCCGCCAGCCACGGAACCGCCACGGCGTCCGGGACCTCCATCACCTACACCCCGACTTCGGGTTATGCTGGCTCCGACAGCTTCTACTACACCGCCACGGGAACCGGCGGGACGTCCTCGCCAGCGCTCGTCACGGTTACGATTAACTACGCGGCCGGGACGGTGCTCTTTACGAGTTCGGCGGCTGGCTCCTGGTCCTATACGGTTCCGAGCGGGGTGCCTGGCCTCCAAATCGAGATTTGGGGCGGAGGCGGCGGCGCCAGCGGCGCCGAAGAGGGCGTCAGCAGTAAAGTCACCGTGTATATTCGAGGCAACCCGGGCGGCGGAGGTGGTTACGCCTCCAAGCATGCCTCCGCACCGACAGGCGTTCTATCCGGCTCGATTGGGGCAGGTGGAACCGCTGGAACTCTCGCCGTCAACCAATTCGGAACTGCTGGAACTACGGGAGGCTCCACCACAGTGACTTCGCCGACGATGACCGCTAACGGCGGCAGCGGCGCCGGCGTCGGCGCAAGCAGCCCCGGCGCGGGTGGTACGGCATCTGGAGGCGACACCAACACATCTGGGGATGCAGGAGCGACTGGCGGCGTTGGCGGAGGCGCGGGTAACGGCGGGGGCGATGGCAATGCGACCTCCCCCGGCGGAGGTGGTTCGGCCATTAGCTATCAATCGTACACCGGCGCCAACGGCCAGGTTCGGATCACCGTGACCTCAAACTAATGGGCGCTAGACGCGGCTTTGGGCAGCAAAAGGAAGGCACGTTGTTGGTTATTCAGATCGCTAGTGGAGGGTCTTCGCCGAACTATCCCTCCAACGCGCCAGCGTGGTAGACAGCAGCCCAGCCATCATCAACAGCTCGACGGCGCCGCGGCAGTCGCCTTTTCTGTCTCCGCCGGCGCCGGCTTTAGGGAATCGTAGTAGGGTCAACTTTCAGCTCACACCGCAAAGGGATCGCTCCGGCGAGCAGGCCGCCGCCATGTCCCGCGCGCTGACCTTAAGCACCGTCTGCCGCGGCCCGGTTCGGCGTTCCCGCAAGTTGGGTGGTTCGTATTTCATCGCGCAAGTCTGGCCGCGCCAGCTGCATATTAAACAACGAACTCACCCGGCCCCGCGGGGCCTCCCGACCGGTGGCGGGCTCAGGCCAGCCGTCTTCCCCGGAAGATCACGGTCGGCGGCGGCCTTGGGGACGCATATTTCGCTTCGACCTCTGGGATCAGAGATCAGATTTCCCTGCGCGTTCTGGCCCAAGGCCGCCACTTCGTTTGATCTGACCGAGGTTCGACGGCTAGGCCGGCGCCAGCGCCTCCCATCGGAAGTCAGTCTGGGTAACCCACATCCGGTGCAGCACGACGGCCAGGCGGCGCGCGACGGCGACCATGCCCCTCATGTAGCCTCGCCGCGCGATGACCGCGTCCGCCCACTGCGTCAGCCACGATCGGCGCGCGTGCGCCTGGCAAAGGCTGCGCGCGGCGAGAAAGAGGGCGCGTCTGACCGAGCCGTCGCCCCACCGCGTAATGCGGCCGGGCCGCGCGGTTTCTCCGGACTGTCTCATGCGGGGCGTGAGCCCGAAATGCGCGCCGAGCGACCTGGACTTGGCGAACCGCCCAGGCTCGTCGACCGAGGCGCGATAGATCAGCGCGGTCAAGGCGCCGACGCCGGGCGCCGTCATCAGCCTGCGACAGACCGGATCGTCCTCGGCGATCGCCAGGAGCCGCGCATCGATATCCTTCTTCGCCTGAAGGATGCTCGTCCGTACTGTCAGCAGGGGTTCGATGACGCTGGCGATGAATGCCCGCCCGCCGATCAAGGCCCGCACCCGCTGGTCGTGTGAGGGAAGGCGCTGCTTGGCGAGCTTCAGGCCGAAGATGAGCAGCAGGCCCTGGATCGAATTGGTGACGTCCCTGGCCTTGGCGGCCAGGGTCTCGCGCGCCGTAAGAAGGGCGCGGATCTGCTGGCTCGAGGCCGTCTTGATGTGGACCGTGCGATAGGCCCCCAGGCGCATGATCTGGGCGATGCCGCGGGCGTCGTTCCGGTCGGTCTTGTTCCGCTGGGCCTTCATGATGCCGTGGGCGGCGCGCGCCTCGATGCAGATGATCGGCAGCTTGGCCTTGGCCAGGCCCTCGTAGAGCCAGGGCGCCAGCGACCAGGATTCCATCCCGATCCGCGCATAGCGGCGACCCTCGCCACGCAGAAAGCCGGCGATCGCCTTGGGCGTGCTCTCGACGGCGCCTTCACTGACCACCGCGCCGTCCTGGTCCACCACGCAGACGTGGGTGGACGTCTTCGACGCATCGAGTCCGACAAAATAGGGCATGGCCTGATCCTCCTTGGCTATCCAGGGCCCAGGAAATCCTACGCCAGCCTCACGTCGCCGGGGCGACGAACCGGCTCGCCCACCAGGCCGGCCGCGGCGGAAATCGCCTCGTAGCGCCACCCCCGCCCCAGACGACCTCACATCTATATGTTTTAACTCAGGATTTTCCGCGACCTCCGAAGGCGATCTGCGCGCAGCGCCGCAGCGCAGATCACGAATGCGTTGGAGCCGGTCCCGCCATTGCGCCGTCACGCTCGCCGGCTAGACTGGCCGCCGCCGTGAGGCTTCAGGGAGGATTTGAATGCGCCGCATGTTCGTTCTTGGGGCGGCCGTCGCCATGACGCTGTCCGCGCTTGCCGCAGGCGCGCAGGCCGCGCCCTGCCGCGACAGCCACGGCAAGTTCGCCAAATGCCCCCCGCCGGTGGTGAAACACTGCCGCGACATCAAGACCAAGCGCTTCGTGAAATGCGGATCGCCGCACAGCGAGCCCGTGCCGACGCATTGACGGCTCGCCCGTCTGGGCCGGCGAGCTGACTGAGCCGGGTCAGACGCTCCGGTCATGGGCTGGAGAGCGCCTCGTAGGCCCCCGCCCTTAGCGGGCGCGCGACGGCGAGGCTCTCTGGGAACGGCTCCAGGCGAAGCGCGCGCCATGCCGCCGAGCGCCTTCGGCGCCCGCTCGAAGAAGCTGGATCCCGATCAGCTCACGCTGGCGCTGGAAGACTTGGAGCAGGAGCTGGCGGGCGCCGAGCTGCGCGTGTCGACGCCGGTCGAAAAGGCGGCCGCCGCCAGGCGGCTGACCAACCGCGGATCGCTGCCGGCCCAGCTGCCGCGCGTCGAACAGGTGATCGACGTCGAGGACAAGACCTGTCCGTGCTGCGCCAGCGCCTTGCACAAGATCAGCGCGGACGTGGCCGAACGGCTGCCCCGTCGTCGATGAAGCGTTTGCCGACCTTGGTGAGCGTCATCGCCCTTCGAGTCCGATTGAAGAGGCGCGCCTTGAGGTCCTGGAGCTGCCGGCTGAGCGTGGACTGCTCGATGCCGAGCTGCGTTGCGGCCCCGGCAAAGTGCAGTTCCTCGGCGACGACCATGAAATACCGCAGATGGCGAAGCTCCATGGGCCAACTCGTACGCGAGGGAACGAAGAGTGGCTTCACGAGCGCGCCGACTTGGGAACTCCGACCAACGCTCGTGGCCGGCGTGTCCCGCATTCGCGGCGATGGCCCGTGGAGATAAAGACGCACGTCTCGCGCGAATCTTCACGTGCCGCGATAATCGGACCGGGCGCACCGCCGCCCAAGGCCGCCGGCGGCGCATCCGCGCGATCTTGCTGAATTTAGGCCGTAGAGGCCGTGAATGATTTTCGCTGCCGCGCGTCTTATGCTTGTGGTCGTTGTGATGTTGATTTGGGAGAGACGGCGGCGCGATGCGCAATGAAGCTCAGCCCGAGCTCGCCCGCCTCAGCCGCCGCTTCCGACCGGCGCTGATGGCGTTCTTCTTGCGTCGCTTGCGTAACCATGCCGAGGCCGAAGACCTGACGCAGGAGGTGTTCGTTCGTCTGGCGACGACGGACCGAGGGCCTATGGACTCTGCGGACGCATACATCTTTCGCATCGCGGCCAATATGCTCTCCGATCGAAGCCGTCGGGAAAAGGTCCGGGCCGCCTACAGAACGGCCCTCTGGGCCGACGATTCCGTCGGCGTTGATCCGCTCGATCCCGCCCGCGTGGCCGATGCGCGCGGAGACGTCGCAGCGGTAGTGGCGGCGCTCAAGGACTTGCCGGAGCGCACACGGGCGATTTTCGTCCTTTACCGACTGGAGAACATGGACAAGCGCTCCATCGCCGACTCCCTGAGTATCTCGACTAGCGCCGTAGACAAGCACCTGATGCGAGCCCAAGCCCACATCGTCCGTGCCGTGAGGGGCGAGCTATGAGACGAGAATTGTTGGGGTTGGCGCCAGACGGTCCGGTCGAAGAGGCGAGCGCGTGGTGCCTGCGCCTATCCGAAGGCAGCCTGACGGCCGACGAGCAGGAACGCTTCGACGCATGGTTGCAGGCCGATGACGCCCATCGCCAAGCTTTCGACGACTCGATCCGGGCGTGGCGGGCGGTCGAACAAGCTGCCGTGACCCCCGAATTGGTCCACATGCGCACAGCGGCCCTCACCACATTCCGCCGGGGCCAACGGGCCCGTTGGGCGCCGATGGCGGCCCGCTCTCCCTGGTCGATCCTCGCGGCGACCGTGGTTGTGGCTGTTTTCCTGGTCGGAACGGGGATTTGGATCAAGGGATCGCCCCGATCCTACCAGACGGCCGTTGGGGAGCGCCGCGTCGTAGTGCTCTCGGATGGGTCCAAAATCTCGCTCGATGCCGCCTCGAAAGTGGAAGTCCGCTACCTATCTGGCCGCCGCGACCTACGTTTGGACTACGGTCGCGCAAAATTCACCGTCGCCAAGAATCCCAATCGTCCCTTCACCGTGGCGGCCGCTGACAAGGTCGTGTTGGCGACTGGCACCGAATTCAGCGTCGAGCTTTTGCGCGGCCAGGTTCAGATCATCCTCTACCAAGGCCATGTGGCCGTGTTGGACAAGGCCGTCGGTTCCGCCCAACCCCGACATGTCGTCCTCGCCAACGCGGTCACGGGGGCGCCGGCCGATCAGACGTTGACGCCGGGCCGCGAACTTGTCGTTCCCGTCGCAGCACAATCCGCCCAAGTCATACCCGTGGACTCCGTTCGAACCCTCTCGTGGGAGGGCGGCCAGCTAGTGTTTGTGGATGAACCGCTCAGCTCCGCTGTGGAGCGCGTCAATCGCTACTCCGATGAGAAGATTGCCATTGGTGATGGCGCAGTTGGCCGGGTGCTAATCAGCGGCGTGTTCACCGCCGGCGACACGCCCGCTTTCATCGAAGGGGTCACCGGCGTCTTTCCCATCCAGCTTCGTGATGATGACGGCAGGAAGGTCCTGGTCGGCAAAGGCGGCTGAAGCCGCCGCAAACTTTTCATACGGGTTCAAGTGAATGATCTCGATGGTGGCGCGTCTTGATCCTTCAAGCGCGCCTCGGCGGTCGAGGCCTGCGCTCATTAGGGGCCCGCCTATGTTCAAGTCTCGTCGTCGTCGCAGCGCACTTCGAACCTCAACACTCGCATTAGCGATGGTCGGGCTTGCACCTGCGGTGGCGGTTCACGCACAGACTGCGACGTACAACTTCAACATTCCTCCGCAAAATTTGGGCGCCGCCCTACGCGCCTTCGCTCGGGCGTCGGGCCAACAACTGGTCTATGACAATGCCACCGCGAAGACCAAAACGAGCGGTCCGTTGGTCGGGACATTCAACGCCGACGATGGACTGCGTACGCTCTTAGCTGGATCGGGAATGTCGTTCCGGCGCGGCCCCCAGGGTGTGTTTATGATTTCGGGAAGCTCAAGCAGCCCCCAGTTGGCGGGGGCTCAAGCCGAGCCCCCATCCGCGACCGCCGTTAACGAAGTGGTCGTGACGGGAACCAGGATCAAAGGCGCACCCCAAGCTTCACCAACAATTGCGCTAACCCAAAGGGATATTCTCCAGGCCGGCCAAACAAGCGTCAGCGCCGCCATGCTGAGCATTCCTCAAGATTTTCCAGGCGGCCAAAACCCCGGTGTCGCGTTAGGCGCCACAGGCGGAAGTTTGAACAACCAAAACACGACAGGCGCGTCATCAGTGAATCTTCGTGGCCTCGGTCCGGACGCGACGTTGACGTTGTTGGATGGGCATCGCCTTGTGTACGACTCATTCAGCCAAGCAGTCGACCTCTCTGCCATCCCGCTCGCCGCGGTGAAGCAGATTCAGGTCGTCGCAGATGGTGCGTCAGCCATCTACGGGTCGGACGCAGTCGCCGGCGTAGTAAATGTCATTCTACGCCACGACTACAATGGCGTCACAGCGTCGGCCAGAATAGGCGGCGCGACGGACGGCGGCGACTTTCAACAACAATACGATTTCGTTGTCGGCAAGAAATGGTCATCCGGCGGCTTCATTCTCACGTACAACAATGAGCGCGATGGCGCCATTAGCGCCAGTCAGCGCCCTTACACAAATTACCTCCCCTCCCCTTATGACCTCCTGCCTTCACAATACACAAATGGCATAGTTCTAAGCGCCCACCAAGAGATCGCGTCCATCGCAACCTTCGAAATCGACGCTCTATTTAATCAACGAACGTCGTCTTCACAGCTTCAGACCACCTATTTGACGTCGAATGTGGCGCGCTCCACCAATTACAACATTGCCCCGTCTCTTACCTTCAATCTCCCAAACACTTGGACAGCCGAAATCGAGGGACTCTACGGTGTCGACAACGCGAAGCTCGGCACAAGCCTTTATGCACCTGGAAGAATTCTGATCGAAGCCGACGCGAGTTGCTACTGCAACACGATGATGGGCGCCGAGGTGAATGGAGAGGGGCCACTCTTCACATTGCCGGCCGGCGATGCGCGTGCGGCCGTTGGCGGCGGATATAGAAGGACCGATTTCGCGAATCCCGACTATACGTTCGACGAAAATACGACCGCCCACCGCCAGGACGCCTACGCGTTTGGAGAGCTGTTCATACCGCTCATAGGGGCCTCCCAAAATATTCTGTTCGTGAACAGCTTATCCGTGACCGCCGCCGCGCGCTACGAGCACTATAGCGATTTTGGCGATATAATAACGCCAAAAATTGGCTTAATATATTCCCCCACCCCAGATATTGACCTTAAAGGTTCGTGGGGACAATCGTTCAAGGCCCCCACACTACTAGAAGAATACTCCGCCACATATGCGTACCTGTATCCCGCGTCGATGCTTGGTGGAAATTATCCCACAACGGCCACCGCCATATACACCGTTGGAGGCAATAGAGATCTTAAACCAGAACGAGCGACAACTTGGACCGCCACGGCAGATTGGCATCCCGGAAGCATTCGTGGTTTATCGGTAGAACTTAGTTATTTTCATACCAGTTATACAAACCGTGTGGTTGTGCCGATCGCGTCCGCGTACGCCGCCTTTAGCGATCCGGCCTACGCCCCGTTCCTTTCGTTCAATCCTTCGCAGGCCGAGCAAAGCGCCGTGCTGGCGCAGGCGACCGGTGGCGTCTTCAACGAAACCACCGGCTCGTATAATCCGGCCAACGTCGTGGCGATCGTCGACAATACCTATACCAATGTGGCTTCGCAGCAGATCGACGGCGTCGACCTTGCCGCCACTTACGGTATGACAGTCGGTTCCGGACAGCTCACTCTGAGTCAGAAAGCGGCTTGGCTAAACAGTACTCAGCAAAATAGTCCCCTGTCACCCAGCTACGAGCTCGCCGGAACACTATTCAACCCGCCGCATCTAAGGTCGAGGACAGGCGTCGTTTGGGAAATGGGCGACCTGACGGTGTCTGGATTTGCAAATTACATTGGCGGCGTGACAGATACCCGGTCTGTGCCGAATCCTCAGGGATCACCGATGGTCACCGGAGACCTTGCCGCCCAGGCAGATCTGCCGGTTCACTCTCTGGCGATAAAAAAGGTTAACATTGCGCTGTCGGTGCAAAATATATCTGACGCGAGACCGCCCTATTTGAAAAACGCCCGAACATATTACGTAGACTACGATTCTACAAACTATTCGGCGATTGGACGATTTATCAGCTTCACGCTGACGGTCGGCTGGTAGGCGACAATCTAAACCATTCCCTTATCGGTTATTTATAATATGGCGTCGAAAGTACAAAGCATTGGGCCAAAGCTCTGTAGCTTCTCGCGGGTGAGAGGCGCAGCCGCGCGGATCTCTGTTCTTGGTGGAATTGGGCTCGCTGTTGCCTTCACTTGCGACGCGGAAGCAGCGCCATTGCGTCCAATGACCCTCGCCGATGAGGCGTCCGTGGCCGTGTTCGGCGACAATTCCTATAGCGGGCGGGCGGCGCCGTTCCTATGGTCGCCTGATCGAAATTGGATCGCAGTCGAAGTTGGCCGCGGGCTACCTAGATCAGGCGAGACTCAATCCGAACTGAGAATCTATAACCTCTCCCAGCTAAGGCTATGGCTGGCCAAGCCTGCGGCGCAGGCGCCTGTCGTGTGGCGCGTAACGCTTACGGCGACTACCGGGGGCCCCGTTATCCAAGCGCTTCGCTGGACCGCGGACTCCACCGGCCTCGCCTTTCTGGCGAAGACCTCGCCGGATCATTTACAGCTCGACTATGCCGACCTGAAGGCGCGACGGATCGTGCGGCTTTCTGCGGCTGGACAGGATGTCACAGCGTTCGATATCGCCGACCGCAAGCACTATGTCTGGACCGTCCGGGATCTGTCCAAAGCCAGCCGCGCACAAAGGTCGACTGATCGAGTAGAGACAGTAACAGGGCGCTCACTTGAGGATTTGGTCTTCCCGGTTGAAGCCTATCCCGCCATGGCCCATCGCATTGATCGAAGCGTTCTATGGTCGTCCAATGGCAAGCGCGGAGCGCCTGTTTTGGATCCCAGCGGGATGCCGATTATTCTATTTGAGGAAGGGCAGTCATCGCTGCGGCTGTCACCAGATGGGCGCAGAGTTGTGACCGCTCGCGCCATGGCGGACGTCCCCGTGGACTGGCGCTCTCAGTTTTCGCACAATGGGGAGGCAGCCCCACTGGCGACTTCAAGCGGCCCGCAGCGTCTCAATGGTGAGAAGGGCTTCAATCTCGTAAGCCAGTACGTGGTGCTCGATATTGCTCGCCGTGCGGCGACCGCCTTAGACGCCCCAACCGGCAGGTCGGCAGGTTGGTGGCCCGACCTGGATCCGGTCTGGGCGAGCGACGGCCAGTCGGTGCTGCTTCCAAGCGCCTTTCCTGCGGCCGCGCCATCGACAGCCCCATTGGCGGCGGCTTGCGTGGGTGTGTATCAGATCGCCGTCAACGCGCTGCGCTGCGTGCGCGCGATCGATGCGTCGCCCCAGGGACCGCCGGGTCCGGTCCGGATCGGCTTCGGCGACCCCGCAGGATCGAGCATTTTTCTGTCCTACGCCCGTGACGGCGGCCGAGAAGAGACAAGTCGCTTCGTTCAGACTCCACATGGCGAATGGGTGGCCGTCGGGCTCGAAGGCAACGAAACACAGGCGCTGAGCTTTTCAGTTCGTCAGGATGCGAACAGTCCTCCAGTCCTCGTTGCCCGCGGCTCGGGAGCGGAGAATGAAAAGGTCGTATGGGACCCGAATCCGCAGCTGCGCAATGTCAGACGCGTTGACGTCTCGGCGTTTCGCTGGACTGACGCGGCGGGTCGCCCGTGGGTTGGCGGCATATTCAAGCCGCCAGGTTTCTCGCCGGCAGGTCACTATCCCCTCGTCATCGAGGCGCACAACTATTTGCCGAACGAATTCCGGCCAAGCGGCGCCTTTCCCACTGCCTATGCAGCTCAGCAGCTGGCGGGGGACGGCATGGTGGTCCTCGAGGCGCGCTGCGCAGTCGCTGCGGACACGCCAGAGGAGGCGGCGTGCCAGGTGCAAGGCTACGACGCGGCAATCAAGCGGCTCGCTGACGAGGGAACTATCGATCCTTCAAGGATTGGAATCATCGGCTTCAGCCGGACTTGCTACTACGTGCTCGAGGAACTGACACATAGCCGCTACGCGCTGGGTGCGGCTTCGATCACCGACGGCCTCAACGCCGGCTACTGGCAGTACGTAATGACGGTGGACGAAGGAAACGACGCGATCGCCCGAGAGGACGCCGTGCTCGACGGCGGCCCGCCCTTCGGCGACCACCTCCGTGGTTGGTTGGATAAGGCCCCGACGTTCAAGATGGACCACGTCGCGACGCCGCTGCAAATCGTCGGCGAAGGCCTCCCTAGCGTAATGGGCATGTGGGAGCCATACGCCTTGCTGCGCTACCAGGGAAAGCCGGTGGACATGGTACTGCTGCATACGCGCGAGCATGTGCTCACCGAGCCTGCTGTACGCATGGCCTCAGAAGCATTGACTGTCGACTGGATGAGATTCTGGCTGCAAGGGCACGAAGACCAGGCGCCGGCAAAGAAGACCCAGTACAGCCGCTGGGAATCAATGTGTGATGCACAATCGAAGCTGTCCGCCGCCGCCCCACTCTATTGCGTTCGAACCAATGGGGCAGATCACTCAACCGAGCAATCTGTCACCGCCCGCCAATGAGCACGCTCTTGGGCAAGGGATGGTTCGCCGCTGCCCTAGTCGCACTTTTTCAAGGCGTGGGGCCTGTGCTTGCACAGCAATTCGAAGCGCCTCCGCCGGCCATCGAAGAACACCTATCCGGTTATCTGCCCGATGGAAAAGTCGATTATCGCGCGATTCTGCCTTCACCCCCCAAATCTGGCTCGATCTTAGATAATCTAGACGTGTCAACCGTCACCATGCTGCAAACTAGCGCTTCGCCTAGGCGATGGTCATCCGCCGAACGCGACTCCGAATACCTGTACCCTCGCTTCAATGAAGCGTTCGGAAGTGCGATCGACCGCACCCGTGCGCCTAAGTTGGTGCGCCTTTTGAACCGGACCGAACATGATGTGGCGGCCGCAACATTCTCTGCTAAGCGCGACTTCGCCAGACTAAGGCCCTATCAACGCCTTCCATTGCGTCGTGTTTGCGGCGCGCCGAAGCCTCCGCGACCCGACCTTCGATCCACGGAGCGCAGTTCCTATCCCTCGGGACACAGCGCCTACGGATGGGCGGCGGCGTTGGTGCTCTCCAGGGTGGCTCCGGAACACGAGGCCCAGTTACTTGCGCGCGCGCAGGATTATGAGTTGAGCCGGGTCATTTGCGGGGCGCACTTTCCAAGCGACGTGGAAGCGGGCCGAATGTTGGCCACCGAAGTGGTCGCACGGCTCGAAGCAGATCCTGGGTTCGAAGACGACCTCACGGCGGCCAAGGCAGAACACGCCTCTCTCGCCAAGTAGCTGTCGATGGTCCCCGATCACCGCCGGGACCCTGTTCGACACGCAGCCACGCAAAACTGCCTGAATTCGGCTCCCGAACGGCAAAGACGCCGCCCTCACCGCCGCGCCAGGCGGGCGCAGCCGCGCCCAGCTCGACCGCGAATTTCCGCGCGGCCAGCCTATCTCGGCGCCACCACCAGCACGCCGAAGGTGCCCGCCAGGTGGGGCCGCTTGCCGCCCGGCTGGGCGGGCGGGCCGTAGTCGCAGGTCGGCAGGTAGAGCCGGCCGCTCCTGGGATCGAGCGCGCCGGTGTGGGCGCCGTGGCCGGTCGGGACTTCCTCCAGCACGGCCAGGCGCCTGCGATCGGCGATATCGATCACCGCCAGGGTCCCGTCATAGCCGGACGGGACGAAGGCCAGCTTGCGCGCGGCGTCCACGATCACCGCGTCCGGCCCCTTGCCGATGGCGAGGCTGGCCAGGTCCGTCCCGTCCGCGCCGATCACCTTGGCGACGCCGTTGTCGCAGACCGAGATCACCGCCTTCAGGCCGGGGACATAGGCCAGGCCCGACGGGTCCTCGCAGCCGGCCAGCTTGTAGCGGGCGACGACGGCGCGCGCCTTGACATCCAGCACCGCGACCTCGGCCTTGTCGGCCACGTTGACGTAGACCCGACCCTGGCCGTCCGAGGCGGGGAACTCCAACTCCCCGCCGATCGGGATGGTCCCGACGACCTGGCGCGCGAGTGGATCAACCAGGGTGGCGTCGCCGCTCTTGCCGTTCATCACGAAGACCAGGCCGCTGGCCGGGTCGAAGGCGGCGCCGTCCGGCCCCTGCCCCGCCGGCAGGCTGGCCAGCGCCGCGCCGCTCGCCGCATCGAGGATGGCGACCGAATTGGTCTCGCCGTTGGTGGTCAGGAGGGTCTTGCCGCCGGGCAGCGGCACGGTGGCGTGGACCCGCTGGCCCGTGGCGAGCTTCGGCATGGCCGCGCCGGTGTCTAGGTCGACCGCCATCACCCCATAGTCGCGGCTGACGTAGATCCGGTGGCTGGCCGGATCGTAGCTGGCGTAGTCCCAATAGCCGTCCGGGCCGGCGATCTTGCCGACCAGGGCGTAGGCGGGAGGCGCGGCGGCGGCGGCCCCAGCGGCGGCGCTTAGGACGGCGAGCGCAGCGGACAGGCCGGCAAGGGCGCGCGTGGCGATGACGTTCATCGGCTGGACCCCGGCCTGGCGGTTCAACGGGCGTGGTTGAAGGCGGTGGTGTAGGATTCCAGCACCTTGCCCTTCACGAAATCCTTGCCGCCGCCGTAGACCGTCTTGCCGTCGCCGATCACCGCGAAGGCGGTGATGAAGGCGATGTAGTAGCAGGCGCGGCCGTCCTCGGGCTTGCCGGAATAGGCCGGCATGCAGACCTGGCCGTTGCGGATCTCGTACTTGCCGGAGATCACGTTCTTGACCGCGGTGTAGCAGGCGCCGTCCTCGACCTCGTAGTCGTAGCCCAGGGGCGTCGGGCATTTGGACATGTCGGCCTTGGACCAGTCGCGCTTCCAGCCCTCGACCGTGCCGTCCGGGTCGAAATAGGCCGCCCAGGCCAGCTCGCGCCGGATGGTGTTGCCCGGCAGGGCCGCCTTGAGCTGGGAATCGGTCAGCGCCGGCGCAGTGAAGACCGGACCGGCCGTGGTGTAGCCGATGCCGCCGCCACCGCCGTCGTTGTTCAACATCATGCGCAAGGCCTTGGCGAATGGGACGTCGAGCCGACCCGTGGAGCCGGGAACGTTGTCGGCGGCCGGCGGCGCCGGCTCAGCGAACGCCGCGCCGGCCGCAAGGCAGGCGGCGGCAATAAGGCCGAGTCCGATCCTGGACGTCTTCGTCATGCTTGGGTCTCCCATCCCGCTCGACGATGGGACGAGCCGGCGGAACGGCTCGCCCCACAATTGTATTATTAAGCTGTAAAATCCACGCTTAGAAAGCGGTGGAGACCGAGAACTTGACCGATGCCGGCAGACCTTCAGCCAGCAGGCTCGACCCCGTGGCCGCCCAGTAGCGGACGTTGGTCACGTTCTCGGCGTTGACCCGGAAGGTGGTCGCACGGTGGTAGATCTGGGTGGCGTAGCTGGCGCCCAGGTCATAGGTCGTGTAGCCGGGCACAAAGGCCGCGTTGATCGCGTTGACCGCCCGCGAGCCGACATGGAAGGCGCCCGCCGACAGCGAAACGCCCTTCAGGAACGGCAATCGATAGAGGACGAACACCGACTCGGTGTCCTTGGCCGTGTTCTCGATCAGCTTGCCCCTGACGTTGGCTGCGCCGTCGAGCTGCTTGGCGTCCAGCGACAGGGCGCTGACGGTGACCGACAGGTCGCGGGTGATTTCGCCGGTGGCGCTGAACTCGACGCCCTTGTAGTCGGCCCGGCCATTCTCGACGTAGACGTTCGAAGGATTGAGGTAGGACGAGGCGCGGTTGATGTCGAAATAGGCCGCGGTGATCAGGAAGCCGCGCATCGGCTCGATCTTGACCCCGGCCTCCTTCTGCTTGCTCATCGCCGCCGGCAGCGTCTCGCTGGCGTTGACCGCGGTGGTCGGGGCGATGCCGCCCTCCTCCAGGCCTTCGATGTAGGTCGCGTACAGGCTGACCCAGCTCTTGGGCTTGACCACCACGCCATAGGACTGGGTGATCGGCGAGGTGGTGTATTTGGAGTGCTTGCTGCTGTAGACCGTGGCGAAGGTGGTGTCGCTGTAGTCTTCCTTGCGCACCCCGATCATCAGTTGCAACCAGCTCTGATACCTGATCAGGTCGGTCGCATAGTAGCCCTTGTCGTCGATCTTGGTCGGATTCTTGATGATCTGGGCGGGCAACGCCGTGTCCGGGAGGGCGACCGGATTGTAGTAGTTGTCGGCGAAGGTCACCGATGGGTTGGACGGCACGAAGCTGTTGCGGATGTTGTCGGACGCGCCCACGACGAGCTGGTGGTCGAACGGGCCGGTGTCGAACGCGCCGGCCAGCTCCAGCCGATACATGGTGTTGTCGTAGACGTTGCCGTTGGTAAGCTGGACGGTCTCCGTGCCCGCGCCGCTGGCGACGCCGGCCGGCGTCATATGACTGAACTGGAAGTAGGAATAGTGGCGGTCGCGCTCGAGGTGGGACTGGCCGACGCTGAACGACGCGTTCCAGGCCTGGGACAGGTTGTACTGGAAATGGCCGAGCAGGTTATATTCGTCGCCGGACCCGTACATCCACTTGGCCCCAAGGTTGTGCTTGGGGTCCAGCAGCCGCGGGATGATGACCGCGCCGCTGGTCGGAAGCTGGATCTCGGTGGGCTCGGAGACGGTCTTGTAGATCTTCTCGGCGTCGAGGTTCACCATGAACCGGTCGGTCGGCTTCCAGTCGAACGCGCCCGAGATCAGGCTGCGCCGGCCGTCGGTATGGTCGATGCCGGTCGCGACGGTCGATTCCACCGCATTCAGGCGCAGGCCATAGACGCCGTCGGCCCAGCTGCGGCTGAAGTCGATGTGGCCGCCGATCCCGCCGTTGCTGTTGCCGAACAGGGTGACCTGGGTCAGCGGCGCGGCGGTGGGCCGCTTGCTGGTCAGGTTGACGATGCCGGCCGGGGTGGTGAAGCCGTAGTAGAGCGCCGAGGCGCCCTTCAGCACCTCGACCCGGTCTTTGTCCTCCAGCGGCATGTCGATCAGGTTGATCACCGGCAAGGCGCCGTTCAGGCGATAGTTGCCCCGGTTCTCGACCGCGATGCCGCGGATGGCCAGATTGTTGTAGATCGCCGCATTGATCTGGGAGGTCGTCACGCCCGCGGAGTTGCGCAGGGCGTCCAGGATGGTCATGGCCTGCTGGGCCTGGATCAGTTCCTGCGGGATGACCGAGACGGTCAGCGGGGTGTCGATCACGCGCGCGTTGCGGAAGGTGCCGGCCTGGACGAAGTCCGCGCCGAAGCTCTTCTTGCGGTCGGCGGTGACCACGATCTCTTCCAGCACCGGCCCGCCCGAGGCGGCGCGGGCGCCCCCTGCGGCCTGGGTCGGCGCGGCCTGGGTCGGCGCGGTCTGGGCCGGCGCGGTCTGGGCCGGCGCGGTCTGGGCCGGCGCGGTCTGGGCCATCGCTGTTCCACACATCAGCAGCGCGAGCGTCGCGGCCGACAGGCCCGCCCCCCTGCGCGCGGCGTTTCGTTCAACCATCATCCAATCCCCCTTCTTCCTTCGATCGGCC
The DNA here is from genome assembly GCA_031291645.1 of Caulobacteraceae bacterium. Classification (GTDB taxonomy): domain Bacteria; phylum Pseudomonadota; class Alphaproteobacteria; order Caulobacterales; family Caulobacteraceae; genus Poindextera. Next base: position 482 of record JARLIQ010000012.1, on the reverse strand, counting down.
CGCGGCGCGCTGTTCGCGTCCGCGACGGGTTCCCAAGCCAGGCTTGCGGCTTCGTCCGGACGCGGACTACCCACGACCGGCCAGAGGCGATCTTCCCCGCCGCCTCGGCCACAATGTATTTTCACTCATGAAAACGTAACATTGTCCTTTTTGTATGGAAAGTACGTTATTCGCCGGGGCGGCGCTGTCTTGCGTTTGCCCGCCGCTTGGCCATGCCGGGGAGCAGTCAGCCCAAATCCCCGGCGCCTTTGGCCGCTCAGGCCGCCGCCAGGCCTGCGAGGGCGGGCGTCGCCGCCAGGATGGCGCGGGTGTAGGGATGCTGCGGACGGTCGAACACCGCGTCGCGCGAGCCGATCTCGACGATGCGCCCCGCCTCCATCACCGCCACCCGGTCGGCCACCTGTTCCACCGCCGCCAGGTCGTGCGAGATGAACAGGCAGGCGAAGCCGTAGGCCTGCTGCAGGCCTTGGAACAGGCGCAGC
>JARLIQ010000112.1 GCA_031291645.1 Caulobacteraceae bacterium | reverse complement strand
CAGGCCGTCGGCGATCTCGTCGTAGGACAAAAAGCCGCCGTCGGCGCGCCGGCGCCAGGACCCCAGGTGGACCTCGTAGGCCGAGATCGGCGAGGGGGGCGGGGGGGGGGGCCTGGGCGCCCCCCGGGGGGCCCCGTCGCCCCCGGAAAAACCGTCCGGGCGGGAGTACACCGCCGCGGTCGGCGGTCCGGCGAGATGAAGCTTGTTGTAGGTGTTCGGCCGATTTGGGGGAGGGGGGGGTGTCGGCCCCCGGGGCCGCCGCCAGGTGCGCCTCGTCGCCCCAGGAAAACCGGTCGGTGCGGCAGACCACCGAGGCGGTCGAGGGCCTCATCTCCGAGGCGAACCCGAACGGGTCGGCCTTCAGCGGCGTGAGCTTTCCGTCCCGCCCGACGATCTCGTACTTGTAGACCCCGCCTTCGCCCAGGCCCGGGATGAAGGTCTCCCACAGCCCACTGTCGATGCGCTTGCGCATCGTCGAGCATCGCCCGTCCCAGGCGTTGAAGTCGCCGACCACCGAGACGCGCCGCGCGTTCGGCGCCCAGACCGCGAAGGCCACCCCCTCGACGCCCTCGTGGACCATCGGATGGGCCCCGAGCCGCCGGTAGAGCTCGCGGTGGGTGCCCTCGACCAGCAGGTAGTCGTCCATCGGCCCCAGCACCGGGCCGAAGCGGAACGGGTCGTCGAACGTCCAGGCGCCGCCGGCGTTGGCGGCGTGCAGGCGATAGGCGATCGGGGTCCGGGCGCCCGCGGCCAGGCCCTCGAACACCCCTTGGGCGTCGCGCATCTCCAGCGTCGCGATCAGCGTCCCGTCGGGCGCGCGCGCCTCGAGCGTCTCGGCGTGGGGAACGAAGGCGCGGATGGCCACGCCGCCCTCCACCGCGTGCGGGCCCAGCACGGCGAACGGATCGCCATGGCGGGCCTGCGCGATGGCCTTGACCTCGCTGTCCGCGAGGCGCCAGCCGGTCGAACGCCTTGGCTTCAACTCTTCAGCACCGGCACGTTCCAGATGTCCTCAGCGTACTCCCGGATCGCGCGGTCGGACGAGAACCATCCGACGTTGGCGGTGTTGAGCACGGACGAGCGCCACCAGGCCTTCTGGTCGCGCCAGCGGTCGGCGACCAGCCGCTGCGTGGCGGCGTAGGATTCGAAGTCGGACAGCACCAGGAAGTGGTCGTGGTTCAGCAGGCCGTCGACCAGGTCGCGGTAGAGGTCCGGCTGGGACGGCGAGAACACCCCCGAGCCGACCTGATCGAGCACCTGCTGCAGCACCGGCGAGGCGGCGACGATCTCGCGCGTGCCCAGGCCCTCGCGGCGGCGTTCCTCCACCTCCTCGGCGGTCAGGCCGAAGATGAAGATGTTGTCGTCGCCGACCCGTTCCTTGATCTCGACGTTGGCGCCGTCGAGGGTGCCGATGGTCAGGGCCCCGTTCAGGGCCAGCTTCATGTTGCCGGTGCCGGAGGCCTCCATCCCGGCGGTGGAGATCTGCTCGGACAGGTCCGAGGCGGGGATGATCGCCTCGGCCAGGGAGACGTTGTAGTTCGGCAGGAACACCACCTTCAGCCGGTCGCGCAGGGTCGGGTCGTGGTTCACCACCTGGGCCACGTCGTTGATCAGTTTGATGATCAGCTTGGCGTTGTGATAGCTCGCCGCCGCCTTGCCGGCGAAGATCTTCACCCGGGGCGCCCAGTCGCGGGTCGGCTGGGCCCGCATGGCGTCATAGAGGGCGACCGTCTCCAGGATGTTCAGCAGCTGGCGCTTGTACTCGTGGATCCGCTTGATGTGGGTGTCGAACAGGGCGTCGGGATCGACCCGCACGTGCAGCCGCTCGGCGATCATCCGGCCGAGCGCGGCCTTGTGGTCGCGGCGGATGCCCGCCAGGCGCTCCTGCACCCCTGCGTCGTCGGCGTAGGCCGCGAACTCGGCCAGGGCCTCGGGGTGGTCCAGCACCTTGCCGCCCACGGTCTCCATCAGGAGGGTGGTCAGGCCCGGATTGGCCTCCATCAGCCAGCGGCGGAAGGTGATGCCGTTGGTCTTGTTGACGATCCGGTCGGGATAGATGCGGTTCAGGGTCGAGAACACCGTCTTGCGCATCAGGTCGGTGTGCAGGGCCGAGACGCCGTTGACCTTGTGCGCGCCGATGAAGCTCAGCCAGCCCATCCGCACCTTGCGCCCGGCGTGCTCGTCGATCAGCGAGACCTCGGCCAGTTCGCCGTCGTCGATCTTTCCCTCCGCCTTCAGGCGGTCCAGGTGCAGGGCGTTGATCATGTAGATGATCTGCATGTGGCGCGGCAGCACCCGCTCCAGCAGCGCCACCGGCCAGTGTTCGAGCGCCTCGGGCAGCAGGGTGTGGTTGGTGTAGGAGAAGGTCTGGACGGCGATGTTCCACGCCTCCTCCCACTCCAGCTGGTGGACGTCGACCAAGAGCCGCATCAGCTCGGGGATGGCGATCGCCGGATGGGTGTCGTTCAGCTGGATGGCGACGTGTTCGTGCAGGCTGTGCAGGTCGCCGTTATGCTGGCTCAGGTGCCGGCGCAGGATGTCCTGCAGGGCGGCGGACGAGAAGAAATACTCCTGGCGCAGGCGCAGCTCCTCGCCGGCCGGGGTCTCGTCGCTGGGATAGAGCACCTGGGAGATGGTCCGGGCCCGCGACTGGGAGGCCAGGGCGCCGATGTAGTCGCCGCGGTTGAACGCCTCCAGCCCCAGGGGATCGGGCGCGCGGGCGGACCACAGGCGAAGGGTGTTCACGTTGCGGCCGCGCCAGCCGACGACCGGGGTGTCGAACGCCTGGGCCTCGACCGTCTCGGCCGGCTGCCAGTGGTAGCGGACCAGGCCCTCGTCGTCCTGGACGTGCTCGACCGAGCCGCCGAAGCCGATGTGGTAGAGCACCTCCGGCCGCTCGAACTCCCAGGGATTGCCGGACGCCAGCCAGTTCTCCGGCACCTCGGTCTGCCAGCCGTCCTTGATCTGCTGGCGGAACAGCCCGTGGTCGTAGCGGATGCCATAGCCGTAGGCGGCGACCGAGAGGCTGGCCATGCTCTCCATGAAACAGGCCGCCAGCCGCCCGAGGCCGCCGTTGCCCAGCGCCGCGTCCGGCTCGATCGCCCGCAGCCGGTCGAGGTCGACGCCCAACTCGCTCAGCGCCGCCCGCATCGTCTCGGTCAGGCCGAGGTTGTTCAGGGAATCGCCGAGCAGCCGGCCGATCAGGAACTCCAGCGACAGGTAATAGACCCGCTTGCGCTTCTCCGCGTAGACCGCCCGGGTCGAGGGGAACCAGCGGTCGACGATGCGGTCGCGCACGGTCAGCGCCGTGGCGATGAACCAGTCGTGGTTGCTGGCCACGATCGGGTCCTTGCCGACCGTATAGGCCAGCTTGGCGACCAGCGCCCGCCGGAGGCTGGTGACCTCCTCCTCGTCGGCCGGCAGGGCGATCTTCGAGCTGACGCCGACGGCCAGGGCGGAAGTGCGTGATGAGGGCATGGGTCTTTTCCGGGCGCAGAGCGAACCAAGCTCTAATGCCAATCTGATGTCGGGTGGAGTAGCGCCGAATATGTGACCGCGATTAGGCCTTCACCTGCCTAACGCTTAGGCATGACCGAGGCTTGCGCTCGCGACAAGACAGGTCCCTCCTTCCATTCGCGGCCCTCACCGCTGCCAGGCGATCAATGCGACCTCCGCGGGAACCGCCACGCCGGCCCGCTCGGGCGTGACCCGGACGGTGAAATCGGCGGCCGGACGCGAGGCGGGCGCCTCGCCGGCGAAGACGTAGCCGTTCGCCGCGCCGACCACCGGCGGACCCTGGTCGAGCCGGATGACCTGGGCGGGGCCATCGGCGGCCCCGTCAGCGTAGAGCTCCACGCGCACGTCCTGCGGATTCATCTCGCCGAGGAACACCGGAACGGTGAAGCGCCAGCCGCCGTCGCTCCGCGCCACGCTGGGCTCGGCGATGTGCAGGCCCGGCCAGGCGTGCGCCAGGCGCGCCGACCACCGGGCGAGGTCCTTGGCCGCGGTCTGGCCATCGGCCAGCCGCCCGCGCAGCGCTCCGGCGGCGGGCAGATAGACCTGTTCGACATAGTCGCTCACCATGCGCGCGGTGCTGAACACCGACGTCAGGGCCGACATGCTGCGCCGGACCCGCGCGACCCAGGCCCGCGGTACGCCGGTCTCGTCGCGGTCGTGGAACTCCGGCGCGATCTCGCGCTCCAGAAGCTCGTAGGCCGACAGGGCCTCCGCCGCGTCCAGCGCCCCCTGGTCGTTGTTCCAGCCGTCGCCGATGCGCCACCCCAGGTCCGGCTCGTAGGCCTCGGCCCACCAGCCGTCGAGCACCGAACAGTTCAGCCCGCCGTTGACCAGCACCTTCATGCCGCTGGTGCCGCACGCCTCCCACGGGCGGCGCGGGGTGTTGATCCACACGTCCACCCCCTGGACCAGCTCCTGGGCGAGGGCGAGGTCGTAGTCCTCGAGGAAGACCACGTGACGGCGGAAGCGGGGCTGGGCGGCGAAGGCGATCCACTCGCGGATCATCGCCTTGCCGGCCATGTCGGCCGGGTGGGCCTTGCCGGCGACCACGATCTGGACCGGGCGCTGTTCGTTCAGCAGAATCCGGCCCAGCCGTTCGGGATCGCGCAGCAACAGGTTGGGCCGCTTGTACTCGGTGAACCGGCGCGCCAGGCCCAGGGTCAGCACGTTGGGGTCCAGCACCCCCTCCGCCTGGGCGGCCGCCTCGGGCTCCAGGCCGCGCGACTTCAGCTGGAGGGCGAGGCGCGCGCGCACGCGCCGCACCAGGACCTGGCGGGCCTCGCCCCGCATGGTCCAGACGTCCTCGTCGGACAGGGCGGCGATCAGGGCCGGCAGGTCGCCGTCGGCCACCCGCCAGCGGTCCTTGCCACAGGCTTCCGTCCAGACCCGGTCGGCCTGGGCGGAGTCCCAGCTGGGCGTGTGCACGCCGTTGGTGATGTGGCCCACCGGGACCTCGGCCTGGGGCCATCGCGGAAACAGGGGCTGGAAGATGCGCCGGCTGACCTGGCCGTGCAGGCGGCTGACGCCCATGCAGACAGCCGAGCCGCGCATCGCCAGACAGGCCATGTTGAACACGCCGGCCTGGGCGCCCGGGTCCGTCCGGCCCAGCCCCAGGACCGCCTCGATCGAGGCGCCCTCGGCGGCGAGCTGGCGCTCGACGTCCGGCAGGTAGCGCCGCACGAGCTCCGGATCGAACCGGTCGAAGCCGCTCGCCACCGGGGTGTGGCTGGTGAAGACGTTGCCCGCGCGGCTCGCCCACAGCGCCTCGGCGAAGGACAGGCCCTCCCGCACCGCCAGGCTGCGCGCCCGCTCGACCAGGGCGAAGGCCGCGTGGCCCTCGTTGACGTGGCAGATCTCGACCGAATGCCCCAGCGCCTCCAGCGCCCGCCAGCCGCCCACGCCCAGCGCCAGCTCCTGCATCAGCCGCACTTCCAGGTCGTCGTCGTAGAGCTTGGCGGTCACCGCCCGGTCGGACGGCGCGTTCAGCGGATCGTTGCTGTCGAGCAGATACAGCGTGACCCGCCCGACCCGCGCCCGCCAGACCCGCAACTGCAGGACGCGGCCGGGCAGGCTGACCGGCACGCGCAGCCAGCGGTCCCCGACCATGGCGGCCTCGATCGGCATCGTCGCCGGCTCGTTGAACGGGTAGGTCTCGCGCTGGCCGCCCTCGATGTCCAAGGACTGGCGGAAATAGCCTTCCTGATAGAGCAGGCCGACGCCGACCATGGGCGCGCCGAGATCGCTGGCCGCCTTCAGGTAGTCGCCGGCCAGCACGCCGAGCCCCCCGGCGTAGAGCGGCAGCGCGGCGCCGAGCCCGAACTCCAGGCTGAAATAGGCGATCTCCCCCAGGGCGGCCGGACCGTAGGTGGTCTCGAACCAGCTGGGCCGTTCCAGATAGGTCTTCCGCTTCTCGACCAGGGTCTGCAGCTCGCCCAGGAAACCGGCGTCGTCCGCAAGGCGGGCCAGCCGCTCCGGCGCGACGGTCTGCAGCAGGGTCCAGGGATTGTGGGATTGCGCCCAGAGGTCGGCGTCGATCTGCTCCCAGAGCGCGTCAGCCTCGTGGCTCCAGGTCCAGCGCAGGTCGAGCGCCAGATCGCGGAGCGGCGAAAGCGCCTCCGGCAGCGGGGATGACTCGGGGCTGGCCATGGCTCGCTCCTGGCGGCGGGCTTCGGATGGGCGGACCGGCCGCCGGGATCACCGCCAGCCGGGCCGGAGCGGCCGCGGTCGGGCCGGGCGCGACGGGGCGGCTGTCCCGTCCGGCGAAGCCTCGGACGGATAGGCGCCCTCGTAGACCCGCCCGACCTCGCCGCCCCCGCACGAGACGGTCAGGGTGGCGCCGGTCCAGAGCATCGAGGCCCCGTCGACGGTGCCCACGATGGCCGGCACGCCCAGCCGGCGCGCCACCACCGCCGCGTGGCTGGCGTGGCCGCCCTGGTTGGTGATGATGGCCGCGGCGCGTTCCATCACCGGCTGCCATTCCGGCAGGGTGAATTCGGCCATCAGGATCTCGCCCGGGCGCAGCGCCTCCAGGTCCTGGTCCGACGCGACGTAGCGGCCGACGCCGGTGACCGTCTGGCCGCCGACCGCCCGGCCGCTGGCCAGGACCGGCGGCGAGGCCGCGCCTTCGTGGGCCTGAGCGCCGCCGGCGGGGTCTCCCGCGCTCGCCGCCTTCCCGCCGAGCGGATCGCCGCCCCGCGTCTTGTCGAAGCCTTCCCCGCCCATCTGCGTTCTCCCGGTGCGAGTTCGCCCCTACGTCCCCAACCATAGGCCACCGGCGGCGCGCTCGAACTGAGCCAGATCAAGTTCCGGCGGGCCGCCGCCGGATCAGGCGGGTGCGGCGCACGCCGCGATCGTATCGGGCGGGGCCGCGGAAGACGGTGACCTCGCACAGGATGTCGCCGCCGGCCTCGTCCTCCCAGATGTAGCCGCGCTCGAACACCAGGGCGCCGCCGGCGGGGCCGAAGCCCTCGTAGCTGTCGCCCCAGGGGATCAGCGGCGCCAGGCTGGCCCAGCTCAGCCCCGCGGCCAGGTCCAGCTCCTCTTCGGCGGCGGCTTCGAGCTCGATGTCGATCGGATGGTCCATGGCGCCTTGTGATGCAAGGTCGGGGCCAAACGAGGGCCGCGGCCGCCCCGGGATCGCGGCGCCAGGGGGCGCGACGCCAGGCGGCGAGACTTGAGCCGCGAAGCCTGCTAGACGCCCGGCGTCATCCAGCCGGAGCCGCCATGCTGCGTCCCCTGTACAACTGGGTCCTGGCTCTGGCCAGCGGCCCCTACGCCCTGCCGGTCATGGCCGGCGTGGCCGTCGTGGAGGCCACCTTCCCATTCGTCCCGCCCGACGTCATGCTGAGCCCGATGGTGCTGGCTCGGCGCGAGCGGGCCTGGTTCTACGCCGCGGTCTGCACCATCGGCTCGGTCACCGGCGGGCTGATCGGCTACGGCCTCGGCTACTTCCTGACCGACGTCGCTACGCGGGTGCTGACCCTGTCGGGCCATGCCGGCGCGCTGGCCAGCTTCCAGGCGCTGTTCGCCAAGTACGGGCTGGCGGTGATCCTGATCAAGGGCTTCACGCCCGTGCCCTATATGCTGGTGACCCTGGCGTCGGGCGTCGCCCACTTCAACCTCGCGGTCTTCGTCGCGGCCTCGCTGGCCACGCGCGGCGGCCGGTTCTTCCTGGAGGCGGCGTTGCTCAGCCATCCCAAGGCCAAGGCGGTGATCGACCGGCACCTGACCAGCCTGTTCATCGGCGGGGTCATCCTGGTGATCGGCGTCTTCCTGCTGGTCCACCACTTGGGGCTCGGCTGATTTCGGGCGATAGAGGACCCATGCAAGCGCTCGTCGGCTTCATCCTGCGCCACTGGCTGGCCCTGGCCCTGGTCGCCTCGGCGGCGATGCTGGGGACCGCCCACGCCTTCGAGACCTTCGGCCACCTGCCGCCCTGCACCCTGTGCCTGTACCAGCGCGACGTCTACTGGACGGCCCTTCCGATCGCCGCCGCCGGCCTGGTCGTCCAGCGCACCCCGCTCGCGCGGCTGGCGCCGCTGGCGGGCTGGCTGCTGGCCGCGACCTTCCTGGTCGGGATGGGGATCGCGGTCTGGCACGCCGGAGCGGAATGGAAGTTCTGGCCCGGCCCCAAGGCCTGCTCCAGCGCCGGCGGCGGGGCCACCGCGGCCGGGCTTGCGGCCCTGATGCACGGGGCCAAGGTCAACGCACCGCACTGCGACGAGGCCGCCTGGCGCTTCCTGGGCCTGTCGATGGCCGGCTGGAACGCGCTCATCTCGTTGAAGCTGGCCGGCTGGAGCGCCATCTGGTCGGTCTGGAGCAATCGCAACGGCAGGAGCGCGCCCCATGGCTGAAGCCCGTCCCGTTCCCGCGCGGCCCGGACCCGGCGGTCCCGCCGCCCGCATGGCCGAGATCCTGCGCGTCGACCATGCCGGCGAGCTTGGGGCGGTGCACATCTACCGCGGCCAGCGGGCGGTGATGCAGCAGGCCCGCGGCCGCGACCGCATCGCCTGGCAGCTGCAGGAGATGGAGGCCCAGGAGGCCATCCACCTGGCGGCGTTCGACCGGATGCTGACCGAGCGGCGGGTGCGGCCGACCCTGATGGCCCCGCTCTGGCGCGCGGCCGGTTTCGTGCTCGGCGCCGGCACCGCCCTGATGGGCGAGAAGGCGGCCCACGCCTGCACCGAGGCGGTGGAGAGTGTGATCGAGCAGCACTACGCCGACCAGATCGCGGAACTGGAGCCGGAAGAGCCGGCGCTGGCCGCCGACCTGACCCGTTTCCGCGACGAGGAACTGGCGCACCGCGACCTGGCTGTCAGCGAAGGCGCCCGCGAGGCGCCGGCCTATCCGCTGCTGGCCGCGGTGATCCGCGCCGGCTGCCGGGCGGCGATCAAGATCAGCGAAAAGCTTTAGCCGGCCCTCAGGCCTCCAGCTCGATGTCCCAGTAGAGGTAGTCCAGCCAGCTTTCGTGCAGGTGGTTGGGCGGGAAGCGCCGGCCCCGGTCCTGCAGCTCGTACATGGTCGGCCGGCGCGGGTGGCGGTGCGGATGCATGGCCGCCTCGTGCGGGGTTCGCCCACCCTTGGTCAGGTTGCAGCGCGCGCAGGCGGTGACGATGTTCTCCCAGGTCGTGCGCCCGCCGCGCGAGCGGGGGATGACGTGGTCGAAGGTCAGCTCTTCGCCCGAGCTGCAGTACTGGCAGGCGAAGGCGTCGCGCAGGAACAGGTTGAAGCGGGTGAAGGCGGGCGGCCGGTCCTGGGCCACGTACTGCTTGAGCGACACCACGCTCGGCAGGCGCATCTGGAAGGACGGCGAATGGACGACCTGATCGTAGGTCGAGACCACGTCGACGCGATCAAGGAACACCGCCTTGATCACCTCCTGCCAGGGCCACAGCGACAGGGGATAGTAGGACAGCGGCCGGAAGTCGGCGTTGAGCACGAGAGCGGGCCAACCGGACGGCGGGCGCTTAAGCACCTGCATGGCCGCACCTCCGCCATGCCGCGATCGAAATGGGGCAAGCCTGGACTGGACTGAAGACGGGCCTCCTTCCTGTCGGCGGCCAGACCCTCAGAATCACCCGAGGAGACCCGGCGCGGGCGGACCATAGGCGAATTTAGGCGACAGCTCTATGTCAGCCTGCGCGGAAGCCCGGGATTGGCCGCGCGGCGTCGCTTCGCGACCATAGCCGAGGCCGCTCCGGCGCCTCGCCCGAAGCCAGGCCGTGGGCCGCGCCGGGGCGAACTGCTGAAATTTGTCGCTTGGGCGCCGCCGGCCCGGGTTGCGGCTCGGCGCAACCACTCGGTCGGCGATAGGGTTCAACGCTTGGACGGCGCGTCGCGGCCGATCGTTCCGGTCGCCTGAGGGAGACGGGGGAGCGTCCCCCTCAGGACTTTTCCGGTTCTTTCATCGCTCGGCGTCGGATCAGACGCCGGCCATGGCGAGAGCCGCGAGGGCGCCGCCGGTCAGGAGGCCGATGGCCAGCAGGAACAGGCCGCCGGTGCGGTCGAGGAGATGTTCATAGCGTGCGAGAGACATGGTCCTAGTCCTTGGTTGGGTTGGCTCGCCTCCGGGGGGAGCCGGAGGTCGTCCAGGCCGGACGGGCCGGGGGGAGCCGGGCGCCATCCGATCTGGACATTGCTTAGATACCGCCTATTTAAACGGTGTCAAGATGATCTTTACGGCGTTCGGATTAAAAGTTAGACAGGTTGAGACAACAAGGGTGGAGACATGAAGACCCAGGCCGCGCTCGCCGAATCCAAGCCCTACCATCACGGCGACCTGCGTCGCGCGCTGCTGAGGGCGGCTGTGGCCATACTGGAGCGCGAAGGCCCCAGCGCCCTGTCCCTGCGCGCGGTGGCGCGCGAGGCGGGGGTCAGCCCGGCCGCGCCGTACCACCATTTCAAGGACAAGAGCGAGCTGCTCAACGCCGTGGCCCTGGAGGGTTTCGAGCGGCTGAAGACGGTCCTGGTCGAAGCCTTCGCCTCGGCCAGGAAGGACGAGATGCGCTCGGCCCTCGGCGTGGCCTACGTCGAATTCTCCCAGGCCAATCCGGCGCTCTACCGGGTGATGTGGGACTGCGCCCGGAACGGCGAGAAGCTGCCGGAGTCCTCCCACGACAAGCACAGCGCCTTCGAGCTGGTCAAGGACACCCTGCGCGAGGCGGCGGGCGGCCAGATCAGCGAGCTCGACCTGGAGCTGACGGCCATCGCCTCCTGGTGCGCCGCCCACGGCCTGGCCGAGATCAGCACCTTCGCCCAGTTCAAGCCGCTGAAGGAGGCCGTGGGCGGCGACCGGGCGTTCCTCAAGGCCGTGCTGAACCACCTGGGCGGCGTGCACCGCACGGCCAGCTGACGCCCGGGGCCGCATGACCGAGACCCGCGCCGGCCCCGCCAGCCGGTTCGCGCCCTCCCCGACCGGGCGGCTGCACCGCGGCCACGCCTTCTCCGCCCTGACGGCCGTGGCGACCACGCGCGAGATCGGCGGCCGCTTCGTCCTGCGCATCGAGGACATCGACACCGAACGCTGCCGCCCGGCGTTCGAGGCGGCGATCCTGGAGGACCTGGCCTGGCTCGGCCTTGAGTGGGAAACCCCGGTCCGCCGCCAGTCCGAGCACCTGGACGACTACGCCGCCGCGCTGGAGCGCCTGCGCGCCCGGGGACTCGTCTACCGCTGCTTCAAGACCCGGCGCGAGGTTCTGGACGACATCGCCCGCGCCCCGCACGGCCGCGTCGCCGCCTACGTCGGCGCGCCCCTGCCGGCGGACGAGGAGGCCCGGCGGCTGGCGGCGGGCGGGCCGTTCGCCTGGCGGCTGTCGCTGGCCGCCGCCCGCGCCGCCCTGGGGGCCGCGTTCGACGCCCTGCACTTCACCGAGATCGGGCGCGGCCCGGAGGGTCAGACGGGGCCGCAGCGGGCGCGGCCCGAGCTGGCCGGCGACGTCATCCTGGCCCGCAAGGACCTGGGCGTCGCCTATCACCTGGCCGTCGTGGTCGACGACGCCTTGCAGGGGATCAGCCACGTCGTGCGGGGCGAGGACCTGTTCGAGGCGGTCCACGTCCAGCGCCTGCTGCAGGCGCTGCTGGGCCTGCCGACGCCCATCTATCGCCACCACCGCCTGCTGCTCGGGCCCGACGGCAAGCGCTTCGCCAAGCGCGACAAGGCCCAGACCCTGGCCGACATCCGCGCCAGCGGGGTCAGCGCCGAGGCCCTGAGGGCCGAACTCGGCTTCAGCTAGGCGTCGTCGCGCCGGTCCCAGTACCGGTAGCCGTAGGCCGGCGCGAACCCCAGGCTCTCGTAGAGGCGGATGGCCCCGCCGTTGTCGGCCTCGACCTGGAGGTAGGCGCGCCGGGCGCCGGCCTCGCGCGCGGCGTCCGACAGGGCCGCGATCACCGCCCGCGCCAGGCCCTGCCGGCGATGGTCGGGCGTGGTGCGCATGCCGAAGATTCCGGCCCAGCCGCCCTCGACGGCGCAGGCCCCGATGGCGGCGGTGCGGCCGTCGATCTCGACCGAGGCGAAGGCGCGAGGCGCGGCGATGCGCCTTAGGGTCCCGATCCGCTCGGCCGCGTCCGCCGGATCGTCCTGCACCGCGGCGAACAGGCCGGCGAACCCCTCGCCCACGAGATCGGAGACCAGAGCGGGTCCCGCGTCGCCGTCCGCGAGCGGCCCGGTCATCACCAGGGTCTTCGTGCGCGGGCGGTAGCCGCGGGCCGCCAGGGCCTGGATCAGCGGCTCGGAGGCCGGCGCGTCGACCGGCTTGAACAGGGGCGGAAGGTCGCGCGCGGCGTACCAGGCCTCGGCCGCGTCCACGGCGGCCTCGATCGGCCGGTCCGGCGCGCCGATCGGCCAGCAGCAGTTGGAGCGGCCGGAAAAGCCGCTGGAAGCGTGCAGGCGCCAGCCGCCGAGGGTCTCGACCGCCTCGGGCGGCCAGGCGCGCGCGGCGACCGGCTCGATCGTCTCGAACGATGCGGTCAACGGATTGCCCAAAAGCGATCGGGCGCCGGTTCAATCGAACCGGCGCCCGAAAACCTTTTCAGCCCGGGCCTCCTGGCCTAGACCGCCTTGAGGTTGACGGCCGCGGTCTTGCCGCGTTCGTCCTTCAGCTCGTAGCTGACTTGCTGGCCTTCATTGAGGCTGCGAAGCCCCGCCCGCTCGACCGCGGAGATGTGCACGAACACATCCTTGCCGCCGCCTTCCGGTTGAATGAAGCCATAGCCTTTTGTGGTGTTGAACCACTTTACGGTGCCGTTGGGCATACTTTCGTTCCTTGAAAGCCGTTCCAGTTGCGGGCGCCGCCGAGACGGTCATCCCGTGACAATCGCAAATCTGGTGTCGGCTAGTTCGTTAGAGCGAGGTCGCCCGGCGGCAGCCAAGAGATCGGATTGCCCAAACTAAGTGCCTCCCGTCTTTGGCGAGGTCAACACAAAACGCTTGCCGCTCCAGGCCCGGCAAAGGCCCGTCCGATCACATCCGCGTGGCTCGACCGTGGGTCGCAGGACGATCAATGTTCCTTCAGCAGGGCGTCCACCACGGCGCGCGCGTCCGGTCCGCTCCAGTCGGCGCCGCCGGCCAGCCGGGCCCGCTCGTGACCCTTGCGATCGTAGATCACCGTCGTCGGGAAACCCTCGGCCGGCGGCTCGAGGGCGAAGGCCAGGGCGTACTTCGGGTCCTGGTAGAAGGCCAGCGGCGGGTGCTCGGCGATGAAGGCCCGCGCCTTCTCCCGGTCGGCCAGCCGGTCCATGCTGATCGGCGCGACCAGCACCCGCCCGGGATAGGCCGCCTGCAGCTTGGCCAGAGTCGGCATCTCCTTCACGCAGGGCGCGCACCAGGTGGCCCAGAGGTTCACCACCACCACCGGCGCCTTCAGGTCCGACGCCTTCAGCGTATGGCCGGCGGCGTCGAGGATCGGGGTGTCGGGCGGCGGCGACGCCTTGGCGCTGACCTCCAGGCTGGCCATGTCGCCGTGGGCCAGCGATTTGAGGTCGACCGGCCCGCTCCCCGGTTTGCTGAGCGAGGCGACGATGACGTATAGAACCGCCGCGACGCCGATCAGGGCGACGCTCCAGAGCGCATAGGCCGCAAGCCCGCGCCTGGGTCCGCCCTTCACCTGAGTTCCGTGGACTTCGTTCATGACCAAGGCCTCTACGCACGCGCCGTCCGGGCCGGAGCCGGACCCGTCTTCCAACACCGGCCAGTCCATGTGGGGCGGACGCTTCTCCGTCAAGCCGGCGGACCTGATGCAGGCGATCAACGTCTCGATCGGTTTCGACAAGCGCCTGGCCGCCGAGGACATCCGCGGCTCGCGCGCCCACGCCGCCATGCTGGCCGAACGCGGCCTGATCGCCCCGGCCGACGCCGCCGCGATCCAAGACGGACTGAAGCGGATCGAGGCCGAGATGGCCGACGGGACCTTCCCGTTCCGCGACGAGTTCGAAGACATCCACATGAACGTCGAGGCGCGGCTGAGGGAGCTGATCGGCCCGGCCGCCGGCCGGCTGCACACCGCCCGCTCGCGCAACGACCAGGTGGCGCTCGACTTCCGCATGTGGGTGCGCGCCGCCTGCGACCGCTCGGTCGGCCAGGTCCGCGCCCTGCAGCGCGCCCTCCTGGCCAAGGCCGAGGCCCACGCCGACACCCTGATGCCCGGCTTCACCCACCTGCAGCCCGCCCAGCCGGTGACCTTCGGCCACCATCTGATGGCCTATGTCGAGATGTTCGGCCGCGACGCAAGCCGCTTCTTCGACGCGCGCGAGCGGATGAACCAGTGCCCGCTGGGGTCGGCCGCCCTGGCCGGCTCGCCCTTCCCGATCGACCGGCACGGCGTGGCCCAGGCCCTGGGCTTCGACGGCCCGACCGCCAATTCGATGGACAGCGTGGCGGCGCGCGACTTCGCGCTGGAGGCCCTGTCGGCGGCCAGCATCTGCGCCACCCACCTGTCGCGCCTGGCCGAGGAGATCGTGCTGTGGGCCACCCCGCAGTTCGGCTTCATCAAGCTGTCGGACGCCTTCACCACCGGCTCGTCGATCATGCCGCAGAAGCGCAATCCCGACGCGGCCGAGCTGGTGCGCGCCAAGGTCGGGCGGGTGCTCGGCTCGCTCACCGCCCTGACGGTGGTGATGAAGGGCCTGCCGATGACCTATTCGAAGGACATGCAGGAGGACAAGGTCCCCACCTTCGAGGCGTTCGACGCGCTGGAGCTGTCGCTGAACGCCATGGCCGGCATGGTCGCCGACCTCGAGCCGAACGCCACGCGGATGGCGGCGGCGGCGGGCGGCGCCTTCTCGACCGCGACCGATTTCGCCGACTGGCTGGTGCGCGCGCTCGACATGCCGTTCCGCGACGCGCACCACGTGACCGGCGCGGCGGTCAAGCGGGCCGAGTCCATGGGACTGGAAGAACTTGCGAGTCTGCCGCTGGATGAGTTGCAGGCGATCGAGCCCAGGATTACCTCAGAGGTCTACAAGGTGCTGACGCCCGAAGCCTCGGCCGCCAGCCGAACCAGTTACGGCGGAACCGCGCCCGCCCAGGTCCGAGCACAGATCGCGCGCTGGAAGGATCAACTGCGATGACCGTGCGCCCCCTCGTCCTGGCCCTCTTGCTGACGTCCGCCGCCGCCCTCGCCGGCTGCGGCAAGACCGGCGATCTGGAACAGCCCGCGCCGCTCTACGGGGCCAAGGCCAAGGCCGACTACCAGGCCAAGCGCGACGCGGAGGCCGCGGCCCGCGCCCGCGCCGCCGCCGCCCGCTCGCAGCAGAGCAATTCCCTGCTCGACCCGGCCTCCCAGGCCCCGACCCAGGCGCCCTTTGCGCCGCCGCTGACCGGCCGCACCGATCCCCTCGGCCCGGCCCCGCAAACGCCCGGTTCCGGTTCGACGACCACGCCCGATCAATGAACCACTTCGAAGTTCGGGACGGCGAACTCGCCTGCGAGGGCGTGCCCCTGTCCCGCATCGCCGAGGCGGTCGGCACGCCCGTCTACGTCTATTCGACCGCCACGCTCGAACGGCATTTCACCGTCTTCCGCGACGCCATGGCCGGCCTCGGCCGCGGCGAGCCGCTGATCGCCTATGCGGTCAAGGCCAACAGTAATCTCTCGGTGCTCAAGACCCTGGCCGACCTCGGCGCCGGGGCCGACACCGTCTCGGAGGGCGAGGTGCGCCGCGCGCTGGCCGCCGGCGTGCCGCCCGAGCGGATCGTCCTCTCCGGCGTCGGCAAGACCTCGGCCGAACTCGCCTTCGCCATCGACGTCGGGGTGGCCGAGATCAACGTCGAGTCCGAGCCCGAGCTGGAGCGGCTGGCCCGCATCGCCGCCGACAAGGGCGCGCGCGCCCAGATCGCCATCCGGGTCAATCCGGACGTCTCGGCCGGCGGCCACGCCAAGATCGCCACCGGCAAGGCCGACAACAAGTTCGGCGTCTCCATGGCCGAGGCCGAGCGGCTCTACGCCCGCGCCTCGAACAACGCCGGCCTGCGCCCGGTGGGCGTGGCCTGTCACATCGGCAGCCAGATCACCAGCCTCGAGCCCCTGGAGGCCGCCTTCGGCAAGATGCGGGCCCTGGTCGAGCGGCTGCGCGCCGAGGGCCTGGCCGTCGACCGGCTGGACCTGGGCGGCGGGCTGGGCGTGCCCTACTTCAACCAGCCCGAGCCCCCCGCGCCGTCGGACTTCGCGGCCATGATCCGCCGCACCCTGGGCGACCTCGACGTGGGCCTGGCCTTCGAGCCGGGCCGGGTGATCGCGGCCAACGCCGGGGTGTTGGTCAGCCGGGTGATCCACGTCCACGACCGGCCCGAAGGCCAGCGCTTCCTGGTGCTGGACGCGGCGATGAACGACCTGATCCGCCCGGCCATGTACGACGCCTACCACGACATCCAGCCCGTGCGCCCGCCGGCCGCGGACGCGGCGGTCGAGGCCTACGACGTGGTGGGCCCGGTCTGCGAGACCGGCGACACCTTCGCCCGCGGCCGCCCCCTGCCGCGGCTGGCCAGCGGCGACCTCGTGGCCTTCATGTCGGCCGGCGCCTACGGCGCGACGATGGGCAGCGAATACAATACCCGCCCGCTCGCGCCCGAGGTGCTGGTGCGCGGCGACCAGTACGCCGTGGTGCGCCCGAGGCCGACCTACGAGGAAATGCTGGCGCGCGAGCCGCTGGCGCCCTGGCTTTAGGCTGGCGCCGTATATCGGCCAAACGGCTTTAGCCGGTCGCGTATCGTCCGCGCCTGCCGCACAGTGCCGGCCTGCGGAGGCGAGCGACATGGCCGAAATCCCGACATTCCATCCCGTCGCGGCGGGGCCCGCCTGCCGGGCGTCGACGCGGCGCGGCTTTCTGGGCGCGGGCGGGACCACGGTGTTCGTCGCGTCGGGCGGCCTGATCACCGCCGCCTGCTCGGTGGCCCGACCGGGACCGGCCTATGCGCCCTGGGCGCTCTGGAACGACCCGGCCGTACGCGGTTCTCCCCTGGCGCTGGTGGCCGCCGGGGTGCTGGCCGCCAACCCGCACGACACCCAGCCCTGGCTGTTCCACGTCCAGGAAGGTTCGATCGAGGTCTTCGCCGACACCTCGCGCAACCTGGGCGCCATGGACCCCTTCCTGCGCGAGATGCACATCGGCCTGGGCTGCGCCCTGGAGAACATGGCCCTCGCCGCCCCGGCCAACGGATACGGCGCCGAGATCGAGACGATCCCCGGCTCGGTGCTCGACCTCAAGGACCGCCACGGCCCCGCGCACGCGGCCACGGTCCGCCTGACCCGGCTGGAGTCGCCCCAGTCCCCCTCGTCCGCCTACCACGCCATTCCGCGCCGCCACACCAACCGCTTCCCCTATGACCGCCGCCGGCCGCCGCCGAGGGCCTGGCGCGACACGCTCGCCGCGCCATCCGGCGACCCGGGCGTGCGACTGTTCCTGTTCGACGAGGGCGCCGGGCGCACGGGCTACGATTCCGTCGTGATCGACGCGACGAAGGCGATCATCTCGGACGCGGCGATGATCGCCGACAGCGATCGCTGGTTCCGGGGCGACGACGCGGAGATCGAAAAATATCGCAGCGGGCCCACGCTGGCGGTGGCCGGGCTGTCACCGATGAACCGGCTGCTGGCCGGCGCCCTGCCGCTGCCCCCCAAGGTCAAGCATGACGCCTGGCTCGCGCAGACGCGGGATTCCCAGCTGGCCTCCGCGCCACTGACCGGCCTCATCGCCGTGCGGGACCGCTACGACCGTGCGGCCGCGATGGCGGTCGGGCGGCTCTGGCAGCGCATCCACCTTGCCGCGGCGGATGCGGGCGTCGCCCTGCAGCCCCTGAACCAGCCCATGGAGATGGTCGACCGCGATCGGAGCCTCGGCCGTGGCGACGAATGGGAACGGCGGCTGGCGGCCCTCACCGGATCGCCCGACTGGCAGGCGACGTTTTCGTTCCGGGCCGGCGTCTGTTCCCACCCCGCGTCCGCCAGCCCGCGTCGCGCCCTGTCCGACACGATCATCGCCTAGACCCGCTCAGAGTCGGTCCGGGCGGCTATCCCGCCGTGTCCATCCCCGGATTGTTCCCCGCCGCCGGGGTGGCGTAGGGCGAGCCGGACTGGACCGGCTGGGCGTCGCGGGCGCCGGTGATGGGGGCGATGCTGGTCGGCCCGCGCAGGTCGGGCGCGCTGGGCGCGGCCTGCGGCGGGGCGGCGGCGGACAGGGCGCCCTTGGGCCGCGCGCCGCCGAGCACGAAGGCGATCTCCACGTCCGTGGCGCTGACCGGCGGGTCGAGCACGTCGATGGAGAAGCGCCGCACCTCGCCCGGCGGGATGCGCGCGCCGCCGGGATCGGCGATCTTGACCAGCACGGCCTTGCCCTGGGGGTTGAGCAGGCTGATGCGCAGGGCCGGGGCGGCCACGGGCCGGCCCCACACGTTGCGCAGGACGCCCGACACCACCACCGCGGCGTGGCCGTCCTTCAGCGCCGGCTGGGCGCGCTGGTTCTCGATCGCCAGCCCCACCAGGTTCACCGGCAGGCCGACCATGGCGTAGGCCCCGGCCGTGCGCGGCCACAGGCGCGCGACATCCTGACGCATGACCACCGCGGCCCCGATCAGCAGCACGAGGACGCCCAGCATCCCGGCCCAGATCGCGCCGGTGGCGGCGGCCTGGCGGACCTTCTTCTCGGTCTGGGCCCGTTCGCGGAAGGCGCGCGGCAGCTCGTCGGCGGCCGCCGGCCTGGGTTCGGCGGGGGGTTCGGCGGCGGGTTCGGCCGCCTCCGGCTCGGGATCGGGCATGAAGGCCAGCGCGGGCTCGGCCGGCTCGGGCGGCGCCGGCGACTCGGGCGCAAGGTCCAGCGGCTCTTCCGGCATCGCCGTCCAGCGCGCGCCGCAAGCCGCGCAACGCACCGCGCGCCCTTGCGGGCCGATGCGTTGGTCGTCCACAACATAGCGGGTGGCGCAGTCGGGACAGGTCAGTATCATGGCCGGCGAATCGGATGCATGAGCGCCCTCCTTGTCGAGGTCGCCGATTTCGGCCCGCATGTCCAGAACCGCCGACGTCCGTCCCTCCGAGCCCACGCCGCCGACCCGCCGATGACCGACGCCGCGCCCGATGACGCCCCCGTGGTCCGCTTCGACGGCGTCGGCCTGCGCTATGGCCGCTCGCCCGAGGTGCTGAGGGACCTGACCTTCGAACTGGCGCCCGGCTCGTTCCATTTCCTGACCGGGGCCTCCGGCGCCGGCAAGACCTCGCTGCTGCGCCTGATCCACCTGGCGCTGAAGCCGAGCCGCGGGCTGATCAGCCTGTTCGGCGCCGACGTCGCCAGCCTCAAGCGCCGCCAGTTGCCGATGATGCGGCGCAGGATCGGGGTGGTGCTGCAGGACAAGCGCCTGCTGGAGCACCTGAACGCCTTCGACAACGTCGCCCTGCCCCTGCGGCTGGCCGGCCGCAAGCCGGCCGACTATGCGGGCGACGTGGCCGAGCTGCTGACCTGGGTGGGTCTGGGCGAGCGGATGGACGCCTATCCCCAGGCCCTGTCCGGCGGCGAGCAGCAACGGCTGGCGATCGCCCGCGCGGTGGTCAACCGGCCGGAGATCCTGCTGGCCGACGAGCCGACCGGCGACGTGGACCACGAGATGGCGCTGCGCATCCTGCGCCTGTTCGTCGAGCTGAACCGGCTGGGCACCACGGTGCTGATCGCCAGCCACGACGAGGCCCTGGTCGCCGGCTCCGGCCGGGCGATCCTGCACCTGGAAGGCGGGCGGCTGGAACGCATCGCGCCGGCGAGGCCCCTATGAGCGAGCCCGCCGCCCGGACCGTCCCGCCCGCCGCCCGCCGCCGGCGCGCCGCGCCCCTGCTGCCCCCCCGGGACGCGCGCGACGGGGCGCTGGTGTTCGTGGTCGCCACCCTGTGCTTCCTGGCCTGCCTCGCCGTGGTCGCCGCCCTGGGCGCGGACCGGGCGGCCAGCGGCTGGCGCGGCGAGCTGACCGGCTCGGCGACGGTGGTGGTGCGGCCGCGGGCGGACGAGACCGCCGATTCCGCCGCCGCCCGCGCCGCCGAGACCCTGGCCGGGGTCAGGGGCGTGGTCGAGGCCGACGCCCTGGAGCGCGAGAAGGCCGACGCCCTGCTCGAGCCGTGGCTGGGCAAGGACGACATCCTGAAGGACCTGCCGGTGCCCCGCCTGGTCAGCGTCGACCTGGACTCCAGGTCGCCGGCCAGCGCCGCCGACATGGACCGTGCGCTCAAGGCCGCCGGGATCGACGCCACCGTCGACGACCACAGCCTGTGGCTGAAGGACGTGCTGAGGGCCGCCGCCATCGCCCGCGCGGCCGCCATCGCCGTCGCCACCCTGATCGCCGCCGCCGCCGCCGCGGTCATCGTGTTCGCCACCCGGGCGGGCCTCGCCGCCCGCGGCGACGTGGTCAGCGTGCTGCACCTGGCCGGGGCCGAGGACGGCTTCATCGCCGACCTGTTCGTGGTCCGCTTCGCGCGCATGGCGGCGCTGGCGGGCCTGTTCGGGGCGGGCGGCGCGGCGGCGCTCGCGGCCCTGGCCCGGCTGGCCGGCGGCGGCCAGGGGCTGACCCCGGTCTTGCCTCTGGCCTGGAGCGACCTGATGGTGCTACCGGCCTGCCCCCTGATCGCGGCGCTGGTGGCGGCCTTGGCGGCGCGGGCGACGGCGCTGCGCCTGCTGGGGGAGACGACATGAAGAGCGCGGCCCTGCTCCTGATCCTCATCGGCCTCTGGGCGGTCGGGCTCTTGGCCTTCGCCTCGCGGGTGGCCGACTCGACGCCCGCCGACGATCCGCCGGTGTCCGACGGGGTGGTGGCGCTGACCGGCGCCTCGAACGCCCGGCTGACCACCGCCGTCCATCTGCTGGAGATCGGCAAGGCGCACCGCGCCCTGATCTCCGGCGTGAACCAGAAGGCCAGCCGCGCCGACATCCGCGGCGTCACCAAGGCCACGCGGCGCTACTACGACTGCTGCGTGGACCTGGGCTTCAGCGCCACCGACACGGTCGGCAACGCCCGCGAGACGGCCGCCTGGGCGCGGGCGCACGGCTATCGCTCGCTGATCGTGGTGACCTCCGACTTCCACATCCCGCGGGCGATGCTGGAGCTGCGCGCGGCCATGCCGGGGGTGGCCCTGACGCCCTATCCGGTGCGCAGCGAGGAGGTCGACGCCGACCACTGGTGGCGCACCCGCGACGGGGCGCGGCGGATGGTGATCGAGTATTCCAAGTATCTGGCCATCCTGACGCGCGAGGCGGTGTTCAGTCTGGGGCCGAAGGAGCATGGCGGACAGGCGGCGCCGGCGAAGGCCGCGCCCGCGCCTGGCGGGGGGAAGGGATGATCTGGTTCCGGTCGCTGCTGTTCGTGGCGGCGTTCTATCTGTGGTCGACGATCGCGGCCTTCCTGATGGTTCCGACGCTGGTCATGCCGCGGGCCGCCTGCGCCTGGGCGCTGAGGGCCTGGGGCCGGGTGGTCACCCTGCTGCTGCGGCTGATCTGCGGGGTCAGGGTCGAGGTGCGCGGGCGCCAACACCTGCCAACCGGCCCGGCGCTGATCGCCTCCAAGCACCAGTGCATGTTCGACATCTTCGGCGCCTTCGCCTTCCTGCCGGACAGCTGCTTCATCTCCCGCAAGGAGTTCATGCGCATCCCCTTCGTCGGCTGGTACATCTGGAAGTCGCGGATGATCGTGATCGACCGCGAAGGCCAGGCCAAGGCGCTGAAGAAGATGGTCGCCGACAGCCGCGACCGGCTGAAGCACGACCGCCAGATCGTCATCTTCCCGGAAGGCCACCGCGGCGAGCCCGGCGAGGCCGGCGACTACAAGCCCGGGGTCGCCGCCCTCTACCGCGAGCTGGACATGCCCTGCACGCTGCTGGCGCTGAACACCGGCGTCCACTGGCCGGCGCACGGCTTCTTGCGCAAGCCGGGGACCATCGTGTTCGAGTTCCTGGAGCCGATCCCGGCCGGCCTGAAGCGGGCCGAGTTCATGCGCACCCTGCAGGACCGGCTGGAGACCGCCTCGAACGCCCTGCTGGCCGAGGGGCTCTGAGCGCGGACACGCGCCCTAGATTCAAAAGTTTGAGCGCGTTCTCGTCGCAAAACCGGTTCCACTTTTGCGGAACGCGCTCCAGGCCGCGACCAGCGCGACGCCGAGCCGCCCGATCAGGACGCCCAGCGCCGCCGCCTCCCGCGGCGCGCATTGGCCGGTGCGCGGATTGGGCAGGCCGATCTCCCCGGCGAAGGGATCGCCGGTCTCCCGGTAGCCGATCCCCGCGCCCAGCCGGCTAAGGTCCAGGCGCGCCGGCCGTTCGACCGCGCCCATCGCTACGCCGCCTTGCTGTAGCCGGGCGCGCCCAGCCGCCGGGCGACGCAGATGGCGCGGCCCTTGTCGGAAAGCCGGTGTTCCAGCCGATAGCCCAGCGCTTCGAGCAGCAGGGACACGGCGTCGACGCCGTTGGCCGGGGCGTCGGTCGCGGTCTGCACGATCAGCACGCCGCCTTCGCGCAGGCAGTCACCGTCCTGCAGCAGCCGGCCCAGCTCCTCGCTGGCGCAGGCGTGCGGCACGACGAGCGCGTCGGCCGACCTCATGGTCCCGACCCAGTTGGGGTGGACGTAGGCGGCGTGCTCGAAGCCGTGGCGGCACAGCCACAGCGCCGCGGTCAGGCCGGCCGGGCCGGTGACGCGCAGGACGGCGGACTTGCCGAGGCCGGCCTGTTGCAAAAGGCGGGCGAGCGCCGGTCCGTCGGCGCCGAGGGGTTGGACGGATTGCACGATGCGGGTGGCGAGCATGGCGACACGATACGGATGCGTCGGCGCGCCGGCGCCCGAAATGAGCGCCGGCGGCCGGCAGGTCGGGCGGAAGGATGCGGCCGATGCGCGTAAAGTCTCGATGCCTATCGGCGGCCCGCGTGTAAACGGGGTGTAAAGGCGGCCCCACGACTTCCCAAGCAGGCCAAGGTTTCGCCCGCCATCTTGCTTATGTTTCGTTGATGCCGCGCGCCATTGAGACGAATGGACCCTTTGCCGGCGCCCGCTCCAGTATCCTGGCCTTCAGACCTGCATTCCAGGAGATCGCGGTTTGCTGGATATCGATCCCGGACTGGTGCTCACCCTCGGCGTCGCCGCCTCGGCGGTCGGCCTGTTGGGCCTGGTTAAGGCGGCGACGCGTCCGCGCCGCGCGCCGCAAGCGCTGCGCCGCACGGCGCCCGCGGCCCCCACGCGGCGGTCCCCGTGATGTCGAAGGACATGGTGGCCAGAGCCATCGCCCACCTGGGTCCCATGGGGCTGCTCGTCCCGATGATCCTCGCGGTGGTCATCCTGCTGGCGATCGACGCGTTCGTGAAATTCGAGACGTCGAAGCCCTCCGCCGCCCCCATCCAGCGCCGCCCGCCGGACTGAGCCCGCCCATAGGCAACAGCCGCTCGCCGTCCTTGATGGCGCCCGCGCCCACGATCATTATCCGGGCCGCGGCCTCGTCTGGCCGACGGGACGGGTGATCGATGACCGGGGATTTCGGAACGCGGGGCCGCCGCAAGCGCAGCCCGATCGAAATGGTCGCCGGGGTCGGCGTGGCGGTGGCGGCCGTCGGCGGGGTGCTGCTGGCCGTCGCCGGCGTGAAATACGCGGCGGTCTCGAAGGCGCGCAGCTGGAGCGTCGCCGGCCCGCCCTGCGCCAGCCTGACCCACGACCAGTACCTGTCGTCGGACGCCCGCGTCGCCCACGTGTTCACCTATGACGACGTCCAGTTCGGCCGGGGCTATGGCTATGTGAACTGCACCGAGATCGCCGACCACGGCGGGTTCGGCTTCGGGACGATCCCGATCTGCCAGTTCAACAGTCCGACCGTGCTGCAGGTGACCACCGCGCGGGGGACCGACTACTACGCCGTCCCAATCGGCGCGGCGACGGTGTCGATCGAGCACGGCCGGCCGCGCTGCGTGCAGGGCGCCTCGGTCGGCTCGTAGAGCGCAAGGAGCGAACGCGTCAGGCCGCCGCCGCCTCGGCCTCCAGGGCCTCGACCCGGGCCAGCAGCCGCTCCATGGTCCGGTCGGCGACGCCTTCCTCGTGCAGGTGCGAGACGAGGTCGCGCAGGTAGTCGACGTTGCGGCCCGACAGGCCCACGGCGCCCGCGATCAGCCGGGCCTGGGCCTCGAGATCGAGGTCGCCGGCCCACTGCGGGTGCGCGAAGTCCGACAGGAAGACCAGGGCCGGGACGGGATCGGCGCCGGCGAGGCGCACCGTCGCCCAGGATTCGAAATAGGTCTCGGTCGGCTGCTCGCGCTCGCGCAGATAGGCGTAGGTCTCGGCCCAGTCCGCCGCCGCCACCCGGTAGGCCGCCCCGCGCGCCGAGCCGCCGGGCGCCAGGCCCAGCACCAGCCCCGGGCGGGCCGGCGTGCCGCGGTGGTGGACCGAATAGATGCAGAAGGCGCGCCGGCGGCCATGGATGACGGCGGCCTTGCGCTCTACAAAACGGAACCCCGGACGCCACATCAGCGAGCCGTACCCGAACACCCAGCGGTCGGCCGAAACGCCGCCCTCGTCCGCATCCATCCTCTGCGCCTTCAAGCCTGGTACGCCCTTCCCGATGACCTTGCCCGACTTGCCCGCCCGCCGCAAACCGCCATCGCGCTGGTGGCTCTACGGCCCCTATATCGCCCTCGTCGTGGCGGCGGTGCTGTGGAGCGGCGCCTGGTTCTGGATCCGGGGACAGGTGGCCGCGCGGCTGGACGCGGCCCGACACGCGGCGGCCGGCGGCCCCAGCCTGACCTGGGAACGCGCCCGCATCAGCGGCTATCCGTTCCGCATCGAGGTCGTGCTGGACGAGGTGCGGGCGGCCGAACCGTCGGGCTGGGGCGTGGCGGCGGCCCAGATCCGGGCCGAGTCCTACGCCTACGACCTCAAGCACTGGATCGGCTATGCGCCCCAGGGCGTGACGCTCAGCCGGCCGGGCGCGGGCGACGTCGCCATCGCCGGCCAGGCGCTGAGGGCCAGCGTGGTGAACGATGGGCCAGGCCAGACCCGCGTCTCGGTCGAGGGCCTGAAGCTGACCTTCCAGCCCGAGGCCGGCGCGCGGCCGTTCCCGCTCGTCGCCGCCGACCAGCTCGACGCCCACACCCGCCAGGCGGGCCAGGCGGGCCAGGTCGAGTTCCTGATCCAGCTGCAGGGCGCGCGCCTGGCGCCCACCTCGGCCCTCGGCCGGCTGGCGGCCGGCCAGCCCGTCTCGTCGGCCTGGCATGGGACCCTGTCGAAGGCCTCGGCGATGACCGGGCGGGACTGGCCGCAGATGGCGCGCGCCTGGACCGCCGCGGGCGGGTCGATCGAGCTGACGAACGGCTGGATCAGCGCCGGCCCGGTGAACCTGGATACGACCGGCGGACGCCTCGCCATCGGCGCCGACGGGCGGCTGCGCGGCGAGGTCTCGCTCGGCCTGCCGCGGGCGTCCGAGGGCCTTGCCGCCTTCGCCCGGGCCGGCGGGCTCGATCCGACCCTGGCCCGCGCTGGCGGCCAGATCGCCCAGGCGCGCGCCGCGACCAGTCCCGCGGCCAAGGCCGACCTGACGTTCGAGGCCGGGGTTGCGACCTTCGGCCCGATCGCGCTCGGCTCCGCGCCGCGCATCTATTGACCCCGCGCGCCACTAGATATTGCGCGACCCGCCGCAATCACTATGGTCCGGCGGCTTTCATTTCGGGGACGAGATTGGACCAGGAGACGCCATCCCTCGACGACGTGCGCGCGCGGATCGACGCGATCGACGCGGAGCTTCTGCGCCTGGTCGACGAGCGCGCCGGCATCGCCCGCATCGTCGCGGACGCCAAGCGGGCCGCGGGCGACGGCGACAAGTTCGGCCTGCGCCCCGTCCGCGAGGCCCAGCTATTGCGCCGCCTGCTGGCCGCCCCGCGCAAGGGCGCGTCGGACTCGCTGACCGTGCGCATCTGGCGCGAGCTGATCGCCGACAGCCTGGCCCAGCAGGGCCCTTTCCACATCGCGGTCTGGGGCGGCCCGGACCCGGCCCGCGCGGTCGAGCTGGCCCGCGCCCGGTTCGGCGGCGCGCCGCCCCTGGCCCGCGTGCAGAAGGCGGAAGAGGCCCTGGCGGCGGCCAAGACCCGCGGCGGGGTCGGCGTCCTGGCCCTGGCGCCGGACAGCGCCTGGTGGGGCCGGCTCCTGGCCGAGCCGACGCTGTCGGTGTTCGCCGCCCTGCCGTGCCTGTCCGCCTGGGGCCCGCTCAGCGCCCTGGCGGTGGGCGAGATCGCCGTCGAGCCGACCGGGGCGGACGAGACCTTCTGGGTCACCGACGCCGGCGCGCCGGCCGCCGCGATCGAGGAGGCCCTGAGCCGCGACGGCGTCGCCGCCCGCCTGGTCGCCCAGGGCGGCGGGCTGAAGCTGTTCGCCCTGGCCGGCTACTACCAGCGCGAGGACGAGCGGCTGGCCCGCGCGCCCGGCGGCCTGACCGGGGTGATCGGCGCGGCCCCCCTGCCGCTGGACGTTTAGAGCATGGACGCCATGACCTGCCCTCTCCCGCGCGACGAAGCGGATCGTCCGACGCCCAGGCCGGGCATCCTGGACATCACCCCCTACAGGCCAGGCAAGTCCAAGGCCGAGGGCTTCGAGCATCCGGTCAAGCTGTCCTCGAACGAGAACATCCTGGGCTGCAGCCCGGCGGCCAAGGCCGCCGTCGCCGCCTCGGTGGACCGGCTGCACCTCTATCCCGACGGTCGCTCCAACGCCCTGCGCGAAGCCGTGGCGCGCCACTATGGGCTGGAGCCCGACCGGCTGGTGTTCAGCGACGGGACCGACGAGGTGCTGCACCTGATCAACCAGGTCTATCTCGAGCCGGGCGACAACATCATCCAGGGCCAGTACGGCTTCGGCGCCTACGCGATCGGCGCGCGGGCCTGCGGCGCCGAGGTCCGCTTCGCGCCCGAGCCCAACCTGCGCATCGACGTCGACGCGGTGCTGGGGCTGGTCGACGGGCGCACCCGGCTGGTCTTCATCACCAACCCGGCCAACCCCACCGGCACCTGGATCTCGGCCGACGAAGTCGCGCGGCTGCACGCGGGCCTGCCGCCCCGCGTGATGCTGGTGCTCGACACCGCCTACGCGGAATTCTGCACCGACCCGGCGTTCGACGACGGCCTCGAGCTCGCGCGCCGCAGCGCCAACGTCATCGTCACCCGCACCTTCTCCAAGGTCTACGGCCTGGCGGCGCTGCGCATCGGCTGGGCCTATGCGCCCGCGGACGCCGCCGACGCCATCGACCGCATCCGCCCGCCGTTCAACACCTCGATCCCGGCCCAGGAGGCGGCGATCGCGGCCCTGGCGGACGAAGACTTCAAGACCCGGTCGGTGGCCCTGGTCGAGCAGTGGCGGCCCTGGCTGACGCAGCAGCTCGGCGGGCTGGGCCTGGAGGTCACGCCGTCGGCCGCCAACTACGTCCTCGTCCGCCTGCCGGCGACGCCCGGCCGCACCGCGGCCGAGACTGCTGTCGGGGCCGAGGCCTTCCTCGCCGCGCACGGCTATCTGGTGCGCGGCGTCGCGGCCTATGGCCTGCCCGAACACCTGCGGATCACCATCGGCCTGGAAGAGCATAACCGCGCCTTGGTCGAACTCCTGGCCGCCTTCCTCGGCCGGGGCGGACGCGGATGAGCGCGGCGCCGGTCAAGCGGCTCGCGATCATCGGCTGCGGCCTGATCGGCTCGTCCCTGGTGCGGGCCGCCCGGGCCAAGGGCGCGGCCGACGCGGTGGTGGTCAGCGACCCCAGCCCCGAGGTGCGAGCGCGGGTCGAGGCCCTGGGCATCGCCGACGCGGTGTTCGCCGACCCGGCCGAGGCGGCGCGCGGCGCCGACCTCGTCATCATCGCCGCGCCGCCGGCGGCCATCGGCCTGGCCGCCATGGCGCTCGCCCCGGGCCTGGAGCCGGGCGCCATCCTCTCGGACGTCGGCTCGGTCAAGGGCGCGGTGGGCGAGGCCATGGCCGCCGCCGCCCCGCCCGGCGTCGCCGTCATCCCCGGCCACCCCATCGCCGGCACCGAGCAGTCCGGCCCCGACGCAGGCTTTCCCAGCCTGTTCGAGAACCGCTGGACCATCCTGTGCCCGCGCGCCTCGGACGATCCGGCCTATCCGGCCCAGGTCGAGCGGCTCTCGGCCTTCTGGCGCACCCTGGGCGCCCAGGTCGAGCTGATGGACGAGCGCCATCATGACCTGGTCCTGGCCGTCACCTCCCACCTGCCGCACCTGATCGCCTACAACATCGTCGGCACCGCCGACGACCTGGAGGGCGTGACCCAGGGCGAGGTGATGAAGTACTCCGCCGGCGGCTTCCGCGACTTCACCCGGATCGCCGCCTCCGACCCGGTGATGTGGCGCGACGTCTTCCTGCTCAACAAGGACGCGGTGCTGGAGATCCTCGGCCGCTTCACCGAGGACCTGCACGCCCTCTCGCGCGCCATCCGCTGGGGCGAGGGCGACAAGCTGGAAGCCCTGTTCACCCGCACCCGCGCCATCCGCCGCGGCATCGTGGCCGCCGGCCAGGAAAGCCCGGAGCCGAACTTCGGCCGGGACAAGAAGCCGGTCTGACGAAGGCCGCGCCTACCGGCTCGCCGCCTCCAGCAGCTGTTTCTCCAGCGCCTCCATGCGGCCGGTCCAGAAGCCGCCCATGCGCATCATCCAGGCCGCCGCCTCGGCCATGGCCTTGGGGTTCAGGGCGTAGAGGCGCTGCTGGGCCTTGGGCCGCATCACCACCACGCCGGCCTCGCGCAGCACCTTCAGGTGCTGGGAGACGGCCGAGGGCGTGCTGTTGAACTGGGAGACGATCTCCCCCACCGGCATCTCGCCGTCGGCCAGGAAGGCCACGATCTGCCGCCGCGCGGGCTCGGCGAGGACGTCCAGGGTGGAGGAGACGGACATGCGATGACTTTCAGTCATCACTTAATTTAGTCAACACTAAATCATCGCGATCTAGCCGCCCAGGTGCGCCGTCGTCGCCTCGATCGCCTCGACCAGGCCGACGCGCTCGATGGTGACGCCCTCCGGCAAGCTGGAGAACAGCCGCGTGGGGGCCGCGGGATCGAGCATGACGAAGACGCCCTTGTCGTCGGCGCGGCGGATCAGCCGGCCGAAGGCCTGGGCGATGCGGGCGCGGGCGATGCTGTCGTCATAGCCCTTGCCGCCGAAGCGGCCGCGACGGGCCTTGTGCAGCAGGTCGGGCCGTGGCCAGGGCACGCGGTCGAACACCAGCAGGCGCAGCGACCGGCCCGGCACGTCGACCCCGTCGCGCACCGCGTCGGTGCCCAGAAGGCAGGCGTCCTCCTCCACCCGGAAGATGTCCACCAGCGCCCCCGCCTCCAGCGGATCGACGTGCTGGGCGTAGAGGGCCAGGCCATGCTCGGCCAGGGGCGGGGCGATCCGGTCGTAGACCGCGCGCAGCCGGCGGATGGCGGTGAACAGGCCCAGCGCCCCGCCGCCGGACGCCTTGAACAGCTCGCGCATGGCCGCCGCCACCTGGCGCGGGTCCTCCTTGCCGACGTCGGTGACCACGAAGGCCTTGGCGTTGGTGGCGTAATCGAACGGCGAGGCCAGGCGCAGGGTCTTGGGCCGCTCGGGAAAGCGGGCCGCGCCGGTGCGCATCTCGGCCAGGGCGAAGGGGTCGTCCAGCGCCGGATCGGCCAGGGTGGCGCTGGTCACCAGAACCCCGTGCGCCGGAGCCAGCACCGCGGCCTGCAGGGGTTCGGTCGGATCGACCCAATGGCGGCGGCAGGCCGCGTCCACCACCCGACCATAGAGGATGGTGGTCTCGAACCAGTCGACGAAATCCGGATCGTCCTCGGCGTCCTCGGCGACGGCCTGCAGCATGGAGCGCCAGGCCGGCAGGGTCATCCGCGCACGGCGGTCGAGCCCGCGCAGGGCGCCCTCGATGCGCGCGCGATCGCCGCCGGCCAGCTCGTCCGACGCCTCGTCCAGCACGTCCTCCAGCCGCCGCGCGAGGGTCAGCAGCGGCGCCTCGATCCCCGACAGCGCCCGCGCCGCCGCGCCCGCCGTCTCGCGCACCAGGTCCAGCGCCGGCCGGGCGGCGCATTCCTGGCCGATCTCCGACGGGCCGGCGCGGGCGCGCAGCTGCTCCAGAGCCGCGGTCAGGAAGGCCTCGATCGGCCCGATCGGATTGGCCTCGCCCGACGGCGGCGTGATCCGGCCCGACCAGCCTTCGCCCGGCAGACACGAGGCTGCGCGGATGGCGTCGTCCAGGGCGTGCTTGGCGTCCTCGCGGTCGCCCACCAGGTCGGCCAGGCGCAGCTCCAGCCCCCGGCCGCGCCGCCCGCGCCCCTCCGGCCCGCGGATCCAGCGGCGCAGCTCCGCCGCCTCGGCCCCGGAGAGGGCCGCCGAGAAGGCCGCGTCGGCGGCGTCGAACAGGTGGTGGCCTTCGTCGAACACGATGCGTTTCAGCGCCGTGGTCTCGATGTCGCTCTTCAGGCCCCGCGCCGCGCGCGCGCCGTCGAAGGCCGCCTGGGTCAGGACCAGGGCGTGGTTGGCGATGACGATGTCGGCCTTGCGCGAGGCGCGCACGGCCTTCTCGATGAAACAGCCCCGGTAGTGCGGGCAGGCGGCGTGGACGCACTCCCCGCGCCGGTCGACCAGGTTGCCCGGCCCCGCCTGGGCCGTCGCGCCGACGGCGAACAGGCCGGGCAGCCAGCCGGGGAAGTCTCCGCCGGTCATGTCGCCGTCGCGGCTGGCCCGCGCCCAGCGGGCGGCCAGCGCCGTGCCGATCAGGTCGCCGCCCCCACTCATGGCCGCATTGACCTGGTCCTGCAGGTTCAACAGGCACAGGTAGTTCTCCCGCCCCTTGCGCACCACCGCCTTGCGGGCGCGGACGGCCGGGTCGGGATAGAGGCTATGGCTCTCGCGCTCGATCTGGCGCTGCAGGGCGCGGGTGAAGGTCGAGACCCAGACCGCCGGCCCGTTGGCCTCGGCCCAGAGCGAGGCCGGCGCCAGATAGCCCAGGGTCTTGCCGACGCCGGTGCCCGCCTCGGCCAGCATCAGGTTGGGCTCGCCCTCGCGCTCGCGCGGCTGGAAGGCGTGGGTCGCCTCGGCGGCGAACTCGGCCTGGGCGGGACGCGCCTCGTCCAGGCCGGCGCGGCCGAGCAGCTCAGCCAGGCGCGCGCGGGCGGCCTCGGGTTCGACCGGGCGCGAGCCCGGCTCGCCGGCCGGGGCCTGGTCCTCCCACTCGGGGATGCGGCTCCAGACCTCCATGCCGCTGCCGCGCCAGCCCTCGCGCACCGGCCGGGCGCGCAGGGCCGCGACCACCGCCGCGCCCCAGGCCCAGCCGGCCCGCGCCAGGGTCTCGGCCAGGGCGAGGGCTTCCTCGCGGTTCGGCCAGGGCGCCTCGGCCAGCTCGCCCAGCAGCGCCGTGCAGGCCTGGCGCAAGGCGAGCGCCTGGGCCGCCGCGCCCTTGGGCTCGGCCTCGCCCATGGCCAGGGCCAGGCCGACCGCCGTCGGCGCGCAGAACCGGGCGGGCCGCACGAAGGCGAACAGCTCCAGGGCGTCGAAGATGTCGCGCGAGCGGGGCGGGGTCTGCAGGTCGAGCCGCCGCGCGGTCAGGCCCGCGTGAGCCACCAGCACCGGCGCGGACATGGCCAGGGCGCGGGCCTCGGCCGGGCTGACGTCCCGCGCGCCCGCGCCATCGCACGCCGCCGCCCGCGGCCCCGGCAGGACCACGAGCGCCGGCGCCAGGTCGAGCACGGGCGAGATGGCGTTCACGATCGATAGGTAACCGATCGGGGCTCGAAACGGAACGGGAACGCGATACGCGTCACGACGTCGCGGCCCGGGCGCGGAAGCCGGCTGCGGTCTGGGTGAAGCGGATGTAGGGGCTGACGTCCTTGCGCTGGTCCAGTCTGAGGCCGAGCTTGGCCGCGACGCCCATCGACGCCGCGTTGCCCGGCAGGACGTCGGCCACCACCTCGTCCAGGCCCAGGGTCTCGAAGGCGTGGCGAAGCACCGGCCGCGCCGCCTCGGTCGCATAGCCCTTGCCCCAGGCCGCGCGCGGCAGGCGCCAGCCGATCTCGGTCTCCGGCCCTATGGCGTCGGACGGGATCAGCAGGACCCAGCCGAGGAAGGCGTCCGACCGGTCCGTGATCGTCCAATAGCCCTGGCCCAGCGGATAGGGACCGGCGGTGCGGGTGGCCAGGAAGGCGCGATGGCCGGCCTCGTCCGACCAGGGCGTCGGCACGTAGCGGACGACCTCGGGATCGCCGTCCATCAGCAGGCAGGCCGCCTCGTCGGCGGGCGTGCGCGGCCGCACGATCAGCCGTTCGGTGATGAAGATCGGCTGCGAGTCGGCTGGGCTCATGCCCCCTGGATAGCGCCCGACGCCGCGGTCCCGCAACGGCGCCCCTCGAAACAGAAAGAGAACATGCTATAGCGCCCCGGATGGACGGCGGCGCGGCGCAGCAACTCTTGCCGGCCCGGTTTGGCGGATGGTTCGCCGGGCGGGGGTGGACGCCGCGCACCCACCAGCTGGCCATGCTGGAAAAGGCGCGGGCCGGGCGCGACGCCCTGCTGATCGCGCCCACCGGCGGCGGCAAGACCCTGGCCGGCTTCCTGCCCAGCCTGGTCGAGCTGTCGCAGCGGGCCAGGCCGAACGCGCCGCGGGGCGTGCACACCCTCTACATCTCGCCGCTGAAGGCGCTGGCGACCGACGTGGCGCGCAACCTGATGGCCCCTGTGGCCGAGATGGGGCTTTCTATCGCCATCGAGGCGCGCACCGGCGACATGAGCGTCGCCAAGCGCCAGCGCCAGCGGCGCCATCCCCCCGACATCCTCCTGACCACGCCCGAGCAGCTGGCCCTGTTCTGCGCCTGGGAGGGCGCGCGGGCCTATTTCGAGGACCTGGCCTGCGTGGTGATCGACGAGATCCACGCCATCCATTCGTCCAAGCGCGGCGACCTGCTGTCGCTGGGCCTGGCGCGGCTGTCGACGTTCGCGCCCAGGATGCGGCGGGTGGGGCTCTCGGCCACGGTGAACGATCCGGACATGCTGCGCCGCTGGCTGTCGGCCGGGACGGAGCCGGCCGACCTGGTCCTGGGCGAGCCGGGCGCGCCGCCGGTGATCGACGTGCTGCTGTCGGACCAGCGGGTGCCCTGGGCCGGCCACACGGCCCAGCACGCCATGGCCGAGGTCTATGAGGTGATCAAGACCGCCCGCACGGCGCTGGTCTTCGTCAACACCCGCTGGCAGGCCGAGTTCGCCTTCCAGGAGCTGTGGCGGCTGAACGACGACAACCTGCCGATCGCCCTGCATCACGGCTCGCTGGCCCCCGAACAGCGGCGCAAGGTCGAGGCGGCGATGGCCAGGGGCGAGCTGCGGGCCGTGGTCTGCACCTCGACCCTCGACCTCGGGATCGACTGGGGGGCGGTGGACCTGGTCGTCCAGCTCGCCGCGCCCAAGGGTTCCTCGCGCCTGGTCCAGCGGATCGGACGCGCCAACCACCGGCTGGACGAGCCCTCGCGGGCCATACTGGTGCCGGCCAACCGGTTCGAGATGCTGGAGTGCCAGGCCGCGCGGGAGGCGGTGGCCGAGAACGCCCTGGACGGCGATCCCGAGCGGTCCGGCGCCCTGGACGTCCTGGCCCAGCACATCATGGGCTGCGCCTGCTCCGAACCCTTCCAGGCCGATGATCTTTATACGGAGGTCATCCGTAGCGCGCCCTTCGCGGGGCTCGGCCGGGCGGACTTCGACGCGGTGCTCGATTTCGTCTCGACCGGCGGCTACGCGCTCAAGACCTACGACCGGTTTCGCCGCATCGTGCAGGGGCGGGACGGGGCCTGGCGGGTGCGCGGGGCCCAGACGGCGCTGCGCCACCGGCTGAACTGCGGGGCCATCGTCGGCCCGACGGTGCTGAACCTGCGCCAGATGAGCCGCCGCGGCGTCGGCGGGCGCAAGATCGGCGAGGCCGAGGAATGGTATTTCGAGGGCCTGACCGCCGGCGACACCTTCCTGTTTGGCGGCCAGGTCTGGCGCTTCGAGGCCATCGTCGGGATCGACGTCCTCGTCACCCGTTCGCCCTCGGACGACCCCAAGATCCCGAGCTGGGGCGGCTCGAAATTCCCGCTGTCGACCTATCTGGCCAGGCGGGTGCGCGCCATGGTCCAGGACGAATCGGCCTGGCGACGGCTGCCCGACGACGTGCGCGAATGGCTGGAGGCCCAGAAGGACCATTCCGGCGTTCCGAGGGCGGACGAACTTCTGGTCGAAACCTTCCCCAACGGCCGTCGCCACTATCTGATCGCCTATCCGTTCGAGGGACGGCTGGCCCACACCACCCTGGCCATGCTGCTGACCCGCCGGCTCGACCGGCTGGGCGTCGGGCCGCTGGGCTACCTGGCCAACGACTACGCCGTGTGCGTCTGGTCCCTGGCGCCAATGGACCGCATCGACATGGACGAGCTGTTCCAGGAGGACATGCTGGGCGACGACCTGGAAGCCTGGCTCGAGGAGAGTTCGATGATGCGCCGCGCCTTCCGCCAGTGCGCCCTGATCTCAGGCCTGATCGAGCGCCGGTTCCCGGGCGAGGAGAAGTCGGGCCGCCAGGTCACCTTCTCCAGCGACCTGATCTACGACGTGCTGCGCCGCCACCAGCCGGACCACCTCCTGCTGCGCTGCGCGCGGGCGGATGCGTCGGCCGGCCTGATGGACCTGGAGCGGCTGGGCGGGCTGCTGGCCCGGATCAAGGGACGGATCCGCATGAACCCCCTGCCCAAGCTGTCGCCCTTCTCCGTGCCGATGCTGGTCGAGATCGGGCGCGAGCGCTCGCCCGGCGGCGCGTCGGAAATGCTGCTGCAGTCCGCCTCCCTGCTGGCCCTGGTCGAGGAAGCGATGGCGTGAGCGCCGCTGGCCGCAAGCTCGCCTTCGACCTCGCCGCCAGCGACTGCGGCGCGGTGCGCCTGACCCTGGCCGGCCTCACCGCGCGGCTGCGCCCGGCCGGGACGCTGTGGCTGGAGGAGAGCCGCACCCTGGCCGCCGCCGACCTGCACCTGGAGAAGGGTTCGGCCTACGCCGCGCGCGGCCAGCTGCTGCCGCCCTACGACACGGCCGAGACCCTGGCGCGGCTGGAGCAGGAGGTCGAGGCGCTGAACCCGGCGCGGATCGTGCTGCTGGGCGACAGCTTCCACGACGGCGGAGCCGAGGCGCGACTGGCGGCCGACAGCGGCGCGCGCCTGGCCAGCCTCGCCCGCGGCCGCACCCTGGTCTGGGTCGTCGGCAACCACGACGCCGACGGGCCGCGCGGCCTGCCCGGAGAGGTGGTCGCGGAGCACGCGGTCGGCCGGCTGGTCCTGCGCCACGAGCCTCAGGCCGGACCGCGGGCCGAGGCGGCGGGCCACCTGCACCCGGCGGCGCGGGTCGCCACGCGCGGTCGTTCGGTGCGGCGGCGGTGTTTCGTCACGGACGGCGAGCGGGTGGTGCTGCCGGCCTTCGGCGCCTACGCCGGGGGGCTGAACGTCCGCGACAAGGCCTTCGCGGGCCTGTTCGCCGGCCGGCCGATCGCCGTGGCCCTCGGACCCCGGCAGGCCCACGCCATCGGCTGGTCGATGCTGGTCGGCGACTGAGGCGCCGGTCAGGGGTTACGGCTGGACCACCGTCGCCAGGCGCTGGGTCAGGCCCGGGTCGAGCTGGCCGGTCGATGGCAGCCCCTGGCCGCGCTGGTAGGCGGCGATGGCCAGCTTCAGGGCCGGGGAGGGCGTGCCGTCGGTCGGCCCCAGGTAGAAGCCGAGCTTGGTCAGGGCGCGCTGGGCCGTGGCCACGCTGGCGGCGTCGCCGCCGACCGCCGCCTGCAGCGGCGCGCCCGTGGGGTCGGGCGGCTGGGACTGGAAGCCCTGGGCCGCGCGCTCGGCGGCGCTCTGGGCCTCGGCCGACAACTGGCTCTTGATCCGAAGCGCGCTCATCCGCGATTCCGCGTCGCCCGAGCGGCCGGCGATCAGGTACCACTTGTAGGCCTCGGCGGGGTTCTGGGCGACGCCGAAGCCTTCCTCGTAGAGCCGCGCCAGATTGTACTGGCTGTCCACCAGGCCCAGGTCGGAGGCGCGCCGGAACCATTGCGCGGCGCTGGTCAGGTTCTTCGGCCCGCCGACGCCCTCGAAGAAATAGAGCGCCAGGTTGTGCATCGCCTTGCGGTCGCCGCCCTCGGCCGCGCGCTCGGTCCAGCGGCGCGCCTCGACCAGGTCCTTCGGCAGGCCGGCCTGGCCGTCCTCGTAGAGCTTGGCGAGATAGAACTGGGCCGGGGCGTAGCCGATGTTGGCCGCCTTCTGCAGCGGCGCCACGCCGGACTTGTCCTTCGCCTCGATCTTGCGGACGGCGTCGTTGTAGAGCTCGGCGCCGCCGGCCGCCTCCGGCGTCGGCAGGGCCGCCGTCTGGTTGGCGTCGACCGCCTGGCCGGCGATCGGCTTGGGCGCCAGGGCCACCGCCGCCAGCGGGTTGGGCGACATCTCGCCGGCCGCCGGATGGGTCCCGGCCGCGGCGTGCACGCCCAGGGCCTCGGCGACCCGGTCCGGCAAGGCGCCGTGCGGCTTGTCCGCCAGGATCACATAGCCGGCCAGGGCCACGCCCATCGCCGCCGTGCCGCCCGAGACCAGCAGCGCGGTGCGCATGGTCGAGCCGCCGCGCTTCTTGCGGCCGCCGCCCAGGCCGAAGCCGCTGAACATCGAGCCGCCGCGCGTCTCGCCGGCGCGGGCCTTGGCGTCCTGCGGCTGGGACGCGGCGCGGGCCGCCGCGCGGGCCTGTTCGATCAGCTCGCGCGTGGTCTTCGGCCGCTCGGACTCGGCCGCGACGAACTCGTCAGCCGCCTCGAAGCCGTCGTCGGCGTGCGGCTCCAGGTGCGCCTGGTCCTCGTCCGCAACGTCCGGCCGGGCGAGGCCGAAGGGGGCGATGGGTTCGGCGTCGTCTTCCGCGTGCGCGCCGTGGAGCGCCGCTTCGTCTGCGACCGGAGACAGCCAGTCGTCATCGACCTCGGGTTCGATCTCGTCGCGGGACCGCTGGGGTTCGGTGAACAGCCCGGCGCCGAAGTCCTCGCGCTCGGCGGCGACGCGGGCCGGCTCCATGAAGCCGTCGTCGCCGAAGGGATCGTCCTCGGCCGGAGCGGCCGGCGCGCCGAACAGCTCGGCGTCGTCGCCCTGGGTCGCCGCGACCTCCGCCTCGGGCTCGAACCCGGCCTCCGGCTCGGCCTGGAGCAGGCCGTGCGAGGGCTCGGCATGGCCGAAGACGGGCGGCGCCTCGCGTGCGAAATCCTCGGCCGGGGCGGCGAAGCTGTCATCGCCGAACGGCGCCACCGCCGGGTCGGCGTAGGTCGAATAGGCGGACAGCGCGTGCGCCTCGGCCGGCGCGACGTCGGCGAGCCGGCGCTGGGTCTCCGCCAGGCGATGGTCGATCCGCTCGCGGGCCTCGTCCAGGAAGCGGGCCGTCCGCTCCTCGCTCTGGCGGATGCGATCGGCCAGTTCGCCCGAGACGCGCTCCTGGCGGTCCTGCATCCGCTCGGTGGCGCGGGCCACTTGGTCGCCGACGTCGTCGATCGCCTGGGCCGAGCGGCGCTCGGCGTTGGCGATCCGCTCGGTCAGCCGCTCGCTGATCCGGGTGATCTCGGCGCCGAGCCGTTCCAGCGCCTGGGCGCCGACCGCGTCGGCCTGGGTCAGGCGCGCCTCCATGGCGTCGGCCACCCGGGCGACGTCCCCGCCGACGCGCTCGATCGCCTCGGCCGAGCGGCGTTCCGCCGCCTCGACGTTGCGGGCGAAACCGTCGGCCACGCGGGCGACCTCGCCGCTGAACGCCTGCTTGACCGTCTCGATCGCCTGGCCCGAGCGCTGCTCGCTCTCCTGGACGCTGCGGGTCAGGGTGTCGGCCATGCGCAGGACTTCGTGGCCCATCTTCTCGATGGCGCCGGCCGAACGCTGCTCGGCGGTCCGGACGTGGCCGCTGATCTCCTGCAGCGCCTGCTCCATCCGCTCGAAGCGGCCGTCGGCGGCGCTGGCGCGGATGTTCTCGGCCATCTCGGCCCGCACCGCGTCCATCCGCTCGGTCAGGCTGGCGGCCAGCGCCTCCAGGCGCGCCTCCTGGCCGCCGTCGGCCAGCCGCTGCTCGGTCGCGCTGATCCGCGCGTCCAGCTCGGCGAAGGCGCCCTCCAGGCTGCGCAGGGCGTCGGTCGTGCGCAGCTCGGCCTGTTCCAAGCGGCCGGAAAGCCGGGCGATCACCCCTTCGACCAGCTCGCGCGCCGCGGTCTCGCTGAACGCGCCCCCGAGCCGCTCGTGCACGCCGTCCAGCTCCTGGCGCAGGCCGTCGAAGCTGTCCTTCGCCTGTCCTTCGCCGGCATAGACGTGGCCGGCCAGCTTGGAGAGGGCGCCCTCCAGCGACTTCAGCGCCTCGCCGACCCGCGTCTCGGCCGCCTCCTGCTCGAAGCGGCGAAGCCGTTCGCCGGCCCGGGCCTGTTCGGCGCGCAGGCCGTCGACCGCGCCCTCGAACCGCGAGACGACCGCGTTCTGGTCGTGCTCGGCGCCTTCCAGGCGGGCCACCAGGTGGGCGACGGACTGTTCGATGCCGCCGATGGCGATCGCCGAGCGCTGCTCGGCCGCCTCGATGCGGGCGGACAGCCGGTCGAGCGTGTCGGTGACCCTGAAGGCGTCCTCGACCGGACGGATGGCGGATTCGAAACGGCGCTGGGGCGGGGTGGCCTGGCGGCCGAAGCTGGGATAGCGCGGCGCGTCGTCGGCCACGGCCTCGTCGTCGAGGATCACCTGGTTCAACCACTCACCAAGCGTCATGCCCGACCTGCGAGCGAGATCCTTTGCGATCTCACGCGCCTTGGGGTCGATGCCCTTTACGCTCCACGGCGCCCCCGAGGTCATCCGAATCGCTCTCCAAGCACGTTACTCGGACGCTAACCACCGATTCCTAGCGTGTAAACGCGGCGTTAACACTAAATATAGGGTTGCCGCCGTTCTTCTGTGGACGACCTGAAGGCGGAGCAACCCTCGCCTTCGACCACGCGCGCGCAGGGTTAACGTGAGGTTAAGACCTGACGGAGGACTGGGCGCCGCACCTAGCTGGCTGGCAGAGGAGCGTCCGCGACGGGCGGCGGCGCCGGCTCCCCGCGGCGCGGGCGCTTGGTCAGGCCCGAAACCCCGCCGGACGACAGCAGCCCGACGTCGGCGAGCAGGATCGGGATCGCCCACTTGTGCGGCGCGGCGATGTAGCGCGGCTGCCAGACCGGGTCGTACTTGTCCTTGTAGCGGCGGACGCCGCGGAAATTGTACAGCTCCTCGCCGCGCTCGTAGAGCAGCCGGCCGACCCGCGACATGATCGGCGCCAGGGGACGATCTTCCAGCCCCGCCAGCGGCGCCATGCCGAATTCGAAGGCGGTGTAGCCCTCGCGACGGCCCCACTCGATCAGCTCGACGAACAGATAGTCCATCACGTTCTTGGGCGCGTCGTCGTCGTAGCGCATCAGGTCCATCGAGAAGGACGACCGGTCGATCGTGGTCCAGATGGTGGCGAAGGCGACGATGCGGTCGTCCGAACGCACCACCGCGCAGGGGAACTCCGCCACGTAGCGCGGCTCGAACCCGCCCATCGAGAACTTCTTGTCGCCGCCGGCGTGGTGCGAGAGCCAGGCGTCGGAGACCCGCTTCAGCTCGGCCATCGCGCCCCGCACGGCGTCCGGCGGAAGCACCTCGAAGGC
This sequence comes from Caulobacteraceae bacterium, assembly GCA_031291645.1. Taxonomy (GTDB): domain Bacteria; phylum Pseudomonadota; class Alphaproteobacteria; order Caulobacterales; family Caulobacteraceae; genus Poindextera. Next base: position 70,396 of record JARLIQ010000112.1, on the reverse strand, counting down.
GGCGCCGGACTCGCCCGCCTTGCGCCAGTTGCGCCGCAGCACGTCGCGCCGGCGGCCCTGCAGCGAGAACTGGTCCAGCGGCACGGTCGCGGATTCGCCGGTCTTCTGGATCGAAAAGCCCAGCTCGACCACGTCCGGCAGCACGTCCGGCCCGATGCCGTAGAGGGCGGGCCTCGCGGCGTGGGCGTCGGCCAGCTCGCGGAACCGCCAGAGCAGCTCCATCCGCTCCTCGCGCTTGCCGACCGGCGGGCCGAGCGCGATCCACGAGCGGCCCCGGACGCCGAACATCAGGAAACTCTCGCCGGACTGCGAGAAGAAGAACCGCTTGTCGCCCAGCAGCGCCAGGTTGGCCGCGGGCTCCGGCTCCTCGGCCGACGCCAGGATCGCCCTGACCCGCTCGAACTGAGGATCGTCGTCGCCGACGATCGGCGGGGTCGCGGGCGTCGCCACCATCCGCCACAGCCCGACCGCCAGCAGCAGCACCGCCGCCCCGACCGAGGCGCGCAGCGACCGGGTGGCGTCGGCGTCGGCCATCACCTTCCACCACAGGGTGTCGGAATAGTCGGCGTGGCGGAACGACCAGAGGCCGATGGCGCCCGCCCCGGCCACCGCCGCCACGGCCGAGATCAGCCAGCCGGGCGTGATCTCCATCCGGGTCAGCCGCGCCGTGCGCGGAAAGGCCGGGTGCATCGGCAGGATCAGCAGCCACAGCACCGCCAGCGCTGTGGTCTCCGGCCAGTTGAAGCCCTTGAGCAGGGCGAGCACCGCGGCCAGCGCCAGCACGATCACGGTCGCGACCCAGGCCGCGTCCAGCCGCCGGCGAAGCCCGAAGGCCAGCAGCACCAGCACCAGGCCCAGGATCGAGGACAGGAAGTGGCTGATCTCGATCAGATAGAGCGGCAGGGCCTGGGCGATGAAGCGGAACCGCTCGGGGTCGGACGGGGTCGCGCCGGAGACCAGCAGCATCACCCCGGCCGCCAGGGTCAGCGCCGCCGATATCGGGGGCGCCGCCTCGAGGGCCGCGGACCTCAGTTCGCGAACAACGCTCATGCCGACCTTCGCCCTTCCGATCCTAACGGAACGAAGGGCCCCTGCTCCGATTCCCCCGCGCCCCAGCATAGACGCAAGCGTGACGAAATTCCGAACGCCCGCGGCCGCTCGCAGAGAAGGGATGAAACAGCCGTTCGAGTCGGCTTGCTCCGGGGCGCCCCTGGGGTAAGTTAGTGATGATAACAAGCCCTTGCCGGAACGGCGGGCGCGACTGGGAGTTGGAGACGATGGCGGATTTCGGCGGCGGCGATCTGGAGGCCTTCCGCGCGGAGGCGCGCGCCTGGCTGGAGGCCAACTATCCGGCCGAACTGCGCGACCCTGACGCCAAGGTCGACCCGGAGGCCACCTGGGGCGGCCGCGCCTTCGCCGACAACACCACCGACCCGCAGATCGCCTGGATGCGCAAGGTGGCCGAGCGCGGCTGGACCGCCCCGACCTGGCCCAAGGCCTACGGCGGCGGCGGCCTTTCGAGCGCCGAGGCCCGGGTGCTGGACCAGGAGATATCGCGCGGCGGCTATCGCAGCCCGCTCGCCTCGTTCGGCCTCTGGATGCTGGGCCCGGTGCTGCTGGAATACGCCAACGAGGCCCAGAAGCAGGAGCACCTGCCCAGGATCGTCCGCGGCGAGATCCGCTGGTGCCAGGGCTATTCGGAACCGGGCGCGGGCTCGGACCTGGCCGGCCTGCAGACCAAGTGCGAGGACAAGGGCGACCACTGGCTGATCAACGGCCAGAAGATCTGGACCTCCTACGCCAACAAGGCCGACTGGTGCTTCTGCCTGGTGCGCACCGACACGACCAAGAAGCACGAGGGCGTCAGCTTCATCCTGATCGACATGCGGACGCCCGGCGTCGAGACCCGGCCGATCAAGCTGATCAGCGGCGAGAGCCCGTTCTGCGAGACCTTCTTCACCGACGTGAAGGTCCCCAAGGAGAACCTGGTCGGCAAGGTCAACGGCGGCTGGGAGATCGCCAAGCGGCTGCTGCAGTACGAGCGGCAGAACATCTCCGGCGGCTTCGGCGGCGGCGGCGGGGCGGGCGGCGCGGCCGGCGACCTGGGCGAACTGGCCAGGACCTATGTCGGGGTCGACGACACCGGGGCGGTGGACGATCCGGACCTGCGCGCGCGCATCACCAAGAACAAGATGGACTTCCAGAGCTTCTACCTGACGCTGGCGCGCGTCGCCGCGGAGTCCAAGGCCAGCAACGGGCCGAGCGCGGCCACCTCGATCATCAAGTACGCCGCCGCCTCGCTGGCGCAGGAGCGCTCCGAGCTGATGGTCGAGACCCTGGGCGCCCAGGGCCTGGGCTGGGAGGGCGAGGGCTTTTCCCCGAACGAACTGGTCGCCACCCACGGCTGGCTGCGCTCGAAGGGCAATTCGATCGAAGGCGGCACCTCGGAGATCAATCTGAACGTGGTGTCCAAGCGCGTGCTGGGCCTGCCCGATCCCCAGTGACGAGGCGAGCGGCCGGCTGAATTTCATAGGATATTTTTGATGCGCGGGACGGATGGCGAGACAGGACGAAAGGATTTCCAAGCTCGCCGCTGACCCCACGGCCGTTTCGGCCGCCGATAACAAGAAAACGATTGGTGGGAGAGGATTCGATGGCTGATTTCGGTGGCGAACTCGACGCCTTCCGCGCCGAGGCCCGCGAGTGGCTGGAGGCGAACGTCCCGGAAAGCCTGCGCGGCGATCCCGACGCGGTGACGGAAGGGGTGATGGGCGGCGGCGCGCCGCGCGAGGACGTGGCGCTCTGGAAGCAGCGCATGGGCGCCAAGGGCTGGGGCGCCCCGACCTGGCCCACGCAATACGGCGGCGGCGGCCTGACCCCGGCCGAAGCCCGCGTCCTGGCCGAGGAGATGACGCGGATCGGGACCACCAATCCCATCGTCGGCATGGGCACGTCGATGTTCGGCCCGACCCTGCTGGAATACGGGACCGAGGAGCAGAAACAGCGCCACATCCCGCCGATCGTGCGCGGCGAGCTGCGCTGGTGCCAGGGCTATTCCGAGCCGGGCGCGGGCTCGGACCTCGCCAGCCTGCAGACCAAGTGCGAGGACAGGGGCGACCACTGGGTGGTCAACGGCCAGAAGATCTGGACCTCGGGCGCCCAGTGGGCCGACTGGTGCTTCTGCCTGGTGCGCACCGACACGACCAGGAAGCACGAGGGCATCAGCTTCGTCCTGATCGACATGCATCAGCCCGGGGTCGAGACCCGCCCGATCAAGCTGATCGCCGGCAATTCCCCCTTCTGCGAGACCTTCTTCACCGACGCGCGGGTCGAGAAGAACGACATGGTCGGCCCGCTGAACGGCGGCTGGACCATCGGCAAGCGCCTGCTGCAGCACGAGCGGTCCGGCCAGGGCGGCGGACGCATGCTGGGCGCCGGCGCCCCGATCCCCGACCTGGCCAGGACTTACGTCGGGGTGGACGAGACCGGCCGCATCGCCGACGGCGACCTGCGCGGCCGCGTCGCCCGACACATGATGGACGCGCGCGCCCACGTCCTGACCATGCATCGCGCGGCGGCCGAGGCGCGCGGCAACCTCAACCCCAGCGCCACCACCTCGATCATGAAGAACTCGGGCACCCGCATCGGCCAGGAGCGGGCCGAGCTGGCGCTGGAGATCATGGGCCACCAGGGCCTGGGCTGGGCGGACGACGGCTTCGCGCCGGACGAGCTGGCCGCCGTGCGCGGCTGGCTGTCCGGCAAGGCCACCACGATCTTCGGCGGCTCCTACGAGATCCAGAACAACATCATCTCCAAGCGGATCCTCGGCCTGCCCGAGACCGGCGCATCCGCCTGAAGACAGACGACCTCAGACCGACCACTTCAACCGAGCATTTTTCAGGAGACGATTTCATGGCTGATTTTGGAGGCGCCGACCTCGACGCCTTCCGCAACGAGGCGCGGAGCTGGCTGGAGGCCAACTTCCCGCCCTCGCTGAAGGGACGCGGGGGGATGATGTATCAGGAGGGCCTGCCGCCCGACGATGCGGACCTCAAGACCTGGACGCGGGCGATGGGCGAAACGGGATGGGGAACGCCCACCTGGCCCAAGGCCTACGGCGGCGGCGGCCTTTCCAGCGCCGAAGCCAGGGTGCTGCAGCAGGAGATGGGCCGCCTCGGCGCCTGGAACCCGATCGGCGGCATGGGCGTGATGATGTTCGGCCCGACGCTGCTGGAATACGGCACAGAGGAGCAGAAACAGCGCCACATCCCCCCGATCACCCGCTCCGAGATCCGCTGGTGCCAGGGCTTCTCCGAACCCGGCGCGGGCTCGGACCTGGCCAGCCTGCAGACCAAGTGCGAGGACAAGGGCGACCACTGGCTGATCAACGGTCAGAAGATCTGGACCTCGGGCGCCCAGTGGGCCGACTGGTGCTTCTGCCTGGTGCGCACCGACACCAGCAGGAAGCACGAGGGCATCAGCTTCATCCTGATCGACATGAAGACGCCGGGCGTCGAGACCCGGCCGATCCGCCTGATCAGCGGCCATTCGCCGTTCTGCGAGACCTTCTTCACCGACGTGAAGGTCCCCAAGGAGAACCTGGTCGGGCCGCTGAACGGCGGCTGGACCATCGCCAAGCGCCTCCTGCAGCATGAACGCAACAGCCTGGCCGGCGGCGCCGGTTCGGGCGCGCGCGGGCTGTTCGGCGCCTCGCCCAGCCAGGCGGCCAAGACCTATGTCGGGGTCGACGAACAGGGCCGCATCGCCGATCCGGAGCTGCGCGCGCGCATCGCCGCCCACGACATCGAGGCCCGGGCCTTCGCCCTGACCGCCATGCGCTCCATGGCGGAATCCCGGTCGAACCAGGGGCCGAGCGCGGCCACCTCGATCATGAAGAACGCCGGATCGGCCGTCGGCCAGCAGCGGGCGGAACTCCTGCTCGAGATCATGGGCCACCAGGGCCTGGGCTGGGAGGGCGACGGCTTCACGCCGGAAGAGCTGACCGCCGTGCGCACCTGGCTCGGCGGCAAGGCCACCACGATCTACGGCGGCTCCTACGAGATCCAGAGCAACATCATCTCCAAGCGGATCCTCGGCCTGCCCGACCCGCTCAGCAACGCTTCGAACTAGAGGGATTTCACGTCAATGGCTGTTCTGACCGAAGAACAAAGCATGCTGCGCGACGCCGCGCGCACCTGGACCCAGGAGAAGTCGCCGGTTTCGGCCTTCCGCAAGGTCCGCGACAGCGGGGCCGAGCTCGGCTACGACCCGGCCGCCTTCGCCGAGATGGCGGAGATGGGCTGGACCGGGGTGATCATCCCCGAGGCCTACGGCGGATCGGATTTCGGCTATCTGAGCCTGGGCCTGATCCTGGAGGAGACCGGCCGCACCCTGACCGCCTCGCCGCTGCTGTCCTCGGCCCTGGCCGCCGCCAGCGCCATCATCCTGGGCGGCTCGGACGCCCAGAAGGAAGCCTGGCTGCCCAAGATCGCCTCGGGCGAGCTGGTCGCCACCCTGGCGGTCGACGAAGGCGCCCACCACGCCCCGGAAAAGGTCGCCCTGCACGCGGCCAGGTCCGGCGCCGGCTACACCCTCGGCGGGGCCAAGACCTTCGTGCTCGAAGGCGGCGCGGCCGGGCTGTTCGTGGTCTCGGCCCGCACCTCGGGCAAGCCGGGCGACAAGGAGGGGATCACCCTGTTCCTGGTGCCGGGCGACGCCAAGGGCCTCATCCGCAAGCCGCTGAAGCTGGCCGACAGCCGCGGCGCGGCCAACCTGACCTTCGAACAGGTCCAGGTCGGCGCCGACGCCGTGCTGGGCGAGGAAGGCAAGGGCTGGGAGCTTCTGGAAAAGACCCTGGACCGCGCCCGCGCCGGCCTCGCCGCCGAAATGCTGGGCGCCGCCCTGCAGGCGTTCGAGACCACGCTCGACTACCTCAAGGTCCGGGTGCAGTTCGGCCAGGTCATCGGCAGCTTCCAGGCCCTGCAGCACCGCGCGGCCAAGATGTTCACCGACCTGGAACTGGCGCGCTCCTGCGTCGAGGCGGCCCTGACCGCGATCGACAACGACAGCCCGGACACGCCCGAACTGGTCTCGCTGGCCAAGGCCAAGATGGGCGACACCCTGCACCAGGTCTCCAACGAGATGGTCCAGATGCACGGCGGCATCGGCATGACCGACGCGCACGACGCGGGCCTCTACCTCAAGCGCGCCCGCGCCGCCGAGGCCACCTTTGGCGGGCAGTCCTATCACCGGGACCGCTACGCGCGCCTCAACGGCTACTGATAAGCCGACGCTGACGGACGGATACCGACGTTCGTTCAGATTGATTGCCCCATCCACCCGCCCCGGCTAAGCTCGGGGCGGGTGGAGACTTTTCAGGGGTTGGGCTGATGAGACGCTTTGCTTTGGCTTCCGCCATGCTGGGCATGGTGGCGGGTCTCGCGGCCGCCGGTCCGGCCAGCGCCCAATACGGCATGGACAAGGGCCAGCCGAAGAACGCCCTGACGCCCGAACTGCCCCACTGCGACCACGCCCTCGGCACCGCCGCGGTCAAGGAGCCGGAGAACCGCTGGTGGCTCAGCTACAACCTCTCCAGTCCCGAGACCCTGCTCAAGCTGTTCGCCTCGCGCTCGGGCTGCCTGCGCATGGTCGACCGCGCCGGCGGGCTTGAGATGCACAACCAGGAAGAAGGCCTGGCCCAGTCGGGCGAGCTGCGCCGCGGCTCCAACGTCGGGCGCGGCCAGGTGGCGTCGGCCGACTACTTCCTGGTGCCGGACATCGCCAACTCCAACACCGATTCCGGCGGCAACAACATCGGCGCGGCGGCCGGCAGCTTCCTGCCGGGCGGCTGGGGCGCCCTGGCCGGCAGCGTCAAGACCAAGCGGTCCGAGGCCCAGGTGCTGATCACCCTGACCGACGCGCGGACCACCGAGCAGCTCTACGTCGCCGAAGGCGCGGCCAAGAAGACCGACATCTCCTTCGGGGCCGGGGGCGCCGGCGGCGGCTGGAGCGGTTTCGCGGCCCTGGCCGGCGGCGGCTATTCCAACACCGACATCGGCAAGGTGATCACCGCGGCCTATTTCAACGCCTTCATCGACCTGGTCCACTACATGCAGAGCAACGCCGCGCCGGAACCCGGCTCGGCGTCGGAGAACGCCGGCATCCAGGCCTATTCGGTGAAGGAGCCGATCACCATGCGTGACCAGCCCTCGCCGCGGGCCAAGCCGGTGCGGACCTTCGCGCCGGGCGACCTGGTCTACCCCACCGGCCATCGCGACGGCGTCTGGTGGGAGGTCGACGACGAGAACGGCAACCGCGGCTGGGTGTCCTCGGCGGCCATCAGCCCGCGCTGAACCGCCGCCGGCCGTCCCGTCGCGGCCGAAACGCCCGCTTCACACCTGAAGGTGCAAATGGGCCCGGGGCTGGACCGTGGAACCGGTTCAAGCCTCCGAGTCTTGGAATTCTGACCCTGACATGCTCTAGGGCGTGCGTCGGGGGCGCGCGAGGTTGATGAGGACGGTCATGCGCAAGCGGTTGAGGCTCAAGCCCCTCGGCAAGCAGGTGATGGTGATCACCGGCGCCACGTCCGGCATCGGGCTGTCGACGGCCCGCGCCGCGTGCGCAAAGGGCGTGCGCCTGGTGCTGGCGGCGCGCAACGAGGAGGCCCTGAAGGCGGTCCGCGACGACCTGGCCGGCAAGGGCGCCCAGGTGGCCATCGTCGCGGCCGACGTCGGCCGCGAGGCGGACGTGCGGGCGATCGCCGAGGCGGCGATCAGCGCCTTCGGCGGCTTCGACGTCTGGGTCAACAACGCCGGCGTCTCGATCTTCGGCCCGATCTCCGCCACGCCGCTGGACGACCAGCGGCGCCTGTTCGACACCAACTACTGGGGCGTGGTCTACGGCTCGCTGGCGGCGGTCGAGCACTTCCGCGACCGCGACGGTGGCGGCGTCCTGATCAACATCGGCTCGACCCTCGGCGACCTGCCCCTGCCGCTGCAGGGCGTGAGCTCGGCCTCCAAGGCCGCGGTCGCCAGCTTCACCAAGGCGCTGCGCATGGAGCTGATGGCCGAGCACGCGCCGGTCTCGGTCACCCTGATCAAGCCCTCGGCGATCGACACCCCCTACAAGGACCACGCGCGCAACCTGACCGGGGTGGCGGTGCGCAACCCGCCGCCGGTCTATGCGACGCCGCTGGTGGCCGACGCCATCCTCTACGCCGCGCACAACCACGTCCGCGAGCTGACCGTCGGCACGGCGGGCGGCTTCCTAGGCGCGCTGAACGCGGTGCTGCCCTTCGCCGCCGAGCCGCTGATGGCCTGGGCCGCGCCGAAGCTGGAACGCGACGCGGTCGGCCGGCGCGCGGCCCTGGGCGACAACCTGCACCACCCCGGCCAGGACCTGCGCGAGCGCTCGTTCCAGGCCGGGGTGCGCGAGGCCAGCCTCTATTCCACCGCCCAGATGCGGCCCAAGGCCACCTTGGGCCTGGCGGTCCTGGCCGGCATCGCCGCCGGCGTCGCCCTGCTGCGGGTCAGCAAGGGCGCGCGGCGGCCGGCGGACGCGGAGGCGGCCCCCCCGCCGCCGGCGCCGCCGACCCGGCGTCAGCGCTGGGCTTCGAGGTTCGGCTTGAAGGGCTGAGGCGCGCGCGTCGCACCCTGGCGCTCGAACATCCAGCCCGGATATTCGCTGGGCAGGGTCGAGACCTCGTCCAGCCGGGCCAGTTCCTCGGCCGTCAGCTCGACCTCGGCCGCCGCCAGGTTGTCCTCCAGCTGGTCGATGCGCCGCGCCCCGATGATGACGCTGGTCACGAACGGCTTGGCCAGCACGTAGGCGAGGGCGATCTGGGCGACGCTGACGCCCCGCGCCTCGGCGATCTCGCGCATGGCGGCGACGCACGGCCAGGCCCGGTCGCGGTTCACCGGCGGGAAGTCGAAGCTGACCCGCCGCGCGCCTTCCGGCCCGTTCGACCCCGGCCCGAACTTGCCCGAAAGCAGCCCGCCCGCCAGCGGCGACCAGACCAGCACGCCCACGCCCTCGCTCTGGGCCATCGGCACGATCTCGCGCTCGAGGTCGCGGCCGGCGATGGAATAGTAGGCCTGGACGGTCTCGAACCGCGCCTGGCCGCGGTGGTCCGAGATCCCGAGCGCCTTGGCGATCTTCCAGGCCGCCCAGTTCGAGCAGCCGACGTAGCGGACCAGCCCCTCGGAGACGAGGTCGTCCAGCGCCCGCAGCGTCTCCTCGACCGGGGTGACCGGGTCGTTGCCGTGGATCTGGTAGAGGTCGATGTGATCCAGGCCCAGCCGGTCGAGGCTGGCCTTGACCCCGTCCATGATGTGCCCGCGCGAGGCGCCGCGGTCGTTCGGCCCCTCGCCCATCTGGCCAAAGACCTTGGTGGCGATGATCACGTCCGAGCGCTTGACGCCCAGGTTCCTCAAGGACTGGCCGAGCAGCTTTTCCGACACCCCGAACGAATAGACGTCGGCCGTGTCGATGAAGTTGATCCCGCCGGCCAGGGCCTTGCCCACCATCTCGTCCGCCGCGTCCTGGCCCAGGCCGCCGATGGCGGTCCAGATCGAGCCCTCGCCGCCGAAGGTCATGGTCCCGAGGCAAAGTTCGGACACGTAGAGGCCGGTGCGGCCCAGTCGCCGATATTTCATGGTCGATCCCTCATGTGCTGAATGCGTGCGAACCGGCCAGCGCCCCGCCGCCGTGCCGTCCTCGACTAATCTAGGCGCCCGGCGCCGCGCGCGCCACGGCCGCTTGCCGTCGCCGCGCCGGCCCCGCAAGATCGGGCAAAACCAAACAGGGAAGAAACCTCATGGCCAGGGCCGAAGCGAACGGGATCAGCATCGAGTACGACAGCCTGGGCGACGACGACGCCGAGACCATCCTCCTGGTCGCCGGCCTGGGCATGCAGATGGTCCGCTGGTCAGCGGAATTCCGCGAGACCATCGCCGCGCAAGGCTTCCGGGTGGTCCGCTTCGACAACCGCGACGTCGGGCTTTCGACCCACTTCGACGACGCGCCGGTCCCCGAGCTGAACGCCGTGGCGCAGGCGCTCGCCCGCGGCGAGCGGCCGGACGTGCCCTATACCCTCTACGACATGGCCGATGACGCCGCCGGCCTGCTGGACGTGCTGGAGATCGAGCGGGCGCACATCGTCGGCGCCTCGATGGGCGGGATGATCGCCCAGCTGATCGCCAGCGAGCATCCGCACCGCACCCTCTCGCTCACCTCGATCATGTCCAACACCGGCAACCCCGGCCTGCCGCCGGCGACGGCGGAGGCCATGGCCGTGCTAACCCAGCGCCCGCCCAGCCCGTTCGAGGACGAGGCGGGCTTCCTGGCCCACTCCGCGCGCTCGGCCCGGGTGATCGGCAGCCCCGGCTTTCCGTTCGACGAGGCGGCGCAGCGCGCCGAGGCCCTGGCGGCGGCCCAGCGGGCCTACAATCCCGCCGGCTTCGGCCGGCAGATCGCCGCCATCACCGCGACCGGCGACCGGCGCGCGCGGCTCAACACCATCGCGGCCCCGACCCTGGTGGTGCATGGTGCGGCCGATCCGCTGGTGCCGCTGGCGGGCGGCCAGGACACCGCGGCCAACATCCGGGGCGCGGAGCTGAAGGTGATCGAGGGCATGGGCCACGACCTGCCGCCGGCCCTCTACGAGACCCTGGCCCTGGCCATCGCCGCCAACGCGCGGCGCGCGCGCCAGCCGGCCTGACCCGCCACACGCATCAAGAAGGAAGCATCGATGGGACGACTCGAAGGCCGCGTGGCCCTGGTCACCGGCGCGGGCAGCGGCATCGGCCGCGCGAGCGCCAAACTGTTCGCCGCCGAGGGCGCCAAGGTGGTCGCCGTCGACCGGGTGGAGGCGGTGAACGAGACCGCGGCCGCCATCCGCCAGGTGGGCGGCCAGGCCATCGCCCTGACCGGCGACGCCGGGGTGGAAGCCGACGTCGCCAAGGCGGTCGAGACGGCGGTGGGCGAATACGGCGCCCTGGACGTCTGCTACGCCAACGCCGGCGTCTCCGGCGGCCTGATCCCGCTGTTCGAGCTGACCGCCGACAACTGGATGGAGCTGCTGCGGATCAACCTGGTGGGCCCGTTCCTGGCGATCAAGCACGCGGCCCAGGTGATGATCCCGCGCGGCAAGGGCTCGATCATCTGCACCGCCTCGGTGGCGGGCCTGCGGTCCGGTGCGGGCGGCGTGCCCTATTCGGCCAGCAAGGCCGGGGTGATCAACCTGGTGCAGACCACCGCCCAGCAGCTGACCGGCACCGGCGTGCGGGTCAACGCCATCTGCCCGGGCCTGATCGAGACGGGCATGACCCGGCCGATCTTCGAGCGAGCGCGCGAGCGCGGCACGGCCGACAGGATCGGCCAGCTCAACCCGCTGCAGCGACCGGGCGCTCCGGAGGAGATCGCCTCGGTGGCCCTGTTCCTCGCCTCGGACGACGCCTCCTACGTCGACGGCCAGGCGATCGTGGTCGACGGCGGTCTTTCCAGCTCCCACCCCACCGCCGGGCGGCGCTGAGACCCGGGCCGGCTGACGCCGGGGCATGCTTGTCGCCCGCCGCCCCGGCGTTCATAAGCGAACAGAGATAAGCCGAGAGGAAACGCCGTCATGCTGGGTCCCAAGATGCGTTTCGGCGCCTTCATCGCGCCCTTCCATCCGCTGAACGAGAACCCGACCCTGGCGCTCGAACGCGACCTGGAGCTGGTCCAGTGGATGGACAGGCTGGGCTACGACGAGGCGTGGATCGGCGAGCACCACTCGGCCGGCTACGAGCTGATCGCCAGCCCCGAGCTGTTCATCGCCACGGTCGCCGAGCGCACGCGCCACATCAAGCTGGGCACCGGTGTCTCCTCCCTGCCCTATCACCACCCGCTGATGCTGGCCGACCGGATCAACCAGCTTGACCACATCACCCGCGGCCGGGTGATGCTGGGCGTCGGGCCCGGCTCGCTGCCCTCGGACGCCTTCATGATGGGCATCCCGGTGGCCGCCCAGCGCGACCGGATGGACGAGGCGCTGGAGGTCATCGTGCGCCTGCTGCGCGGTGAGATCGTCACCCACAAGTCCGACTGGTTCGAACTGTGCGACGCCCACCTGCAGATGACGCCCTGGTCCCGGCCCTCGGTCGAGATCGCGGCGGCCAGCCAGGTCTCGCCCACCGGGGCGACGGCGGCCGGGCGGCACGGCCTGGGCCTGTTGTCGATCGGCGCGACCTCGGCCGGCGGCTTCAACGCCCTGGCCACCAACTGGGCGATCGCCGAGGAGAAGGCGCGCGAGAGCGGCAAGACCATGGACCGCGCCGCCTGGCGGCTGGTCGGGCCGATGCACATCGCCGCGACGCGCGAGCAGGCCCGGGCCGACGTCGCCCACGGCCTGGAGCAATGGATGTTCTACTTCCGCGAAGTCGCCGCCCTGCCGCTGGTGGCCGACGGCGCGGGCGATCCGATCGACCAGCTGATCGCTTCGGGCCTGGCCGTGATCGGCGATCCGGACGACGCGGCGGCCCAGATCGAGCGGCTGGAGAAACAGTCCGGCGGCTTCGGCTGCTTCCTGTTCATGGACCACAACTGGGCCGAATGGGAGGCCAAGAAGAAGTCCTACGAACTGATGGCCCGCTACGTCTTCCCGCGCTTCCAGGCCCTGAACGTCAACCGCGAGCACTCGCTGAACTGGGCCAAGGACAACCGCGAGACCTTCATCGGCCAGGCCCGCATGGCCGTCGGCATGCGCGTCGCCCAGCACATCCAGGAAAAGGGCACCGAGAACATCCGTCCCGAGATCCTGGAGGCCATGGGCCTGAACAAGAAGCCCGACGCGGCCGAATAGGCGGGCGCGGGGGAGGGAAGGGGCATCTATCCAGCCGGCCCCTACGCCCCGACTTCCAGCCCGGCCATGCCGCCCTCGGCGCGCCAGGCTTCCAGGAGCTGGACGAAGGCCACCGGGCCCGCGCCATAGGGGCCGTTGCGCACGGCGACCTGCGAGGGCTTGCCCTCGTTGTTGTAGTAGCCCGGGGTGCATTCCTCGAGGTAGCGCTGGCGCATCACCGCCAGCCGCTCGATGGTCTCGACCCAGTCCGCCTCGGCCGCCTGCGAGGCCTCGATGGTGCGGGCCTGGCGGTCGATCGCCTGGCGGATGACGTAGGCCAGGTGCTTGGCCTGCTCGTTCAGCATGTGCGGGTAGTTGGCGGTGAAGCCGGACTGGGCGTTGCTCATGATGAAGCAGTTGGGAAAGCCCCGGCTGTGCATGCCGTGCAGGGTGGTCACCCCGTCATTCCACTTCTCGCTCAGCGCCACCCCGCCGCGGCCATAGAGCTCGTAGCCCGAACGGCGGGTGTAGCCGGTGCCGACCTCGAAGCCGGTGGCGTAGATCAGGCAGTCCAGCGCGTACTCGCGCCCGCCCGCCACCACCCCGCGCTCGGTGATCGCCTCGACGCCGCGCCCGCCGGTGTCGACCAGGGTCACGTTCGGCCGGTTGAAGCTCGCCAGGTAGTCGTCGTGGAAGCAGGGCCGCTTGCAGAACTGGTTGTAGTAGGGCTTCAGCGCCTCGGCCGTCGCCGGGTCGGCGACGATGGAATCCACCCGCGCGCGAATCTGCTCCATCTTCTTGAAGTCGGCCAGTTGGACCAGGCCCGCCGCGTCGCCCGCGCCCTCGCCGCCGGCCTTGCGGGCCAGGATCAGCAGGTTGCGGATGATGTCGGTCCAGCCGTCGGCGACCAGGTCCTCGTCCTGGAAGCCGCCCGAGACCAGGACGTTGAAATTGTCCATCCGGCGCTGCTGCCAGCCCGGCTCCAGGCTGGCGGCCCAGTCGGGATCGGTCGGCCGGTTGGCGCGCACATCGATCGACGAGGGGGTGCGCTGGAAGACGTAGAGGTGCTCGGCGCCCTCGCCCAGGTGCGGCGCGCACTGCACCGCGGTCGCCCCGGTGCCGATGATTCCGACCCGCTTGTCCTTCAGCCCGGTCAGGCCGCCGGTCGCGTCGCCGCCGGTGTAGGCGTAGTCCCAGCGGCTGGTGTGGAAGGAATGCCCCTTGAACGTCTCGACGCCCGGGATGCCCGGCAGCTTGGGCCGGTGCAGCGGCCCGTTGGCCATGCAGACGTAGCGGGCCCGGATCGCGTCGCCCCGGTTGGTCGAGACGACCCAGCGCCGGGCCGCCTCGTCCCAACGCAGCTCGGTCACCTCGGTCTGGAACAGGGCGTCGCGGTAGAGGCCGAATTTCTCGGCGATGGCCCGGCTGTGGGCCAGGATCTCCGGCGCGCGCGAATATTTCTCGACCGGGACGTAGCCGACGTCCTCCAGCAGCGGCAGGTAGATGTAGCTTTCGATGTCGCAGGCCGCGCCCGGATAGCGGTTCCAGTACCAGGTGCCGCCGAAGTCGCCGCCCTTCTCGATCATCCGGACGTCCTCGATCCCCGCCTGGCGCAGCCGCGCGCCGGCCAGGAGCCCGCCGAAGCCGCCGCCGATCACCACCACCTCGACCTCGTCGGCCAGGGGCGCGCGGGAGAAGCCGGGCGCGACGTAGGGGTCGTCCAGGTAGCGGGCGAATTCGCCGGCGACCTCGCGGTACTGTTCGTTGCCGTCGAAGCGCAGCCGCTTGTCCCGCTCGGCCCGATACCTGGCCCGCAGCGCCTCGGGATCGAACCCCAGCTCGGCCGCCGAACCCGCCTCCACCGCCGCGTCGTCCATCCTGGTCCCGCCCCTGATCGCCGCCCGTCCGCTCGCCGCCGGCGGAGGTCGGGCCGAAGCGTGAGCAGTTCGCGGGCGCGGATCAAGGGTGTCGTGGCGGAAGGGCGGCGCCGATTGGGCCGGCGATCGGCATTAACCATATGTTTAGATTAATCTCTTGTTAAACACTCTGGCTCCGGCTTTGCTGGGTTCCAAGGGAAGCGCCGCCGGGTTGTTCCGGGTTGGGACGCAATTCCCCTCGGAGCCGTCATCCCATGTTCGAATTCGGCCGAGAGTTGCGTCGGTGGTTTGGCGGCGCGGGGGTTCCCGGTGCATTCCAGGACGGGCTGACCGGCGGCGACGGGGCCCTGCTCGAACTTCTGGAACTGGACCTGCTGCGCGCAGAGGCCAAGGCGGCCGACGTCGCCGCCGGGCGGATCAGCGCCAAGGACCGGCCGCAGCGCCAGCTCGAAGCGGCCTTCGTCTGGCGCGAACTCGCCCGCCGCACGGCCGACCCGGGCGCCCTGCGCAAGGCGGCCGCCTACGCCGAGCAGGCCGCGGACGGCCTCGGGCGCGAGGCGCGTCCGCAGCGCTGGGCCGGGGCGCGCTACGAGCAGGCGCTGGCCGCCCTGGTCGGGGCCGAGCTGTTCGGCGACCTGGGCCTGAACGCGGCGGCCGACTTCGCCCTGATCGAGGCGGTCAAGAGCGGCGGCGCGGCCCTGCCGGGCGTGCTGGCCGCGGCCGGCCGGGCGGTGGTCGAGGCGCGCCAGGCCATGGCGTCCGGCGACCGCGAGACGGCCCTGCGCGCCGCGGCGCGGTTCGACGCCCCGATCAGGGCGCTCGACGTCCACGCCCGGCGCGGCGGCGCGGGCAAGCTCCTGGCGGCCGGCGTGCGGGTCGACCGGGCCGAGATGCTGGCCGCCTGCGGGACCCGGCTGAAGGACCCGCTGCTGCTGCGCATGGCGCTGGACGGCCTGAGCCAGGCCGGCGAGGGACTGGACGCGGCCTACGAACCCCTGACCTGGGCGCGGGTGTCGATCGCCTACGGCCAGACGCGCGCGGCGCTCGGCGAACTGGAGGGCGAGGTCGCCGAGATCGCCGAGGCGGTGAACGGCCTGGTGGCGGTGCTCGAACAGGTCACGCGGGCCCACAGCCCGATGGACTGGGCGCGGGCCGAGCTGGCCCTGGCCGGCGCCCTGCAAGCGCTGGGCGAGGCGGGCGACGCGGTGCGAGCCTTCGAGCAGGCGCTGGCCTGCTACGACCGCGCCCTGCTGGTGCTGTCCGAACAGGCGATCCTGCCGCTGCGGGCCCAGGCGGCGCACGGACGGGTGCTGTGCCTGGTGCGCCGGGCCGAGCTGACGGCGGACCTCGAAAGCCTGGACGACGCGGAAGCCTCGCTGCGGGTGGAGCTGACCCTGGCCAATTCGGCCAAGGACCCGGTGGGCTGGGCCGTGCGCCAGCTGAGTTTCGCCCAGATCTGCGAGGCCCGGGCGGCGATCACCGGCCGCGACGGCGCGGCGGCGGCGGGCCTGGCGCTCTCGGCGGCGCTGGACGTGTTCGCCGAGCACGGGTTGCGCAGCCTGACCGACCAGGCCGCGCGGGGGCTGGAGCGGATGCGCGTCCGCTCGACCCAAAATTAGAATTAGAGCCTAGGCCGCCGCGACGTCGCCGATCTGGCGGCGCATGCGCCAGAAGCGGATGGTGCGGCAGGCCGCGTCGCGCGGCAGGTCCGAATAGATCTGGCCGTATTCGCGCGCCCGGCCCATGGCCTCGGCCTCGCGCCCGAGCACCAGCACCGCGAAGGTGAGGAACAGCGAGCGGTCGAAGTCGGCCGCCTTGCAGACGATGGCCAGGGCGTCCAGCTCGCGCCGCTCCAGGATGCGGCGGGCGGTGTGGAAGTCGATGTCGGCCAGCTCGGCCAGGGCGACCAGGAACTTGGTGGTCTCGCCGTTGCGCAGGAACGAGGCCAGCATGGTCGGCCCGACGCCGCCGCGGGTCTTCATCTCGCGCACCTCGGCCTCGGCCTCGGCGTAGTCGGCCGGCAGGGCCCCGTCGCGGGCCGCGACCCGCTTGCGCCCGGCGGCCAGGGCCGCTTCCAGGGCGGCGGGGTCGACCGCGGCGTTCTTCTCCAGGATGCGGTCGCGCAGCCGGGCCTCGACCACGAAATACATCTCGTTCAGCAGGTCCATCGGCAGCGACTGCCGATCGACCACCGCCTGGTGCAGGGCCGGGTTCGCCACGGCGCGGTCGACGGCGGCCTCGTGGGCGGCGCGCGACAGCGAGGCGTGTTCGTTGCGCAGCAGAACCGAGAGGGTGTCGTCGTCGCCGCGCTCGACGATGGCGTCGGAAACCGCCTCGGGCACGTTCGCGCGCCGGCTGATGGCGCGCAGGTGGCCCTGGTCGCGGGTGCGGGCGACGCGCAGCAGGTCGTCCTCGGTCAGGGCGCGCGAGCGGGTCAGCACCGGCTCGGCCACGGCGAGGCTGTCGAGCGCCAGGTCGGCCAGCAGCCGGCGCGGCGGCTGGGCGGCGTCGGCCATCCGCTGGGACAGCTCGGCGCGCACCGCCTCCTCCATCTCGCCGGAGAGCTGGCTGAGCACGTCGTCGAACAGCGCCATCTCGCCGGTGCGCTGGGGCGGGGCGGCGAAGAACATGTCGGTGACTTCGCGCAGAAGTTCGCGTCGCCGCTCGCTGGACGGCTCGCGCGCGAGCTTCATCAGGTCGTTGATCTTGCTTTCGGCCATCGCGGTCAATTCGGAGCTTCCGCGCCGCCGACGGGACCGTCGGCCGCGCTGTCGGCGGTCAGGATATCGTTCTGGCGGGCGCGGTTGGTGGCGGTGTTGTCGGTGGAGGTGGCGGCCTGCGTGCCCGGCACCGGACGCGGATCGAGCGGCGCGGGCGCGGCGGCCAGGTCGCCGCCGCCGGCGAAGAACTGGCGCGACAGGGTCAGCCGGCCGGCCGGCGCGGCGGCGTGGGCGGGGCTGGCCGGCGCAGGGGCGGCCTGGGCGCCGGACTTGCCGGGCCAGGAGAGGAAATGCGTGGGCTGCGCGCCGTCCGGCGTCTGGGCGTCGGGGGCGCCCCAGGCCACGCCCGCCCAAGCCACACCCGTCCAGGCTGCGGCGGCGGCGATGGCGGCAAGGACGGCGGGTCGGCGCATGGCGGCTCCGAGGCGACTCCGGTCGAAGGGTCCGCCTAGGCTTAGCTTTACGGGCTTAACCCGCGCCTAACGGCCCCGCCAGCGACGCAGGATCGCCTGCTCGGCCGCTTGCATCGCCGCGTAGAGGGCCACCCCCATGGCCGCCAGCACCACCAGGGCGCCGAACATCTTGGCCGTCTCCAGCCGGTGCTGGGCCTCCAGGATGCGCCAGGCCAGGCCCTGCGCGCCGCCGCTGCCGGCGACGAACTCGGCCACCACCGCGCCCACCAGGGCCAGGCCCGCCGCGACCTTGTGTCCCTCCAGCAGGAAGGGGACCGCCGAGGGCAGCCGCAGGCGCAAAAGGCGCTGCAGCCGGCTGGCGCCATAGAGGTCGAACAGCCGCTCCAGGTCCGGGTCGGCGCTCTTCAGGCCGGTCAGGGCGCCGGAGAAGATCGGGAAGAAGGCCACCACCACGGCCAGGACCAGGATCGCCCGCTCGGGATGGTCGAGCCCGGCCCAGATGGTGACCAGGGGCGCGATGGCCACGATCGGGGTGACCTGCAAGGTGGTGACCACCGGCTGGACCGCCCGCTCGATCAGCGGGTTGATCGCCACCACCAGGGCCAGGGCGCAGGCGAAGACGCTGGCCCAGACCAGGGCCAAGAGGGCGGTCGACAGGGTGTTCCAGGCGCTGGAGGCCAGGAGCGGCAGGTTCTGGACCGCGGCCACGGCGATGTCGCTGGGCGTCGGCAGGCGGTAGCTGGGCACGGCGAGGGCGCGGCAGGCGACCTCCCAGCCGGCCAGCAGCAGGATCACGAAGACGACCGGCGCGGCGATCGCGGCGAGCCGCCTCATGCGGTCATCGCCGCATCGAGGGCGCGGGAGACCGCCTCCGCCGCGTCGCGGAAGGCCGCGGTGGTGCGGAAGCCCTCGGGCCTGGGCAGGGGGGCCTCCATCCGGGTCTCGCCGGCCGCGCGGCCGGGCCCCGGGGTCATGACGATGGTGCGGTCGGCCATGTAGACCGCCTCCTCGACATTGTGGGTGACGAAGACGATCGCCGGCCGCGAGCGGTCCCACAATCGGTGGACGTCCTCGGCCAGGGCCCGGCGGGTGATCTCGTCCAGGGCGGCGAAGGGCTCGTCCAGCAGCAGCAGCTTGGGCGCGGTGACCAGGGCGCGGGCCAGGGAGACGCGCATGGCCATGCCGCCCGAGAGCTGCGCCGGCTTGGCCGCCTCGACCCCCTTCAGCCTGACCCGCGTCAGCGCCTCGGCCGCCCGCGCGCGCGCCGCGGCTTGGGGCGTGCGGGCCAGTTCGAGCGGCAGGGCGACGTTCTCGATGGCGCTGGCCCAGGGCATCAGGGTCGGGCTCTGGAACACCACCGCCGTCTCGCCGGGCGCGGAGGCCCGGCGCACCTGGCCGCGCGTCGGCTGCTCCAGCCCGGCCAGCAGGCGCAGCGCCGTCGACTTGCCGCAGCCCGACGGGCCGACCAGGGCGACGATCTCGCCCGGCTCGAGGCTGAGGTCGAACGGCCCCAGCGCCCGCCCGCGCGGATAGTCGACCTCGACGGCGGAAAGCTCGGCGATGGGCGGGGCCAAGGCGGCGCCTACTTCGCGCCGGTCGGCAGGAACCGGAGCGTATAGGCGCGCTTGTAGTCCAGGTCCTTGGGGTAGAGGCCGTGGCTGGAGGCCATCTGGAAGAAGCTGGCCCAGCGCGCGTCGGTCATCGCGCCTATGCCCTGGGTGGTGGCGTCGCCGGACAGCACGATGCCCTTTTCGCGCATCTTGGCCCTGGCCTGGTCCAGCAGGTCCTGGGTCATCTCCGGATTGTCCTTCAGCATCAGGGCGTCGCCGGGCTTGGGGTCGCCGTAGAGATAGGCCTTCCAGCCCGCCGCGCTGGCCTCGACGAAGGCCTTCACCGCCGCCGGGTTGGACGCGATCAGGTCGTTGCGCGCCAGGACCAGGCTGGCGTAGCCGGGATAGCCCTCGTCGGCCAGGAGGAAGACCGCCGGCTTGATCCCGCTGGCCTTCTCGATCGTGTAGGGCTCGCTGGTCAGATAGCCCTGCTGGATCACCCGCTTGTCGGCCAGGAAGGGCGCGTCCGAGAAGTCGTACTTGCGCACCTGGTCGTCGGTGAAGCCGTACTTGGCCTTCAGCCACACCCAGATGCCGGTGATCGAGGCGTCGGACAGAAGGATCGGCCGGCCCCTCATGTCGGCGATCGAGCGGATGCCCTGGTCGGGGTGGGCGATCAGCACCTGGGGGTCGCTCTGCATGGCCGCCATCACCGCGGTGATCGGCGCCTGGGCCTTGGCGATGTTCAGCGAGATGAAGCCGTTCGAGCCGATGCCCATGTCGATCGCGCCGGTGGCCAAGAGCTGGGGCACGTCGACGGCCGGGCCGCCCTGGATGATCTGCACGTCCAGGCCGCGCTTCTTGTACTCGCCGGTCGCCAGCGCCTCGTAGTAGCCGCCCTGCTCGGCCTCGGCCCGCCAGTCGGTGGCGAACTTGATGGGCGTCGGGCCGCCTTCCGGGGCCGCGGCCTTCTTGGCCGGCGAACAGGCGGCGAGCGCCAGCGCCAGCGTCGCCACGATCAGACCAAACCGCTTCAAGCCACCCTCCCGAACCCCAGTCGCGAGCGCAACCTAGAGCCCTTTAGGGTCAGATGGAATCATCTGACCCGTCTAAAAGGGCTCTAAATCTCACGCTTGGAGCACGTTCGGGCGGCGAAACCGCCTACACTTTCGCCTGACGTGCTCCAGGCGCCGGCAAGGCTTTCGCCAAGCGCCGGCTTCACCAGGACAGGCGTTCGGTTCCGGCTGCCATCGTGTCCCCGGCGCGGTCCCAGGCCATGTCGTTCGCCGGCAGGGGCGGCAAGGGCCTGGCGGTGGCCGGCCAGGCGGGGAACTGCTCGGCGTAGGCGATGTCGAGGCCGCCGGGCGCGGACGGCCGGAAACGGACGACGAAGGTCCGGGCCTGGCCCGACCAGGTAAGGTGGCTCCATTGGCCCGGCCGGCCCAGGATGGCCGCGGGCTGGCCCTCGAAGCTCACGGCCGCGAGCGGCGTGGCGCTGCGCAGGTCCAGCCGCAGCCGGTCCGCGCCGGGCGCCGGGGTGACGCTGAGGCTGACGAGACCGTCGGCGGCGCGCTGCAGGACGATCGCCGGCGCAGGGGCCTGGACCGGGCGCGCCGGGGCGGCCGCCAGCGGCTCGGGGAAGGTCGGCAGGCGCCGCGCGGCGGGCGCCCCGCTGTCCGCCGTCAGCACCGCGCGCATCCAGGCGTCGGGCGGGGTGGCGCTGACCCGCCAGGCCCGGCCGGTGTCCGCATCGACCACGTAGAGCGGCTCGACCGCGTTCGGATGGCGCGGGCTCCAGGGACTGGTGAAATGCAGCCAGGCCATCGCCAGAAAGCCGAGGGCCAGGGCCCCCAGGCCGGGGGCGAGGCTTGCGGCATGGTCCGGTTCGTCCGGCCAGGCCAGGGGCCAGAGCGCGAGGGCGGCGAGCCAGACGATCAGGGCCGGCGCCGCCGGCAGGTCGAGGCCCTGCAGCAGGTTGTGGAACAGTCCGCCCAGCCAGGCGAGCGCCAGGGTCATGATCACCGCCGCTAGGATCCAGGCGGGACGGCTGCGGCTGGTTCCGGCCTGGGTGAGGGCCGCGGCCGCGCTCGCCGCCAGCAACGGCCAGGCGATCGCCGGCCCGATGGTGGGCGCCGCGATCTGGACCGCGAGCGCCGCGGCCAGGCCGCCGATCAGCAGGCCGACCCAGGCGCCGGCGAGCCGGGCCTTCAGGCGCGCGGACGCCCAGGCGACGAGCAGCAGGACCGCAAGGCCGCCGAGCGCCATGCCGGCCTCGAACAGCGCAAACCGCGCGAGCAGCGGCCGATACCCGATCCAGCCGCCCGCCACGCCGGTGGCCAGGCGCGCGAGCACGAGGACGATCGCCCCGCCGACCAGCAGCACGAGGCCCGCGCCGAACCCGACGGCGACGCCGCCTGCGCCCAGGGCCCCGACGCGCCCCGCCGCCAGCGCCGCGAGCGCGAGCAGGCCCGCCGCCGCCGCCAGCACCAGCCAGCCGGCCCAGGGCGGGTAGGCGACCACCACAAGGCCGAACAGGTCGCCGTAGGCCGCGTCCGGCCCTCGCGCGGGCAGGCGGGCCGAGACGGCCAGCGCCCGCGCCGTCGGCAGCACCTCCTCGCCCAGGTGCTGGACCGAGCCCTGGTCCAGCGCCGCCACGGTCGAGGAGGGGGAGTGGTAGTCGAACTGCCGGCCGATGAAGGCGTAGTTGAAGCCCGGCAGGCCCTTGGCCCTGGCGACGGAGAAGTCGGTGTCGTTGGGCATGTGCTTGTAGACGAACACCGACAGCGAGGTGCTGTCCGGGCTCGCCGCCGTGCGCCGATAGAGGCCGACGGCCGGGCCGTCGCCGGCGCCGGTCTCGAACATCGCCGCCCGCCCGCCGCCGCCCCGGCTCTCCATGTTGATGACGAAGCCGACGTGGGCGGCCAGGGGATCGTCGCGGAAGAAGGCCCGCGCGCCCAAGAGTCCGGCCTCCTCGCCGTCGGTGATCACCACCATCACGTCGCGCGCCGGCACGCCCCCGGCCCTGATCGCCCGAACGATCTCGAGCGCCGAGGCCACGCCCGTGGCGTCGTCGGCCGCGCCGGGCGAGCCGGGCACGCTGTCGTAGTGGGCCATCAGCGCCAGGGCCGGCAGGCTGCGGTCGCGTCCCGGCAGCACCCCGACCAGGTTCTCGACCGCGCCGGCGGCCAGCACGGGCTCGGGCCGGTTGGTCCAGACGCTGACGCCGGTCCCGGCCCGCACCTGGGGGCTGAGCCCCAGGGCGCGCATCCGGCCGACCAGATAGTCGCGCACCCGCCGGTTGGCGGGCGATCCGATCGGGTGGGGCGCCGGCGCCATGGCCGCCACGTCGGCCATCGCCCGGCCGGCCGAGAAGGCGGTCGGCGGCGCGCCGGCGGGCGCGGGGTCGGGCGTCCGCGCGCTGGCGTAGAAGATGACGAAGGCCGCGGCGATGCAGCCGAACAGCGCCAGGCGACGGACCACGACCTAGCCTCCCCAAGCTCTTGTCCGGCCCATCAGGACCGCTGCGGCGGTCTTGCGCAAGCCCCGGCGCACGGGCTCAGCCCTTGGCCAGGGCCTCGCGCCTTTCCTCCAGGCTCAGCCATTCCTCCTCGGCCGCGCCCAGTTCGGCGCGGGCGGCCGTGACCCGCTGCATGATGGCGTCGAAGGCCTTGGGGTCGCGGGCGTAGAGGCCGGCGTCCTCCAGCCGGGCCTCCAGGGCGACGATCTCGTCGGAGAGCCGCGGCATGGCCTTGTCCAGCTCCTCCAGCCGGCGCTGGTCCTTGTACGACAGCTTGGACGGCGCGCGGGCGGGCGCCGCCGGCGCGGGCCTGGCGGCCGGCGCGGCCCTGGATGGGGCGGCGCGCCCGCGCACGGCGTCGAAGAAGCCGGGGTTCTGGCTGACGAAGTCGCTCCAGCCGCCGGGGGTCTCGACGATCCGGCCCGTCCCGTCGAGCGCGATGGTCGAGGTCGCCAGCCGGTCGATGAAGTCGCGGTCGTGGCTGACCAGGATCAGGGTGCCCTCGTAGTCGGCCAGCACCCCCTCCAGGAGGTCGAGGGTGTCCATGTCGAGGTCGTTGGTCGGCTCGTCGAGCACCAGGAGGTTGGCCGGCTGGGCCAGGGCGCGGGCCAGCAGCAGCCGGTTGCGCTCGCCGCCCGAGAGGCTGGCCACCGGCTGGCGCAGCTGGCTGTCCTGGAACAGGAACTCGCGGGCGTAGGCGGCCACGTGTCGCGGCTTGCCGCGGACCATCACCTGGTCGCCGCCGCCCGGCGCCAGGGCTTCCCACAGGCTCATGTCGACCTTCAGCTCGGCGCGGGCCTGGTCGACGTAGGCGATCTCCAGGCCGGTCCCCAGCCTGACCTCGCCGGCGTCGGCCGCGATCTCGCCGAGCAGCAGCTTGACCAGGGTGGTCTTGCCCGCCCCGTTCGGCCCGACGATGGCCAGCCGGTCGCCGCGCTGGATACGGGTCGAAAACCCCTTCAGCAGCACTC
Source organism: Caulobacteraceae bacterium (assembly GCA_031291645.1). Classification (GTDB taxonomy): domain Bacteria; phylum Pseudomonadota; class Alphaproteobacteria; order Caulobacterales; family Caulobacteraceae; genus Poindextera. Next base: position 46,531 of record JARLIQ010000112.1, on the reverse strand, counting down.
GCTCGCCGAACGCCTTGCTCAGGCCCTTGGCCTCGACCACGCGCTGGCCGGAGGCGGCGCCCGCCTCGACCGCCAGGGCGACGGACCCGCGCTGGTCGCGCATCAGCTCGCGCTTGCGCTGGCGCATGGCGGCCAGTTCGCGGGCCCGGCCCTCGTTGCGGGTCCGCTGGGCGGTGATCGAGCGGTAGAACCAGTAGGTCTCGCGCTCGATGGCCTTGTTCAGGCGGCGCAGCGACTCGGCCTGGTCGGCGGCGATCTTGGCCGACCAGGCGTCGAAGGCGGCGAATCCCTTGTCCAGCCGCCAGATCCGCCGGTCCTCCAGCCAGAAGCTGCGCTGGGTGGTCCGCTCCAGGAAGGCGCGGTCATGGCTGACGATCAGGGCCGCGGCGCGGCTGGAGGCCAGCTCCGCCTCCAGGGTCTCGATGGCGAAGATGTCGAGGTGGTTGGTCGGCTCGTCCAGCAGCAGCACGTCGGGCCGCTCGGCGAAGGCGCGGGCCAGGGCGGCGCGGCGACCCTCGCCGCCGGAGAGCCCCGTCGTGCCCCGCGCGGGGTCGAGGCCGAAGGTCTGCAGGGCCGCCTCCGCCTCGTGCGGCTCGGCCCCGCCGGCGCTGGCGTAGTCGAGCAGCGAGGCGCCCTCGATCCGGGGCTCCTGCAGCACCAGCGCCACCTTGGCGGCGGGGGTGACGCTGCGGTCGCCGCCGTCGGGCTCGGTCAGGCCGGCCAGCACCCGCAGCAGGGTGGACTTGCCCGCGCCGTTGCGCCCGACCAGGCAGGCGCGCACGCCCGGCTCCAGCGCCAGGTCGACGCCGTCGAACAGCATGCGAGGCCCGTCGGCCAGCCGAACGTCCTTCAAGGCGATGATCGGGGCGCGCGGGCTCACAGTCGGCCATCCTGTTCGTAGGCCGGCGCCGGGCGGTCCTGATAGGCGGGCGCGTCGGGGGAGGCGGGATCGGGGGCAGCGGCGGGCGCGCGGCGATAGCGCGGCGGCGCCGGCGTGTGGGCGTAGGGCGCGGCCTCGTCGTCCGGCGGCGGCGGCTCGCCCGCGGCGTCGTCGCCCGCGTGGCCGCCCTGGGCCTTGTCGAAGTCGTTGGCCAGGTCGTCGTAGAAGGCCGCCTTCGGGTCGGCCGCCGGGTCGAGCCCCGATTCGCCCGAGGGCTCGAGGTCCTGGTCCGGCGTCGCGGCGGACGGCGGCGGCATCCAGGCGAAGTCACGGACCGGCGCGTCGCCGTGGGCGGCGATCATCATCCTGCGCCAGATGTCGGCCGGGGCCTCGCCGCCAGTGACCTTGTACATCGATGCGCCCTCGTCGTTGCCGACCCAAACCCCGCAGATCCAGTCCGGGGTGAAGCCGATGAACCAGGCGTCGCGCCAGTTCTGGCTGGTGCCGGTCTTGCCGGCGGCGGTGCGGCCGAACGCGGCCCGCGCGCCCGTGCCGTGGGTGATCACCCCTTCCATCATCCGAACCATCTGCGCCGCATTGGCGGCGTCGTAGACGCTGACGCCGGCGGATGGAACATGGGCGTAGAGCACGTCGCCCCGCTGGTCGGCGATCTGCTCGACCAGATAGGGATCGTTGCGCATCCCGCCGTTCTGGAACACCTGGTAGGCCGAGGTCAGCTCCAGCAGGGTCACCTCGTAGGCGCCGAGCGCGACCGACAGGTCCGGCTGGTCGGGGATGTCCTTCAGGCCGAAGCGGTGGGCGATCTCGCCGATCTTGCCGCCGCCGACCTCGCTGGCCAGCCGCACGGCGATGGTGTTGATCGACAGCGCCAGGGCCTGGGCCAGGCTGACCGCGCCGCGATAGCCGCCGCCGTAGTTGGTGGGTGTCCAGTTCCCCACCCGCACCGGCGCGTCCTGGCGGGTGTCGGTGGGCTTGGCCCCGTTCTCCAGCGCGGCGGCGTAGATGAAGGGCTTGAACGACGAGCCGGGCTGGCGCTGGGCCTGGGCGGCGCGGTTGAAGGCCGAGAGGTGGTGGTCGGCGCCCCCGACCAGGGCCCGGATCGCCCCGTCCGGCGCCATCAGCACCAGGGCGCCCTGCCGGAAATCGCCGCGCCGGCCCTCGTCGGCGATGGTCTGGCGCACCAGGGCCTGGGCGGTGGCCTGCAGGCGCGGATCGACGCTCAGCCGCACCACCAGGTCGGGCGCCTGGCCGCCGGCGAGCTGCACCGCCTGGGCCGCGGCCATGTCGAGCACGTAGCCGAAGTCGCCCTCGCCCGGCGCGTCCGGCGCCAGTTTCGGCGGCGCGGCCAGGGCGGCCTGCTCCTGGGCGGGGGTGATCCAGCCCTCGGCCTTCATGGTCGCCAGGATGATCCGCGAGCGGGCCAGGGCGGCGTTCATGTCGTTGGTCAGGGCCAGCCGGGTCGGCGCCTTGGGCAGGGCGGCCAGCAGCGCCGCCTCCTGGATCGTCAGCCCGCTCGCCGGCTTGGCGAAATAGGTCTGGGCCGCCGCGTCGATCCCATAGGCGTTGTCGCCGAAGAAGATGCGGTTGAGGTAGAGCGCCAGGACCTCGTCCTTGCTCATCGCCCGCTCCATGCGCCAGGCGATCACCGCCTCCTGCAGCTTGCGCCTCAGCGTCTGGTCGGGGGACAGGAACAGGGTCTTGGCCAGCTGCTGGGTCAGGGTCGAGCCGCCCTGGACCGTGTGGCCCGCCTTCAGGTTGGCCCGCAGCGCCCGCGCGATGCCGCGCAGGTCGACCGGGCCGTGCTGGTAGAAGCGCCGGTCCTCGGCCGCCAGGAAGGCGTGGGGCACGTAGGGCGGCAGTTCGGTCAGCATGATCATGTGGCCGTGGCGGGGACCGCGGGTGGCGATCACCTTGCCGTCGTGGTCCTCGAAGGTCATGCCGGGGGCCTGGTTGGCCACCATCAGGGCGCTCTTGTCCGGCAGAGGCGGCGTCGCGTCGACGAAGGCCTTGATCGCCAGCGCCGCGACCCCCGCCCCGACCAGCGCCAGGGCGACCACCACCGCCGCGGTCAGCCGCAGCACGCGGCCCAGCGTTCCCGCCGGCGCGGTCACCGGCGTGAACCGCCGCGGCGCGGGGTCGTTCGGCTTGCGCGGTGTTTTGAAGCGCTCGTTCACTGAATTTGCGTTGGTGTTCGGCGGCGGGGCCGTCTAGAGCCGCTCTTTAAGGGTCTTCGGCATATGACGCGCAAACCTTTTTGGCAGACCAAGACGCTGGAGCAGATGACTGCGGCGGAATGGGAGAGCCTGTGCGACGGTTGCGGCCTGTGCTGCCTGATCCGCTTCGAGGACGAGGACACCGGCGAGATCATCCCCACGCGGGTGGCCTGCAAGCTGTTCGACGACAAGCTTTGCCGGTGCGTCGACTACGAGAACCGCAAGGCCCAGGTGCCCGACTGCATCAAGCTGACCCCCGGCAACATCGAGGACCTGCTCTGGATGCCCAAGAGCTGCGCCTACCGCCGGCTGCACGAGGGACGGGGCCTTGCGTCCTGGCACCCGCTGGTCAGCGGCGATGCGGAAAGCGTGCACCGGGCGGGCGTCAGCATCCGCGGCCAGACCATCTCGGAGGCGAGCCTGGACGAGCCAGAGGACGCGGTCGACTACGAGGCGCCGGACCTGCTGGCCGAGCGGGGCGTCCGCTAGGATCGGCGTATGTGGCAAAAATGCAACAATAACGCTTGCGTCAAGGCGCGAACGGCCTAATTGAAGAAGCGCAACCCTCCCACCCAGCAATCGGACCCAAGGACTTGCCGCAGGACCCGTATCAGGAACTCGGCGTAGCGCGCACGGCCAGCGCGGACGAGATCCGTCGCGCCTTCCGCAAGCTCGCCAAACAGTACCACCCCGACAAGAATCCCGGCGACAACGCCGCCGAGGAGCGGTTCAAGCGCGTCTCCAGCGCCTTCGACCTGCTGGGCGACGAGGACAAGCGCAAGAAGTTCGACCGCGGCGAGATCGACGCCGACGGCCGCGAGACCATGCGCGGCTTCACCGGCGAGCCGTTCGGCCGCGGCGGCTTCAACGGCGGCCAGGGCGGCGGCTTCGGCGGCGGTCAGTTCGAGGGCGTCGACCTGAACGACATCCTGGGCGAGGTGTTCGGCGGCACGGCCGGCGGCGGTGGCGGCGGTCCGTTCCGCGGCGGCTTCGGCGGCCCGGCCAAGGGCTCGGACGTGCGGGCGCGGCTGGAGATCGACCTGGAGGACGCGATCCAGGGCGCGCGCAAGCGCATCGCCTTCTCCGACGGACGCACCATTGAGGTGACCATCCCCAAGGGCGCGGCCGACGGCCAGACGCTGAGGCTGAAGGGCCAGGGCTCGCCCGGCCGCGCCGGTCCCGGCGACGCCCTGATCGAGCTGACCATCCGCCCGCATCCGGTGTTCCGGCGCGAGGGCGACACCCTGGTCATGGACCTGCCGGTCTCGGTCCCCGACGCGGTGCTGGGCGCCAAGGTCCAGGCGCCGACGCCGGACGGGCCGGTCACCCTGACGGTGCCCAAGGGCTCGAATTCCGGCTCGACCCTCAGGCTCAAGGGGCGCGGCCTGCCGGACGCGCGCACCGGGGCGCGCGGCGACCTTCTGGCCCGCGTCCAGGTGATGCTGCCCGAGACCCCCGACTCCGAACTGGAGCAGTTCGCCGAGACCTGGCGCAAGGAGCGGTCCTACACGCCGCGCCGCAAGGGCGGCTGATCAGGCCCCAGCGCGCCTCACGGCGCGGCCGGTCCAGGCGTGTTGATGTCGGCCACCGCCTTCCAGGCCCCGTCGGCCGCCTTGCGGTAGACGGTCACATAGCTCCCGGTCTCGGTCTCGACCGCGTGAGTCTTGGGATTGGTCGCCGTCTCGCTGTACTTGCCGGAGGTGTAGGCCAGGTCGCCCGAGGCGGCGACGGCGACCTTGTCGGTGGTGAAGCTCAGGCTGGCCTTCGGGTCGGCCAGAATGTCGGTCAGGGCCGCGCGGATCGCGTCCGAGCCGACGGCGGGCTTGATCCCCGGCGCCATCACCTCGGCGTCGTGGGCGTAGTGGCCGACCAGGGGCTCCAGCACGCGGTTCTTCCAGTCCAGGGCCCACTGGACCTCGCCGGCGCGGATGGCGGCGGCGTCCTTGGCGGTGTCGCCGTCCGCCGCAGCCGACGCCTGGCCGTCCTTCGGCGAGCAGGCGCTGGCGCCGGTCAGGATGGCCGCGACCAGGGCGGCGCCGACGATCACGGACTTTACGCGACTGTTCGATGGGTTGTTCACGGTTGTTTCCCCCGGGGCGCGGCCCGTCGGACGCGGGCCTGCGGCGAAGCTTATGCTCTATCGGCCGAGTCCACCACCATCGCGTGCGTTCATCGCGCGCCCTGGGCGCCAGCCTTGCCGCACGGGCGCGGCGCGTGGTCTATTCAGCCGGTGTTCAGCGCCATGCGCATAAGGAGCATGCGCATGAGATCGATCCGTATCCCGACCGTGGGCCTGACCCTGGTCCTGGGCCTGGTCCTGGTCCTGGGAGCGGCGCCGCGGCTGGCGTCGGCCCAGGCCGCCCCGCCCGCGGGCGGCGGCCAGGGCGGCTATGATTCGCTCGGCGCCGACTGGGGCGCCCAGCAGGACGAGGCGCGCGCCGGCGTGCGCCAGGGCCGCTATGTGCCGCTCGCCCGGGTGATCGAGGAAATCCGCCGCCGAACCCCCGGCCAGCAGCTCGACGCGGGCCTGGAGCAGGCCCAGGGCCGGCCGGTCTACCGCGTCCGCTGGGCCGCGGCGAACGGGCGGCGGATCGACTACATCGTGGACGCCAGAACCGGCGCCATCCTCAGCGCCGAGGGGAGATAGCGAGCGCCATGCGAATCCTGCTTGCCGAAGACGACGCCGACCTCTCGCGCCAGCTGAAACACGCCCTGGCCGACGCCGACTATGCGGTCGACCACGCCCCCGACGGCGAGGAGGCGCATTTCCTCGGCGACACCGAGCCCTATGACGCCATCATCCTCGACCTCGGCCTGCCCAAGATCGACGGGGTCTCTGTGCTGGAGCGCTGGCGGCGCGACGGCAAGACCACCCCGGTGCTGATCCTGACCGCCCGCGGCGCCTGGAGCGAGAAGGTGGCCGGGTTCGACGCGGGCGCCGACGACTACCTGACCAAGCCGTTCCACACCGAGGAGCTGCTGGCCCGCCTGCGGGCCCTGCTGCGGCGCTCGGCCGGGCACGCCACGGCGACCCTGTCGTGCGGCGGCCTGAGGCTCGATCCCCGCGCGGCTCGCGCCTCGGTCAACGGCGAGCCGCTGCGGCTGACCTCGCTGGAATACCGGCTGCTGCACTACCTGATGATGCACCAGGGCCGGGTGATCGGCCGCACCGAGCTGGTCGAGCACCTGTACGACCAGGATTTCGACCGCGATTCCAACACCATCGAGGTGTTCGTCGGCCGGCTGCGCAAGAAGATCGGCTCCGACCGGATCGAGACGGTGCGGGGCCTGGGCTATCGGCTCATCGCCCTGGAGGACGAGGCGACCGGCTCGTGAACCTGGACCGCCTCTGGCGGCCGTCGCTATCCCGGCGGCTGGTGCTGCTGGCGGCGATCTGGAGCGTCGCGGTGCTGCTGGTCACCGGGGTGGCGCTGACCGCCCTGTTCCAGCGCGAGGCGGTGGACCGGTTCGACGAAGGCCTGATGGACACCGTCAACGGCCTCTATGCCGGATCGAGCGTCGACGACCAGGGCCTGGTGGACGCCCCGCCCCTGACCGACTCGCGCGCCACCCGGGCCTATTCCGGCAAGTACTGGCAGATCGCCGAGCCCGCCGGCGACAAGCTGCACGCCCTGGTCCGCTCGCGCTCGCTGTGGGACAGCGCCCTCAACGGCCCGGCCGCGGGGATCGCGGCCCTGCAGGCCTCGCCGGGCAAGCCGATCTACTACGACACCATCGGCCCGGTGCGCGAGCCGCTGCGCGCGGCGGCCATGCTCACCCGCCTGCCGGGCCGGGCGGCCCCGGTGATCTTCATGGCCGCCGAAGACCGCACGCCGGTCGACGCGGCCTCGCGGGGGTTCGCCGCCGTCACCGCCGGCGCCCTGGTGGCCCTGGGCCTTGGCCTGGTGCTGGCGGTGTTCATCCAGGTGCGGGTGGGCCTGTCGCCGCTGTTCGCCCTGCGGCGCGAGGTGGCCGACGTGCGCACCGGCAAGGCCGAGCGGGTGGCCGGCGCCTATCCGTCCGAGCTGAGGCCGCTGGCCGAGGAGCTGAACGCCCTGGTGGCCCACGACCAGGAGGTGATGGAGCGCCAGCGCACCCATGTCGGCAACCTGGCCCACGCGCTGAAGACGCCGCTGTCGGTGATGCTGACCGAGGCCGAGCGCCAGCCGGGGCCCCTGGCCGAGGTGGTCACCCGCCAGGCCGAGGCCATGCGCGACCAGGTCGACCACCACCTGCGCCGCGCCCGCGCCGCCGCCCGCTCGCAGGGCCTGCGCGAGCGCACGCCCGTCGCCCCGGTGCTGGAGGAACTGGCCCACGCGCTCGAGCGCATCTTCCGCGACCGCGCGATGGAGATCGACTGGCGGGCCGGCGAGGACCTAGTGTTCCAGGGCGAGCGGCAGGACCTTTTGGAGATCGTCGGCAACGTGCTGGAGAACGCCTGCAAGTACGGCGACGACCGGGTGCGGGTGGTGGCCACGGCCAGCGGCCCGGGCCGGCTGCGGCTGGTGGTCGACGACAACGGCGCGGGCCTGCCGGCCGGACGGCGCCAGGAGGTGCTCAAGCGCGGGGCGCGGCTGGACGAATCGGCGCCGGGCTCGGGCCTTGGCCTGTCGATCGTCGACGACCTGGCGCGCGCCTACGGCGGATCGGTCGGCCTGGCGGACTCGCCGCTCGGCGGCCTGCAGGTCAGCGTCGATTTGCCGCGCTCCGAGCCCTGAGAGCGCTTCGCAATGCCTTAAGACCCGTTCGCCATGATCCTGCACGCCTCTTTCGAAGCGCGGCAGGCAGGATGACGGGATTAACGGACCACCAGCGTTCGGTTCTCGGCGGGGTGTTCGCGGCGGCGCCGGACAGCACGGTGCGGCGGCTGGAACAGGCCCTCGCCGCGGACGCCGGCCAGGGCGGGGCCCTGGCCGAGGTCCATGGCTTGATCGCCAGGGAGGCGAGCGACCGGCGCGTGCGCGCGACGGTGCTGGGGCCGGTGATCCCGCTCTGCCGTCCGTCCGACGTCGGCGACATGCGGTTCCCGGCGGCGGTCATCCCGAGGCTCTGGGCGGCCCTGCACGCCGTCGCCCCGACGGCCGTCGCCGCCGCGGAGGCCGCCTGCTGCGGCCTGGAGGAGACCCCGCTCGCCCCGGTCGACATCTACAACCAGCTCTGCGCCCAGGCGGCCGACGGCCTGCGCGACCGCGCCCCGGCCTTCGCCGCGGCGATCGAGGCGCTGGACGGCGCCGGCCCGCAGGCGCTGGCGGCCTTCGTCGACTATCTCGACCTGGTCCCGCTCGCCCGCGAGGCCGCTACGCAGCTGCCCCAGTGGCTGGGCCGGATGAGCCAGGAGCGCGCGGCCTCCGCGCGGCTGACCTACAAGGACGCGGTGGCCCTGTCCGACGACGCGGGCCCGCGCCTGGTCGAGATGCTGCTGGCCCGCCTGCCCGAGCCGTGGCTGATCCTGCGCGTGCTGGCCGCCATGGTGATCCGCGCCAACGACCGGTACCTGGCGAGCTCCGAACTGGCGCGGTTCGGCGAGTACATCCTGTCCGACATCGACCGGCGGCTGGCCGCCTTCCGCGCCTTCGACCCCGAGCAGGGGCGCCAGGCCGGCGTCGCGGCGGCCGAGCACCTCGGCGTGGCGGCCAGCGCGGTGGCCGAGTTCGAGAACGCGCTGGAGCTCAGCCGCGACGGGCCCTGGGGCGCGAGGGTGGCCCGGTCCAAGCAGTTGCTGGCCGAACTGGCCGAGGCCAGGCTGGCCCAGATCGACAAGGCCCTCGACCAGGCCCTGCCGCTGCAGATGGTCCGCTTCGGCAAGGGGCTGAGGGGCGTGCCCAAGCTGGTCGCCGACCCCGATCCGCGCGCGCTGCGCCGGGCCGAGGGGCTGATGGGCTTCTTCGACCGCTCGCGCGCCTCGGCGACCACTTCCGGCTTCGGCGCGGCCCGGGCCAAGGTCGGCGAGAAGGTCGAGGCGCGGCTGGACCAGTATGTCGAGGACCTGCTGGAGGACCTGCGTGGCCCCGAGCCCCAGGCGCTCGACCGCGTCCACGCCTACCTGGAGGCGGCGGCGGGCCTGATCGGCGACGCCTGCGGCGAGAAGGCCGCCCAGATCGTGCGCCGCCGGGCCGCGGCCGCCTAGTTGGGCGTTTCGATCCGCGGCCTCGCGCCCTGCCGGCGTTTGGGCTAAGCAGCGCCATGATCGTTTTCTGGATCTCGGCCGCGTTGGTGTCGGCCGCCGCGGCGGCCCTGATCATCCACCGCGCCGCCCGCGCCCTGCGGACCGGCGACGGCGAGGATCCGGCGCTGGCGGTCTACAAGCGCGGCCTGTCCGAGATCGACGACCTGGCCGACCGCGGCCTGATCCTGGAGACGGAGCGCCGCTCGGCCCACGCCGAGGCGGCGCGGCGGCTGCTGGCGGCGGCGGACGCCCCGGCCGCGCCGCCGCTGGCCGGGCGCGGCGGGCGCGTCGCGATCGCCGTCGTCGCGGGCCTGGCCCCGCTGGTCGCCATCGGCGTCTACCTGGTCGTGGGCTCGCCGCAGGTTCCCGACCAGCCCTTCGCCCGGCGCCTGGCCGAGTGGCGCAAGGCCGACCCCTCGACCCTGACGCCCGAGCAGATGGCCGCCGTGCTGCAGTTGCTGGCCCAGCAGCGCCCGAACGATCCCAGGGTGTTCTATTTCCTGGCCCGCGCCCAGCTGGCCGCCGGCGACGGCTTTTCCGCCGTCCGCAACCTGCAGCGGGCGATCGACCTGGACCCGAACAACGCCGAGCTCTGGACCACCCTGGCCGAGACCCAGATGGCCCAGGCCGGCGGCGACACCCCGTCGGGCGACGCGCTCAAGGCGTTCCAGCGGGCGGCCCAGATCGACCCCGCGGGGGCGCCGGCGCGCTACTACCTGGCCCGCGCCCGGATCGCCGGCGGCGACGCGGCCGGGGGCCTCGCGGCCTGGCGGGCGCTGGACCACGACCTGCCGGCGACCGATCCGCGCCGCCAGCCGCTGGAGCAGGACATCGCCGTGGTCGAGCGCACCCACGCCCTGCCCCAGGCGGTGCAGGCCGACCAGGGCCAGCAGGCTCAGGGCCAGCAGGCTCAGGGCCCGTCCGCCGCCGGCCAGCAGGCCTTCATCCGCTCGATGGTCGCCAGCCTGGCCGCCCGGCTGAAGGCCAACCCGGACGATGCGGCCGGCTGGGCCAGGCTGATCCGCTCCTACGCCGTGCTGGGCGACGCGCCGAACCACGCCGCGGCCCTGGCCCAGGCCCGGGCGCTGTTCAAGGATCGGCCGAACGACCTGCGCCTGATCGAGGCCGCGTCGGACGCGCCGCAATGATGATCTGGGTCATGGTTTCGTCCCGCCTTTGGCGACAGGCTGCGCGACCCCTATGCTATAGGCCGATGGGCGGCCGTTCAGGGCCGGTTGGACGATGAACATTCTGCCGAAATCCAGAAAGGCGCGCCGGCGCCTCGCCGTGGTCGCCCTGGCCGCCCCGATCCTCGCGGGCGCCGCCGGCCTGACGCTGTACGCCATGGGCAATACGGTCTCGCTGTTCTACTCGCCGTCCCAGGCCCACGCCGCCCGCGTGCCGGCGGGCCGCCCGATCCAGCTCGGCGGACTGGTGGCCAAGGGCAGCGTGGTCAAGCTGTCGGACGGCTCGGTCGACTTCGTGGTCATGGACCACGCCGCCGAGGACAAGGTGGTCTATCGCGGCGACCTGCCGGACCTGTTCCGTGAGGGCCAGGGCGTGGTGACCAAGGGCGCCTATCGCGCCGACGGGGTGTTCCAGGCCAGCGAGGTCCTGGCCAAGCACGACGAGAAATACATGCCCCGCGAAGTGACGCGCGCGCTCAAGGCGTCCGGCGAGTGGCGCGGCGGCGAGGCGCAGGCCGGCGCGGCGGGCGCGGGGAGCTGATGACCGCCGAGCTCGGTTCGTTCGCCCTGGTCCTGGCCCTGGTCCTGTCCCTGGCCCAGGCCGGCTTTTCGATCGCGGGGCGCGTGCGCGGCTCGGCCGTGCTGGCCGGGGCGGGCGAGGGCGCGGCGGCGGGCGCCTTCCTCGGCGTCGCCTTCGCCTTCGCAGCCCTGATGATCGCCTTCGTGACCTCGGACTTCTCGGTGGCCAACGTGGCCGAGAACTCCCACACCGCCAAGCCGCTGCTCTACAAGATCGCCGGCGTCTGGGGCAGCCACGACGGCTCGATGCTGCTCTGGTGCCTGGCCCTGACCGGGTTCGGCGCGGTGATCGCGCTCGGCGGCGGCGGCCTGCCGGCCCGGCTGAAGGCGACGGCGGTCGCCACCCAGGGCGTGCTGGGCGCCCTGTTCCTGGCCTATGCGGTGTTCGCCTCCAACCCGCTGCTGCGGCTGGCCAACCCGCCGGTCGAGGGCGCCTCGCTGAACCCGATCCTGCAGGACCCGTTCCTGGCGATCCACCCGCCCTTCCTCTACGCCGGCTACGTCGGCATGTCGGTGGTCTATTCCCTGGCCGTCGCGGCCCTGATCGAGGGGCGGGTCGACGCGGCCTGGGCGCGGTGGGTGCGGCCCTGGGCGCTCGCCTCCTGGAGCCTGCTGACCATCGGCATCACCCTGGGCTCGTTCTGGGCCTACTACGAGCTCGGCTGGGGCGGCTGGTGGGCCTGGGACCCGGTGGAGAACGCCAGCTTCATGCCGTGGATCGCGGCCACCGCCCTGCTGCACTCGGCGGTGGTGACCGAAAAGCGCGGCGCCCTGGCGGCCTGGACGGTGTTCCTGGCGCTGATGGCCTTCACCTTCTCGATGCTGGGGGCCTTCCTGGTCCGCTCGGGCGTCCTGATGTCGGTCCACGCCTTCGCGGTGAACCCCAGGCGCGGCATGCTGCTGCTGGCCATACTGGGCGTCGCGGCCGGCTCGGGCTTCGGCCTCTTCGCCTGGCGCGCGCCGAGCCTGCCGCCGGGCGGCCTGTTCGCCGCGGTCAGCCGCGAGACGGCGCTGGTGGTCAACAACATCTTCCTGTCGGCGGCGGTGGCCACGGTGCTGTTGGGCACCCTCTATCCGCTGATCCGCCAGGCCCTGACCGGCGACATGGCCTCGTTCGGCGCGCCCTACTACAACCTGACCTTCACCCCCCTGATGGCGGTGGTGCTGCTGATCCTGCCGATCGGGCCGCTGCTCGCCTGGAAGCGGGCCGACCTCGGCGGCGCGCTGCGCCGGCTGTGGGCCGCGGCCCTGGTGGCGCTGGCGGCCGGCGCCCTGGTGTTCGCGCTCGTCCAGCCGCGCAAGGCGCTGGCGGCCTTCGGCGTCGCGCTCGGCGTCTGGCTGGTCGCCGGCTCGATCGCCGAGCTGGCCGACCGCAGCCGGCTGGGCAAGGTCGGCGCCGGCGAGGCGCTGCGCCGCCTGCGGGGCCTGCCCCGGGGCGCCTGGGGCATGACCCTGGCCCACGTCGGCATCGGCGTCTTCGTGCTCGGCGCCGCGTTCGAGACCGCCTGGCGGGTCGAGGCGGCCAAGGTGATGGGGGTGGGCGACCGGCTGACGCTGGGCGTCTACGAACTGAACCTCAAGAGCGTCGGCCCGGTCGAAGGCCCGAACTTCGCCGCCGAGCGGGCGATGATCAGCGTCACCCGCGCCGGGCGCGAGGTCTGCCAGGCCACGCCCGCGCGGCGCTTCTATCCGGTCCAGCGGCAGACCACCTCGAAGGTGGCGATCTGCCCGCCCGGCGTCAGCGACGTCTACATCGTGCTCGGCGACCGGCGCACGGGCGACGCGGGCCAGCCGGTCTGGCTGGTCCGGGCCTACTGGAACCGCTGGTCCAGGCTGATCTTCGCCGGCCCGCTGATCATGGCCCTGGGCGGGCTGATCTCGCTGTCCGACCGGCGACTGCGCTTCGGCCTGCCGCAGCGGGCGGCCAAGGCGGCGCTGGAGCCGGCCGAGTGAGACTGGCGCGCGGCCTCGCGGCGCTGGCCGCCGTCTTCTGCCTGGCGGCGGCCGCCGACCCGCGCGACCGGCTGGCCGACCCGGCGCAGGAGGCGCGTGCGCGGGCCCTGTTCGAGCAGATTCGCTGCGTCGTCTGCCAGAACGAGTCGATCGACGATTCCGAGGCCGACCTGGCGCGCGACCTGCGCCAGACCGTGCGGGCTCAGGTCGCCGCCGGCCGTTCGAACGCCGAGATCCGGCGCTTCCTGGTCCAGCGCTACGGCGAGTTCATCCTGCTTCGGCCGCGCTTCTCCGCCGCCAACGCCGTGGCCTGGCTGGCGCCCTTCGTGATCGTGACCGCCGGCGTGGCGGTGCTGCTGGCGCGCACCCGCCGCCCGGCGCCCCCCGGCGAGGCGCCGGCCCCCGAGGCGGCCCTGACGCCCGAGGAGGAATCGCGTCTCGCCCGCCTGCGCGACGGTTGAGGCGCCTGGCGCGATGACGCGGCCGCGCCCTGGAAAACGCCTTGCGGAAGCCTCAAATCTGCGCGCAATGCATGGGTTCGCGTTTTGCCGATGTCCGGGCTTCGCCGTCGTCGGCGGGCCGGGACGACAAGGATCGAAGTGAACATGGCGTCAATGAAGTCCGGTATCCTCATCGGGGTGGCCGCCGCCGGGATCGCGGCCGCGGCGCTGGCGGGCGGCGGCGTGCGCTGGTCCCCGGCGCTCGCCGCGGGCGCGCACCTGCCGCTGACCCGGGTCTCGAACAGCACCATCTTCTCCCCGCCGCCCGGCGCGCCGCTGTCGTTCGCCGACATCTTCGAGCGCGTCTCGCCCGCGGTGGTCTCGATCGACGTCACCTCGCACATCGACCCGCGCACCCTGCGCCAGATCCCCGGCTTCGAGAACTTCCCGTTCAACGCCCAGCCGAACGGCAAGGGCGGTGACGACGACAACGGCGGCGACGACGGCGATGGTGGCAGTGGCAGTGGCGGTGGCGCCAGCGGCGGCGCCAAGGGCCCCAAGGCCCAGTCCTCCGGCTCCGGCTTCTTCATCTCGCCGGACGGCTACATCGTCACCAACAACCACGTCGTCGAGAACGCCGAGGACATCAAGGTCACCCTGACCGACGGGCGCGAGCTGCCGGCCAAGATCATCGGCCGCGACGAGGACACCGACCTGGCGGTGATCAAGGTCCAGGGTACGGGCTTCCCGTTCGTCGACTTCGAGAACTCGGCCAAGCCGCGGGTGGGCGACTGGGTGCTGGCGGTCGGCAACCCCTACGGCCTGAACGGCACGGCCACGGCCGGGATCGTCTCGGCCTACGGGCGCAACATCGGCGACAACTTCGTCGACTTCATCCAGATCGACGCCCCGATCAACCGGGGCAACTCGGGCGGGCCGACCTTCGACATCTACGGCCGGGTGATCGGGGTCAACTCGGCGATCTTCTCGCCCTCGGGCGGGTCGGTCGGCATCGGCTTCGCCATTCCCGCCGACGTCGCCGACAACATCACCAAGCAGCTGATCGGCGGCGGCAAGATCACCCGCGGCTATCTCGGCGCGACCATCCAGGACGTCACGCCCGAGATCGCCGACAGCATGGGCATGAGCGGCAAGAAGGGCGCGCTGGTCGCCGACCTGGTGCCCGGCGGCCCGGCCCAGAAGGCCGGCGTCATGCCCGGCGACGTGGTGGTCGAGCTGAACGGCCATTCGGTCGGCAGCGCCACCGAACTGACCCGGCTGGTGGCCAGCCAGCATCCGGGCGACACCCTGCGCCTGTCGCTGCTGCGCGACGGCAAGCCCAAGTCCATCGAGGTCACCTCGGGCGTGCGCCCGCCGCCGAGCCAGCTCGCGGCCAACGACAACAGCGACAGCGGCGGCGGTCCGGCCTCGCCCCAGGGCGGCCAGGCGGAGCATCCCTCCGCGCTGGGCCTGAGCCTGGGCCCGCTGGACGACGCCACGCGTAGCCACCTGGGCCTGCAGCCCGACGTGCGCGGCGCGGTCGTGCTCTCGGTCAAGGGCTCGTCGGACGCCTCCGACAAGGGGCTGAAGGCCGGCGACATCATCGTGCGCGCCGGCGACAGCAACGTCGCCTCGCCCGCCGACGTGGTGGCCGCGGTGGCCGCCGCCAAGCGCGCGGGCCGCACCAGCATCCTGCTGGGCATTCATCGCGATGGCGTCACCCGCTTCGCTCCGATTAAGATCGGGGAATAGGATTCCTTAGAGGACCGGCGCGGCCGGCGGGGCGATGCGCATCCTGATCGTCGAGGACGACGCCGAGGCGGGCGCGGCCATGGTGCGCGGGCTGACCGAGGCCGGCCACCAGGTCACCCATGTCGCCGACGGCGCCCTGGGGCTGAAGGCCGCGTCCGGCGGCGGGTTCGACGTGCTGGTCGTCGACCGGATGACGCCGAACATGGACGGCCTGACCATGGTCGAGACCCTGCGCCGGGCCGGCGACCAGACGCCCGTCCTGTTCCTCTCGGCCCTGGGCGAGATCGAGGACCGGGTCACCGGACTGAAGGCCGGCGGCGACGACTATCTGGTCAAGCCCTACGCCTTCGCCGAGCTGATCGCCCGGGTCGAGGCCCTGGCCCGCCGCCGCGAGACCGGCTCGGTCCAGACCGTGCTGCGCGTCGGCGAGCTGGAGATGGACCTGATCGGCCGCACCGTCCGGCGCGAGGGCCGCGAGATCGACCTGCAGCCGCGCGAGTTCCAGCTGCTGGAATTCCTGATGCGGCACGCGGGCCAGTCGGTCACCCGCACCATGCTGCTGGAGAAGGTCTGGGAATACCACTTCGACCCCCAGACCAACGTCATCGACGTCCACGTCTCGCGCCTGCGCTCCAAGATCGACAAGGGCTTCGACCGGCCGATGCTGCTGACCGTGCGCGGCGCCGGCTACCGGCTGGAGGCTTGAGGCGCGGGCGATGCGCCTGCCCGCCCTGTTCCGGACCACCCCGTTCCGGCTGACCCTGCTGTTCATGGCCCTGTTCGCCGGGGCGGCGTCGGCCTTCCTGGCCTATATCTACGTCGTCGCGGTGGGCGAGGTCTCGCGCGTCGCCGACTCCGAGATCTCGCACGAGGTGGCGGCGCTGGAGCAGGTCTACAGCCACGGCGGGCGCGACGCCCTGCGCCGGGCGATGATCGAGCGGGCCGCCGCCGGCCACGACTTCCTCTACCTGTTGCTCGACGAGAACGGCCACCGGATCTGGGGCGACATCCCGGAAACCCGCGTCGGCCGGTTCGACGAGCGCAACACCGTCTGGATGCGCTTCAAGGTCAACGCCCCGACGCCCGGCGGGAGCGTCAGCCAGCGCCTCGCCCGCGGCGAACGCCAGAAGCTGACCGGCGGCGAGGTGCTGTTCGTCGGCGCCGACGTCAGCGACGCCGAGGCCTATGTGCTGAGGATCGTGAGCGCCCTGTGGGGCGCCGGCGGCCTGGTGGTGGTGCTCGGCCTGGCCGGCGGCCTCGTGGTCAGCCGCAACGTCACCCGCTCGGTCTCCCAGCTCAATGCGGTGGTCGCGGCGGTCCAGGGCGGCGACCTGCAGGCCCGGGTCGTGCTGCGCGGCTCGGGCGACGAGTTCGATGAACTGGCCGCCGGGCTGAACGACATGCTCGACCGGCTGGAGCGGTCGATCGGCGGCCTGCGCCACGCGGGCGACGCCATCGCCCACGACCTGCGCTCGCCGCTGACCCGGCTGCGCACCCGGCTGGAGGTGGCGCTGCTGGACGTCGAGGCGGGCAAGGGCGATCCGACCGCGGCCCTGGCCCAGGCGCTGGAGGACGCCGACGGGGTGCTCAAGACCTTCGCCGCCGTGCTGGCCATCGCCCGGCTGCAGGCGGCGGGCTCGGCGCCCGACCAGAAGCCGTTCGACCCCAGCCAGCTCGCCGCCGACATCGTCGAGCTGTACCAGCCCCTGGCCGAGGAACGGTCGCTGGAGTTCACCGCCGAACTGGCCGAAGGTCTGAGCGTGCGCGGCAATCGCGAGTTCATCGCCCAGGCCATGGCCAACATCCTCGACAACGCCGTCAAGTACAACGCGCCGGGCGGGGCGGTGATGCTGCGCGTGCGCCGCCGCTCGTCCGGCGAGATCGAGTTCTCGGTCACCGACACCGGCCCCGGCGTGCCCGAGGCCGACCGCCCGCGGGTGGTGCAGCGCTTCGTGCGGCTGGAGAACAGCCGCAGCCAGCCGGGCGTCGGGCTTGGCCTGTCGCTGGTCTCGGCGGTGGCCGAGGCGCACGGCGGGCGGCTTGAGATCGACGAGGGGCCGGGCAAGGTCGGCGAGATCGGGCCGGGCCTTCGGGTCGCCCTGGTGCTGCCGAGGGCGCAATGAGCGCGGCGGAGGCGCTCGCGGGCCGGCTGCGGCCATGCGGGCCGGTGCTGGACGCCGCCGCCGCGGCGCGGACGCTGGAGCTGCTGTCCGCCGACGCGGCCCGCCACGGCTGGTCCGACGCGCTGGAGGCGGCCAGGCCCGCCCTGGCCCCGGTGTTCGGCGCCGCGCCCTATCTGGCCGGCCTGGCCGCGCGCCGGCCCGAGCGGCTGAAAGCGATCCTTCTGGCCCCGCCCGAGGCGCGGCTGGCGCAGATCCTGGCCGAGGCGGCCGAGGTCGAGGCGCACGGCGAGGGGATGGACACGGCCAAGCACCGGCTGCGGGTGCTCAAGGGCGACGTCCACCTCCTGACCGCCCTGGCCGACCTGGGCGGGGTCTGGGACCTGGACGCCCTGACCTCGGCTCTGACGCGGTTCGCCGACGCGGCCCTGCGCGCGGCCCTAGCGGTTCCGGCGCGGGCGGAGGCGCAGCGCGGGCGGCTGCTGGCGCCGGCGGACGGGGCGGCCGGCCCGGTCCCCGGCCTCTTCTGCCTGGCCATGGGCAAGTACGGCGCCTTCGAGCTGAACTATTCCAGCGACATCGACTTCTCGGTCTTCTACGAGCCCGACGCCCTGCCGCTGGCGGCGGACGTCGAGCCCCAGGCCTTCGCCGTGCGCCTGACCCAGCAGGTCGCCGAGATGCTGCAGCAGCGGACCGCCGACGGCTACGTCTTCCGCGTGGACCTGCGCCTGCGGCCCGATCCGGCCGCCACCCCGCCCGCCGCGCCGATCGCCGCCGCCCTCGACTACTACGAGACGGTCGGCCAGAACTGGGAGCGGGCGGCCCTGATCAAGGCCCGCGTCGCCGCCGGCGACGTCGCCCGCGGCCAGGCCTTCCTGGGCGAGCTGCAGCCCTTCGTCTGGCGGCGCAACCTCGACTTCTCGGCCATCGACGACATCCAGTCGATCAAGCGCCAGATCCACGTGCACAAGGTCGACGAACGGCTCTCGGCGCAGGGGGCGGACGTCAAGCTGGGCCGCGGCGGCATCCGGGAGATCGAATTCTACGTCCAGACCCAGCAGCTGATCCTGGGCGGGCGGGACCCGTCGCTGCGCGCCAACCGCACGGTCGAGGCGCTGCGGGCCCTGGCGGCCGCCGGCGTGGTCCGGCCGGCGACGGCCGGGGAACTGGCGCAGGCCTATGCCGACCTGCGCGCGCTCGAGCACCGCGCCCAGATGATCGCCGACGAGCAGACCCATCGCCTGCCCGAGGCCGACGCCGAGCGGCGGCGGATCGCGGCCCTGTCGGGCGAGACGGACCTTCGCCGGTTCGACGCCCGCGTCGGGCGGCTGCTGAAGTCGGTCAACCGGCGCTATGGCGAGCTGTTTCCGGAGGCGGAGGACCTGTCCTCGCGCTTCGGCAGCCTGGTGTTCACCGGGGTCGAGGACGACCCGGAGACGGTGCGCACCCTGGCGAAGATGGGCTTTTCCGAGCCCGGCCGGGTCTCGGCCACCATCCGCGCCTGGCACCATGGCCGGATCGCCGCGACCCGCACCGAAAGCGGCCGCGAGCTGTTCACCCGGCTCGCCCCGCGGCTGCTGGAGGCCGCGCAGGCCACCGGCGCGCCCGACACGGCGTTCCTGCGGTTCGCCGACTTCTTCCAGCGGCTGAACTCCGGCGTCCAGGTGCAGTCGCTGTTCCTGGCCCAGCCCAGGCTGTTCGGGCTGGTGGTCGAGGTGATGGCCTTCGCGCCCCAGCTGGCCGACACCCTGGCGCGGCGGCCGGCGGCGCTGGACGCCATGCTCGACCGCGACTTCTTCGAGCCGGTCCAGCCGGGCGAGGACGAGGCCGCCCTGGCCGCGGCCCTGGCCAGCGCGGGGCCGGGCTTCGAGGCGGCGATGGACGCGGTGCGCCGTGTCCACCGCGAACAGGCCTTCCGGGTGGGGGTGCAGGTGATGAGCGGCGCGGCCAGCGCCGACGTCGCCGGACGCGCCTTCGCCGACCTGGCCGACGTCTGCATCCGCGCGCTGGCGCCCGTCTCGCTGGCCGAGACCGAGAGGATCGGCGGCGTCTTCCCCGGGGCGGTGGCGGTGGTCGCCCTGGGCAAGTGCGGCTCGCGCGAGATGACCGCCGGCTCGGACCTCGACCTGATGACCCTCTACCGGGCCGAGGCGCCGGACGCGGTGTCCGACGCCAAGGGCTGGATGGCCGAGACCTTCTACGCCCGCTTCACCCAGCGGCTGATCGCGGCCCTGTCGGCGCCGACCGCCGAGGGCGGCCTCTACCAGGTGGACATGCGCCTGCGGCCCTCCGGCACCGCCGGACCGGTGGCGGTGAGCGCGGCCGCCTTCGAAGGCTACTACGCCAGCGAGGCCGAGACCTGGGAGATCATGGCCCTGACCCGCGCGCGGGTGGTCTGGGCCAGCTCGGACGCCTTCGCCGCCTGGGTGGCCGGGGCGGTCGAGGCCGCCCTTCGCCGGCCGCGCGACCGGCTGGCCGCCGCCCGCGACGCGCGCGAGATGCGGGCGCTGATCGCCGCGGAGAAGCCGCCCTCGGGCTTCTGGGACCTGAAGCTGTCGCCGGGCGGCCTCGTCGACATCGAATTCGTCGCCCAGTACCTGCAGATCGTCGGCGCGGCCGGCGGCGGCCCCCTGCGGCCGCACACCGCCGAGGCCCTGGCCGCCATCGCCGAGGCCGGCCTGGCCGAGCGCGCGCCCGTCGAGGCGCTGGAGGCCGCATGGCGGCTGCAGCAGAACCTGTCCCAGCTGCTGAAGGTGGCGCTGGAGGAGGACGCCGACCCGGTGCGCGAGCCGAAGGCGTTCCGCGCGGCCCTGGCCCGGGCAGGTGGCGTGCGCGGCTTTCCCAGCCTGGCCGGGCGCCTGCGCGCGGCGCGCAAGGCGGCGCTGGCGGCCTACGACCGGCTGATCCCGGACCCCGCGGCGACGGATTGAGCCGGCGGCCCCGTTCAAGGCCTGGATGCGAGCGGGTGTAAAAGGGAATCTCAGGCCAGATGCGTCATGGCTCACGCAAACGTCCGGCCGCCCTGGGCGGCGGCGCATAGGCCGGTGGGTGACGGCCATGGGCGTCGCGCAGGCGGGTGTCGTATCGGCGGGTGTCGCATCGACGGATGTCGTATCGGAGGGCGCTGGCCGGCGTCCGGGCGAGGTGGAGGTTGAGCCAGGGCGGCGGCGATCCGGACGAGGCCCTTTTGGCGCAGGTGGCCCGTGGCGATCCGGCCGCGGTGCGCGCCCTGCTGGCGCGCAAGCTGCCGCGGATCCTGGCGCTAGCCCGGCGGATGCTGGCCGACGCGGTCGAGGCCGAGGACGTGGCGCAGGAGGTGTTCCTGCGCACCTGGCGCCAGGCGCCGCGCTGGCGTTCGGGCCTGGCGCGGCTGGACACCTGGATGCACCGGGTGGCGCTGAACCTCTGCTACGACCGGCTGAGGCGGCGGCGCGAGGCGCCGATGGCCGAGCCGCCGGAGGTCGCCGACCCGGGCCCAGGCCCCGACCGGGGCCTGCATGCGGCGGACGTGGGCGCGCGGGTGGAGCGGGCGCTGGCCGCCCTGCCGCATCGCCAGCGCGAGGCGATCGTGTTGTGCCACTACCAGGAGCTGGGGAATATCGAGGCCGCCGGCGTGATGGGGGTGAGCGTGGAGGCGCTGGAGAGCCTGCTCGGGCGCGCGCGGCGCAGCCTGCGCGCGGCGCTGGAGCCGCTGGCGCGTGAAGGATGATGGACCGGAACGGATGATGGATCACCAACGGTTTGAACAGCTGGTCGCCGCCTATGGCGCCGACCCGGCGCGCTGGCCCGCGCAGGAGCGCGCCGAGGCGGAGCGCCTGGTGGCGGGCGCTGACCTGGCCGAGGCCCGGGCGCTGGACGCCGCGCTGGACGCCTTCCGCGTCGAGGCGCCGAGCCTGGCCCTGCGCCAGCGCATCCTGGCGACGGCGCCGAGGCCGCGGGGCGGGCGGCTGTTCAAGCCCGGTGGCTTCAGGCCCAGCGGCGTCTTCTGGCTCTCGGGCGCGAGCCTGGCGGCCGCCTGCGCGGTCGGGGTGATCGCCGGCGTCAGCCTGGGCGGGGCGCTGGCGACGACGAGCGCCCAGGCCGACCGCGACGCCGACGCCTCGGCGGCCTTCGAGGCGGTGACGGTGTTCGGCTCGCCCATCGACGTCGGCCACGCCGGATGAGCCCGCGCGGACTGACCATCGCGCTGCTGGCCTCGGCGGCGGTGAACGTCTTCCTGATCGGCGCGGCGGCCGGCCTCATGGCGAGCAACGCCTTCGCGCCGGGCGGGGCGGCCGGCCAGCCGGCCAATCCGCTGCGCGCGGTGGCGGAACGGCTCGATCCGCCCAACCGCGAGGCGCTGCTGCAGGTGATGCAGGACCAGGTCGAGGCCAGCGGCCCGGTGCTGCTCGACGCCCGTAAGGCCCGGCGCGAGGCGCGGCGGCTGATGATGGCCCAGCCGTTCGACCAGGCGGCGACGCTGGCGGCCCTGGCCCGCGCCCGCAGCGACGACGTCCAGGTGCGCACCCAGCTCGAAGGGGCGGTGGTCGCCTTCGCCGCCCAGCTCAGTCCGCAGCAGCGCTCGATCCTGTCCAGTGGGCTGATGCGTCCGTCCGCGCCGCGCGGCCCGTTGCGTCGCGGCTTCCTGGCCCGGCTGGGCCTTGCGCCCCGCCCGTCGCCGCCGCCGAACCCGGCGCCCGGCCACGGCTGACGCCGTCAGGCGGCGAAGGCTCCGGCGGCGACGCGCGCGCCCACGTGCTGCAGCGGCAGCATGAAGCTGACGCTGGTGCCCTTGCCGGGTTCGCTCTCGATCTCCAGCGCGCCGTCGTGCATCTCGACCAGCGACTTGGTCAGCGCCAGGCCCAGGCCGGTGCCCTGCTGGGTCTTGGAGTGCTGGCTCTCGATCTGCTCGAACGGCTTGGCCAGCCGGCTGAGGTCCTCGGCCGAGATGCCGATGCCGGTGTCGCGCACGGTGATGCGCACCCGCTCGCCCAGGGGATCGCGCCGCGCCTCGCCGACGACCGCCACGCGCCCGCCGTTGGGGGTGAACTTCACCGCGTTGGACAACAGGTTCAGCAGCACCTGCTTGATCGCCCGGTAGTCGGCCTCGACCTCGGGCAGGTTGGGCAGCTTCACCTCAAGCGTCAGGCCGGCGGCGTCGGCCCGGTTCTGCACCAGCCGCACCGC
The DNA here is from genome assembly GCA_031291645.1 of Caulobacteraceae bacterium. Classification (GTDB taxonomy): domain Bacteria; phylum Pseudomonadota; class Alphaproteobacteria; order Caulobacterales; family Caulobacteraceae; genus Poindextera. The sequence goes on along the minus strand of JARLIQ010000112.1, from coordinate 24,054 downwards.
GTCCTCGATCACGTCGCCCAGGTGCAGCGGCTCGAAGCGCAGGTTCATCTTGCCGGCCTCGATCTTGGACATGTCCAGGATGTCGTTGATCAGGGCCAGCAGGTGCTGGCCGGACGAGAGGATGTCCTGGGCGTATTCCTTGTAGCGCCTGTCGCCCAGCGGCCCGAACATCTCCCCGACCATGATCTCGGAGAAGCCGTTGATCGCGTTCAGCGGGGTGCGCAGCTCGTGGCTCATGTTGGCCAGGAATTCGCTCTTGGCCTTGTTGGCGCCCTCGGCGCGGATTTTCTCGGCCTCGTACTTGCGGGCCAGTTCGGCCAGCTGGGCCTGGCTGCGCTCCAGGTTGTCGACCGCGTCCTGCAACTGGGCTTCGTTCAGCCGCCGCGCCTCGTCCTGGCGCTTGATGGCGGTGATGTCGGCGGCGGTCATCACCAGGCCGCCGTCCGCCGTGCGCCGTTCCGAGATCTGCAGCCAGCGGCCGTCGTGCATCTCGGCCTCGCGCACGCCGGGCCGGCCCTGGGCGGGCGGGTAGGACCGCTTGACCGCAAGCTTGGCGATCCGCACCACCGTGTCGCGCGGCGCGCCCGGCTTGAGGATGCGCGGCTCGAGGTTGAAGAAGGCGCGGTAGTTCTTGTTGCACATGAGCAGCCGCCCGGTGCGGTCCCACAGCACGAAGGCCTCGGAGACGCTGTCGATGGCGTCGCGCAGCCGGGTCTCGGCGGCCTGGGCGCGGGCCTGGGTGATCCGCTCCTCGGTCACGTCCATCATCACGCCCACGATCCGGCGAAAGCCGCTGGCGCCGGCCTCCGGCAGGGCCTCGCCGCGCGCGTCGATCCAGGCCGAGCGGCCGTTGCGGTCGGGCACGCGGAAGGAGACGTCGAAGGCGCCGTAGTCGCGCGCCGAGGCCAGGGTCTGGCGGACCCGCTCGCGGTGCTCGGGCGCGATCCGCGACAGCACCTCGTCCCCGGGCGCCGCGCCGCCGCCGCCCCAGCCGAGGATCGCCCCGGTGATGTCCGACATGAACACCCGGTCCTCCTCCAGGTCCCATTCCCAGATGCCGCAGCGCGCGGCCTCGACCGCCAGGCGGAAGCGGTGCTCGCTCTCGGCGAAGGCGCGCTGGGCGGTCTCGGCCCGCCGCATCTGGACGAACAGCAAAAGGGCCAGCACCAGGCCCACCGCCAGCGGCGCCAGCAGCGAGAACAGGTCGGAGGAGATGTCCTGGGCCGGGCCGACGGCGCCCGCCGCGCCGCGCGGCAGGGCCACCACCGCCAGCAACGCGCCGCCCGCGACCGGCCGCACGGTCAGGCTGACCGCCGCCCCGCTGGGCAGCGTCCCGGCCGGGGCCTTGCCCTGCAGCGCGTCCGGCGCGATCGACAGCGCCTCGCGCACGTTGGTCGCCTGGTCCACGCCGCCGTGGCCGCGCGCGGCCAGCACCTGGCCGTCCGGGGTCGCCACCATCCAGGCCAGCACCCCCCTGGGCTTGCCGACCAGGTCGAGCGCGCGGTCGAGGCTGGCCGCGGCGACGACCAGCGGCCGGCCGGGCGCGCCCTCGACGGCGCGGGCGACGAACATCCGGTCGTCGTCCTTCAGCCGGCCGAACCACAGGCTGCGGCCGGAGGCGCGGGCGGCGCGGGCGACGGCCGGCCAGTCCGCGTTCTGGGCGTCGCCGGCAGCGGCGCGGACGCCCTCGTCGCCGACGAGCGCAACGGCCGTCGCGTCGGGCCGGCCGCCCTTCAGCCCGACCTCGGCCGCGTCGATCGGGGCGGCGGGAAAGCGCTGGACGATCGCGCCGGCCGACTGCAGGGCGGCGTCCAGCCGGGCGGCGCCCGCCTCCAGGCCGCCCGCCAGCGCCGCGGCGGCCGGATCGGACGCGCCGGCGGCGTCGGCCGCGGCCTGCAGTCCGCGGCTCAGCCGGATGACGCCGAAGACGGTGTAGAGCGCGAGCAGCAGCAGGGCCGAAAGCACGACCATGCGCACGAGGGCCGTCGTCGGCGTCCGGGCCGCGGCGACGCGCCGACTCGCGTCGAAGGCGGCCCCGCCCTCGGCGGCCCGCGTCTCGCTCGCACCCCCGCCGCGCCCCAAAGCCGCACAGCTCCTTCGCCGAGTCACCTCAGCGCAGAGTCTACGCGCGCGTGTGGAGTCCTGTCACGTGGTGAGGTTCGCCGATGGCGTCAGGCGAGCGCGCGGCTGGCCATTTCGAACACGTTCTTGGACAGGCCCTCGGTCTCGACGATCCGCTGCAGCTGGGCGCGCATCAGCTCGCCCAGGGCCGGCTCGTAGCGGCGCCAGGCGCCCAGGGGCTCGACCAGGCGGGCGGCGGTCGACGGATTGAACCCGTCCACGGCCAGCACCTGGTCGGCCAGGAAGCGGTAGCCGGCGCCCGACGGGTCGTGGAAACGCGCCGGGTTGCCGCTGGCGAAGGACGAGACCAGGGCGCGCAGCCGGTTGGGGTTCTTGGCCTCGAAGGCCGGATGGGCGGTCAGGCCCAGCACCCGACCCAGGACGTCCTCGGCCGGACTGCGGGCCTGGACCGCGAACCATTTGTCGATCACCAGCGGCTCGTGCTTCCAGCGGTCGTAGAACTCGGCCAGGGCGGCGTCGAACGCCTCGCCGCCGACCAGCATCAGGGCCGCCAGGCCGCCCATGGCGTCGGTCATGTTGGCCGCGGACCGGAAGTGGCCGAGCGCCCGCTCGACATTGTCCGAATGCGGATCGGCGGCCAGGAGCTCGAGGGCCGCGTTGCGCAGCGCCCGGCGGCCGGCCGCCTCGGCGTCGGCCGAGAACTCGCCGGTCTCCTGCAGCCCGCCGTGCAGCCGCCGCAGCGCGTCGCCCAGGTGGATCGCCAGCCGGGCGCGCAGCGCCTCGCGCGCCTCGTGCAGGGCGGCCGGATCGACCGGACTGACCGCCTGGGCCAGGTCGGATTCGGAGGGCAGGGCCAGCATCAGGGCCTTGAACGCCGGCTCGGCCGACTGGTCGGCCAGGGCTCGGCCGACAGCGGCGGCGAAGCGTTCCTCGCCCACCTCGTCCGGGGTCCCTGCGGCCCGCGCCAGGATCAGGCCGCAGGCCAGCGTCTGGCCGGCTTCCCAGCGGTTGAACAGGTCGGTGTCGGCGGCCAGCAGGACGTAACTGTCCTTGAGCGGAGCGTCGCTGGTCAGCCGCACGGGCGCGGAGAAGCCGCGCAGGGCCGAGAGCACCGGCGCGCGCGCCACGCCCTCCAGCCGCACGGTCTGTTCGGCCTGCTCCAGGACGATCAGGCCGTTCTCGCTCGACTGGTCCGCGCCCGGCAGGCGGAAGGACAGGGGCCGGCCGTCGTCGTCCAGCAGCCCGATCACCACCGGCGTCGGCAACGGCCGCTTGTCCGGCTGGCCCGGAGTCGGGGCCGTCGACTGGCTCAGCCGCAACTCCAGCGCCTGGGCGTCCGCGTCGTAGTCGGCGGCCAGGTGGAGATGGGGCGTGCCGGCCTGCTCGTACCAGGCGAAGAAGTCGTCCAGCTTGCGGCCCGACGCCTCGGCGAAGCACTGGATAAAGGCCTCGACGGTCGTCGCATGCCCGTCCCAGCGCTCGAAATAGAGGTCCATGCCGCGCCGGAACGCCGCGTCCCCGATCAGGGTCTTCAGCATCCGGATGATCTCCGCGCCCTTCTCGTAGATGGTCGCGGTGTAGAAGTTGTCGATCTTCAGATAGCTGGACGGGCGCACCGGGTGGGCCAGCGGGCCGCCGTCTTCCTGGAACTGGCGGGCGCGGAGGGTCTTGACCTCCTTGATCCGCTGCACGGCGTGGCCGCGCATGTCGGCCGAGAAGCTCTGGTCACGGAAGACCGTCAGCCCTTCCTTCAGGCACAGCTGGAACCAGTCGCGGCAGGTGATCCGGTCGCCGGTCCAGTTGTGGAAGTACTCGTGCGCCACCACCCCCTCGATCCGCTCGTAGTCGAAGTCGGTCGCCGTCTCCGGATCGGCCAGCAGCAGGGACGAATTGAAGATGTTGAGGCCCTTGTTCTCCATGGCCCCGAAATTGAAGTCGCGCACGGCGACGATCATGAACAGGTCGAGGTCGTACTCGCGGCCGAACGTCTCCTCGTCCCACTTCATCGCCCGCTTCAGCGAATCCATCGCGTAGGCGGCGCGCGGCGCCATGCCGGTGTCGACGTAGATGCGCAGCTCGACCCTGCGCCCGCCCATGGTCAGGAAGCTGTCGGCCAGCTCGTCCAGCTCGCCCGCCACCAGGGCGAACAGGTAGCAGGGCTTGGGGAAGGGATCGTTCCAGACCGCGAAATGCCGCCCCTCCGGCAGGTCGCCCGCCTCGATGAGGTTGCCGTTGGAGAGCAACCGCGGATAGGCCGCCTTGTCCGCCTCGATGCGCACCGTGAAGCGGGCCAGCACGTCCGGCCGGTCGGCGAACCAGGTGATCTTGCGGAAGCCCTCGGCCTCGCACTGGGTGCAGAAGCGCCCGGCCGAGGTGTAGAGCCCCTCCAGCGCCCGGTTGCCCTCGGGGTCGATCTCGACCTCGGTCTCCAGGACGAAGGCGTCGGGCACGCCCGCGATGGTCACCTGCTCGGGCTCGACCGCATATTCGCCCTCGGCCAGGACCCGACCGTCGACGGCGAACGAGATCGGCTTCAGCCGCACGCCGTCGAGCTGCAGCGGCTCCGTGTGCTCGCCGTTGCGGCGGATGACGAGGGCGGCCTTGACCCGCGTCGCGGTGGGCTCGAGCGCGAAGTCCAGCGAGACCTCGTCGATCAGGAAGGCGGGCGGGCGATAGTCGGAGAGCCGGATCGGCTGGGGGGTCTCGGTGCGCATGCGCAAGGATTAGCCCGCCAAGGCCAGCGAGGCTAGGCGGCGGCCCCGGCTCACCGCTCGTACCGGCGAAGGCCGGTATCCAGATCGTATGGCGCGGCGTCGGGGTTTGGGGTTGAGACTTGAGGCCTCTCGGGCGGGGTGAGGCCCTGACGGGATGGTCGGATGGCTTTGCGTCTTATGATCTGGGCCCCGGCCCTCGCCGGGGCGAGCGGTGGTTTTGTGGGCGTGGCTTCAGGGTTCGAGGCGCTCGTACAGGTCCGCCCAGGTGGGGTTGGCCGCTTCGATCAGCGACAGCTTCCAGCTCCGCCGCCATTCCTTGATCCGGCGTTCGCGTTTGAAGGCGGCTTCCCGCGTCTCGTGGACTTCCGACCAGACCAGCTTGTCGCAGCCGTATTTCGCGTGAACCCGGGGATGGTCCCCTCGGCAGCCTCCGCGGTGAGTGGTGGGATGGAGGCTAGGCCGCCACCGTGTCCTTCCCGCCCGGGTCCGCCGGCACGTCGTTCAGGTAGCGTTCCAGCGCGGCGACCTGCTCGGCCAGCCGGCGGACGGGCTCGGGCGCCTCGTCGGGGGCCTCGGCCACCAGGGCGACGATCCCTTGGGCCATGGCCAGCAGCCGGGGCGCGGCGGCGATCAGGCGGGCCTGGCGCTCGATCCGGCGCGGGTCGCGGTCGTACTCGGCGCCCGGCACGCGCCAGCCGCCCCAGTCGTTGGCGTCGGTGACCACGATCGGGAAGCTGCCCGGATAGGGGTGGTGGGCGCAGTCCTCGGCCGTCTGCCATTTGTTGCGCGCGCGCATCAGCCGCCAGCTGGCCCCGTCCAGCGTCGGCGCGGCCTCGCCCTCGTCCGCCTCGGCCTGCAGCTCGTGCGCCAGGAAGTCGCGGCCGAGGCCCACGTCGTAGGTGATGCGGACCGGCTCGTCGAAGCCCTTGGCCCAGGCCGGCAGGATCTTGTCGATCGTCGCCCAGGTGCCGACGGACTCGACCCAGACCCTCTGGTTGCGGTGGAACTGGGCCTTGGCCATGGCGTTTTCGCCCCTCGCTTCGAGCCGGCCTTTATCGCGGTAAATCCTTGACGCGGGGTCAATCTTTCCCCGCCGGCAAAGACCGCTATCCTGGGGGCCAAGCGACCAGAACAGGCGAAAGGCGGCGTCGGGAGGCGCCGGACCACCATGAATTTCGACTATTCCGACGACCAGAAGTTCCTCAAGGACGAGGCGCGCAAGTTCCTCGAGGCCGAATGCACGCCGGCCAGGGTGCGGGCGGTGCTGGACGATGCGGCCAGGAGCTATGACGAGGGCCTGTGGGCCAAGGTCGCCGCCCAGGGCTGGCTGGGCGCGGCCATCCCCGAGGCGCACGGCGGGCTCGGCCTCGGCCACATCGAGCTCTGCGCCATCGCCGAGGAGCTGGGCCGGGTCTGCGCGCCGATCCCGTTCGCCTCGACGGTCTACTTCCTGGCCGAGGCCCTGCTGCTGGCCGGCTCCGAGGCCCAGAAGGCCGAATGGTTGCCCAGGATCGCCGCGGGCGAGGTGATCGGCGCCTTCGCCACCGCCGAGGGTCCCGGCGCGGTCTCGGCCGCGGGCCTGCAGGCCAAGGTCGAGGGCGGCAAGCTGACCGGGACCAAGGTCCCGGTGACCGACGGCGACGTCGCGGGCGTGGCCGTGGTGCTGGCCAAGGAAGGCGCCCAGCCCGGCCTCTTCCTCGTCGACCTGAACGGGCCGGGCGTCGCGCGCGAGACGCTGAAGACCCTCGACCCCACCCGCGGCGCCGCCAGGCTGACCTTCACCGGCGCGCCGGCCGAGCGGCTGGGCGGGCCGGGCGAGGGCCTGGCCCTGGCCGAGCAGGTGATGGACCGCGCCGCGGTGCTGATCGCCTTCGAGCAGGTGGGCGGCGCCGACCGCTGCCTGATCATGGCCAAGGACTACGCCCTCGAGCGCTACGCCTTCGGCCGGGTGATCGCCTCGTACCAGGCGATCAAGCACAAGCTGGCCGACATCTACGTCAAGAACGAGCTGGCCCGCTCCAACGCCTACTACGGCGCCTGGGCGCTGAACGCGGGCGCGGCCGAGCTGCCGATCGCGGCCTCGGCGGCGCGGGTCGCGGCCTCGGACGCCTTCTGGTTCGCCTCCAAGGAAAACGTCCAGACCCATGGCGGCATGGGCTTCACCTGGGAGGTGGACTGCCACCTCTACTACCGCCGCTCACGCCAGCTTTCGCTCGTCGCCGGCGCCCCGCGCGTCTGGAAGGAGCGGCTGGTCAGCCATCTCGAACGGCGCAACGCGGCCTGAGGAGACACAGCGATGGACTTCACCGATTCCCCCGAAGAAGCCGCCTATCGCGCCAAGGCGCGCGCCTGGCTGGAAGAGAACGCCCCCAAGTACGCCGTCAAGCGCGGCGCGGCGATGGAGGACGATGAGAGCCACGACGACATGGCCCGGGGCAAGGCCTGGCAGGCCACGAAGGCCGCGGCCGGCTACGCCCAGATCACCTGGCCCAAGGAATGGGGCGGCGCCGGCGGCACGCCGATGCAGGCGGTGATCTTCGGCCAGGAGGAAGCCAGGTTCGGCGTCGGCTTCGGCTATTTCACCATCGGCCTGGGCATGTGCGTGCCCACCGTGATGGCCTTCGCCGACGAGGCGACCAAGACGCGGTTCGTCGGCCCGGCCCTGCGCGGCGAGGAGATCTGGTGCCAGCTGTTCTCCGAACCGTCCGGCGGCTCGGACGTGGCGGCGGCCCGCACGCGGGCGGTGCGCGACGGCGACGACTGGATCATCAACGGCCAGAAGGTGTGGACCTCCGGCGCCCACTACTCCGACTTCGGCATCGTCCTCGTCCGCACCAACCCGGACGCGCCCAAGCACAAGGGCCTGACGATGTTCTGGATCGACATGAAGTCGCCGGGGATCGAGGTGCGGCCGATCCACCAGATGTCGGGCGGCTCGAACTTCAACGAGGTCTATTTCACCGACGTGCGGGTCAAGGACAGCCAGCGGCTGGGGGCGGTCGACGACGGCTGGAAGGTCTCGCTGGTCACCCTGATGAACGAGCGGCTGGCGGTCGGCGGCGGTACGGGGATCGACTATTCGATGATCCTGAAGCTGGCGCGCGAGCTGAAGACCGACCAGGGGACCGCGCTGGGCGACCAGGCCTTCCGCGAGAAGCTGGCCGACTGGTACGTCCAGTCCGAGGGGCTGAAGTTCACCCGCTTCCGCACCATGACCGCCCTCTCGCGCGGCCAGACGCCGGGGCCGGAAAGCTCGATCGGCAAGATCATCGCCGCCAACCAGCTGCAGGAGCTGTCCAACGCGGCGGTCGAGCTGGAGGACCAGTACGGGATCATCGACGACGCCGAGCTGGCCCCGCTGTCGGCCGCCTTCCAGGGCGGGCTGCTGTCGGCGCCGGGCCTGCGGATCGCCGGCGGGACGGACGAGATCCTGAAGAACATCATCGCCGAACGGGTGCTGGGCCTGCCCGGCGACATCCGGGTCGACAAGGACGTGCCGTTCAAGGACATGCCGACGGGCAGATAACAGAACGCCCCCACTCCTGGCCGGAGTGGGGGCGCCTGATCGGCGTCTCCCCTGTCGGAGAGGCGCGCGGTGGTTCAGTGCGCGCTCTTGTGCGCCTTGTCGATGGCTTCGCCCACCTTGCGCTGGGCTTCGCCGAGCTTCTTTTCGGTAAGGCCTTCGACCTGCTTGCCGACGTTGCCGGTGACCTTGCCGATGGCTTCCTTCGCAGCGCCCTTGATTTCCTTGCCGGCGCCGTCGATGCGATTCTTGTCCATGGGGGACCTCCTGTTCTGGTGAATGGGGTATGTCGTGCCTAGATCAACGCGTCCCGGCGGGGATCGTTGCCACGGCCACGCCGTGGACGCGCGGGCCCCGCTTCGCTAGAACCCCGCCCGACCCCCTCTTTTTCGAATTTCGAGAGCTCTGAGCCGCGCATGGCCCAACAGTACATTTTCCAGATGCAGGGCCTGACCAAGGCCTATCCCGGCGGCAAGAAGGTGTTCGAGAACATCTGGCTGTCGTTCTATCCCGACGCCAAGATCGGCGTCGTCGGCGTCAACGGCTCGGGCAAGTCGACGCTGCTCAAGATCATGGCCGGGCTGGACAAGGAGTTCGGCGGCGAGGCCAAGGCCGCCGAGGGCACCAAGATGGGCTACCTCGAGCAGGAGCCCAATCTCGATCCCGAGCTCGACGTCTGGCACAACGTCATCGCCTGGTGCGAAGAGAAGAAGATCTTCGACCGCTACAACGCCATCGCGACCGAGCTCGGCGAAAACTACACCGACGAGCTGATGGAGGAGATGACCACCCTCCAGGAGAAGATCGACGCGGGCGATTTCTGGGACATCGATTCCAAGGTCGAGATGGCGATGGACGCCCTGCGCTGCCCGCCGGACGACTGGTCGGTGAAGAGCCTGTCCGGCGGTGAGCGGCGGCGGATCGCGCTCGCGCGGCTGCTTTTGTCCAAGCCCGACATGCTGCTGCTGGACGAGCCGACCAACCACCTGGACGCCGAGTCGGTCGCCTGGCTGCAGCACCACCTGGAGAACTTCCCGGGCTGCGTCATCCTGGTCACCCACGACCGCTACTTCCTGGACCAGGTCACCAAGTGGACGCTGGAACTCGATCGCGGCAAGGGCGCGCCCTACGAGGGCAACTATTCGGCCTGGCTGGAGCAGAAGGAAAAGCGCGTCCGCCAGGAGCAGAGCGAGAGCGAGGCCCGCCAGCGGGCCATGGCGCGCGAACTGGAATGGGTCCGCTCCTCGCCGAGCGCCCGCCGCTCCAAGTCCAAGGCCCGCCTCGCGGCCTACGACGAGATGGTCAACCAGCAGGAGCGCGAGAAGCAGAGCTTCGCCACCATCCAGATCCCGCCCGGCCCGCGGCTCGGCAACGTGGTGATCGAGGTCGAGAACCTGGAGAAGGAGTACGGCGACAAGGTGCTGTTCAAGGGCCTGTCGTTCAAGCTGCCGCCCAACGGCATCGTCGGGGTGATCGGCCCCAACGGCGCCGGCAAGTCGACCCTGTTCAAGCTGATCACCGGCCAGGAGAAGCCGGACGCCGGGACCATCCGCCTGGGCGAGACGGTCAAGCTGGCCTACGTCGACCAGACCCGCGACGACCTGGACCCCAACGCCACCGTCTGGCAGGCCATCTCCGGCGGGCTGGACGTGATCAAGGTCGGCAACCGCGAGATCGTCAGCCGCTCCTACGTCGGCTCGTTCAACTTCAAGGGCGGCGACCAGCAGAAGAAGGTCGGGCTGCTGTCGGGCGGCGAGCGCAACCGCGTCCACCTGGCCAAGACCCTGACCACCGGCGGCAACGTCATCCTGCTCGACGAACCGACCAACGACCTGGACATCGAGACCCTGCAGAACCTGGAAGAGGCGCTGGAGGATTTCGCCGGCTGCGCCGTGGTCATCAGCCATGACCGCTGGTTCCTCGACCGCCTGGCCACCCACATCCTGGCCTTCGAGGGCGACAGCCACGTCGAATGGTTCGAGGGCAACTTCGAGGCCTATGAGGAAGACAAGAAGCGCCGCCTGGGCGCCGACAGCCTGATCCCGCACCGGATCAAGTTCCAGAAGTTCGGCCGGTAGGGCCTGTTGACGCCTCGGATCGCGGCGGCGAGGCTGCGGCCGCGGCATCCGGGGGGGACGCGTTGAACGTCGAGATCGTTCAGGCCACGGTTGACCGGCGCCCGCTGATCGAGGGGCTGTTCCAGTTCTACGCCTATGACTTCTCGGAGTTCGCGGCGCCGGACTCGCCGGACTTCGAGGTCGACGAGGCGGGGCGGTTCGCGGCCTACGCGCACATGGACGCCTATTGGCGCGATCCGGCGTGCGTCCCGCTGCTGATCACGGCGGACGGGCGGGCGGCCGGCTTCGCCCTGGTCAACGACTGGTCGCCGTCCGGCCTGGGGGTCGACCGGGCGATGGCCGAGTTCTTCATCCGGCGCAAATACCGCCGGGCCGGCCTGGGCGGCGAGGCGGTCCGCCAGGTGCTGGCCCTCTATCCGGGCTGGTGGGAGATCGCCGTCGCGGCGCGCAATACGCCGGCCCTGGCCTTCTGGCCGCGGGCGGTGGCCGCGCTGGACGCCGTGACCCGGCTGACGCCGATCGAGGGCGACGGGGTGCGCTGGCGCGGCCCGATCCTGCGTTTCCTCGCCCTGCCGGCCGCAGGCCGTTCCGAAGAGGCCCCATGAGCGCGTCCGCCGATCCCGTCCTGCTCGTCGCCCCGCCGATCCTGGGGCCGCTGGCGGCCGGCCTTTCGGGGCCGTTCCGCGCCGTGCGCCTGTGGGAGCAGGCCGACCTCGACGGCTTCCTCGCCGCCGAGGGGCCGAAGGTGCGGGCGATCCTCAGCGTGGGCGAGCTCCGGCTCAGCCCCGCATTGCTGGCCGGCCTGCCGAACCTGAAGCTGATCGCCTGCATCACCGCCGGCTACGACGCCATCGACATCGACTGGTGCCGCGCCCACGGCGTCGCCGTCACCCACTCGCCGGCGGTCAACGCCGAGGACGTGGCCGACCACGCGGTGGGCGCGGCCATCGCCGCCTGGCGCGGCATCGTCGCGGGCGACCGCTGGGTGCGCGAGGGCCGCTGGACGCCGACCGACCGCGGCTCGATGCAGCGCCGCTCGCTGAAGGGCCGCGCGGTGGGGATCGTCGGCCTGGGCCACATCGGCCAGGCGATCGGCCGGCGGATGCAGGCGTTCGGGACGGAAGTCGCCTGGTGGGGCCCGAACCCCAAGCCGGACGCCGCCTGGCCGCGGGCCGCCAGCCTGCTGGCGTTGGCCGGGGCGAGCGAGCTTATGTTCGTCGCCGTGCGCGCGGGGCCGGCCAACCGCCACCTGGTGGACGCGGCGGTGATCGAGGCGGTCGGGCCGCAGGGCCTGATCTGCAACGTCTCGCGCGGCTCGGTGATCGACCAGGCGGCCCTGGTCGCGGCGCTGAAGGCCGGCCGGCTCGGCATGGCCGCGCTCGACGTGTTCGACCCCGAGCCCACCCCGGCCGAACTCTGGCGCGACATCCCCCAGGCGGTCTTGACGCCGCACACCGCTGGGGCGACCCAGGAGAGCGTGCCGGCCATGGTCGCGCTGACCGCCGAGAACCTGCGGCGGTTCTTCGCCGGCGAGCCGCTGGCGACGCCGATTCCCGAGCTGGAAGGCTTGACATAAAGACATAAGGATATCTTTATGTCCAGCATGAGCCTGTCGTCCGAACAGCTGGTCGAGGTGTTGCGCGCCGCGGGCGAGCCCAGCCGGCTGCGCATCCTGGCCCTGCTCGCGCGCGAGGAGCTGGCGGTGATGGAGCTGAGCCAGATCCTGGACCAGAGCCAGCCGCGCGTCTCGCGCCATCTCAAGCTGCTGACCGAGGCCGGCCTGGCCGAGCGGTTCCCGGACGGCGCCTGGGTGTTCTACCGCCTGACCAGCGACGGGCCGCGCCGCGCGGTGCTGGACGGGGCCCTGGCGCGGATCGACGCGGGCGACAGCCTGCTCTGCCGCGACGTGGAGCGGCTGCAGAGCGTGCGGCGCGAGCGGTCCGACGCCGCGGCCGCCTATTTCGCCCGCAACGCCGCCCGCTGGGACGAGCTGCGCAGCCTCTATGTCGAGGAGAGCGACGTCGAGGCCGCGGTGCTGGCCGCCGCCGGGCCCGGCCCGTTCCGCCGGCTGATCGACCTCGGCTCGGGCACCGGGCGCATGCTGACCCTGTTCGGCGGGCGGGTGGAGAGCGCCATCGGCCTGGACCTGTCGCAGCAGATGCTCAACATCGCCCGCCACAACGCCGCCGAGGCGGGGCTGGAGCGGCTGGAGCTGCGCCACGGCGACATCTTCGAGACCCGGCTGGCCGACGGCTGCGGCGACCTGGTCGTGGTGCACCAGGTGCTGCACTACCTGTCCGACCCCGCCGCGGCGGTGGCCGAGGCCGCGCGCCTGGTGGCGCCGGGCGGCAAGCTCCTGATCGTCGACTTCGCCCCGCACGGCCTGGAGTTCCTGCGCGAGGCCCACCAGCATCGCCGCCTGGGCTTCTCCGACGCCGAGATGGGCCGCTGGTTCGAGGCCGCCGGCCTGGCCGCCAATCCGCCCGCCGCCCTGCCGCCCGCCAAGGACAAGGGGCTGACCGTCAAGATCTGGACCGCAGAGCGTGCGGCCGTGGCCGAAAGGAGCGCCGCATGATGAGCGCCGTCGCCCGCCTCTCCACCGCCCTAGGCCCCGTCGCCCGCGCCAGCCAGCGCCAGGCCGAGAAGGCCGACGCGCCGAACCTGTCGTTCGAGTTCTCGCCGCCGCGCACCCCGGACTCCGAGGAGAGCCTGTGGGTCGCGATCCGCCGGCTGGAGCCGCTGGCCCCCGAGTTCGTCTCGGTCACCTACGGCGCCGGCGGCTCGACCCGCGAGCGCACCCACCGCACCGTGCGCCGCATCCTGGAGGAGACGACGCTGAAGCCGGCGGCCCACCTGACCTGCGTCGACGCCGCGCGCGGCGAGGTGGACGAGGTGGTGCGCGACTACTGGGACGCCGGCATCCGCCACCTGGTGGCCCTGCGCGGCGATCCGCCCGGCGCGCTCGGCGGGGTCTACCAGCCGCGCGCCGACGGCTACGCCAACGCGACCGAGCTGGTGGCCGCCATCGCGCGCATCGCCCCGTTCGAGATCAGCGTCGGCCTTTATCCCCAGAAGCACCCGGAAAGCCCGTCGATCGCCCACGACATCGACGTGCTGAAGGCCAAGGTCGACGCCGGGGCGACCCGGGCGATCACCCAGTTCTTCTTCGACGTCGACGGCTTCCTCAGGTTCGTCGACCAGGTGCGCAAGGCCGGCGTCACCATCCCGATCCTGCCGGGGGTCATGCCGGTGACCAACTACAAGGCCCTGGTCCGCATGGCCGGGCCCTGCGGCATCGTCCTGCCGGACTGGCTGGCGACCCTGTTCGAGGGGCTGGACGAGGACCCGGACACCCGCCGGCTGGTCGCCAGCTCGCTGGCGGCCGAGACCTGCGCCCGGCTGCAGGAAGAAGGCTTCTCGGACTTCCACTTCTACACCCTGAACCGGGCGGACCTGGTCTACGCCATCTGCCGGGTGCTGGGCGCGCGGGAGGCGCGGGCATGAACCGGACAGAACGGATCGCGGCGCTGAAGGCCGCGGCGAAGACGCGCATCCTGATCCTGGACGGGGCCTGGGGCGCGATGATCCAGCGCAAGGGGCTGACCGAGGCCGACTTCCGCGGCGAGCGGTTCAAGCACCACACCGTCCAGCTGAAGGGCGACAACGACATCCTGTGCCTGACCCGGCCGGACGTCATCGCCGAGCTGCACGACGCCTATTTCGCCGCCGGCGCCGACATCAGCGAGACCAACACCTTCTCCTCCACCGTGATCGCCCAGGCCGACTACGCCCTGGAAGGGGCGGTGCGGGACATCAACCTGGCCGGCGCGCGCATCGCCCGCGCGGCGGCCGACCGCTGGACCGAGAGGACGCCGGACAAGCCGCGGTTCGTGGCCGGCTCGATCGGCCCCCTGAACCGGATGCTGTCGATGTCCTCGGACGTCAACGATCCGGGCGCGCGGTCGGTCACCTTCGACCAGGTCTACGACGCCTATCTGGAGCAGGTGCGGGCCCTGCACGAGGGCGGGGTCGACCTGTTCCTGATCGAGACCATCACCGACACCCTGAACTGCAAGGCCGCGATCAAGGCCATCCTCGATCTCGAGGACGAGGGTTACGAGCCGCTGCCGATCTGGATCTCGGGCACCATCACCGACCGGTCCGGCCGCACCCTGTCGGGCCAGACGGTCGAGGCCTTCTGGAACTCGGTCAAGCACGCCCGGCCGTTCGCCATCGGCCTGAACTGCGCCCTGGGCGCCGAGCTGATGCGGCCGCACATCGCCGAGCTCGCCCGGCTGACCGACACCCTGGTCGCCGCCTATCCCAACGCCGGCCTGCCCAACGCCTTCGGCGAATACGACGAGACCCCGGACCAGACCGGCTGCATGCTGCACGAATGGGCCGAGAGCGGCCTGGTCAACATCCTGGGCGGCTGCTGCGGCACCACGCCCGACCACATCGCCCACGTCGCCGAGGCCGTCCGCGGCCTTGCGCCCCGCCAGGTCCCCGAGCGCGGCAAGGCCCTGCGCCTGGCCGGCCTAGAGCCGTTCGAACTCGCCTGATGAGACCTTTGTTCGTAAACATCGGTGAACGGACCAACGTCACCGGTTCCGCGCGTTTCCGCAAGCTGGTCGCCGACGGCGACTATCCCGCGGCCCTCGCCGTCGCCCGCCAGCAGGTCGAGGCGGGGGCGCAGGTCATCGACGTCAACATGGACGAGGGCCTGCTCGATTCGAAGCGGGCCATGACCACCTTCCTCAACCTGATCGCCGCCGAGCCCGACATCGCCCGCGTGCCGATCATGATCGACAGCTCCAAGTGGGAGGTGATCGAGGCGGGGCTGAAGTGCGTGCAGGGCAAGGCGATCGTCAATTCGATCAGCCTGAAGGAGGGCGAGGCCAAGTTCTTCGACCAGGCCCGCGCCTGCCTGCGCTACGGCGCGGCCGTGGTGGTCATGGCCTTCGACGAGCAGGGCCAGGCCGACACCGCCAGGCGCAAGGTCGAGATCTGCGAGCGGGCCTATCATCTGCTCACGGAGAAGATCGGCTTCCCGGCCGAGGACATCATCTTCGACCCGAACATCTTCGCGGTCGCCACCGGCATCGAGGAGCACGACAACTACGCCGTCGACTTCATCGAGGCGACGCGGTTGATCAAGCAGATCCTGCCCTACGCCCGGGTCTCCGGCGGGGTCTCGAACGTCTCGTTCAGCTTCCGCGGCAACGAGCCGGTGCGGCGGGCGATCCACTCGGTCTTCCTCTACCACGCGGTCGCCGCGGGCATGGACATGGGCATCGTCAACGCCGGCGACCTGCCGCTGTACGACGACATCGACCCGCCCCTGCGCGAGGCGGTCGAGGACGTGATCCTGAACCGCCGCCCCAAGGCCGGCGGCAGCGCCACCGAGCGGCTGGTCGACCTGGCGCCGACCTACAAGGGCGCCAAGGGCCAGGACAAGGGCCCCGACCTCGCCTGGCGCTCGGCGCCGGTGGCCCAGCGCCTGACCCACGCCCTGGTGCACGGGATCACCGAGTTCATCGAGGCGGACACCGAGGAGGCGCGCCTTGCGGCGCAGCGGCCGCTGCACGTGATCGAAGGCCCGCTGATGGACGGCATGAACGTCGTCGGCGACCTGTTCGGCGCGGGCAAGATGTTCCTGCCCCAGGTGGTCAAGTCGGCCCGGGTGATGAAGCAGGCCGTGGCCTGGCTGATGCCCTTCATGGAGGCGGAAAAGGAGGGCGCGCCCCGCCGGGCCGCCGGCCGCATCCTGATGGCCACGGTCAAGGGCGACGTCCACGACATCGGCAAGAACATCGTCGGCGTGGTCCTGCAGTGCAACAACTACGAGGTCATCGACCTGGGCGTGATGGTCCCCTGCGACCGCATCCTGGACGAGGCCCTGGCCCACAAGGTCGACATCGTCGGCCTGTCCGGCCTGATCACCCCGTCGCTCGACGAGATGGTGTTCGTGGCCGGCGAGATGGAGCGGCGCGGCTTCGCCATCCCGCTGCTGATCGGCGGCGCCACCACCAGCCGCACCCACACCGCGGTCAAGATCGAGCCGGCCTACCGGCGCGGCTCGACCACCTACGTCCAGGACGCCAGCCGGGCCGTGTCGGTGGTCTCGGGCCTGCTCTCGCCCAGCGAGCGCGACCGCCACCAGGCGGCCACCCGCGACGAATACGTCCGCATCCGCGAGCAGTTCGCCCGCAGCCAGGAGGTCAAGGCCCGCGCCAGCCTCGCCCAGGCCCGGGTCAGCCGCTTCTCCATCGACTGGTCGGACTATGAGCCGCCCCGGCCGGGCTTCGTCGGCGCGCGCGCCTTCGGCCCCTACGACCTGGCCGACCTGGCCCGCCACATCGACTGGACGCCCTTCTTCGCCAGCTGGGAGCTGGTCGGCCGCTTCCCGGCCATCCTGGACGACGACGTGGTCGGCAAGGCCGCCCGCGACCTCTACGCCGACGCGCGCGCCATGCTGGACCGGATCATCGCCGAGCGCTGGTTCGAGGCCCGCGGCGTCGCCGGCTTCTGGCCAGCCAACGCCGACGGCGACGACATCGTTCTCTATACGGACGACAGCCGCGGGACCGAACTGGCCCGCCTCTTCACCCTGCGCCAGCAGATGGCCAAGGGCGAGGGCAAGGCCAACCTGGCCCTGGCCGATTTCGTCGCCCCCGTGGGGGTCAAGCCGGACTATGTCGGCGCCTTCGCGGTCACCGCCGGCCACGGCGAGCTGGAGGTCGCCAAGCGGTTCAGGGACGCCGGCGACGACTATTCCGCCATCCTGGCCACCGCCCTGGCCGACCGCCTGGCCGAGGCCTTCGCCGAGGCCCTGCACCGCAAGGTCCGCACCGAGCTCTGGGGCTACGCCCCGGACGAGCGGTTCGACATCGACGCCCTGGTCACCGAGCGCTACCGCGGCATCCGCCCGGCGCCCGGCTATCCGGCCCAGCCGGACCACACCGAGAAGGCGACCCTGTTCCGCCTCTTGGACGCCGAGGCCAACACCGGCATGGGCCTGACCGAGAGCTTCGCCATGACCCCGCCGGCCTCGGTCTCGGGCCTCTACTTCGCCCACCCCCAGGCCCACTATTTCGGCGTCGGCAAGATCGACCGAGACCAGGTCGCCGACTACGCCCGCCGCAAGGGCTGGGACCTGGCCACCGCCGAGCGCTGGCTGGCCCCGATCCTGAACTACGACCCCGCGCGGGTGCGGGAGGCGGCGGCCTGACCGGCGCATGCGTTTGTGCATTGCCGTCGGACCTGGCCCGCCGTCCAGGTGACGGCCTCGCTCACGCCCCTCGGTGGCGACGGGGCCATGGCGCCAGGCGTCGATCTGGCGATCACGGGCGCAGCCCGGCTGCTGGACCGGGGCCCCGCGCCTGGAACGGCCGGAATGATCGCGTGGTGATAGGGCACAAACCGCCCGTCACGCCGGCGCTGGCCCTTCCGGTTAGCGGGGCGGCCGCAGGGCCACAGCGGTTAAGAGCAACAGAAGCATTTCGTGTCACGTTTGCTAGGCAACTTGGCGTGATCAACCACGCCCCCCGATGGGCGAATTAGTCGATGGTCGCTATTTAGCGTTGTAGAGAATCTGTCCATGGTCACCTTGACGGGGTGGCGCGTGAGTCAATTTGACTCACGCATTTATCCTATCGCAAGTTTTTGATTCTGTTATTCTTTTCTCCCCATGAGGAGGCGGCATCGTGTCGGACGCAACCTACAACCTCAACGGCGGCTACAAGCCGACCATGAAGCGGTTCGCCGACCTAGACGGCCCGGATTTCTTTCCGACGCCGGCCTGGGCGACACACGCCTTGATCGATAACGAGAAGTTCAAAGGCGGCGTTTGGGAAAGCGCCTGCGGCAACGGGGCTATGTCGAAGGTGCTAGAGCAGGCGACGAGTTCTGTGACCAGTTCAGACCTCTACAAGCGCGGCTACGGTGATGCGGGCGTGGACTTCCTCGAGGCGGACTGGCGTGCCGATAATATTGTCACCAACCCTCCTTACAATGCCGCTGAAGGCTTCGTTCGGTCGGGCGTCAAGCTCGCGCGCCAGAAGTTCGCGCTGCTCCTGCGGCTCGCATTCCTGGAGGGCGCGAACCGCGCCAACACGATCTTTGCCGAGACGCCGCCGGCCCGCGTCTGGGTGTTCAGCGAGCGCATCACCTTCTATCCCGCCGGCGCTGTGCAGCAAGGCAGCGGGACCACGGCCTATGCGTGGTTTGTTTGGGATAAGGACGCGCCCAGCGGAACCGAACTCAAGTGGCTTAAGCCGGGCTATAAGGCCCGGTTCGCCTAAGCCAAGTCTTTGCCCTTAAGGTGCAGCCAACCCGTATCAGTGAGCCGGTAGCGTCCACGGCCGACGTGGGCGACATAGCCCTCACCAATCACGTTTCCTGGTGTCTTGTCATGAGATTTCAGGTTCCGCACACGTTGCTCCCACATCTTCTCATGGACGCGGGTGCCGGATGGAAGTTGGTCTTCATCCGTCAGCTTCACGTGATCAGGAGCCTTTTTGATCAACGTCCTGACCGTCGCCTCGCCACCGGGTTCGCCCGCAAGGACCCTCATCACGGCCAGACCAAGTTTTGGCTCAGAAGTTTTTACCATCCCCGCCCTCTTTAGTTGTGAAGCTTCAGCGTGCCTCCCAAAAGGCGAGGGAGTCAAATGTCACGGGACGGCCAGGCGTCCTAACTTCTTTTGGCCCCCGTCCTAGATAGGAGAGCGCCAAACAGGCCTTGCCTTGGCGTCGCGCAGGCTGCAACGTTTGAGGGTAGATGGGGGCGTTATGAAGTCGATCACGGGTGGGCTGGCGGCGTTGATGGTCGCCCTGTCCCTGGCCAGCGGAGCCGCGGCGAGTCCGCAATCGGACGCGTTCACGAAATGCCTCACCGAGGCATCCACGGGCAAGGACCATATCGTCTTCGTCCAATGGATGTTCGCCGCGCTTTCGGTCAATTCCAACGTCCAGGCGTTCTCAAACGTGACGAACGAACAGCGCGCTGCGTTGACCCAGCAGATGGCCGATATCATGCAGAGGCTGGTCCTTGCCGACTGTCGTGCCGAGGCGGTGGCGGCCGTCCGGCAGGACGGACAACAGGTGTTCCAGGGCAGTTTCGAAGTCTTCGGTCGAAGCGCAATGGTCGACCTGATGTCAGATCCCAACGTCGGCAAGCAGCTTGGCGCGCTCTCCGACCGACTGGACACGGCGAAGTGGGCGGCCTTCGCCGCGGAAGCGAAGAAGTGATGACTGGGCCCGGATAGGTTTCCGGACGCAGCCCGAGGCCGCACGCGCCCGTCGAGCGCTGGGCGCAGAGCTCAGACTTATGAATGGCGAGTATGTTCCCCTCATTGTCATCCCGGACGCCCCGTAGGGGCGAGCCGGGACCCAGAGTCACGTGTGCTGGCCCTGGGTCCCGGCGCTCCGCTTCGCTGCGGCCGGGATGACGACCAAATATCTCCACCTATTGACCTGAGTTCCTCGCCCATCGCGCCGCCGCCGCCACCTTGACATCGACGCGAATCTTGTGTTCTTGTTTTGTTCCATGCTCACGCCGGCGATGTTACACTTCCCATAGCAACGGCTATGGGTTGTGCTATGAAGGGTGCGTGTTATGAGCGCGCTCGTTCAATCCCGCACGGGTGCCGTTTGGGGCCTGCCGGTCATGAAGTTCACGCTGACCTACGACGGGGAATTGCCTTCAACGGGCAACGGTGGCGGCGTCGTGAAGCGCCAGCAGAAGTGGGACATCCGCAAGCACTTCGCTCCGCAGCTAGAGGAACTGTGGCGTGTCCATCCGGCGCTAAAGCAGACCCTGCACAATCGGCGAGTCCCTCGGGCCGGCCCGTTCCTACTTCAAGACGTCCACCATGAAGACGAGGCGGCACAGGGCGCCCGTATCGCGCGATCGCGAGTGGGGACGGCCGATCTAAGGGACCTGTGCGAACCGATATCGAAGGGTGGCCGCCAGTTCTTCCCACTGGTGCGTAGCAGCCTAGCTCTGGGGTGTGGTTTGAAGGTGCTCTTCCTGCGCCGCGAGGGCGTCGGGCGCGTGTACCAAGGGGGCGACATCGACGGTCGGGTGAAGACCCTTTTGGACGCCCTGAGCGTCCCTGTGGATCAGAACCATGTCTTCCCAGACCCGACTCTGGGGGACGCTCCGATCTATTGCTTGCTTGAAGATGACTCGCTGATTTCGGGATTGAATATCGAAACCGAGCGGTTGCTGAGCGCGCCAAACGCCGCCGAGAGCGTCGTCAAGCTCGTGATCGAGGTGGACGTCCGGGTTACTGACTCCCGCGCCTACAACCATTCATTCCTTGGGAATTGATGATTTGGCGCCCGTCTTCACAACCCTTTCAAACGCCCGATCGAAAGCCTCCGGGCTTTCATCCACCTCAACCTGCCGGGCGGTTTCGACAAACCGCGCGTGGCGCTCAGCGTCAGTGAGTTTGGGCGTCTTCGGTTTTGAGGTTGGCTTTGTCATTTGTGGCCCAAGCTGATGAACAGTGCCGCGATAGAGATAGCTAGTGCGATGACAGCGGCAATAGCGCTGGTCTTGGCGATGTTGTTGGCATCGCGCGCGAGGCGGTTTGCCTCCCGTGCAGAGTCCGCCAAAGCAACTGTGGCGGCGGCGGAATTAGCCGCTGAGGCCGCCGCCGCTTCGGCGGTGGTGTTAGCGGCCTCCGCCAGCGCATTGGCTCTGCGGGCCGCTTCGTTCGCAGATTCAGCCAAGTCGTTAGAGGCTCGCGCAATCGCGTTGGATTCCTTGATCGCCTCGACGTTTACGGCACGTGCCTCGGCGGCCTCGCGAGCCTCGACGTGACGCAGCCATTGTTCAGCCGAACCGGCCCGCGCATTTCCGTATTGATGCGCGGCTATGCGTCGTCGGACTTCTTCGGGTCCGAGCTCGTCCAGTTGATTCCAGAAGACGTCTCGTTCTTCGTCCATCGTTCGAACGGCAATTCCATCTGCCCTTCACGCTCAGGCCACGACCAACGATGCGGCTGCGTGATCCAACGGCGCTTACCAGACGATACGACCTTCGGCGGACGGCCACCGGCGACTAACTGTTTCGTAGGTGAGGCGCTTGCCAGCGAAGCCCGCCAAGGCGTTTTCAGCCCGTGCCTTGTCATCCACCCCGACCGCGATCCGATTGGAGTAGCGGAAGTCAAATTCAGCGGCGTAGCGCGCCAGATGCTTCTTGGAGCAGTGCTGATAGACGCCGCGCATGCCGCGCTTGAAGACGCTGAAATAGCCCTCGACGGTGTTCGTGTGGACGGTGACGTCGGCCTTGGACACGTATTCACGGCGCCGGTGATTGACCGACTTATGGCCAGCCATTTCGCGCCCGACCTTGAGATATTGCGGGGCTTGGTCGGTGATCAGGCGCGCGTCGGGCGAGACGTTTGCGAGGATGACGTCGGTGACGGTCTTGGTGGTGACGAAGTCGATCACGACGCTACGCGCCCGCCCGGAAGTCCGGTCGATCATGCTCATGACCTTCATCTTGGAGCCGCCCTTGTTGCCGCGAGGCTCTTGGGGCTCTTGACCGATGTAGGTCTCGTCAGCCTCGACATCGCCGCCACCGCCGCCGAAGGGAGCCAAGCTGTCGTCAGCCATGGCTTCGCGGATACGATGGCTCAGGAACCAAGCGGTCTTCATGCTCCCGCCGAAGGTGCGTTGAAGCTGGCGGGTGCTGATGCCCTTCTTGCTGGAGCACATCAGGTAAATCGCCTGAAGCCAGACCTGAAGCGGGACGTGCGAGCTTTCAAAGATGGTCCCCATGCGGACCGTGAAGGGCTTGCGGCACGCGCGGCAATTCCACAGCCCGGCGCGCGTCGTCTTGCCCTTGGAGCGCGTCGCTTCGCCCACGACGCCGCAATGCGGACACGTCGCGCCGTTCGGCCAAAGCTTGCCCTCGACGTAGGCGAAAGCGGCTTCTTCGGACTGGAATTGGGGGGCGTTGAGGGCGGACTGCATGGGCGTAACTCCTTGACGCCCAATCTATATGAGGGGCCTTCTATGTCAAGTGTAACATCGCCCTCACGCCACTCCCAACCCTGGACGAGGCGGCCGACCCGGAGGCGGGTGCGGCCTTGGCCGGCGGCTGCGACGATACGCAGGCGGGGGCGCAAGTACGGGCTGGGCGGCGGGTGGCGATGCTGGAGCGGCTGGCCGGGATCGGCATGACCCTGGCCGAGACGCTGGAGCGCGAGGTGGTCGAGGCGGCGGCGGACGATGCGCCCGCCCGGCGGTTCGGTCGCGATCCGGCGGCGGCGTTCGCCCGTATCGCCCGGGCGGTGCGCCTGACGCTGGCGCTGGAGGCCAGGTTCGATGAGGCGCTGCAGGCCGGCGAGGCGATCGCGGCCCTCGCGAACGGGGCGCGGCTGGCCGAGGCGGAGGCGGCGGGCCGGGAGCGGCGCATGCGCGGCTACATCAACAGGACCGTGGCCGCCGACGTCGCGCGCGAGATGATCGAGGCCGAGGGCGAAGAGCGTGGGGCCGAGGTCGACGTCGAGCGGCTGCTGGCCGATCTCGACGAGCGGCTGGCGGAGACCGACACGGAGGACTTCGCCGACCTGTCGGTCGGGGCGCTGGTCCAGAGCATCTGCGAGGACCTGGGCGTGACCTTCGACCCGGCCATCTGGTCGGACGACGACGAGGCGGACGATAGCCCGGCCGCCGGCTCGTGTTTCCCCCACGCCGCGCGTCCCGGCGCGGGCTGGCGCCCGGATCGCACGACCCGAACGGTCTGGAGGGGAAGCGGCCCGCCCCGCCACGGGCCCTCGCCCTGAGCAACCCGCCCTATTGCGCGGCCATCGCCTCGGCCTGGCGCAGGTCGACGCTGACCAGTTGCGAGACGCCGCGTTCGGGCATGGTCACGCCGTAGAGCCGGTCCATGCGCGCCATGGTCACCGGGTTGTGGGTGATGGCGATGAAGCGGGTGGCCGTGCGCTGGCGCATCTCGTGCAGCATGTTGCAGAAGCGGTCGACGTTGGCGTCGTCGAGCGGCGCGTCGACCTCGTCCAGCACGCAGATCGGCGCCGGATTGGCCAGGAACACCCCGAAGATCAGGGCCGCGGCGGTCAGGGCCTGCTCGCCGCCGCTCATCAGGCTCATGGTCGACAGCCGCTTGCCGGGCGGGCAGGCGAAGATCTCCAGCCCGGCTTCCAGCGGATCGTCGGATTCGATCAGCCGCAGCTCGGCCTGGCCGCCGCCGAACAGGGTGTGGAACAGGGCCTTGAAATGCTCGTTGATCACCTCGAAGGCGGCCAGCAGGCGCTCGCGGCCCTCGGTGTTCAGCTCCTCGATGCCGCGCCGCAGCTTGGCCACCGCCCCGGCCAGGTCGGCCCGCTCCTCGCGCAGGGTGGTCAGCCGCGTCTCGTGCTCGGCGGCCTCCTCCTCGGCCCGCAGGTTGACCGCGCCGATGGCGTCGCGGTCGCGCTCGAGCACCGCCAGGCGCCGCTCGATGCCCTCGGAATCGAGCTCGGTGAACAGGCCGTCGTCCGCCAGCCGCCGGCCCAGGGCCTCGGGCTCCATGCGCACGGTCTCGCGGATATTGCCGGCCACCTCGCCCAGCCGCTCGCGCGCGGCGTCCAGGTGGGCGCCGATCGCCGCGCGGCGCTCGCGCGCCTCGCCGGCGCGGGCCT
>JARLIQ010000111.1 GCA_031291645.1 Caulobacteraceae bacterium | reverse complement strand
CGGCTATCTGGCGATGGCCTACGCCATGGTCGCGATCGGCTTCCTCGGCTTCATCGTCTGGGCGCACCACATGTACGCGGTGGGCATGCCGGTCGACCTGCAAGCCTATTTCGTCGCCGCGACGATGATCATCGCCGTGCCGACCGGCATCAAGGTGTTCTCGTGGATCGCCACCATGTGGGGCGGCTCCATCGACTTCAAGACGCCGATGCTGTTCGCCATCGGCTTCATCTTCCTGTTCACCATCGGCGGCGTCACCGGCGTCGTGCTGGCCAACGCCGGCATCGACTACTCGCTGCACGACACCTACTACGTCATCGCCCACTTCCACTACGTGCTCAGCCTGGGCGCGGTGTTCTCGATCTTCGCCGGCTTCTACTACTGGTTCGAGAAGATGTGGGGCGTGAAGTACAACGAGGCCCTTGGCGCGACGCACTTCTGGTTGATGTTCATCGGCGTCAACACCATCTTCTTCCCGCAGCACTTCCTGGGCCTGCAGGGGATGCCGCGCCGGTACGTGGACTATCCGCAGGCCTTCGAGCACTGGAACTACATCTCGTCCGTGGGCTACCTGATCACCCTGCTGGGCATGGGCGTCTTCTTCCTGATGCTCATCGAGGCGGCCGTGCGCCACCGCAAGGCCGAAGCCAACCCGTGGGGCGAAGGCGCCACGACGCTGGAATGGACCCTGTCGTCGCCGCCGCCGTTCCACCAGTTCAACGAACTGCCGGTCATCCACGCCGACAGCCATTGATCGGGGCTTGGGCCTAGACTTTCGGGGGGCGCGGCGCCGGGGTTCCGGCGTGCGCGCCCTTCGAGCATTTTGAAGAGACCTTGTTCGCCAGATGGCAGAGACCGCCGCTACGCCTGACGCCGCCGCCCACGCCGCCCCGGCCCGCTGGCAGGACTATGTCGCCCTCCTGAAGCCGCGGGTGATGTCGCTGGTGGTGTTCACGGGCCTGACGGGCCTGGTCTGCGCGCGCACCCCGATGAACCCGGTGCTGGCGGGCGTGGCCATCCTCTGCATCGCCGTCGGCGCGGGCGCGTCCGGCGCGCTGAACATGTGGTACGACGCCGACATCGACGCGCGCATGCGCCGCACGCGCGGTCGTCCGGTGCCCGCTGGCCGGGTGCAGGGCGCCGACGCCCTGGGCCTGGGCATCACCCTCTCGATCCTGTCGGTCGGGCTGATGGTGCTGGCGGTCAACCTGCTGGCGGCGGCCCTCCTGGCCTTCACCATCGCCTTCTACGCGGTGGTCTACACCATGTGGCTCAAGCGCTCGACGCCGCAGAACATCGTCATCGGCGGGCTCGCCGGGGCGCTGCCGCCGGTGATCGGCTGGGCCGCGGCCAGCGGGAGCACGCCGCTGAACGCCTGGCTCCTGTGCGCCATCATCTTCCTGTGGACCCCGCCGCACTTCTGGTCCCTGTCGCTCTACACCAGCGAGGACTACGCCAAGGTCGGCGTGCCGATGATGCCGGTGGTCAAGGGCGCGGCCTCCACCCGCCGGCAGATCCTGGCCTACAGCCTGGTCTTCGTGCCGGTCGCGGTCGCGCCGGCGTTCACCGGCCTGGGCGGCGGCCTCTACCTGGCGGTCTCGGGCCTTGGCGGCCTCGCCTTCATCGGCCTGGCCGTGCGGGTCTTCCTGGGCCGGGCCGGCGAGGCGGCGGGCGATCGGGCCGAGGGCCTCTACGACGTCAAGGCGAACGCCAAGGACGCGCGCAACCTCTTCGCCTTCTCGATCCTCTACCTCTTCGCCCTGTTCGCCGCCCTGCTGGCCGAGCGGCTGGCGGGCATGCCCGCGCTGCGCCTGTGAGCGACGGCTTCAACGAGAGCCCCGAGGCGGCCAAGGCCCGCCGCCGGCGCAGCCTCGCCATCGCGCTGGCGCTCGCCGCCTTCGTGGTCCTGGTCTTTGTCGTGACCATCGTGCGGATCAAGGGCCATGTCGTCGACCCCGGATTCTGAGTCCCAGCGCCGGCGCAACGCGCGGGTGGCGCTCGCGTGCCTGGTGGTGTTCGCGGCTATGGTCGGCGCCGCCTTCGCCGCCGTGCCGCTCTACCGGATATTCTGCCAGTCCACCGGTTTCGCCGGCGCCATCCCGCGCGCCAGCCGCGCGCCGGGCCAGGTGCTGGACCGCAAGCTGACCGTCGGCTTCGACACCAACGTCCGCGACCTGCCCTGGACCTTCAAGCCCGAGCAGACCAGCCAGACGCTGAACATCGGCTCGACCGGCCTGGCCTTCTTCACCGTGACCAACAACGCCGACAGGCCGCTGACGGGCCGGGCCGCCTACAACGTCGCCCCCGACCAGGCCGGCTACTATTTCCGCAAGCTGCAGTGCTTCTGCTTCAGCGACCAGACCATCCCCGCGCACACCACCCTGCGCTTCCCGGTGGTCTATTTCGTCGATCCGAAATTCGCCAGCGATCCGGACACCAAGGACTTCACCAACGTGACCCTGTCCTACACCTTCTTTCCCGCTCCCGCGCCGCAGGCCAGGCCCGCGACAAAGGCCCAGCAAGGCCTTGGCGGAGCGGCGGCGGGGAGGCTATAGGCTAGAGTCGAAAACGATAGCGGGGGGCGCTTCCGGGAAGCTCGCCGCAAGCCACATTTAGGGGGCGACACAGAAATGGCCAACGACGCGGTCAAGCACGACTACCACCTGGTCAATCCCAGCCCGTGGCCGCTGGTGGGATCGATCGCCGCGCTCGTGATGGCGCTCGGCGGCGTGATCTGGATGAAGGGCCTGTTCGGCCTTGAGAAGCACAACCCCTGGATCTTCTTCCTGGGCCTGGCCGGCGTGCTCTACACCATGCTCGGCTGGTGGATGGACGTGGTCAAGGAAGCCAACGAAGGCGACCACACCCCCGTCGTCTCGATCGGCCTGCGCTACGGCATGGTGCTGTTCATCGCCTCCGAGGTGATGTTCTTCGTCGCCTGGTTCTGGATCTTCTTCGAGATGGCGCTGTTCCACCACGTGCGCGCCGCCTCGGCGATCGACGACGTGCGCGCCGCCTGGGCCACCTGGCCGCCGAAGGGGGTCGAGCTCGTCCCGGCCTTCCACCTGCCGCTGGTCAACACCCTGACCCTGCTGCTGTCGGGCACCACGGTCACCTGGGCCCACCACGCCCTGCAGAGCGGTGACCGCCGCGGCGCCAAGATCGGCCTGCTGCTGACCATCCTCCTGGGCGTGCTGTTCACCTCGATCCAGGCCTACGAGTACCACCACATCCTGACCGAGAAGCTGTTCTTCTCGACCGACGCCTCCAGCTCGGGCCTCTACGGCTCGGCCTTCTTCATGGCGACCGGCTTCCACGGCTTCCACGTGATCATCGGCACCATCTTCCTGACCGTGTGCCTGATCCGCCTCCTGGCCGGCGGCTTCACCCCCAAGCAGCACTTCGGGTTCGAGGCGGCCGCCTGGTACTGGCACTTCGTCGACGTGGTGTGGCTGTTCCTGTTCGCCTTCGTCTACATCATCCTCCCTGGCCTGCACTGAGCGGGCGATGGCGGGCGTCAACCCGATCCTCGCGGGACTGGCCTGCCGGTGCCCGAACTGTGGTGAAGGCCCGCTGTTCGACGGTTATCTGAAGGTCGCCGCGCGCTGCGAGGCGTGCGGCTTCGACCTCAGGGCGGCCGATTCCGGCGACGGGCCGGCGGTGTTCATCATCCTGATCGTCGGGATGATCGTCTGCTTCGGCGCCTTGGTGACCGAGGTGGCGATCCACCCGCCGATCTGGGTCCACCTGGTGATCTGGCTGCCGCTCACCGCCATACTGGTGCTGCTGCTGATGCGGCCGTTCAAGGCGGTCCTGATCGCCCTGCAGTTCCATCACAAGGCGTCCGAAGCCGGCCATGGCGACCTCTAGCCGCCCGTCCGGGCGGTCGGGCGGCGTCCGCCAGGGCTTTCCGGTGGTGATGACCCTGTTCACCCTGGCGGCGATGGCGCTGCTGATCGGGCTGGGCGTCTGGCAGGTCAAGCGGCTGCACTGGAAGGAGCGGCTGCTGGCCCAGATCGCCGCCGCCGAGGCCGGCCCGCCCGAGCCCCTGGCCGTGGTGCTGGCCCGCGCCTCCGACGGCCGCGACGTCGACTACACCCGCGTCCAGGCCGACTGCCCCGACATCGAGACCACCCCCTATCTGCGGCTCTACGCCGTCAAGGACGCCGGCGCGGGCTACCGGATCATCACCGCCTGCCGGATCGAGGGCTCGGCCTACGGCTCCGTCCTGGTCGACCGCGGCTTCGTCGCGCAGGACGACGCGCGGCGGCTGCGGCCGGGCGCGGGCCAGGCCCTGGTCCAGCCGGTGGTGGGCATCCTGCGCCGGGGCGATCCGCGCACCTTCGTCACGCCCGAGAACCTGCCCGGCCAGGGCCTCTGGT
The DNA here is from genome assembly GCA_031291645.1 of Caulobacteraceae bacterium. Taxonomy (GTDB): domain Bacteria; phylum Pseudomonadota; class Alphaproteobacteria; order Caulobacterales; family Caulobacteraceae; genus Poindextera. Next base: position 10,229 of record JARLIQ010000111.1, on the reverse strand, counting down.
ACTGGCGCGACATCCCGGCCATGGCCGCCAGCCTGGGCGCCGGCCGCCCGGCGCCGACCTTCCTGATGCTGCAGGCCCCCGCCCCCAGGGGCTTCGGCCCGACCCCCGCGGCGGTCCCCGCCGACATCCCGAACAACCATCTCCAGTACGCCGTGACCTGGTTCGGGCTTGCCGCGGCGCTGGCGGGCGTCTACCTCGCCATGCTCTGGCGAAGGCGGTTCCCTTGAGCATGCAATACGTGTCCACGCGCGGCGACGCGCCCCCCATCGGCTTCATCGACGCGGTGCTGGCCGGCCTCGCCCCCGACGGCGGCCTCTATGTGCCGCAGACCTGGCCGGTCCTGACCCGCGAGGAGATCGCGGGCTTCGCCGGCAAGCCCTACGCGGAGGTGGCCGCCGACATCCTCGGCCGCTTCGCCGGCGACGCCTTCAGCCGCGAGGACCTGCTGGACATGACCAGCGAGGCCTACGCCAGCTTCACCCACGCCGCGGTCACCCCGCTGCGCCAGCTCGATTCGGGCCTGTGGCTGCTGGAGCTGTTCCACGGGCCCACCCTGGCGTTCAAGGACGTGGCGATGCAGCTGCTCTCGCGCCTCTACGAGCGCGCGCTGGCGGCCAAGAAGCGGACCCTGACCATCGTCTGCGCCACCTCCGGCGACACCGGCGGCGCGGCGGTCGAGGCCCTGCGCGGGCGGGCGAACCTGCGCCTTGTGGTGCTGTTCCCGCACGGGCGGATCAGCGAGGTCCAGCGCCGATTCATGACCACGGCGGCCGACGCCAACGTCCGGTGCCTGGCCATCGACGGCACGTTCGACGACTGCCAGTCGATCGTCAAAGCCATGTTCCAGGCCCAGGGCTTCCGCCAGGCGGTGGACCTTTCGGGCGTCAACTCGATCAACTGGGCGCGGATCGCCGCCCAGGTGGTCTACTACTTCACCGCCGGGGTGGCGCTCGGCGCGCCGCACCGCCCGGTGAGCTTCACCGTCCCGACCGGCAATTTCGGCGACGCCTTCGCCGGCTATGTCGCCCGCCAGATGGGCCTGCCGATCGAGACGATCGTGGTGGCGACCAACAGCAACGACATCCTGGCCCGCGCCATTGAGGACGGCCGCTATGCGCGCGGCCCGGTCTGCGCCACCCAGAGCCCGGCGATGGACATCCAGATCGCCTCCAACTTCGAGCGGCTCTATTTCGAGGTGGTCCAGCGCGACGGGCTGGAAACCTCCAGGGCCATGCGCGCCTTCGCCGAGACCGGCTCGATCGACCTGCCGCCCCGCGCGCTCGCCCAGATCCGCGAGGTCTTCGCCGGCGCGGGCGTCAACGAGGCCGACACCGCGCGCGCCATCGTCTCGACCCTGAACGAGACCGGCGAGCTGGTCGACCCGCACACCGCCGTCGCCCTGGCGGCCGTCTACCGCAAGGGCCTGGGCAAGGGCGGCGCGCCGATGATCGTGCTGTCCACCGCCCACGCCGCCAAGTTCCCCGAGGCGGTCAGCGCCGCGGCCGGCGTCGAGCCCAGGCTGCCGCGCAGCGCCCAGGGCCTGGCCGGCAAGCCCGAGCGCATCGACCGCCTGCCCGCCGACGCCGAGGCCGTCCAGGCCTACATCCGCGACTTCGCCCAGGGCTGACCGCCATCGCCGATCCCACCGTCCATCGACTGGCCAACGGCGTCCGCGTCGTCTGCGACCCGGTCGCGGGGTTCGAGACCCTGGCCCTGTCGGTCGTCGTCGGCCGGGGCGCGCGGCACGAGCGGGCGGACCAGTCCGGCTGGGCCCACCTGCTCGAGCACATGGTGTTCAAGGGCGCGGGCGAGCGCTCGGCGCGCGACATCGTCGAGGTGGTCGAGGCCGCCGGCGGCCACATCAACGCCGCCACCGGCCATGAGCGCACCAGCTACCAGGTCCGCGCGCTGAAGGGCGGCCTGCCGCTGGCCATGGCGGTGACCTCGGACCTGGTGCTGCGCCCGACCCTGGACCCCGGCGACCTCGCCCGCGAGAAGCAGGTCATCGCCCAGGAGATCGCCGAGGCGGCCGACACGCCCGACGACCAGGTGTTCGAGCTGGCCCAGGCCGCCGCCTTCGCCGGCCAGCCGCTGGGCCGGCCGATCCTGGGCTCGGTCGAGAGCGTGGGCGCGGCCGACCCCCAGACGCTCGGCGCCTTCCGCGACGGGCTCTACGCCCCCGACGCCATCGTGGTCAGCGCCGCCGGGGCGGTGGACGAGGACGAACTCCTGGCCGAGGCCGAGCGCTGGTTCGCCGAGCCGGCCAGGGCCCAGCCGCCGCCCGCCGAGCCGGCCGCCTTCACCGGCGGCCTCGCGCCCACCCCGCGGCCGCTGGAGCAGGCGCACATGGTGCTGCTGCTGCCCGCGCCGGGCGCCCGCGATCCGGACTATTTCGCCCTTCGCCTGTTCGCCGAGGTGCTGGGCGGCGGCATGTCCTCGCGCCTGTTCCAGGAGGTGAGGGAGCACCGGGGTCTGGCCTACGCCATCGACGCCTACGCCGACACCAACGCCGACGTGGGCGTGCTGGGGATCTACGTCGGGACCTCGGCGGCGGACGCTGGCGAGGCGGCGGAGCTGGCCGCGCGCGAACTCAAGGGCCTGGCGGAAGGCCTGCGCGCGGGGGAGCTGGACCGGGCCAAGGCCCAGCTGAAGGGCGCCATGTTCATGGCCCGCGAATCGGCCCAGGCGCGCGCCGAACAGGCCGCCGGCCAGCTGCTGCTGTTCGACCGCACCCTGAGCGCTGCGGAGATCGCCGCGGCCGTCGACGCGGTGGGCCCGGCCGACATCGCCCGGGTGGGCGAGCGGGTGCTGGCGCCGCGCCTGTGCGCCGGCGCGGTGCTGGGGCCCAAGCGCGCGACGTCCGCCGCCGCGCGGTTTCAGCGGGCGCTGTTCGACGGACAGGTTTTCGCCTAGGCTTCAACCTCGGGAGGGCCGGTGATGGCGCTGCTCGACTGGATTTCGTCGGACACCGGCGTCCGCGCCGACGGGGACAAGGTCTTCCTGCGCCCGCCGCGGGCCGTGGACTATGCTGTCTGGTCCGACCTGCGCCGCCGCTCGCGCGCCTTCCTGCAGCCGTGGGAGCCGACCTGGCCGACCGACGACCTGTCCCGCGCGGCCTTCCGCCGGCGGCTGACCGCCTACCAGCGGGACATGGACCTGGGCGTCGGCTACGCCTTCCTGACCTTCCGGCGCGACGACAAGGAGCTGGTCGGCGGCATCACCCTGTCCAACGTCCGCCGCGGCGTCGCCCAGATGGGCACCGTCGGCTACTGGGCCGGGGAGCCCTACGCCGGGCGCGGCTACACCCTGGACGCGGTGCGCGCCCTCTCGACCTTCGCCTTCAGCCGGCTGGGCCTGCACCGGCTGGAGGCCGCCTGCCTGCCGGAGAACGAGCCGTCGCGCCGGCTGCTGCTGCGCGCCGGCTTCGAACTCGAAGGACGGGCCGGGGCTTATCTGAAAATTAACGGCGATTGGCGAGACCATCTCTTGTTTGGGCTGGTGGCCGGCGCCGCCGCGCGGAGGCGCCCGGGCGCTTAGGGCGCGGGGACGGCGCGTGGCGGGCTTTGAATGGCGCTGAGAGCGCAAGATCGTTTTGTCTGGGACGCGACCGTCACGCTGGAGGCGCTGGGCGCCGCCGACGTGGTGCTCTGGAACTGGGACCCGGAACGTGACCGGCTGCGGATGACCGGCGCGACCCGCGCGCTCGGCCTCGCGGCCCTGGCGCCGGAGTGCTCGTCCGCCGCGGTGCTGGCCCTGTCGATGCCGCAGGATCGCGCCCTGGTCGAGGAGATACTCAAGGTCCAGGCCCCGGGGGCCGAGGTCACCGCCCGCGTGCGCATGCGCGGCGGGGAGATGTGCGTCTGGCGCGGGGTCTGGCTGGAGGACGGGGTGCGCGCCGCCGGCGTCGTCGTGCCCGAAACCAAGTTCGCCGCCTCCGAGCAGGACGCCCTGACCGGTCTTCTGGACCGCCGCAGCTTCGTCATCCGCGCCCGCGACCGGCTGCAGACGCCCACCGGCTTCACCCTGGTGGTCGCCGACCTCGACCGCCTGCGCCGGCTGAACGAGGCGCTGGGGCACGAGCGGGCCGACCTGGTGCTCTCGGCGCTGGGCTCGCGCCTGGCCGCGGCCTTCCCGCCGGGCGCCCTCTTGGCGCGGGTGGGGGAGGACGAGTTCGCGGTCCTCGCGCCCGAGGAGATCGAGCACCCCGCCGAGGTGATGCGCCAGGCGCTGGAACAGCCGCTGCGGGTCGCCGGCTTCGACATCCTTCCCACTCTGTCGATGGGCGCGGTGCCAGCCGAGGGCGGGCTGGACGCGCCCGAGGCGGCCGAGCTGCTGCGCCGGGCCGAGCTGGCGGTGGAATCGGCCAAGACCGGCGGGCGCGGCGGGGCGGCGGCCTACGGGCGGGCGCTGGAGAGCGACGGGCTTTCCCGCCTGGCCATGGAATCGGACCTGCGCGGCGCCATCGGGCGTGGCGAGATCGTGCCCTTCTTCCAGCCCGTGGTCCGCCTGCAGAGCGGCGCCATCGCCGGGTTCGAGGCTCTGGCCCGCTGGCGCCATCCCCGGCGCGGGGTGATCCCGCCCGACGAGTTCCTGCCGCTGTGCGGCGAGATGGGGCTTCTGATCGAGCTCGGCGCCCACATGATGCGGGCCTCGGCGCTGCAGCTGGCCGAATGGCGCGCCGCCCACCGCGCGGCCGGCGAGATCACCGTCAGCGTCAACCTGTCGGTGGGCGAGATCGACCGGCCGAACCTGGTGGCCGACGTCGCCCGGCTCCTGGCCGAGACCGGCCTGCCGCGCGGCGCGCTGAAGCTGGAGATCACCGAAAGCGACATCATGCGCGACCCGGAGGGTGCGGCGATCATCCTGCACGCCCTGCGCCAGGCCGGCGCGGCGCTGGCGCTGGACGACTTCGGCACCGGCTTCTCCTCGCTGTCCTACCTGACCCGCCTGCCGTTCGACACGCTGAAGATCGACCGCTACTTCGTGCGCACCATGGGCTCCAACGAGGGGTCGGCCAAGATCGTCCGCTCGGTGGTCAACCTGGGGCGCGACCTGTCGCTGGAAGTGGTCGCCGAGGGGGTCGAGAACGCCGCCATGGCCAAGGCCCTGCTCGACATCGGCTGCCACTACGGCCAGGGCTTCGGCTACGCCCCGGCGCTGTCGGCCCAGGAGGCGGAAGTCTACCTCAACGAAAGCTATGCGGACGGCGCCGCCCCGGTGAAGTCCCGGGGCTAGAGCCCTCTAGGGTCAGATGGAATCATCTGACCCGTTTAAAAGGGCTCTAAATCAAACATTTAGAGCACGTTCGAGCGGCGAAACCGCCTACACTTTCGCCTAACGTGCTCTAGGCGTCTGGCCCCTCAGGCCCGGCCGGCCTCGCCGGACAGGTGGTCCAGGCTGACGCCGAGCTTGGCCAGCGCCTGGGACCACTTGGCCCGGTGGTCGACGCCGAACAGCAGGCTGTCGTCCGGGTCGCACACCAGCCAGGCGTTCTCGCGGATCTCGTGCTCCAGCTGGCCGGGGCCCCAGCCGGCGTAGCCGAGCGCCAGCACCGAGTGGCGCGGCCGGTTGTCGTGGCTGACCATGGCCTCCAGCACCTCGCGCGTGGCGGTCAGCGACAGGCCCTCGCCCACCGACATGCTGGAATTCGGGCAGACGTAGTCGTCGGTGTGCAGCACGAAGCCGCGCTCGCTCTCGACCGGCCCGCCCAGCAGCACCAGGTCCTCTGGCAGTTCGATCTCCGACTTGACCCCCAGCCGGCTCAGAAGGCTGGGCACGGTCAGGCCCTCGACCGGGTGGTTCACGGTCAGGCCCATGGCGTGCTCGGGCGTGTGGGCGCAGACCAGCACCACGGCGCGCTCGAACCTGGGATCGCCGATCGTCGGCATGGCGATCAGCAGGCGGCCGGTGAGGAACGGGGACTCGCTGGTCATGGTCGTAGGGGCGTCCGCATCCTGGTGGGCCATGATCGGCGCTGCCTGCGACGGTATCAAGGCGCCAGCGCGCCCGGAACCCGGCAAAGGCGCTTGGCGCTGTCTTCCGAGGCGCCTATGTGTGCCGGGTCCGCCGGCCGAGGCCGCAGTGGGACATCAACGGAGGGACTCCCTATGACGATCAAGGTCGGCGAAGCGCTGCCCAAGGCCAATTTCATGACCTTCACCGACGATGGTCCCACGCCCCTCACGTCCGACGACGTGTTCAAGGGCAAGACCGTCGCCCTGTTCGCCCTGCCGGGCGCCTTCACCCCGACCTGTTCGGCCAAGCACCTGCCGGGCTTCAAGCAGCACGCGGCCGAGCTGAAGGCCAAGGGCGTCGACACCATCGCCTGCCTGTCGGTCAACGACGTGTTCGTGATGAAGGCCTGGGCCAAGGACCAGGGCGTCGAGGACGAGATCCTGATGCTGGCCGACGGCAACGGCGACTTCACCCGCGCCGTGGGCCTGGAGATGGACGGCTCGCGCTTCGGCATGGGCCAGCGCTCGCAGCGCTATTCGCTGGTGGCCAAGGACGGCGTCGTCGAGCAGCTCAACGTCGAACAGGGCGGCGAGTTCAAGGTCTCGTCCGCCGACTACCTGCTCGAGCACCTGTAGGACTGTCCCGGCCCCTCTTCCTCGCGGGGAGGGGCCGCGTCTCGTCACCGGCCCAGCGCCGCGGCGTCCAGGGCCTTCAGCGTGTCCGCCCCGGCGGTGATCGCGGGGGTCTGGCCCGGCGCCTGGGCCAGGACGGTCTCGGCATAGTGGCTGGCGAGCGCGACGCGGGCCTCGCCATAGGCCTCGTCGCCGACCCGGCCGTCGGCGGCGGCGAGGGCGCCCTTGCCCAAGAGCCAGCCGCCCACCGTGTCGCCCATCAGCTTCAGATAGGCCGTGGCCCCGGCCAGGGCGTCCGGCTCGCCGCGCCGCGCAGAGAGCCATTCCGTCGCCGCCTCGGCCGCGTCGACCGCGGCGTCCAGCCGCTGGCCGATGGGCGCCAGCCGATCGTCCAGGTGGTCGATCAGCGCCGCCGCGCCGGCGCGCATGTCGGCGATCAGGGCCCGCGCGCCTTCGCCGTCCTCCAGGCCCAGCTTGCGCCCGGCCAGGTCCATCGCCTGGACGCCGTTGGTGCCCTCGTAGATCGGCGCGATGCGGGCGTCGCGGTAGTGCTGGGCCGCGCCCGTCTCCTCGATGAAGCCCATGCCGCCGTGGATCTGGACGCCCAGCGAGGCGATCTCGACGCCGGCGTCGGTCGACCAGGCCTTGGCGATCGGGGTCAGCACCTCTTCGCGCAGCCTGGCGGCGGCGCGGGTCTCCGCGTCGGGCGCGGCGTTGGCCAGGTCGGCGCTGACGGCGGTCAGAAGGCAGATGGCCCGCGCCGCCTCGATCCGCGCCTTCATCCCGGCCAGCATCCGGCGCACGTCCGGGTGGTCGAAGATCGGGGCGTTGTTCTCGCCGCTCCAGGCCGAGCGGCCCTGGCGGCGCTCCAGCGCGTATTCCAGCGCCTGCTGGTAGGCCCGCTCGGCGATCGCCACGCCCTGGACGCCCACGCTGAGCCGCGCGGCGTTCATCATGGTGAACATGTGGGCGAGGCCGTTGTTCGCCTGGCCCACCAGTTCGGCCTTGGCGCCCTCGAACAGCATCACGCAGGTGGGCGAGGCGTGGATGCCCAGCTTGTGCTCGATGCTCCCGGGGCGCAGGTCGTTCGGCCCGGCCAGGCCGCCGTCCTCATTGACCAGCTGCTTGGGCGCCAGGAACAGCGAGATGCCGCGGCTGCCCGCTGGCGCGTCCGGCAGGCGCGCCAGCACCAGGTGGACGATGTTGTCGGTGCAGTCGTGGTCGCCCCAGGTGATGAAGATCTTCTGGCCGAACAGGCGATAGCCGCCGTCGCCGTCCGGCTCGGCGCGGGTGCGCAGCGCGCCCAGGTCGGTGCCCGACTGGGGCTCGGTCAGGTTCATCGCCCCGGTCCACTCGCCGGCGATCATCTTGGGCAGGAAGAGTTTCTTCTGGCGGTCCGTGCCATGGGCGTGGATCGCCTCGATCGCGCCCTGGGTCAGCATCGGGCACAGGCCGAAGGCCATGTTGGCGGCGTGCACGGTCTCGAACATGGCCAGCTCCAGCGCCTTCGGCAGGCCCTGGCCGCCGTATTCAGGATCGGCCGCCAGGCCGTTCCAGCCGCCCTCGGCGAACAGCTTGTAGGCCTCGGCGAAGCCAGGCGCGGCGGTGACCTTGCCGTTCTGGTAGCTGGCGCCGGCCACGTCCCCCGGCCGGTTCAGCGGCGCCAGCACGTCGTTCGACAGGGCGGCGGCGGCGTCCAGCACCGCGCTCATGGTCTCGCGGTCGAGCTCGGCGAAGGCCTCGGTGGCCGAGAGCTGGCCGACGTCCACGATCTCGGTCAGGGCGAACAGCAGGTCCCGTACGGGCGCTTGGAAGGGCATGACCGGCTCCGTCGTCTGGTCTGAAGGCGCGGTTCTAGTTCAGTTTAGCGAGGTGGCAAACGCCGCGCCTGCAATGGCTTGTTCCGGGGCCAGCGGGACCGTATCCATGGTTCCGGTGGGGCATGGGTCGTTTGAAAGGGCCACGTATGGCTATTTCCAGTGAGCGCTACTCGACGAGCGCGATCCTCCTGCACTGGCTGATCGCCGTGCTGTTGATCGGCAACATCGGCCTGGCGTGGTACTTCAACACCCTGCACGGGCCCGCGGCCGCCGCGCCGGTGGCGCTGCACCGTTCGATCGGCATCACCGTGCTGCTGCTCAGCCTGGCCAGGCTGGCCCTGCGCCTGGCCGTCCGCCCGCCGCCGCTGCCGGCCGGCTTGGCGGCGTGGGAGCGGTGGGCCAGCAAGGCGGTGCACGTCCTGTTCTACGTCGTGATGATCGGCCTGCCGCTCACCGGCTGGGCCATGGTCTCGGTCGGGCCGCACCTGGTCCAGACGCCGATGACCCTGTTCAACCTGATCCCCTGGCCGGCGATCGCGCCCCTGACCACCGTGCCCGCCGCCCAGGTCCATCCGACCCACGAGCTGTTCGAGGCGGCGCACGGGCTGATGGGCAAGCTGGCCTACGTCCTGATCGTGCTGCACGTCCTGGCCGCGCTGAAGCACCAGCTGATCGACCGCGACACGGTGGTCGGGCGGATGGCGCCGTTCCTCGCACGGTGAGCGACAGCCCGGTCCAGGCTGCGCGCGCGCTGCGGGCCGGCGGGCTGGTCATCCTGCCGACGGAGACGGTCTACGGCCTGGCCGCTGACGCGGCCGACGCCGTCGCCGTCGCCGCCATCTTCGAGGCCAAGGGCCGGCCGCGCTTCAACCCGCTGATCGCCCACGCGCCGGACCTGGACGCCGCGCGGCGCATCGCCGTGCTGGACGCCCGCGCCATCGCCCTGGCCGAGGCCTTCTGGCCCGGGCCCCTGACCCTGGTCGCGCCGGTCCGCGATCCGGCCGCGGTGTGCGACCTCGCCCGCGCCGGGCTGGACACGGTCGCCGTGCGCGTCCCGGCCCATCCCCTGGCGCTGGAGGTCCTGAGGCTGTTCGGCGGGCCGGTGGTCGCGCCCTCGGCCAACCGCTCGGGCCGGCCCAGCCCGACCCGCTTCGCCGACGCCGTCGAGGAGACCGGCGCCTTCGCCGCCGCGGCGGTGGACGGCGGGCCCTGCGCCGTGGGGGTCGAATCCTCGGTGGTCGCCGTGCTGGACGGCCCGCCGCGGCTGCTGCGCGCGGGCGGGGCGACGCGGGCCGAGATCGAGGCCGTCGTGGGCCCGCTGGCCCAGGCCGACGACGACGCGCGCCGCTCGCCCGGGCGCCTGGCGCTGCACTACGCCCCCGACGCCCCCGTGCGGCTGGAGGCGGCGGCGCCGCGCCCGGGGGAGGCCTTCCTTGCCTTCGGCCCCTCGCCGGTCGAGACGGCCTTCAACCTCAGCCCGGCCGGCGACCTGCGCGAGGCCGCGGCCAACCTCTTCGCCTTCCTGCGCGCCGCCGACCGCACCCGGCCAACCGGCATCGCCGTCGCCCCCATCCCGCCCGAAGGCCTGGGCGAGGCGATCAACGACCGCCTGAGGCGCGCCGCGGGGTTCGTGGGGTGAGGCCAGAAGCCCTAAGCCCTTCTTCCGCACCGCATCACACCACACCGCTCGTCCCGGCGAAGGAGCCTGTGAAAGAATCTGATTTGGGGCTGGTCGGTTGGTCTGAAGCCGTAGGGTTTGGTTGTTGGAGGTTGTTGGCTCAGGCGGCCTGGGCTCGGAGGCGGTGAGCGACCATCAGGTTGT
>JARLIQ010000110.1 GCA_031291645.1 Caulobacteraceae bacterium | reverse complement strand
CGAGGCCGAGGGGCTGGACGAGATCTTCCGCGCGGCCGGCTTCGACTGGCGCGAGCCGGGCTGCTCCATGTGCCTGGCGATGAACCCCGACAAGCTCATGCCCGGCGAGCGCTGCGCGTCGACCTCGAACCGCAACTTCGAAGGCCGCCAGGGCCGCGGCGGACGGACCCACCTGATGAGCCCGACCATGGCCGCCGCCGCCGCGATCGCAGGCCATATCGTCGACGCGCGAGCGCTGGTGTGACCGGTCCCGTCCAGGCGCTGGACCACGTGGTCGTGGCCGTCGCCGACTTGGAACTGGCGACGGCCGCCTACGAGACGCTGCTGGGCCGGCGGGCCGAGATCACCGCGCCCGCGCAGGGCGCACGGCGCGCGTGGGTGCGGCTGGCCAACATGGCGCTCGAGATCATCGCCCCGGACGGCGAGGGGCCGGCCGGCGACCGGGTCCGGGCGCACCTGGCCGGCTCCGGCGAAGGCCTGATGGCGTTGGCGTTCTCGACCCAGGACCTGGGCGAGGCCAAGCGCGTCCTGGCCCGTCGCGGCGTCACGGCCGAACCGTCCTATGGCGGCGCCCTGTTCGCGACCGCCGAGGCGACCTCTGGCGTCCCGATGGTGTTCGTCGAGGCGGCGTCGCATCCCGTCTCCGAACCCACAGCCGGCGCCGGTGTGGTCCAGGCCCTGGACCATGTCGTGATCAACACCCCCAATCCGGACCGCGCCGTCGCCCTCTACGGCGCGCGGCTGGGGCTCGACCTGCGGCTCGACCGGTCCAATCCGCAGTGGGGTTCGCGGCTGATGTTCTTCCGCTGCGACGGCGCCGTCGTCGAGGTGGCCGCCAGCCTGACGGCGCCCGTCAGCGACGCGCCCGACCGCCTGTCGGGCCTCGCCTGGCGCGTGGCCGAGCCCGAGGCGGCGCGCGAGCGGTTGGCCGCCGCCGGCTTCGACGTTTCCGAGGTGCGCCAGGGCCGCAAGCCCGGCACCCATGTCTTCACCGTCCGCTCCGGGGCGCCCGGCGCCCCCAGCCTGATGCTCAGCGCCGATCCGGCGCTGGAGGAGGCCTGACCACCATGCAAGCTTTCACCCACCTGGACGGCCGCGGCGCGCCCTTGCCCGTCGCCAACGTCGACACCGACCAGATCATCCCCAAGCAGTTCCTCAAGACGGTCGACCGCGAGGGCCTGGGCAAGGGCCTGTTCTACGACCTGCGCTTCGACGGCGAGGGCCGCGAGAAGCCCGAGTTCGTGCTGAACCAGCCGGCCTACGCGGGCGTCAGCGTGCTGATCGCCGGCGACAACTTCGGCTGCGGCTCGTCGCGCGAGCACGCGCCCTGGGCGCTGCTGGACTTCGGCCTGCGCTGCGTGATCGCGCCCTCGTTCGCGGACATCTTCTACAACAACTGCTTCAACAACGGCCTTCTGCCGGTCACCCTGCCCGAAGCCCAGGTCCACGAGCTGATGAGCGAGGCCAAGGGCGGCAACCACATGTTCAGCGTCGACCTGGAGAGCCAGACGGTGGTCTCCCCGTCGGGCAAACGGTTCGCCTTCGAGATCGATCCGGGGCGCAAGGAAAAGCTGCTCAAGGGCCTGGACGCGGTGGGCGAAACCCTGCAACACGCCGGCGACATCGGGGCGTTCGAACACAGGCGCGCCCTGGCCCAACCCTGGCTGGAACGCCGCGCATGACCTTTCTCGTCGCCGGCACGGTCCGCATCCCCGCGGACCGGTGCGACGCCTTCCGCCCGCATATGGCCGAGATGATGGCCGCGACCCGGGCCGAGGACGGCTGCATCGAATACGCCTTCTCGTTCGACGCCGCCGACCCTGGCCTGATCCGGGTGTTCGAGATCTGGCGCGACAAGGCCGCCCTCGCCGCCCATGGCCAGGCCGAGCACATGAAGCGCTGGCGCGCGGCCGGGGCCGAGTTCGGCGTCTCGGACCGCAACATCACCCTCTACGAAACCGCCAGCGAACGCCCGCTGTAAGGGACCCGACATGAGCACGCTTCTCCTGCTTCCCGGCGACGGCATCGGGCCGGAAGTCATCGAACAGGTGCGCCGCGTCGCCGGCCGCATCGCCAACGATCTGACGCTGGATGAGCGGCTGTTCGGCGGCGTCAGCTTCGACGCCCACGGCGAGCCCCTGACCGACGAGGTCGAGGCGGCGGCGCTCAAGGCCGACGCGGTGCTGATGGGCGCGGTCGGCGGTCCCAAATGGGCCTCGGCGCCGCGCGACAAGCGGCCGGAAGCGGCGCTGCTGCGGCTGCGCCAGGCCATGGGCGTCTACGCCAACCTGCGGCCGGCCCTGTGCTTCGAGGCCCTGAAGGACGCGTCCAGCCTGAAGCCGGAGGTCGTCGCCGGCCTCGACATCATGATCGTGCGCGAGCTGACCGGCGGGGTCTATTTCGGCAAGCCGCGCGGCATCGAAACCCTGCCCGACGGCCAGCGCCGCGGGGTCGACACCCAGGTCTACACCACGAGCGAGATCGAGCGGGTCAGCCGCGTGGCGTTCGAGCTGGCGCGCGGGCGTCGCAACAAGGTCACCTCCTGCGAGAAGTCGAACGTGATGGAGACCGGCCTGCTCTGGCGCGAGGTGGTCTCCGATCTGCACAGGCGCGAGTACGCCGACGTCACCCTGGAGCACATGCTGGCCGACAACGCCGCCATGCAGCTGGTCAAGAACCCCGGCCAGTTCGACGTCATCGTCACCGACAACCTGTTCGGCGACATCCTGTCGGACGAGGCCTCGATGCTGACCGGCTCGATCGGGCTGCTGCCCTCGGCGGCCTTGTCCAACCCTGGCAAGCCCGGCCTCTACGAGCCCGTGCACGGCTCGGCGCCCGACATCGCCGGCAAGGGCCTGGCCAATCCCTTGGCGGCGATCCTGTCGTTCGGCATGGCCCTGCGCTGGTCGCTGG
>JARLIQ010000109.1 GCA_031291645.1 Caulobacteraceae bacterium | reverse complement strand
TCGCCCTGGCGGCCGGGGCGGCCCCGGCGCTGGGCCTGCTGATCGTGCGCAACTACGACGGCCCGCGCCTGCGTTTCGGCCTGATCATCGCCTGGGCGCTGGCCGGGGCGGCGGCGGCCAGCCTGACCGGCGGCGTGGCCGGACCGCTGGCCGTCTGGTGCCTGGCGCCGATCGTGGCGGCGGGCCTGGTGGGCGGCGCCCATCGCCTGGCCCAGGGCGCGGCCCTGGCGCTGCTGGCGGTCGCGCTCACGGGCCTGGCCCAGGCCGCCGGCCTGACCGGGCCGCCGCCCGCCGGCGCCCTGGGATTCGGCCTGGGCTTCACCGGCCTTGCGACCATCGCCGTCGGCGCCGCCGCGGCCCTGATGCTGACCGGACGCCGCGCGGCCCAGGCCGCGATCGCCGCCCCGGTCCCGCAGACGGCCCCGGCCGCGCCCGTGGCGGCCGGCGCCGGCGACGAGGCTAGGGCCATCCTCGACGCCCAGCCCTTCCTGATCCTGGTGCTCGACGCCGCCGGCCGCATCGAGCGGGCCTTCGGCCACGCGCCGCCCAGCGCGCCGGGCCACGCCATGCGCGGCGACGGCCTGTTGGACCTCGTGTCCGACGCCGACCGGACCCTGCTGCGCGAGGCGCTGGACGAGGCCTCGCGCGGCGGCGTGGCGCGGTTCGCCTTCCGCCCCGGGGGCGCCGGCCAGGTCTGGCTCGCGCTCGACATCGCCCGGCTGCCCGAGGGCGGGGCTTCGGACGTCCGGCTGGCCGCCTGCCTGCGCGACGTCTCGGCCGAGCGGGCGCGCGAGGCGGGCCTGGAGGCCGCGCGGGCCGACGCCGAGGCCCTGGCGATCAGCAAGGCGCGCTTCCTGGCCAACATGAGCCACGAGCTGCGCACGCCGCTGAACGCCATCATGGGCTTCTCCGACATCATGCGGCAGAAGATCTTCGGGACCCTGCCCGGCAAGTACGTCGAGTACGCCGACCTGATCCACGACGCCGGCTCGCACCTCTTGGACCTGATCAACGACGTGCTCGACATGTCCAAGATCGAGGCGGCCAAGTACGAGCTGAACCTGGAGCGGCTGGACGCGCGCGAGCCGGTCGCGGCGGCCCTGCGGCTGATGCGGGTCCAGGCCGATGACGTCGGCGTGCAGCTGCGCGGCGTGCTGCCCAGCCAGTCGCTGGAGGTCGACGCCGACCGCCGCGCGCTCAAGCAGATCACCCTGAACCTGATCTCCAACGCCCTGAAGTTCACGCCGCGCGGCGGGCTGGTCACCGTCTCGCTGCAGGCCTTGGCCGGGGCCATGGAGCTGTCGGTGGCCGACAGCGGCATCGGCATCGCCGCCGACGACCTGGAGCGCCTCGGCCGGCCGTTCGAGCAGGCCGGCGACACCGCCCAGCAGTCGAAGGGCACGGGCCTGGGCCTGTCGCTGGTGCGGGCCTTCGCCGAGCTGCACGGCGGCGAGATGGTGATCGAGAGCCGCCTGGGCGAAGGCACGGCGGTGACCATCCGCCTGCCGGTGCTGGCGCCGGACGAGGCTGCGTCCGAGGCCCCGCCTGAGACGCCGGCCGTCGCCCACGGCGGCGCCCAGGTGATCGCGTTCAATCCCCAGCGCTGATCGGCGCCGCTCAGCGCTGGCCGGGCGCCAGGAAGGCCCGCCCGGCGGCGAAGTCGCCCACCTCGAAATGGGCGGTGCGGACCTGGTCCCCGCCGGCGGCGGAGAACACGAAATCGACCGCCACCGCCTCGCGCGGATCGAGCGCCGCCAGGGCGTCGACCGCCGCCTTGGGAAACCGGAAGGCGACCCCGCTGCGCGCGCCCGGCGGCAGGAGGGCGGCGTCGGCGCCGCTGCGCGCTTCCGCCAGGACGGCGATCGTGGCCGTGCGCGGCGGGGTGCGCGCGGCCAGCGGCACGGTCCCGGCGGCGTTGGCGCGCAGGGTGTTCAGGAACGGCTCGGGCGCCAGGCTGCGGTCGCGCAGCACCAGGCGCGCGGTATAGGGCTGGGCGTTGTCGGGAAAGCTGGCGACGGCCAGCAGCGCGCTCGGCCCGGCGCGGCCGGCCAGGCCCAGGGTCGCGCTGTTCCAGCCGAACCGGGTGGTCTGCGACAGCTTCCAGACCGTGACCCGTTCGGGCGCGCCGCGCACCGCCAGCCAGGCGGCCACGTCGCCCGGGTAGCTCATCCGCTGCAGGCGGCTGTAGCCGGCGAAGGCCGTGCGCACGCGCGCCGCGGCGGTGGCGATGTCGGGGGCGTTGCACGGCAGGGCGGCGATGCGGCCGCGGGCGCGCTGCTCCACCTGGTCGAGCACGGCCGAGCGGGCGCCCGAGCGCAGGGCGGCGCCGCGCGCCTGGGCCTCGGCGGCGGCCAGGGCGGAGCCGAGGTCCGGATCGAACAGCCGGCAGCGCTGGTCGGCGGCGACCATCACGGCGCGCTCGTAGAAGGTGGCCGTGGCGTCGGCGCGGGCGGCCCGGGGAAGGGCCGCCGCCAGGACGGCGAGCGCCAGGGCGGCGAAGTGGCCTTGCGGACCGTGACGCGGCATGCGGATCGGGGCTCGTGTTCGGCGCTGGACGCAGTAGAACCTAGGGCGTGGCGGCCGAAAATGCAGGCGGTTTCGGCGGCCGTCAGGCTCTAACATCTGGGACTGGAGCCTGTTTCGTCCGACCAGGCGATCGCGCCTGACCGGAACGCACTCTAGGCGCGCCGCCTTTCGGCATGGTTATCGGAGGAACCCGCTTGCTGCTGTCGACCGACGTCTGGGTCGCCGCCCTGATCCGCCGCGCCGAGCTGGGCGGCGCCTTCGCCGTGGTGGCGCGCAAGGGCGACGCGCGCGCCGGCAGCGTGCTGGTCAAGACGCTGAACCGGCGCGAGGGGACCGCGCGGCTCTACGCCGAGGCGACGCGCGGCGACGGCGAGCGGGTGTGGATGCAGCCGCTCGCCTCCGACAGCGAGGCCGACCTCGACGCCTACGTCGGCCGCACCGCGCGGATCGATCCCGACGTCTGGGTGGTCGAGATCGAGGACGCCCAGGGCCGCCACTTCCTGACCGAGCCGGTCGAGGGCGGGTGAAGCCCGCGCGTGACTTAGCCGCCGGTCCAGGCTATCGCGCGGCGCCATGAGCACCACGTCACCCGCCGCCGAGGCCGCGCGCCGGCGCACCTTCGCCATCATCTCCCACCCGGACGCCGGCAAGACCACCTTGACCGAGAACCTGCTGCTGGCCGGCGGGGCGATCCGGGCGGCCGGCGCGGTGCGCGCGCGGGGCGAGCAGCGGCGCACCCGCTCCGACTGGATGAAGATCGAGCGCGAGCGCGGCATCTCGGTCTCGGCCAGCGTCATGACCTTCGACCATGCCGGGCTGATGTTCAACCTGCTGGACACGCCGGGCCACGAGGACTTCTCGGAAGACACCTACCGCACCCTGACGGCCGCCGACGCGGCGGTGATGGTGCTGGACGCGGCCAAGGGCATCGAGCCGCAGACGCTCAAGCTGTTCGAAGTCTGCCGCCTGCGCGACATCCCGATCGTCACCTTCATCAACAAGATGGACCGCGAGGCGCTCGACCCGTTCGAGCTGCTGGACGAGATCGCCTCCAAGCTGGCGCTGGACCCGGCGCCGCTCTACTGGCCGGCCGGATCGGGCGGGCGGTTCAAGGGGGTGATGGACCTGCGCAACCAGCGCTTCCTGCCCTACGCCAAGCGCAGCTCCGACAGCGTCGAGGGCCATCCCGACCCAGTCGCCTTCCGCTCCAACGCCATCTCCCAGTTCCTCGATCCCGACGAGCAGGGCGAGGTCGAGGAGGGCGCCATGCTGGTGCAGGAGGCGGCCAAGCCGTTCGACCCCCAGGCCTTCCTCGAAGGCCACATGACCCCGATCTTCTTCGGCTCGGCCCTGCGCCATTTCGGCGTCGACCAGCTGCTGGAGGGCCTGGGCGCCTACGCCCCGCCGCCCAAGCCGGTGCGGGCGCTGCGCGGCGGCGAGGAGACCCACGTGGCGCCCGGCGACAGCGAGGTCACGGGCTTCGTCTTCAAGGTCCAGGCCAACATCGATCCCAACCACCGCGACCGGATCGCCTTCCTGCGCCTGTGTTCGGGCGAGTTCAGGCGCGGCATGAAGCTGAAGGTGCAGAACACCGGCCGGCAGATCTCGGTCAACGCGCCGGTGATGTTCTTCGCCTCCGACCGCGAGCTGGCCGAGGACGCCTTCGCGGGCGACGTGATCGGCATCCCCAACCACGGCGTGCTGCGCGTCGGCGACAGCCTGTCGGAGAGCGGCCAGCTGCGCTTCGCCGGCCTGCCCAACTTCGCGCCGGAAATCCTGCGCCGGGTGCGGGTCAAGGATCCGCTCAAGGCCAAGCACCTGAAGAAGGCGCTGGAGGGCCTGGCCGAGGAGGGGGTCACCCAGCTGTTCCGCCCGATCATCGGCGCCGACTTCATCGTCGGCGCGGTGGGCCAGCTGCAGTTCGAGGTGATGGCCGACCGCCTGGCCGGCGAATACGGCCTGGACGTCATCTTCGAGCCGGCCCCCTACGCCGAGGCTCGCTGGCTGGGCGGCGCGGCGGCGGACATCGAGGACTTCTCCGGCAAGCACCGCTCGGCCATGGCCCAGGACATCGACGGCCAGCCGGTGTTCCTGGCCAAGTCGTCGTGGGAGATCGGCTACGTCGGCGAACGCTTCCCGAAGGTGGAGTTCCAGAAGACCAAGGAGCGGGGATAGAGCCCATCGAGCCCCTCCCCCTTGCGCAAGGGGGAGGGGCTTGCGCGCTTCAGGCCAACCCCGGCTCGACCACGATCTTCACCTGGCTCTCGGGGTCGCCCAGGGCCTCGAAGGCGGCCGCCACGCCGGGCAGGCCGACGGCGTCGGTGATCACCGGGGCGACGTCGATGCGGCCCTCGGCGATGTCGGACAGGGTCTGGGCGAACTCCTCGGGCGTGTAGCCGAGCACGAAGCGGAAATCGATCTGCTTGGTGATCGCCATGAAGGGCTCGATCGTGTCCGGCTGCATGCAGACGCCCGCGACGATGATCTGCGAGCCGTTGGGGCAGGCCTCCATGAGCTTCTGCAGCATGCCCGGCACGCCGACGCACTCGAAGATGATCGCCCGCTTCACCGTCTGGCCGGCCATCCGGGCGAAGGTCTGCTCCAGGCCGGTCATGTGCACGCCCATCTCGGCCCAGCGGGTGTGCGGCGATTGCGCCGCCGGATCGATGACGACGTCTGCGCCCAGCCGCTCGGCCATCCGCCGCCGCGCCGGCGAGAAGTCGGCCGCCGCCACCGGCCCGTAGCCGCGCGCCTTGAGGGAGGCGATCACCGCCAGGCCCACCGGCCCGCAGCCGATCACCAGCGCCGCGCTGGGCTCGTCCAGAGCGGCCCTCGCCACCGCGTGCGCCCCGACCGCGAAGGGCTCGGTCATCGCCGCCTGGCGGTCGGACAGGCCGTTGGGAACCTCCAGCAGCATGGCCTCGGTCAGCAGCATCCGTTCGGCGAAGCCGCCCGGATAGGTGTTGGAATAGCCGATCGCCGCCATGCCGGCGGGCCCGGCGATGACCGGCATCGAGACCACCCGCGTCCCCGGCTTGAACCGCCGCTCCGAGCCGGGTCCGTAGTCCAGCACCTCGGCGCTGAACTCGTGGCCGAACACCACGCCCTGGGCCGGGTCCAGGCCGCCGCCCACCCCGCCGCCGGCGCGCCGGGTCAGCTCGACCATGTGGTCCAGGTGGTGCAGGGCGTGCAGGTCCGAGCCGCAGATGCCGCAGACCAGGGTCCTGACCAACACCTCGCCGGCCTTCGGCTCCAGATCGGGGATCTCCTCGCAGGTCAGCCGACCGCCTTGCGCCACCACCGCCCGCATCGCGTCTCTCCCTTGGTTTTGCGGCATTTGACCCATGGCGCAGCTCGCTGACAACGGCGCCCCAAGGGAAGGCGGTCCGCCCGCGCCCGTGTCTCGCCGATCTAGCGCGGGACGGGCCGCATCCAGACCCCGCCGATCAGGACCCGGCCCTCCGTCTCGGGAAGGCCGAGGTCCCGGGCGGTGGCCAGGGTCCCGGCCGGGTCCGCGACCTCGATGTCCAGGGCCACGACGCCGGTGGCGTCGTCGTCGATCGGCGGCACGAAGCGCACCAGGCCGCGCGCCAGGCGCAGCTGGGTCCCGTCCAAGACCGGAATCCCGAGCAGACTCGACCAGCGCTGCGCGGCGGCCGCCGGATCGCGGCTCTGGATGTCGACGGCCGCCAGGCCCATCGCCCCGCCGGCGGGGGTGTCGCGCCAGGCCTTGCCGGCCGGCGGCCAGTCGCTCATCGGCTCGCGCCAGTAGGCGTCGCCGTCGACCGAGTCGATCGAGGTCAGGACGCCCGCGCAGTCGCCGGGATGGAAGTGGGTGTACTGGTAGCCCTCGTGCCGGCTCTCGGCGATCTGGCGCACACCCATCTGCGCCAGGCGGCGGCGGTGGGTCAGGGCGTCGGCCGCCTGCAGGATGACCATGTAGCCGGCGTCGCCGCCGCGCCGGGCCAGATAGCGGGCGGCCGAGGCGTCGGGACGGACCGGCTGGACGATCTCGATGAACTCGCCGCCCACCGGCATCACCACATTGACCAGGCCGAACACCCCGACGGCGGGATCGCGGAAGGCGACCTTCAGGCCGAAGACCGCGGCGAGCTGGGCCGCGACCGGCTCCAGGTCCTTGGCCACCAGGGCGACCTGCCTCAGGCGCATGTCGGTCATTTCAGCTCCTCCCGCTCCTCGATCTCGGCCAGCACCTCGTCGGTGTGCTCGCCCATCCGGGGCGGATGGCGGCGGATGTTGGCCGGCGTCGCCGAGTAGCGCACGGGCGGGCGCAGGTTGAAATAGGCGCCGGCGTCGGGATGCTCGTAGCGCTCGAACAGACCGACCGCGGCCAGGTGCGGATCGCTCTGCAGGTCGTCCAGCCGGTTCATCCGCACCACCGGGATGTTGAGCGGCTTGAGGATGGCCAGCCATTCGTCCGTGGTGCGCGTGACGGTCACCTGCTCGACCAGGCCGTACAGCTCGCGCACGTGCCGGCCGCGCGTCGCATAGTCGGAAAAGCGCGGATCCTTGCCGAAGGTCTCGCCCCAGCCGGCCACCTCGAAGAACTGGTCCCACTGCTTGTCCGTGTACGGCAGAAGGCCGATGTAGCCGTCCTTGGTCGCGAACGGCTTGCGCTCGGGATTGGCCACGCGGGTGTAGGCCCAGGGCCCGGTCGGGGGGTCGTAGACGTGGCCGTAGAAGTGTTCGGCTAGGTTGAAGCTGGTGATGCACTCCAGCATCGGCACCTCGATGAACTGGCCCTCGCCGGTGCGCTGGTGGTGGAACAGGGCGGCCAGCACCGCCTGGGCCATGAAGTGGCCGCTGACCTTGTCGGCGATCAGGCTGGGGAACAGGCGCGGGGCCGGATCGCCGTCCGTGCGATTGAGGATGTCGGCCATGCCCGACGCCGACTGGATCAAATCGTCATAGGCCGGCTCGCCCGCGTAGGGTCCGTCCGAGCCATAGCCGGCGCCGTGGACGTAGATGATGTCCGGTCGCACCTGCCTGACCGCCTCGTAGTCCAGGCCGAGCCGCTTCAGCCCGTCGTAGCGCACCGAGACCGCGAACACGTCGCTGGTCTTGATCAGCCGACGCAGCGCCCGCATGGCGCGCTCCTCGCGCAGGTCCAGCAGCACCGAGCGCTTGTTGCGGTTGATGGTCATGAAGATCGGGCCGAGGTCGTCCGGCGCGCCCTCCGGCGAGTGGCCGGCCCAGCGCATGATGTCGCCGCCCCCGCCGCGCTTGCCGCCGGGGAATTCCACCTTGATCACCTCCGCGCCCAGGTCGGCCAGCATCTGGGTGGCGTAGGCGCCGAACACCACGCTGGTCATGTCCAGGATCCGTATCCCCTTCAACGGGCCGGTCGCTTCGGTCGCGAGCTCGTGGGTCTTGTCCGGCATCTATCGTCCGCCCTTGTCCATGGGCGCGTCGCCGCGCCGCCTCTTGTCGATCTTCGTTCCGTTCACGTCGCGAGCCGCGCGACCCCGGCCTTGAGTTCGGAGACGATCAGCGCCTCCTTGCGCTCCAGCCGCGTCACCGGCCCGGCCACGCCCAGGGCGTAGACCCGGCCGTGCGGGCCGCGCGGCAGCAGGGCGCCGATCACGCCCGCGCCCTCCGACACCGTGTGCTTGGAGAAGGCGTAGCCGCGCAGGCGCACCTCCCCCACCCGCTCCATCAACCCCTCGCAGGTCAGCCGCGCCGGCTCGTCGGCCTCGGCGTTGATCCGGCGGCGGAGCTTTTCGATCTCGTCGTCGCTCTTGGCGCTGAGCAGAAGCCAGCCCATGCCTGAATTGCCGAGCGGGCGGCGCGCGCCGGGCGGGACCGAGAACTGCAGCGGCTCGGCCGAATGGATCAGGTGGACGTACTGGGCGTGCAGGTCGCTCTGGGTCGCCAGGATCACCGTCTCGCCGGTCAGCCGGTGCAGGTGGTTCATCAGGCCCGACAGCGCGCCGTCGCCGAACAGGGCGTCGTGCACCCAGCCGCCCAGCACCGCGATCCGCATGGTCGGGAAATAGCTGCGCCGCTCGCGGTCGTAGTCGAGATAGCCCAGGGAAACCAGGGACTTGAGCAGGGCCGAGCCGCTCGACGCCGGATAGCCCAGGCCGTCCAGCACGTCCTTCAGACCCAGCGGCCGGCGCTCGCGGTCGAAGTATTCGAGGATCTCGAACACCCGCCGGGCCGATTTGACCGCCGCCTCAGTCATGGGTCCTGGACGTTTGGATTTTCATATATGTGTATTTGATCTCTACATATGGGCAGGAACCGAAGCCCTCGCCTATTATCCCCTGGCGGCGCGACGCTCAATCGCGGCGATGAAATTCAGGGTGAGGAAGGCGCGTCATGGACTTCGAACTCAGCGAAGAGCACCGGATGCTGAAGGACCTGGTGCGCCGGTTCGTCGACGACGAGCTGATGCCGCTGGAGGCCGGGGTGCTGGAGCGCGAAGCCGCGGGCGGCGGCCTGGGGCTGGGCAAGGCCGAGCAGGACCGGATCGACGCGGTCTCCCAGCGCCTGGGCCTATGGGGCCTGGACGCGCCGGAGGACATCGGCGGCGCCGACCTGCCGGCCGTGGCCATGGTCGGGGTCAACGAGGAGCTGGGACGGACCGTCACCCCCTACACCCTGCCGCCGGACTCGCCGAACCTGCGCATGCTGATGGCGACGGTGAGCGACCGCCAGCGCGAGGCCTATCTGGAACCCTACGTGCGCGGCGAGACGGTCTCCGCGATCGGCATCTCCGAGCCGGGGGCGGGCGGCGATCCGGCCGGCATGATCACCCGCGCCGAGCGGGACGGCGACGACTGGATCATCAACGGCCGCAAGATCTGGATCAGCCGCGCCGACCACGCCGACTTCACCATCCTGATGGCGGTGACCGACAAGGAAAAGCGCGCCCGCGGCGGCATCTCGGCCTTCCTGGTCGACAAGGGAACGCCCGGCTTCAACGTGCTGCGCCGCATCCCGATGATCGGCGGGGCGGTGACCTACGAGGTGGTGCTGGAGGACTGCCGGGTCGAGGGCTGGAAGCTGCTGGGGACCGAGGGACAGGGCTTCGCGCCGATGCAGCTTCGCCTGGGCACCCGGCGGATCGAGATGGCCTCCTGGTCGATCGGCATGGCCCAGCGGGCGCTGGACATGATCTGCGAGTACGCGCCCCAGCGGAAGACCTTCGGCCAGCCGCTGTCCGAGCGCCAGGCGATCCAGTGGTGGGTGGCGGACGCGGCCACCCGCATCCACGCCGCGCGGCTGATGACCTACGACTGCGCCTGGAAGCTGGACCAGGGCCGCGACGTGCGGCTCGAAATCTCGATGATCAAGGCCTACGCCACCGAGATGGCCTGGGAGGTGGTCGACCGCGCCATGCAGACCTTCGGCGCCATGGGCATGACCAAGGAGCTGCCGCTGCAGCTGATGGCCTCAAAGCTGCGCACCATGCGCATCTACGACGGGCCGACCGAGGTGCACAAATGGGTGGTGGCGCGCAATCTTCTGGGGAGCAAGCGATGAGCCTGCAGCACCGCTACGGCGACGTCTCCATCGCCTTCGACGGCCATGTGGCCGTGCTGGAGATCGACCGGCCGCCGCACAACCACGTCAGCGTCGAGCTGATGCGCGACCTGGCCGACGCCTTCGAGGCGCTGGACGCCGAGCCGAGCTGCCGCGCCCTGGTGCTGGCCAGCGCCGGCAAGAGCTTCTGCGCCGGCGCCGACCTGACCGCGCCCAGGGGCCTGGCCAGCGGCGAGATCAGCCAGATCAACCCGCTCTACGTCGAGGCCGTGCGGCTGTTCTCGAACCGAAAGCCGATCGTGGCGGCGGTGCAGGGAGCGGCCGTGGGCGCGGGCCTGGGCCTGGCCCTGGTCGCCGACTTCCGCGTCGCCGCGCCCGAGGCGCGGTTCACCGCCAACTTCGTCAAGCTGGGCTTCCATCCCGGCTTCGGCGTCACCTACACCCTGCCCCGGCTGGTCGGCGAGCAGCGGGCGGCGCTGATGGCCCTGACCGGCCGGCGGATCAAGGCGGACGAGGCCCTCGCCTGGGGCCTGGTCGACGCGGTCGAGCCGCTGGAGCGCCTGCGGGCGGCCGCCGTCGCCCTGGCGGCCGAGATCGCCGAGAACGCGCCGCTCGCCGTGCAGTCCACCCGCGCCACCCTGCGCGGGGGCCTGGCCGCCGCGGTCAAGGCCCAGACCGACAAGGAGTTCACCGAGCAGGAATGGCTGCGCCGCACCGCCGATTTCGCCGAGGGGGTGCGGGCGGTGGCCGAGCGCCGGCCCGGCGTCTTCACCGGCGCCTGAGCCGCCTCAGCCGGGCGCCCGGGTGCGATGGCCTCCCCAGTTCAGCCCCAGGGCGTAGCCGACCTGGACCGCCATGATCGCGGCTATGGCCAGGTAGGTGCTGAACGCGCACAGCGCCGCGCCGAGCGCGTAGAGCACCTGGGCGACCACGATGCGCCGCACCATGGCGCGGGAGGTGGCCTCGTCCACCACGTCCGGCTTTCCCAGGCCCGTCGCCATCGCGTAGGACCAGCTCCACAAGAGGGTCGCGCCCAGGGCCACGATGTTCAGCCAGTAGATCGCCAGGGCGATGCGGAAGGTGATGAACTGGCCCAGGAGCATGGTCGAGAACGGCGTGATCGTCACCGTCGCCAGGAAGGCGATGTGGATCCACGACAGGGTGCGGTCCGACCGGGCGAACAGGTTCAGCTGGGTCTGCTGGCCGACCCAGAAGATGCCCAGGGTCATGAAGCTCACCAGGTACATCAGAAGCCGGGGCCCCAGCGCCACCAGGGCGAGCCACAGGTCGCGCTCGGAGTGGACCTGCCACGGGGCCGCGATCCGGATATCCAGCACGATCAGGGTCATGGCGATGGCGAAGACGCCGTCGCTCAGCGCGGCGATGCGCTCCAGACTCTGCCCGGCGATGCGATTGTAGATACGGTCCATGGCCGCCCAGGAAGCCTTCCGACGGCCCCCCTCATAGGCGGCCGGACCGGCGTTGAAAACCAGGACGCCCGACGAAGACGGCGTTGCGACAAGATGGGAGGACCGACATGGCCAGGCTGAACCGCGACGGGGTCGAACTCTACTACGAGGTCCACGGCGAGGGGCCGGTGATCCTGCTCAGCCATGGCTATTCGGCGACCAGCGAGATGTGGCGCGGCCAGGTCGAGGCGCTTTCGCGCGGCCACCGGCTGGTGGTCTGGGACATGCGCGGCCACGGCCGGTCGGACTACCCGCAGGACCCGGCCGCCTACAGCGAGGCGGCGACGCTCGCCGACATGGCCGCCCTGCTGGACGCGGTCGGAGCCGAGACCGCGATCGTCGGCGGCCTCTCGCTGGGCGGCTACATGTCGCTGGCCTTCAACCGGGTCCATCCCGAGCGGGTGCGGGGCCTGCTGATCATCGACACCGGCCCGGGCTATCGCAACGACGAGGCGCGGGAGGGCTGGAACCGCAACGCCCTAGCCACCGCCGAGCGCTATGAGCGCGAGGGCCTTGCGCGGCTGGCCGCCGGCAGTCCCGAGATGCGCATGAGCCGCCACCGCAACGCCGAAGGCCTGGCCAAGGCCGCCCGCGGCATGCTGACCCAGCGCGATCCGAACGTCCTGAACGCGCTGCCGGCGATCAAGGTCCCGACCCTGGTGCTGGTCGGGGCGGACGACACGCCGTTCCTGGCCGCCAGCGACTACATGGCCGCCAAGATCCCCGGCGCGGTCAAGGTGGTGATCCCGAACGCAGGCCACGCCGCCAACATCGACCAGCCCAAGGCGTTCAACCGCGCGGTGACCGGCTTCCTGGCCGCCGCCAAGCTCTAATCCTCGGCCGCCGCCGCGTGGGCGAGCACGGGCGCTGGCGCGGCGCCCGCGCCGGGTCCCGCCTTGCCGCTGACCTCGGCGCCGGCGTCCTTGGCCAGGGGCAGGAAGAAGAACAGCCCGGCCAGCGACAGGACCCCCACGATGAAGAAGGCCGGCGAGATGTCGCCGGCCGCCAGCCGGGTCGAGCCGTGCATCCTCTGCAGCACGCCGATCAATATGGCCGCCAGGCCGATGCCGATGCTCTGGGCCAGTTGCTGGCCCATCGCCGAGAGGCTGCTGGCGCGGCTCATCTGCGAAGCGTCGACGTCGGCGTAGGCCAGGGCGTTGAGGGCCGTGAACTGCAGCGAACGGAAGAAGCCCCCGATCAGGATCGCGCCGACCATCAGCCCCGGCCAGGTGGTCGGGGTGAACAGGCTGTAGGCCATGAAGGTCAAGGCGACGATCAGGGTGTTGACCACCAGGACCCGCTTGAAGCCGAAGCGGCTGATGATCGGCCGCGCGGTGGTCTTCATGACCAGGGCGCCCGCCCCGCCGGCGAAGGTGATCATGCCGGCGGCGAAGGCGCTCATGCCGAAGCCCATCTGCAGCAGCAGGGCCAGCAGGAAGGGCGTCGCGCCCATGCCCATACGCAGGAAGGCGCCGCCGACCGTCGAGGCGTTGAAGGTCGAGAGCCTGAGCAGGCCCAGGTCCAGGATCGCGTGCGGCGTGCGCCGGGCGTGGCGGGCGTAGAGCGCGAGGCTGACCGCGCCGCCGACCAGCATGGCCGCCACGACGCTGAACGGCAGCATGCCGCGGCCGAGGTTCTCGAACCCGTAGACCATGCCGGCCAGGCCGAACCCGGTCAGCAGGAAGCCGCGCCAGTCGAGCGGCGGCGGGTTCTCCTCGCGGATGTTGGCGATGAAGATGCTGACCAGGACCACGCCGAGCACGCCCATCGGCACGTTGATGAAGAAGATCCACCGCCAGGACGCGAAGGTCACGATGAAGCCGCCGATCGGCGGCCCCAGGACCGGCCCCAGCATGGCCGGCATGGTCAGCCAGCTCATCGCCTGCACCAGTTCGGACTTGGGCACCGAGCGCAGCAGCACCAGCCGCCCGACCGGCGCCATCATCGCCCCCGCCAGGCCCTGGACCAGGCGCGCGGCCACCAGCTGGCCGAGGTTCTGGGAAACGCCGCAGCCGAGCGACGAGAGGGCGAACAGCACGATGGCGACGCGGAAGACGTGCTTGGCCCCGAACCGGTCCGCCGCCCAGCCGCTGATCGGCAGGAACACCGCCGAGGCCAAGAGGTAGGAGGTGATCGCCAGGTTCAGCGTCAGCGGGCTCTCGTGCAGCGAGCGCGCCATGGTCGGCAGGGCGTTGGAGATCACCGTGGCGTCCAGCGTCTGCATGAACAGGGCGCAGCCGATGATCATCGGGATCAGCGGGCCGCGGGCCGCGGCGGGCGGCGTCTCGTCCATCAGGACCTGGTCGACGGCACGGGGCGCGGTGACGTTCATCCGGCTCACGGCCGGTCCCCC
Organism: Caulobacteraceae bacterium; assembly: GCA_031291645.1. Classification (GTDB taxonomy): domain Bacteria; phylum Pseudomonadota; class Alphaproteobacteria; order Caulobacterales; family Caulobacteraceae; genus Poindextera. The sequence goes on along the minus strand of JARLIQ010000109.1, from coordinate 38,726 downwards.
GAGATCTGCTCGAGCGGACCGATCGCGGCCTCCAGCGCCTCGCGCGCCTCCGGCGACAGGCTCGACAGGCGCTTGGCCAGCCAGTCGTTGCGGCGGCGGCGCACGGCGTCCAGCGCCTTGCCGCCGGCGGGCGTCAGGGCCAGGCCCACGCGGCGCTTGTCCTCGCTGTCGGGCGCGAGGCGCGCGATCCATCCGGCCGCCTCCAGCCGCTTGACGTGCGCGCTCATGGTCGGGCGCGACATCTGCTCGTGGTCGGCCAGTTCGGAGACTCCCATCACGCCGTGCTTCTTGATCGCGCCCAGGATCATGGCGTCGAGCGGCGAGAGGCCCAGCCACTGGGACTCGCGGCGCAGCTGGCGGCTGAGGCGAAGCAGCACCGGCCGCAGACCCTCGGCGAGGGCCTGGACATCGAGGGCGGAGGGGGGCGCAGGCGCGGTCATGACGGCAACATAGTTAGGTAGTCTAACTATCTATCCGGACCGTCGACGTCAAGGCCGGGGAGCTGTCTCAGGTTGTCTTCAGTCCCGCGCGATCGCGCGAATCTCGGCGCCAGGCGCCGGAACGAAGGCCTCAGGCCTGCTCCTCGGCGGCGGCGCCGGGCGCGTCGCGCGGGGTGACCAGGCCGGCGAGGCGCGGCGCCAGCCAGGCCTCGATGTCGTCGATCACCTCGTAGACCACCGGCACCATGACCAGCGACAGCACGGTCGAGGTGATCAGGCCGCCGATCACCGCGATGGCCATCGGCTGGCGGAACTCCGACCCCTTGCCGAGCGCGAGGGCCGTCGGGAGCATGCCGGCGGCCATGGCCATGGTGGTCATGATGATCGGCCGCGCCCGCTCGCGGCAGGCCTCGATGATCGCCTCGCGCTGGGGCACGCCGGCCCGTTCGCGCTCGATGGCGTATTCCACGAGCAGGATCGAATTCTTCGCCGCCACCCCCAGCAGCATCAGCAGCCCGATCAGCGAGGGGATGGAGACCGACTCGTGGGCCACCACCAGGCCGACGAAGGCGCCGCCGATGGCCAGCGGCAGGGCCGAGATGATGGTGATCGGCTTGAAGAAGCTGCGGAACAACAGGACCAGCACGGCGTAGATCATGCTGATGCCGGTCAGGAAGGCGAGGCCGAGCTGGCCGAACAGGTCCTCGAACTCCTGCTGCTGGCCGGTGGAGGTGGTCTCCACGCCGGGCGGCAGGTGGCGCATGATCGGCAGCTTCTTGGCCTCGCTCAGCCCTTCGCCGAGCTGGGCGCCGCCGGCCAGGTCCGCGTCGATGCCCAGCATCCGCTTGCGGTTGTAGCGGTCGATCACCGCCGGGCCGGCCTGGAACTCGATGTCGGCGACGCTGGAGAGCGGCGTGGTCCCGCCGCTGGCCGTGGGGACCTGCAGGGCCCTGATCATGTCGATGTTGGTCCGCGCCTCGCCCGGCAGGCGCACGCGGATCGGAATGCGGCGCTCGCCCTGGGTCAGCTTGGGCACGTTGGCGTCGATGTCGCCGATGGTGGCGACGCGGGCGATGGTCGCGATCGACTGCACCGTCACGCCGAGGCGCGAGGCCTGTTCGGGCCGGGGCCGGATGACGATCTCCGGGCCGGTCGGCGGGGCGTTCGGCCGTGGGTCGGCGATGGTCTTGAGGCCGCGCATCTCGCGCTCGAGCTCCTCGCCCGCCCGGTTGAGCGCCTCGCCGTCCTGGCTGGTCAGCACCAGCTCCACCGCCGCGGCGCCGAAGCCGCCGGTCTCCAGCGCCACGCGGGCGTCGGGAACGTCGCGGAAATAGGGCCGGATGCGGTCCTCGATCTGGCTGACGGTGGCCGAGCGCTTGTCCTTCAGCACCACCGTGACGGTGCCGCTGGACGCCCCGCCGCTGCCGCCGCCGCCGAAGCCCTCGCCGGCCACCGAGCCGACCTGGGTGAAGGCCATGTCCATCTCCGGGACCTTGGCCCTGAGCATGGCGGTGGTCTGGGCGGCGATGCGGTGCATGTCGGCCATGGTCGCGCCCGGCGGGCCCTGGATGCCGATGAACATGTAGTTCGGGTTGCCCGGCGGCTGGACGCCCTGGGGCAGGGACATGGTCAGGCCCAGCGACACCACGAAGATCGCCCCGCCGATGCCGCAGGTCACCAGCCGATGCGACAGCGCCCATTCCAGCGTGCGGCGATAGAAGGGCTGCAGCGGGCCGCGCGGGTGCGGCTCGGACACCGGCTTGAGGAAATAGGCCGCCAACAGCGGCGTCAGGAGCCGCGCGACGAGCAGCGAGAACAGCACCGCGAACGAGACGGTGATGCCGAACTCGCGGAAGAACTGGCCCGGGATCGAGCCCATGAACGAGACGGGCGTGAACACCACCACGATGGTCGCGGTGGTGGCGACCACCGCCAGGCCGATCTGGTCGGCGCCCTCCATCGCCGCCCGATAGGGCCTGGCCCCGGCCTGCACCCGCTTCTGGATGTTCTCGATCTCGACGATGGCGTCGTCGACCAGGATGCCGATCACCAGCGTCAGCGCCAGCAGCGTCACGACGTTCAGGCTGAAGTGGAACAGCGCCATCATCACGAAGGTCGGGATCAGCGAGACCGGCATGGCGATGGCGGTGATCAGGGTCGAACGCCAGTCGCGCAGGAACAGGAACACCACCAGCGAGGCGAGGATCATCCCCTCGAGCATGGTGTGCAGCGTGGCGGTATAGGCCGATCGGGTGTCGTCGACGGTCGAGAAGATCTGGGTGAACTGCACATCCGGATGGGCGGCCTGCAGCTTGACGAGGCCAGCCTTGACCTCGTCCTCGACCCGCACCTCGCTGGCGTCGTTGGTCTTCAGCACCTGGAAGCCGACCACCGGCCGGTCGTTCAGCTCGGCGAAGCCGCGCTCCTCGCTCTCGCCGTCGCCGACGTCGGCCACGTCCGACAGCTTGACGTAGCGCCCGCCCGCGGTGGGGATGGTCAGGTTGCGCAGCTGGGCCACGGTCTGGGCCGCGCCCAATACCCGCACGGTCTGTTCGCGCTGGCCGACGTCGACCCGCCCGCCCGGATAGTCGACGTTGAAGGCGCTCAGCGCCGTGTTCAGCGCATTGGCGGTCAGGCCCTGGGCGGCCAGCCGGTCGGGATCGACGATGATGTTGATCTCGCGGTCGCGGCCGCCGACGCGCGAGATCTGGGCGACGCCCTTCTGGCTCTGCAGCGTGCGCGAGACGGTGTCGTCGATGAACCAGGATATCTCGCTGGCCGACATGGTCGGCGAGGAGACCGCATAGGTCAGGATCGGCTGGGAGGCGATCTCCAGGCGCTGCACGACCGGCGGGTCGATCTCGCGCGGCAGCACCGCGCGCGTCTGGTCGACGTGCTGGCGCACCTCGTCCGTCGCCTTCTGCAGGTCTTCGCCCAGCTCGAACTGGACCAGGGTGTTGGAGACGCCTTGGCTGACCTGGGACTGGATCGAGCGCACGTTCGAGAGGCCCGCCATCGAGTCCTCGATCGGGCGGGTGATCTGGGTCTCCATCTCGGCGGGCGCGGCGCCGCTTTCGGTCACCGTCACCGTGACGCCCGGGAAGACCACGTTGGGGTACTGCTTGATCGGCAGGAAGCCGTAGGCCACCAGCCCCGCCATCACCGCGATGATGAACAGCAGCGCGACGGGGATCGGGTTCTTGATCCCCCAGGTGGAGAGGCGAAGCTCGGCCATCAGCGGGGGGCCGCGGTCTGTACCGGCCGGACCACGTCGCCCGGCAGGACGAAGGTCGAGGCGCCCAGCAGCACCCGCGAGCCGGCGGGCGGGCCCCGGAGCAGTTCGACGTAGCCGCCCGCGTGCTGGCCGGTCTTGGCCGCGACCTGGCGCACCCGGTTGTCGGGGCCGACCACCATCACCGACGCCCCGTCGGCGTCATAGCGGATCGCGCCTTCCGGGACGGCCGCGACCGTGCGCGACAGGCCGGTGAACACCGCGCGGCCGAAGCCGCCGGGCCTCAGGTCCGGGCGCACCGGCAGCGCGACATGCACCTTGCCGAGCTTGGTCTGGGGATCGACGCTGGGATAGATCAGCCGCACCGCGCCCTGGGCGCTCGTCCCGTCGGGCAGGATCACCTGCACCGTGTCGCCGACCTTGATCCCGGACAGGTCGCCCTCGGCCACCTGGGCCTCCAGCTCGACCAGGCTGTCGCGGGCGAGGCGGAACATCGGCGTGGCCGTCCCGCCCGCCACGTCGCCCGGCCGCACGTTGCGCTCCAGCACCAGGCCGCCCACCGGGGCGCGGATGGTCATCCGCGCGTCGCGGGTCTGCAGGTCGCGCAGCTGGGCCGTCTGGGCGTCGAGCGCCGCGCGGGCGCTGCGCGCCTGGAAGCGGCGCTGGTCGATCTGCTCGGTCGAGAGCACGCCCTGGCCCTCGAGGCCGGCGACGTGCTGGGCCTGTTCCTCGGCCTGGTCGGCGGCGACCTTCTGCTGGGCCACCAGCGCCGTCTGCTGGGTGATCTGGGAACGCAGCAGGGTGTCGTCCAGCTGGACCAGGGGCTGGCCCCTGGCCACCCGGGCGTCGGGCTCGACGTAGACAACCCCCACGCGGTAGCCGCTGAGCGGGGTTTCCGGATAGACCGCGGCCTCCTCGCGCGAGACCAGCACGCCCGAGGACTCCAGCCCGCCGGCCAGGGTCCGGGCCTCGACCAGGGCGACCTGGACCGCGCGCGGCGGGGCGGACGCCGCCGGCGGGGCGCCCTTTCCGCATCCGGCCAGGGCCGGCAGGACCAGGGCGACCAGGAGCGACGCGGCGATCCCCGATCTCGTCATCGTCATCGTTCCCATTCTCATCGGGCGGCGCGCTCCACCGCCGGCGCGCCGGGCGACCAGCCGCCGCCCAGCGCCTTGAACGCCTGTACGGACCGGCGCAGGGCCTGGACCTGGGCGCCGGTCAGGCCGCTGCGGGCCGAGCGCCAGGTCCGCTCGGCGCTGAGCACGGTGGTCAGGTCGTCTATGCCGGCGCCGTAGGCCCGGCGCGCGGCGTCGTAGGCGATGCGGGCCTGGGCCTCGCCGGTCGTCAGGAGCCGGATGCGCGCCTCGTCGGCGGCCAGCTGCACCAGGGCGTTCTCGGACTCGCCATAGGCGGTCTGGACCGCCTTCTGATAGGCGATCGCGGCCTGGTCGGCGCGCGCGCCCTGGGCGCGTATCTCGGCCTTCAGCCGCGGCAGGTCCAGCACCGGCTGGGCGAGGCCGAGGCCGATCGACCAGAAGTCGCTGGTGATCGGAAAGCCAAACTGGTTGTTCGACGACAGGCCCACGCCCGGCTGCAGGGTGAACTTCGGAAACAGCGCCAGCTCGTCCAGCTTGAGCTGGCCGGTGGCGGACTTCAGCTTGGCGGCGGCCTCGCGCACGTCGGGCCGGCGGGCCATCAAGGCGGCTGGCACGCTGGACGGGACCGCGGGCGGCGCGCCGGCGCTCGCCGGGGTCGGCAGGCTCTCCAGCGGATCCACGCCCCGGCCGAGCAGCACCAGCAGGGTGCGCCGCGCGGCGTGCAGCTGGCCTTCCAGGTCGGCGGCCTGGGCCTCGCTCTGGGCGGTCTCGGCCTCGGCCTGGGCGACGTCGGTGGCAGGCCCGAGGCCGTGGTCGGCCTTCTTGCGCGCGACGTCCAGCAGGTCGCGCTCGATCCGCGCCGTCTCGCGCGCGTCGTCGAGCTGGATGGCCAGGCCGCGGGCCTGGAACAGCTGGTCGGCGACGTTGGCCGCCAGGCTGGTGCGCGTCGCCTCGTAGTCGAAGCGGGCGGCCGCCAGGTCGGCGTTGGCCTTGCGCCGCGCCGCCGCGCGCCGGCCGAACACGTCGACCTCCCAGCTGACGTCGAAATTCACCCCGGCGCTGTAGGTCGAGCCGTTGGGCGACAGCGAGATGGTCTCGCCGTTGCCGAGCGCGAAGGTCGCCGCCTTCCCGATCGCATAGGTGTCGGTGTAGGTGTCGGTCGACTGGATCGAGCCCTGGGGGTTGTAGGCGGCCAGGGCCTGGGCGCGCACGGCCAGGGCCTCCCTCAGCCGCTCGCCGGCGCTGAGCGCGTCGGGCGCATTGGCCAGGGCCTGGGCCACCAGGCTCTCCAGCTGCGGGTCGTTGTAGGCGGTCCACCAGCGTTCGAGGTCGACGTCCGCTGCGCCCGCGGCGGCGGACGGCGCCTCATAGGCCTGCGGCAGGCGCGTGTCGGGCGCGCGCACGGGCGGGCCGAGGGCGCAGGACGCGAGCCAGGGCGCAAGCGCGAAGGTGAGGACAAGGCCGCGGTTCATCGGTTTATCAGCTGAGAATCGCCCTGCCCCCCGGCGCCCGGACCCTGACTTGCGCCTCGCGAAGTTCACGGGGCAGGAGTTAGCCGAGCGGGCGGGTTTCTACCCGTTAAGAATGAGTCATGCGAACCCTTAGCGTCGAAATTCTTTATGTCGTGTCTATCCGACCACGCCGTTCGGGCGGCCGGAGCGGCCGGATTCAGGTTCGCGGGCGGGCAAAGCTGGACGCAGGACTGGGCAACGTCCAGAAAGCGGAGAAGGATTTCAGAGCGCCATGGAAAAACGAGGCGAGATCAGAATCGGCGTCGGCGGCTGGACCTTCGCGCCCTGGCGCGGCGTCTTCTATCCGGCCGACCTGGCCCAGAAGAACGAGCTGGCCTACGCCAGCCGCAAGCTGACGGCGATAGAGATCAACGCGACCTACTACGGCTCCCAGAAGCCGGAGAGCTATCGCAGGTGGGCGGCCGAGACGCCCGATGGGTTCGTCTTCACCCTGAAGGGCTCGCGCTTCACCACCAACCGCCGGGTGCTGGCCGAGGCGGGCGAATCGATCGGCCGATTCTTCGACCAGGGCCTGACCGAACTGGGCGACAAGCTCGGCCCCATCCTCTGGCAGTTCGCGCCGACCAAGAAGTTCGACGAGGCCGACTTCGGCGCCTTCCTCGAACTCCTGCCCCGGACGGTCGACGGCCGGGCGATTCGCCACTGCGTGGAGGTGCGCCACGACAGCTTCTCGCACCCCGCCTTCATCGCCCTGCTGCGGCGGTTCCGGATTCCGGTGGTGTTCGCGGACCACCAGACCTATCCGGCGATCGCCGACGCGACCGGCGACTTTGTCTATGCCCGGTTGCAGACCGGTTCGGACGACGTGGAGACCGCCTATGCGCCCTCGGCGCTGGACGACTGGGCGGGCCGGCTGAAGACCTGGGCCGAGGGCGGGGTTCCCGCCGACCTGACCCTGGCCGACCCAGCCAACGCCGCGCCCAGGACCCCGCGCGAGGTCTTCGCCTTCATCATCCACGAGGGCAAGGTCCGCGCGCCGGCCGGGGCGATGGCGCTGCAGGCCCGGTGCGACGCGACGGCCTGAGGTCGTCTAGAGCATTTGCCGGTTCGCTTGAACCGGCAAATGCTCATAAAATCTTATAATTAGACCATTTTCTACGCCGAACCGGTATCCACTTCGGCGGAAAATGGTCTAGAGGTAGACGCCGCCCGACACCTCGATCCGCTGGCCGTTGATCCAGCGGTTGTCGTCGGACAGCAGGGCGGCGATCATCGGCCCGATGTCGTCCGGGACCCCGGCGCGCCCGAGCGCCGTCGCCTCCGCCACGTTGCGGTTGACCTCGGGGATGTCGCGCACGGCGCCGCCGCCGAAATCGGTCTCGATCGCGCCGGGCGCGACGGTGTTGACCGCGATCCCCCGCGCGCCCAGCTCCCTGGCCAGGTAGTGGGTCAGGACCTCGATCCCGCCCTTCATCGCCGCATAGGCCGCCATGCCCGGCAGGGTGAAGCGGGTCAGGCCGCTGGACAGGTTCACGATCCGCCCGCCGTCCGCCAGCAGGGGCAGCAGGGCCTGGGTGAGGAAGAAGACGCCCTTCAGGTGGATGTTCATCATCTGGTCGAACTGCGCCTCGCTCGTCTCGGCGAAGGCGGCGCGGACCCCGGTCCCGGCGTTGTTGACCAGATAGTCGAAGCGCTCGCGGCCCCAGGCGCTGTCCAGCGCGCCGCGGACCTGTCCGGCGAAGGCGGGGAAGGCCTTCGCGTCACCGGTGTCGAGCTGCAGGGCGACGGCCTTGCGGCCCTTGGCCTCGATCTCGCCGACCAGCTGGTCGGCGTCCTCGCGCCGCGAATGATAGGTGGCGATCAGGTCGACGCCGCGGTCCGCCAGGTGCAGGGCGGTGTTGCGGCCCAGGCCGCGGCTGGCGCCCGTGACGAGGGCGATCTTGGTGGCGGTCGGCATGGCGGTTCTCTCGGGCTGGCGGCGAAAGTCCGCTTGTAACGCCATCGCCGCCGTGCGCGGGCCTCAAAAATGCAAGCCAGGCGGTCTTCGACGTGGTTAACGGCGACTTAACCGCGGGACGCGCAAGAAGGGCGCATGCGCGCGTCCATCCTCGTCCTGGCCCTGACGGTCGGCCTTGCGGCCGCGGCCTGCGCCTCGCCCGGCCTCGCCGCGGCCAAGGCGGGCGAGGCGGCCGCGCCGACGCCCAAGCGCATCGTGGTGCTGCGCGGCGCGCAGGCGGTCCCGCGCGCGCCGGTCCGGCCGGCGCCCCTGGCCCCGCCGAGCCCGATCGCCAGCGCCATTCCCGTCGACGCCGGCCAGTGCCGGCTGGGCTGCGCCCAGGCCTACTACTTCTGCACGTCGGCCGAGGACGCCGAGTCGTGTTCGGGGACCTGGGTCAGCTGCCTGACGCGCTGTTCGCCCTCGGCGCTGCGGCCGGGGAATACCGGAGGCTGATCGCCCCTCTTGCCCGCGCGGCCGGAATAAGGCTCTGTCTAGGTCAAGCCGTCCCTGGCCCTGAGACACCTTCCGAGTACGAATGTCCGACCTCGTGACCCTGAGCGTCCCCTCCACCGGCAAGCGCGAGCAGACCAAGCAGCAGAATCGCCGCGCGATCCTGGATGCCGCGCGCGGTGTTTTCGGGGAACTGGGCTACGAGGTCGCCACGGTGCGCGACATCATCCGGCGGACCAATCTGTCGGTCGGCGCCTTCTACAACTACTACCGTTCGAAAGAGGAAGTGTACGAGGCGCTGTCCGACGACGGGGCGCGCCGGTTCCGCCCGATCCTGCAGGCCCAGTACGAGGCCGCCGGCGACTTCCCTAGCTATATCCGCGGCGCCATCACCGCCTATTTCAACTTCATCGTCGAAGAGGACGAGGCCTGGCGCAACCAGCCCACGGCCGTCGACCATCGCCACCCGCACGTCCAGGGCGAGACGCCGGAGATGAAGGCGGTGTTCGACCAGGTCCGCTGGTCGATCTCCGACGCGCTGGACCGGGGCGCGGGGCCCAGGGTGGATTCCGAGTTCCTGGCGGCCGCCTGCATCGCCATCGCCCGCGAGGTCGGCGAGCGGATGCTGGAGCGGCGGCCGATCGACGTGCCGGCGGCGGTGGAGTTCGCCGTCCAGATGATCCTGGGCGGCCTGCCCGCCCTGCCGCCCCCGAAGGTCTAGAGGCGCGCGCCATGGCCGACTCCGGCGCTCAGAAAATGCTGCTGAAGGTCCTGCTGGCCCTGCCCGTCCCGCTCCTGCGCACCATGGCGGGCGGCGGGGTGGTGTTCCAGGGCGGCCGCACCCTCGACCCCCGCCTGCAGTTCCTGGCCAACGCCGCCCGCAGTGCGCCGGCGATGACCACCCTGACGCCCGAACAGGCGCGCGCCGGCTCGGCGCAGGCGCTGGCGTCGGTGGCCGGCGCGCGCGAGCCCGGGGTCCAGGTGGAGAGCCTGTCGATCGACGGGCCCGGCGGACCGATCCCCCTTCGCGCCTACCGCCCGCCGGAACTCGATCCGGCCGCGCCCCTGATGGTCTTCGCCCATTTCGGCGGCGGGGTGATCGGCGACCTGGACACCTGCGACGCCTTCTGCAGCATCATCGCCAAGGTGGCGCGCTGCGCGGTGCTGTCGGTGGACTACCGCCTGGCGCCGGAGCACCGCTTCCCCGCGGGCCTGGAGGACGTGCTGGCGGCCTACCGCTGGGCGCGGGACAACGCGACCCGCTTCGGCGCGCCGGCCGGCCATGTCGCGATCGGCGGAGACTCCATGGGCGGCAACTTTGCGGCCGTGCTCGCCCAGGAGATGAAGCGGTGCGGCGAGCCGCAGCCGTGCATGCAGCTCTTGATCTATCCCGCCGTGGACGTCGCCAGCGAAACCCAGTCGATGACCACCTACGCCGACGCCTATCCGCTGTCGCGGCCGGTGATGGAATGGTTCATGGGCCACTACCTGGGCCCGGACGCCGACCCGGCCGACCCGAGGGTCTCGCCGATCCGCTCGGGGGACCTGTCGGGGCTCGCCCCGGCCCTGGTGGTCACCGCCGGCTTCGATCCCCTGGTCGACCAGGGCGAGGCCTACGCCAAGCGGCTGCGCGACGCGGGCGTGCCGGTGGTCTACCGCTGCTACGATTCCCTGGCCCACGGCTTCACCGCCTTCACCGGCGTGGTGCCGGCGGCCGACATCGCCTGCCGCGAGATCGCCGGCCTGATGCGCGAGGGCTGCCAGGGCCGCATCCATTGAGCCTGCCGGCCCGGATGCGCGCCCTCGTGGTGGACGCGCTCGCGCCCGACTACGCCGGCGCGGGCCTGCGCGAGGTCGAGACCCCGAGGGCCGGTCCCGGCGAGGTGCTGGTCGAGGTCCGCGCCGCCTCGGTCAACTTCCCCGACCTGCTGATGACCCGCGGCGAGTACCAGCACAGGCCGGCCCTGCCGTTCATCCCGGGCATGGAGATGGCCGGCGAGGTGGCCGAGGTCGGCGAGGGCGTGGACGCCTGGTCGATCGGCGACGCGGTGGTCGGCGGGGCCAAGACCGGCGGCTTCTCGCAGTTCGCCCTCGCCCCCGCGGCGATCCTGAGGCCCAAGCCCGAGCGGCTGAGCTTCGCCGAGGCCTCGGCCTACGGCGCGGCCTATCTGACGGCCTATGTCGGCCTGGTCCGGCGCGCCCAGGCCCAGCCGGGCGAGTGGGTGCTGGTCCACGGCGCGGCCGGCGGGGTGGGCCTGGCGGCGGTGGACCTGGCCAAGCGCCTCGGCTGCCGGGTGATCGCCGCCTCCGCCTCGGACGAGAAGCTGGCCCAGGTGGCCGCGGCCTATGCGCCTGACGCCCTGGTCAACGTCACCGGCGGCTTCCGCGAGACGGTCAAGGCGATCACCGGCGGGGCGGGGGCGGACATCATCTATGACCCGGTCGGCGGCGACGTGTTCGACGAGAGCGTCCGCTGCATCGCCTTCGACGGCCGGCTGCTGGTGGTGGGCTTCACCTCCGGCCGCATCCCCACCGTCTCGGTCAACATGCCGCTGATCAAGGGCTTCTCGGTGATCGGGGTGCGGGCCGGCGAGTACGGCCGCCGCTTCCCCGAGAAGGGGCGCGAGAACGCCCAGGCGGTGTGGGACCTCGCCGACCAGGGCCTGATCCGCCCGCGGGTCCACGCCGAGCTGCCGCTGGAGCGCTGGCGCGAGGCCTTCGACCTCCTGGCCGACCGCAAGGTGGTGGGCAAGGCGGTGATCCGGCCGGATTCTTGAGGACCCGGGCGGTTCGAGGTTGACAGACCCGGCCCGCGGCGCGTATCCACCGCGCTCTTTTTTCGAGCCCTTTCAATTGGAGCCGTCACCGTGAAGCGGACTTACCAGCCGTCTCGACTCGTGCGTAAGCGCCGTCACGGCTACCGCGCGCGCATGGCCACCATGAACGGCCGCAAGGTCGTCGCCCGTCGCCGGGCCAAGGGCCGCAAGCGCCTGACCGCCTAGGACCTCTCCTCGGGCCCCGTCCATCGACGGGTCGGTGAGGAACCCTGGCGTCCGCGATGACCAGCCAAACCTTGCCAAACCAGGATCTCGACATCGAGCGGATGAAGCGCCGCGCCGAATTCCTGGCCGCGGCCAAGGGCGCGTCCTGCGCGCGCGGCGCCGTGGTGGTCCAGGCGCTGGACCGCTCGTCCGAACGCAGCCAGATCCGCGCCGGCTTCACCGCGACGCGCAAGATCGGCGGCGCGGTCGTGCGCAACCGCGCCAAGCGCCGGCTGCGCGAGGCGGCCAGGCTGACCCTGCCCCTTCATGGACGGGCCGGGTTCGACTATGTGTTCATCGCCCGGGGCGGAACGGCGGCGCGTCCCTGGGCCCGTTTGCTTGACGATGTCAAAAACGCGCTGATAAGCCTCGCCGCCAATCAGGTCCCCGCGGCCCCCGCGCCGGCCGCTCTCCGGTAAGCCCTATCCATGGAAAACGATTCCGGCCGCAACACGATCATATTCGTGCTCTGCGCTATGGCGATCCTGGTGGTTTACCAGGTCTTCGTGCTCGGGCCGCAGGCCAAGAAGCACCAGGCCGAGCTCCAGCGCGCCCAGGCCGTCGCCGCCGCCCAGCAGCACCCCGGCGCCGCGCCCAGCCAGGCCAGCCTCGGCGTCCTGGCGCCCGCGCCGGCGGTTGCGGCCAGCCCGCAGGTGGCGATCGACACGCCCAGCCTGACCGGCCGCATCACCCTGCGCGGCGCGCGGATCGACGAGCTGTACCTCAAGCGCTACCACGTAACGCCCGATCCCAAGTCGCCGATGGTCGAGCTGCTGCGTCCCGCGGGCGGGCCGCACGCCTGGTTCATCCAGACCGGCTGGCTGCCGAGCAACGCCCAGGACCTGCCGGACGTCGACGCCATCCAGTGGACCGCCCAGCCCGGCGCGAGGCTGACGCCCCAGACGCCGCTGGTCCTGACCTATGACGCCCAGGGCGTGCGCTTCACGCGCACCATCAGCGTCGACGACAACGCCATGTTCACCGTCGCCGACCAGGTGACCAACGGCGCGGCCCAGCCCGCCTTGCTGCGCGCCTACGGCATGGTCGAGCAGCAGGGCATGCCGGCCGACATGGTCAACAGCAACATCGTCCACGAAGGCGCTGTCGGCATCCTGGGCGGCACGCTGAAGCTGGCCAAGTACAAGGACTGGAAGAAGAAGGGCTATCCCGACCTGTCCGCCAAGGGCGGCTGGCTGGGCGTGACCGAGAAATACTGGCTGTCGGCCCTGATCCCGGACCAGTCCGAGGACATCACCGCCAAGTTCCCGGTGCAGGACCAGGGCGGGGTCGACGTCTACAAGTCCGGCTTCCTGGGCGCGCCCCAGACCATCGCCCCCGGCCAGACCGTCACCCGCACCATCCACGTCTTCGCCGGCGCCAAGACCGTCCCGGCCCTCAAGGCCTACGGCAAGCAGTACGGCATCCCGAAGTTCGACTGGGCGGTCGACTGGGGCAATCTCTGGTTCTTCACCCAGCCGCTGTTCATCGTGCTGGAGTTCCTCAAGGGCTACATCGGCAGCATCGGTCTTTCGATCCTGGCCCTGACCGTCCTCGTCAAGCTGGTCTTCTTCCCGCTCGCCAACAAGAGCTACGAGTCGATCAGCAAGATGAAGAAGATCCAGCCGATGATGGAGGCGCTGAAGAAGCAGCACGGCTCGGACCAGGCCAAGCTGCAGCAGGAGACCATGGCCCTCTATCAGCGGGAGAAGATCAATCCGCTGATGGGCTGCCTGCCCATGCTGATCCAGATTCCGGTGTTCTACTCGCTGTACAAGGTGCTGACGGTCACCATCGAGATGCGCCAGGCGCCCTTCTACGGCTGGATCCACGACCTGGCGGCCAAGGACCCGACGACGGTCCTGAACCTGTTCGGCCTGATCCCCTGGAACCCGGCGCACACCCCGCTGATCGGGACCTTCCTGGACACCTCGCTGCACATCGGCGCCTGGCCGCTGATCTACGGCTTCACCATGTGGCTGAGCCAGGCGATGAACCCGCCGCAGGCCGACCCGACGCAGCAGCGCATCTTCCAGCTGATGCCGATCATGTTCACCTTCATCATGGCCCCGTTCACGGTCGGCCTGCTGATCTACTGGTCGTGGAACAACGTGCTGTCGATCCTGCAGCAGTACGCGATCATGCGCCGGTTCAAGGTGGACAACCCGATCGACGACTTCATCGGCCGGTTCGTCAGGCCCAGGGCGGCGGAGTGACCGCAGCGCCCGGGGCCGGCTCGGAGATCCATCCGCCCGAGGCGATCGAGGCCGCCCGCGTGCTGTTCGCCCGGCCGATCGCCTTCCTGATGGGCGCCGCCCAGATCGCCGGCCTGCCGCCCGCGGACCTGGCGGAGGTGGCCTTCGCCGGGCGCTCGAACGTCGGCAAGTCCTCGCTGATCAACGCCCTGGTGGGCCAGAAGCACCTGGCGCGGGCGTCCAACGAGCCCGGCCGCACGCGCGAGGTGAACTTCTTCGTGCTGGACGAGAAGCTGCGGCTGGTCGACCTGCCCGGCTACGGCTTCGCCCGCGCGTCCAAGAGCGCGACGGCCAAGTTCCAGAACCTCGGCCGCGCCTATCTGCGCGGCCGGCCCAACCTCAAGCGGGTCTATCTGCTGATCGACGCCCGCCATGGCCTCAAGGCGGTCGACGCCGAGGCGCTGGACGCCCTGGACCTGGCCGCCGTCTCCTACCAGATCGTCCTGACCAAGGCCGACAAGCTGAAGCCCGCTGAGGTCGTCAAGGTGGTCGAGGCGACCGCCAAGGCGATCTCGCGCCGGCCTGCCGCCTTCCCGCGCGTCCTGGCCACCTCGGCCGAGAAGGGAACCGGCCTGCCCGAGCTGCGCGCCGAGATCGCCGAGGTCGCGGGGGTCCTGTAAGGTCGGGTGACAAGCCCGCCCCTCTGCTCTATCCGAAGCCGCTCAGCAGCCCTGGCGGACCCCAGAGATGACCGACACCCCTGCCGACACCGCCGACGAGCCCGGCTGGGCCACGGCCAAGACGCTGGCCGAGGCGCTGCCGTACATCCAGATCTACGACCGCGAGACGGTGGTGATCAAATACGGCGGCCACGCCATGGGCGAGGAGGAGATGGCCCGCCTGTTCGCGGCGGACGCGGTGCTGCTGAAGCTTCTGGGCGTGCATCCGGTGATCGTCCACGGCGGCGGCCCGCAGATCAGCCGCATGCTGGAGAAGGCCGGGGTCAAGTCGACCTTCGTCGACGGTCTGCGGGTGACCGACGCGGCCACCATGGAGGTCGCCGAAATGGTGCTCTCCGGCGCCATCAACAAGGAGATCGTCCACCTGATCAACCGCGCCGGGGCCGAGGCCGACGTGCGCGGCGTGGGCCTGTCGGGCAAGGACGCCCGGCTGATCACGGTCGAAAAGACCAAGAAGACCCGGCGCGACCCGGATTCCAACATCGAGCACATCGTCGACCTCGGCTTCGTCGGCGAGCCGAAGACCGTCGACCCCAAGATCGTCGAGGCCCTGATCTACGCCGACCAGGACTACATCCCCGTGATCGCCCCGATCGGGGTGTCCGAGGACGGCGCGACCTACAACATCAACGCCGACACCGTCGCCGGCGCGGTGGCCGGGGCGCTGCGGGCCAAGCGCATGCTGCTGCTGACCGACGTGGCGGGGGTGCTGGACAAGGACGGCGAGCTGATCCGCCAGCTCACGGTGCGCGAGGCCCGGGCGGCGATCGCCGACGGCGTCGCCACCGGCGGCATGATCCCCAAGCTGGAGACGGCCATCGCCGCGGTCGAGGCGGGCGTCGAGGCGGTGGTCATCCTGGACGGGCGCCGGCCGCACGCCATGCTGACCGAACTCTTCACCGAACACGGCGCGGGTACGATGGTGCGCCCATGACCGCGGACCCCGGCCCCGACCTGCGGCATGTCGAGGTGTGGCTGTTCGACCTGGACAACACCCTCTATCCGCCGGAAACCGAGTTCATGGGGCTGATCGAGAAGCGCATGACCGCCTTCGTCGCGCGGGAGACCGGCCTGCCGCCGGCTGAGGCGCTGGCGCTGCAGAAGCGCTATCTGCACGAGCACGGCACCACCCTGGCCGGGCTGATGGCCAACCACGGGATCGACCCCGAGGGCTTCCTGGACGAGGTGCACGACGTCTCGATGGACGCGCTGACCCCCGACGCGGCGCTGAAGGCGGCGATCACGCGCCTGCCCGGCCGGCGGCTGGTGTTCACCAACGGCGACGAGCGCCACGCGGTGCGGGTGCTGGACAAGCTGGACCTGGCCGACCAGTTCGAGGCCATCTTCCATATCGCCGCCGCCGACTATGTGCCCAAGCCGCACCCCGACACCTTCCAGCGTCTGACCCGCGCCCACGCCGTCGAGCCGCGCGCCGCCGCCTTCTTCGAGGACAGCGAGAAGAACCTCGCTCCCGCCGCGGCCATCGGCATGACCACCATCCTGGTCGGCCCGCACGCCGAGGCCTCGACCGCCCCGTTCGTCAAGCATCGCACCCGCCATCTCGCGCCGTTCCTGGCCGCCGCGCGGGTCAGAAAGGCCCATCCATGAGCGAAAGCCCCGATTTCGAAGCCCTGGAGCGCGCCGTCGACGCAGCCTGGGACCACCGGGACGAGATCAACACCACCACCCAGGGCCTGCTGCGCGAGCCGGTCGAGGAGGCGATCAGCCTGCTGGACGCCGGCCGCGTCCGCGTCGCCGAGAAGATCGGCGGCCAGTGGATCACGCGCCAGTGGCTGAAGAAGGCGGTGCTGCTGTCCTTCCGCCTGCACGCCAACACCCTGATGGTCAACAACGGCGGCCTGACCCACGAGCCGGGCCTGGGCCCCTGGTGGGACAAGGTTCCGGGCAAGTTCGGCGACTGGACCCCGGCCCACTTCGCCGAGGCCGGCTTCCGCGCCGTGCCCGGATCGGTGGTGCGCCGGGGCGCCTTCGTCGGCCGCAACGCGGTCCTGATGCCCTCGTTCGTCAATATCGGCGCCTATGTCGGCGAGGGGACCATGGTCGACACCTGGGCCACCGTCGGCTCCTGCGCCCAGATCGGCCGGGACGTGCACCTGTCGGGCGGCGCCGGCATCGGCGGGGTGCTGGAGCCCCTGCAGGCCAACCCGACCATCATCGAGGACGGCTGCTTCATCGGCGCCCGCTCCGAGGTGGCCGAGGGCGTCATCGTCGGCGAGGGCGCGGTCCTGTCGATGGGCGTCTTCCTCAGCGCCTCGACCAAGATCGTCGACCGCAAGACCGGCGAGACCCACCGCGGCTATGTCCCGCCCTATTCGGTGGTGGTGCCCGGCTCCCTGCCCGACCCCTACGGCAATGGCCCGAACCTCGCCTGCGCCGTGATCGTCAAGACCGTCGACGCCCAGACCCGCTCGAAGACCTCGGTCAACGAACTGCTGCGCGACTGACCCGTTCATGCGGCGAAGACGGCGGCCCGCCCGGGGCGGGTCCGGAAAAACCGCATATGTTTTCGCCTGACCTGTTCTAGCCTGCCGCCAAAACCGGACAGGGAGAGAACCATGGACCAGGCCACAACCACGGGGAAACCCGCGCCGGAGGCCAAGGCGCCGCTGCTGAAATGGCGCGTCGGGGACGTGACCGTCACCCGCATCGTCGAGCTCGACGCCATCATCGATAGCAAGTTCATCCTGCCCCAGGCGACGCCCGAGGCGGTGCTCGACATCCCCTGGCTACGGCCGCACTTCGTCGACGACGACGGCAGGCTCAAGTTGAGCGTCCACGCCCTGGTGGTCGAGGCCCCCGGCCGGCGGATCCTGGTCGACACCTGCATCGGCAACGACAAGCCGCGGGCGTTCCAGGCCTGGAACATGATGCAGACCCGCTTCCTGGAGGACCTGGAGACGGCCGGCTTCGCGCGCGAGAGCATCGACGCGGTGCTGTGCACCCACCTGCACGTCGACCACGTCGGCTGGAACACCATGCTGGTGGACGGCCGCTGGGTCCCGACCTTCCCGAAGGCCCGCTACCTGATGGGCCGCACCGAGTTCGACTACTGGCGCTCGGCGCCCGAGACCGGGGCCGGCGAGCCGGTGGTGTTCCAGGACTCGGTCCAGCCGGTGTTCGACGCCGGCCTCGTGGACCTGGTCGAAACCGACCACGTGGTCTGCGACGAGGTCAGCCTGACCCCGACGCTGGGCCACACGCCCGGCCACGTCAGCGTGCGCATCCGCTCCAGGGGCGAGGAGGCGCTGATCACCGGCGACTTCATCCACCACCCCTGCCAGATGGTCCATCCCGAATGGGCCGCCTCGGCCGACTGCGATCCCGACCAGTCGATCCGCACGCGCGAGGACGCGTTCGCCGGCCTGGCGGGAACGCCGACGCTGGTCATCGGCACCCATTTCGCGGCCCCGACCGCCGGGCGGGTGGTGCGCGACGGCGAGGCCTACCGGCTCGAGGTCTGACCTCAGGCGGCCGGCGCCGCCGCCCTGATCAGGGTGTGGCCGGCCTCGTCGGCCGCCAGCTCGACCTGGGCGCCCAGCGGCTCGCGGTCGATCAGGGTCTGGACCACCGCGGGCTCGTCGCTCATGGCGATGAACCGCGCCCCGGTCACCTCGACGGTCCCGATCGCCACGGCGCGGGGCGCGGGGCCGGCGTAGTCGATGGTGTAGGTCCCGATCACGCCCCGGCCGGTGACCGGTCCGGCCAGCGCCGGCGCCGGCCAGGCGTCGACCTCGGCCTGCAGGGCGCGGCTGTCGAAGCCGGTCCAGGGCGCGGCCTCAGCCGAATAGACGCCCACGGAGTATTTCGACAGGAAGCCGCCGTTGGCGCCGACCAGCCCCCTGGCGCCCGGCCGGGCGCGCAGGGCGCGGACCATGCTGGCGATGGCGTGCATGGAGTAGTTGTTGCCGGCCCCGCCGAAGAACGGCAGGCCGCCGGTCACCGTCAGCGGACGCGCGTCGCCGGCGGCGATCCCCAGCCCGTCGCGGACGTTGAACACGGCGATCGGAAAGCAGCTGTAGAGGTCGAACAGGTCGATCGCCGCCGCGTCCAGGCCCGCGACCTCCAGCGCCCGACGCGCCGCCAGGATGGAGGCCGGGCTGGACGAAAGGTCGGCCCGCTCGACCACCGCCCGCTCGCGCACGTCCGCGCCGCCGTGGAGATAGATGAACTTCTCCTCCGGCACGCCCAGGGCCCGCGCGTTGCCGGCCGAGGTCAGCACCACGGCGGCGCCCTGGTTGGCCTGGTCGCGCGCCACCATCCGGCGCGGGAAGGGATCGGAGGTCAGCCGGTTGCGCTCGGTGACCGTGGCCAGTTCCTCGGCGGTGTAGACCTCGCGCGACATGGCGTGGGGATTGGCCGCGGCGACCTGGGTGAAGGGGGCGAACAGCCGGCCCATCTCCAGCCCATAGGCGCGCCGGTCCAGGCCGAGCCGCGCGCGGCGGGCGTTCTCGAACAGGGCGTAGACGCTGATCGGCGTGCGCGCGCCATGCTGGACCAGGTCGCGGGTCAACAGCGGCTCGCCATAGCCGCGGTCCTCCAGCTGGCCGCCGATCGCCTCGCTCCAGTCCCGGCTTTCGCCCTTGGACATCAGGTGGCGGATGGTGGAGATCGCCTCCGAGCCGGCCAGCAGGACCATCTCCGCCTCGCCGGCGCCGATCGCCTGGGCGAATTCGTTGACCAGGTGCTGGGGCCCCTGGCCGCCGACCGGCTCCAGGATGGCGCGGGCCGGGTCGGCGCCGATGCGCCGGGCGACCGCGCGCGGGAAGTTGTCGGCCCGCCCGAAGGGCGCGACGGCGTTGGGGATGGAGACCTCGAACTGGCGGATGGCGGCGATCACGTCCAGGTGCGGGGCCAGCGCCTGGGCCGACAGCGCGTCGTCCAGCGCCGCGCGCGCCGCCGCGCCGGCCAGGTCCGCCGGCGACATGGCCCGATAGTCCGCCGCGTCGATCCGCTCCGACGCCTCGCCGACGCCGATGATCACGGGGGTCAAGTCACTCACGCCCAGGTCCTCCCAGATTGCCTCGCTCAAGGCCTTTCGGGAGACCCTGACCAGACCGGGACGCGCCTGTCGAGCCTGACGCTGCGGCGCCCTCGACCGGCGCGAGCCTAGCCGCCGTACCGCTCGGTCAGCTCCCGCGCCAGGTCCGCTTCCGGCAGGGCCCTGCCGCCGGCGACCCGCAGTTCGACCACCTGGCCGGCCGCGTCGCGAACGCGCCGGACGGGCTCGCCGTAGCTGTGGAAGGCGCCCGCCTCGGCGATGCGGGCCTCGTCCGCGCCGGTGAGCGCCAGTTCCGGGACCTTGAGCAGCGGATCGGCCTGGTCGGGCGCGGCCAGCAGCACCTTGTCGCCCATGGCCACCAGGTCGCTGGCCCCCCAGACGCTCCACCAGCGGCCGGTCCAGTCGGCGGCGGCGGGGTTGGGCGCGCCCTCGGCGGCGAACCGCTGCAGGATGCTCAAGGCGCCGTCCAGCCAGGCGTGCGCCAGGCCGTCGGCCGCATTGGTCAGCACCGAGACGGCCAGGTCCTGCGCCGCGACCACGGCGGTGCGGCTGATGTAGCCCTGAAAGCCCCCCGAATGGCCGAACCAGCTCCAGCCGCCGAAGGCGCCGCCGATCACGCCGAGCCCGTAGGTGCGCTCCACCGCCGAATAGGCGTCGCGCCACTGGGGCCGCACCATCTCGCGGCGGCTGGCGCGCGACAGCACGCTGGTCTCGGCGGTCGGCGAGAGCTGGCCGAAGAAGCGGACAAGGTCCGCCGCGGTGCTGACGAAGCCGGTGGCCGAGGCCAGGGCGTGGGTCGAGGCGTCGCCCGGGAACACCTGCCGGCGGCCGAGCAGCGCCTTGCCGCCATGGCCCTGGGCCAGTCGCGCGCCCTCGGGCAGGGGAACGTCCGGCGTGGTCTCGCCGAGGCCCGCCGGCGCGACGATCTCGCGCCGCACCCAGTCGGCGTAGGGCTCGCCAGTGACCGCCTCGATGACCAGACCGGCCAGGGCGAAGCCGTGGTTGGAGTATTTCAGCCGGGTGTTGGGCTCGATCGTCGGCGCCAGGGCTAGGTCGGCGCGGATCTGCGCCGCGTCCGAGAACGGGGCGCGGCCCACCCAATAGGCGCTGTCGAGGCCGTCGCGGAAGACGCCGGCGGTGTGGGACAGGGCCTGGGCGATGGTGGCCGCACCGATTTCGGGATGCAGCCCCGTCACGTACTGGCCGACCGGGTCGTCCAGGCGCAGGCGCCCCTGCTCGCGCAGCTTCAGCACGGCCGCGGCGGTGAAGGTCTTGGAGTGGGAGGCGACGCGGAACCGGTGGCGCGGGGTCAGCGCCTCGCCCGTCGCCAGGTTCGCGCGCCCGAAGGCCGCGTCGAACACCACCTGCCCGCGCCAGGCGATGGCGATCATGCAGCCGGGCTGCTCGGTCAGGCGCATCTGGTGGCCCAGCCACGATTCGACATAGGCGATCGCCGGGTCCAGCCAGGCGGGCGGTTGGGTCATCGCACGGGTCTCCTTCGGTCTGGTCAGCGTCAGCGCGGATTCGTCGGCTGCGCCGAGATCAGGCCCCCGGCGTCCGGCGCCTGCCCCGCGCGAAGGCCGGCGATATAGGCCAGCTCGTTATTGGCCCGCGGATTGTCGGGGTCCAGCGTCAGCGAGTCCCGATAGGCCCGCTCGGCCTCGTCCAGCCGGTGCAGTTCGGTGAGCGCATAGCCGCGGCTGCGGTAGAGCCGCGCGCGGTCGACGGCGGCTAGGTTCTCGACGGCCAGGCCCCGGTCGGCGTTGGCCAGCACCTCGTCCCAGCGGCGCAGCACGATCAGCGCGGCGCCGCGCTCGCTGATCAGGGCCGGGGCGTCGGGCGCCGCCAGCCGCCCCGCGTCCAGGACGGCCAGCGCCTTCTCCGCCTGGCCGATCTCGTTCAGGTACGAGCCGAGGTAGAAGCCGGCGGCCGCGTAGGGATTGCCCTTGCACACGAACCGCGGGTGCGCCTTGCCGTCGCCGTTCGCGAAGGCCAGGCAGTCCTCCATCGAGTCGGCGTGGTATTCGGTGACGTCGTTCACGACCCGAACCCGGGTGAACGGCCGCGGCATGTTGGCGAGCACCCCGCGCAGGGCGGCTTCATGCTCGCGGATCGCCAGGACGCCGCCCGCGCGCGCGTCCGCCATGGCCGCCAGGACCGCGTCTTCGTCGGCGTCGCCCGTGGAAGTCAGCGCGACATGGCCGCCGGACAGCGCCTCGGCGCCGGCGAGGATCTCCAGTTCGGGCGCGACGGCCGGCAGGTTGGGGACCGTCCGGCGGGCCGGCGGCGCGGTATCCGCGGCGACGGCGCGCCCGGGCGTCGCACCGCAGCCGATCAGGGCGGCGCTGAGGACGGCCCATCCCATCGCCCGCCGCCGCTGGTTGACCACGCAAGCCCCCTCAAGGTCGAGACACCCGACCATATGAGGCAGGCGGCAAGGCCCGATCAACCCGGAAGACAGCCGGCGGCGCCCGCCTTAATACGCAACTGGCCCGCCTCGGGGTCGAGGGGGCCAGCTACGGTCGTCGAACGGAACGCGGGACGAACTAGATCGTGATCAGCGCGAGGCCACCACGGCGCGGCCGTTGGCCGCCAGAGCGCCTTGCGAGGCGCCGCCGAGGGCGGTGTCGACCGACTCGCGAACGCAGGCTTCACGCTTGTAGGCGATGAACACGTCGTCCTCGTAGGCCTGGTTGCACGCCTTGTAGGCGGCCTGGGTCACGGCGGCGCGCAGTTCGGTGGGGGACTTGCCGACCGCCGGCACGGTGACTTCGGCGGCGTTGGCGGTGGCGGCGGCGCCCAGGACGGCGAACGCCAGGACAGTAGCGGCAGTGCGGAACATTGTGGTTCTCCAGAAAGATATAGATCGATCTTTCCGGACGCTTCCTCGCCGGCCTTTTGCGGCCGGCCCCCCGTCTGACTTACCAGCACGTCAACTCAGGGCGCGACCTTGATCGCCGACCATCTAAGCGATGTCAACATGGTTTTATCGCACTGCAGCATAACCATTGTGCGGCGCCACAATTTCAGGCGCCGACTGTCGTTCTAGGCGGCGCCGAGGCCGGGGGAACGAGACATCGGGACGCCGAACCCCGCCAGGACGAGGTTGAGTCTTCCGAAAATGCGGGAGCGGGGCGTGGAAGTCGAAGCCCGCCCGATTGTCAGCCGACCGACATGGGCGGCCGCGCCCAGCGCCGCGTCGGCCCGGTTTGCATCGACAAGGTTTCAGGCGCTTTTTAGACGCCAGGCTTCGTAGGGAGGCATGACAATGACATCCCAGCCCATAGGGAAAGGCGCGCCGCGCGGCCTGCTCTCGGCGGTCGTCTTCGTCGCCATCGCCCTGGCCGTCGGCGTCGTCGGGGGCCTCGCCACCGCCTCGAGCGTCACCACCTGGTACGCCGGCCTGAACAAGCCGGGCTTCAACCCGCCCAACGCCGTGTTCGGCCCGGTCTGGACGGCCCTCTACGTGCTCATGGCCCTGGCCGCGTGGCGCGTGTGGCGAAGCGGCCCGGCGGGCGGTCGTCGCCGTCAGGGCCTCATCCTCTACGCCGTCCAGCTCGCGCTGAACCTCGCCTGGTCGCTCATCTTCTTCGGCTTGCGCCGGCCCGACCTCGCGCTCGCCGAGGTCGCCGTCCTCCTGGCCGCCGTCCTCGCCACAGCCGCCGCCTTCTGGCGCACCGACCGTCCCGCCGGGGTCATGATGATCCCCTACGCCGCCTGGGTGGCGTTCGCCTCGGCGCTGAATTTCGAGATCTGGCGGTTGAACTGACCGGGCGAGGATCGAGACGCCGAACCCCGAATTCCGCTGCGCCGCTTCGATCGTCACCGAAGCCGGGGTTCGCCTGTCGGACAAACCCGCCAACAACCTCGGCCGGCCCGGACGGCCGGTTGGCCGGACACAAGCCATCCGGGGCGGGCGACGGCGACCCCGGAGGGTCTGGAGCGGAACTGGACAATCCATTGAAAAACTGGAGCGGGCGGCGGGAATCGAACCCGCGACATTCAGCTTGGGAGGCACCACTTACTACAACGATTTTAAATCCTTGCGCGTAAGGCTGATCAGAGTCGACACGTTTCAATTCAAATGGATAGGCGGCGCCTGGGATCGGAGATGGGCCAACGCCTGGAGCGCCGGCAAGCCGATCGGCGGGGCCGCTTGCCAGGGCACGAAGAACAGTCTGTCCGCCATCCCGCCGCGCACCCGGTCGATCTGCCTTTGCTCACCCAACAGTCGCTGCTGGAGCAAGGCGTCGCGCGTGCCGGCGGCCAGGAGGCTCTTGTTGATGATCCAGGCGTACGGCTCGATGTGCGCGCGCCGCAGGTCATCCTGCAGGGCGCCGGCCTGGGACACCGGCGTGGTTTCAGCCAGGGTGACGAGCAGGACGCGCGTATAGTCCGGGTCCTGGAGGCGCATCAGCGGCGTGACGATCCGCGCGCCTAGCTGGTGCGAGGCCGTCTGGCGGCTCATCTGTCGATGATAGGCGCCGGTTTCATCCATCAACAGCAGGGTGTGGCCCGTCGGCGCCGTATCGAGCACCACGAACGCGCTGCGCGCCTCGGCGACTATTCGCGAGAATGCGTGGAAGACGGCGATCTCTTCGGTGCAGGGAGACGCCAAATCCTCGCGCAGCAGGTCCCGGCCTTGTGCGTCGAGGTCCGGTCCGCGCTGACGCATGATCTTCTCGATGTAGCGCCCGGTCTCCGCCTTTGGGTCGATCCGGTCGACCCGCAAACCGGAAACCTCACCTGTGATCGTCATCGCGAGGTGGGCGGCCGGATCGGTCGTACTGAGGTGCACGGTGTGACCGCGCTCGACCAGACCGACGGCGATAGATGCAGCGATCGTGGTCTTGCCGACGCCGCCCTTGCCCATGACCATGATCAGGCCCCGGCCATCCGCCGCCAGAAGGTCGATCAGCCGATCCAGGGCCGGAAGGTCGTCGGCGAACGGTGTGGCGAGACGGCCGGGTCGTGGCGCGGCTGGTCCCCGGCCAGGACCGAGCAGAGAGCGCAAGGCGCCGAGCCCCATCATTTCGAACGGCTGCAACAGAATGTCATCTCGCGGGAGGGCCCGCAGCGATCGCGGCATGCCCGCGAGCGCTTCGCGTCCCTGCGCCTCCAGCGACACGGCCGTCGCATCCGATCGATCGCTGGCTCGGAACACGCCGTTGACGGCCAGATGCTGGTTCGAGAGGCCCAGCGCGCGAAGCTCCGTCGATGTTCGAGCCGCCTCGGCGATCGCACTGATCTCGGGTCGCGTCACCAGGATGACGGTCGTGGACTCCGCATCGCACAGCGCCGCCATCGCCGCCTTGAAACGCGCCTCTTGGGTCTTGAGCCCGGAGTGCGGTCCCAGGCACGAGGCGCCCTGATCATTGCCCTCAAGAAAGCCGCTCCAGGCCTTCGGCAGGCTGAGCAGCCGAAGCGTGTGCCCGGTCGGCGCGGTGTCGAAGACGATGTGATCATAAGGCCCGGCATCGTCGGCCAAACGACCGACGAACTCGTCGAACGCGGCGATCTCCGTCGTGCAGGCGCCCGACAATTGCTCTCGGACCAAGCTCCGATCCTGATCGCTCGCGTCCGGCCCCATTTGCGCCAGAACCCTCGCTCGATAGCTCTCAGCGGCGACGGTGGGGTCGATATTCAGTACGGACAGACGCGCCGCGCCGGGAACGGCGACCGGCAGGTTGCCCAAGGGCGCGTCCAATATCTCGTCGAGGTTGGAGGCGGGATCGGTGCTGACCAGCAGGACCGACTTGCCGCTATCGGCGAGTGACAAGGCGGTGGCGCAAGCGATCGAAGTCTTGCCCACCCCGCCCTTGCCCGTGAAGAACAGGAAGCGGGTCGGGTGGACCAAAAATCCCGGCGGATGGACGGCGGCGTTCTCGCTCATGGAGTCCTTCGATCCGGCCTCGACGCGGGAGGGGGCGCCTCAAGCGGGGCAAACCCTATCAGCACAGACCCGTGATCCAAAACAGCGCGGCGCCGCCAGGCGGGTCGCAGCAACGTGGGGGTGGCTTTGCCGGCGTCGGAGCGAGACCACCTCGCCGTCCTCCTTGGTGAAGCGCGGTGGGCGGTGGTCGAGCAGATCGAACACGCGCGTTGACGGCCCGATCATTGAGCTAAGTATTGGAGCGGGCGGCGGGAATCGAACCCGCGACATTCAGCTTGGGAAGCTGACGTTCTACCTCTGAACTACGCCCGCAATGTGCTGAAAAATCAGCACGGTAACTCCACATCCCTTCTGGCGACCACCGCAGTTTACAATGCGGTTTACGGCTTCCGTTCAGGAGGCGTTCCCTTTATCCGTTCTCGTGCCGTCGCTCAAGGCGCGCGGCGAACTCCTCTCCAATCTTGTTCGCATCAACATACCGCTTACGGATGCGGGCCACGCCGTTTGGCTCCCATCCGAGGAAGTCCGCAATTTCCTCGTTCGTCGCCCGCCCGTCGACAGCAAAGCGTGTTGCCGCTGTTCCCCGGAGGTCGTGCAGATGCTTCTTGACGCCAGCCCTTTTGGCGGCCCTCAGGAAGGCCTGAGTCACGCCGTCAGGTTTCCACGGCTTGTCCAAATGGCTGACGAGCAGGCTCGCGGACGGTATCCGTCCGGCCTCAATTTGCTTCTGACGTTCGGCCCTGATCTCCGCGATGACCGCCCTTGCGTCGGGAAGCAGCGGCACGGTCGCACGCTGTCGTCCGTTGCTCTTGCTGGTCGCGAAGCTGATGGCGTTGTCCGACACATTCTCCCATTTGAGGCGAACCAGATCGCCACGGCGGATTCCGGTGGCGGCAGCTAGGGCTGTCGACCTCGATCACGAACCAGAAGTCAGGGATGGCCTCGCCGATCACGACGAACTGCTTCATTGAGAAAGACGGCACGGTCTTGACGGTGAGAATTGATGGCGTGGTCCGTCAATGAGGCTGCCGGTAAACGGTCCAGGCCACATCGACCTAGTGAATGCAGCCAAGATAGACGCGGCCCAGCCGCTTCTCCGCAGCCTCTTGCAAGGCCACGCTACAGCGTGGATTAACATGCAACCCGAAGGCGGGAAGGGTCCGTGACTCAAAGTAGTTGTCTGGGTCAACGGATTTGGTGGACCGGGTGGAAGCAAGATTATAGCGCAGGCCAGCCCACAGCTCGAACCCCAACGTAAACTGCTCGTCCGGGTGGTAACCGTTGCTCGGCCCCGGAGTGATCTTTTTGATCACCGTTCCCAATTCGCACCTGATGATCGTCGCGGCAAAACTCGCGACAAGGTCAGCGAGCTGTAATTCGGGGACCAACCTAGAGTCTGTCTCCTCTACGATAGCTAGTCCACTATCTGGATTGGCCACCAACCACTCCCGACCACACTTGGTCATCAGTCCGTCGTCCAAACAAACCTGAACTTTGCCGGGTCCGAGCGCCCCTTCGCATCTTAGCCGAGCGAGCAGGCTGAGCATATCAACACCAGCCGTTTTTCGCTCTGCGCGAGGCGTTATAGCGATGGCGATGCGGACGTTTCGGCGACCAATCAAGTCGACAAGCTGACTTCTGAGTCGCCTTGATCGCTCGTCGTCCGCCTTCGGCGAGCTGCTCTTGTATTCGTCTTGACCCGGTATCAGTCCGGCCTCGCCAAGGAGCAGTGAAACCTCTGGGCCGAGGTGATCGAAAGTCACCACCGACGCCGTGAGCACGAAGTCATCCGAATCGTGCACGCTGTCATCGACAAAGACGCGGCAGAGGTTGTCGGAATTCGATTTCATAACGAAGTACCTGACCCCCCATAGGAACGACCGGCAAGCGAGAGGGCCATACAGTCCGCAGCTGTTCCCAGAGCGCCCATTCAGTTTACGCGGTCTGTCTATCTATTTGATTTCATTTGTGCCGATTTTCGGGCAGTTTACAGAGATTCGGTTGAAATCACTCAGCTTCCATTAGCTTGGGAAGCTGACGTTCTACCTCTGAACTACGCCCGCGTTGTCGAGGGGAGGCGCCCGGTTGGGCCGGCCCGACAGAGGCTGGCTCTTAGCGCGTCTTGTCCGGCCGCTCAAGCCGCCGCCCGCCGGGCGTCCGGTCGGGGTCGATCGGCGGCGTCTGCGCATTGGGGGGTGAAATCGGGGGGGCGTTTCGGGTAGGAACGCAGCGACCCTCGGGCGGGCGGAGGCGTTTGGTGTCTTTGGTTCGGATCACCCTGATGGCGGGCGCGCTGGCGTCCGCCCTGGCGGCGCCCTGGTCCAAGGGCGGCGAAGGGCTGGGCCACGCCCGGGCGCAGGCCGCCGCGGGCGGCCTTGCGAGGGTCGCCAAGGCCGGCGCCGGCGCGCCGGACCACCCGCGCGCCTATCGCAGCCCGCAGGACCGCCCCGCGCGCTTTTCCTCGGTCCGGAGCTAGAGCACGTTAGGCGAAAGTGTATGCGGTTTCGCCGCCCGAACGTGCTCTAAATGTTTGATTTAGAGCCCTTTTAAAAGGGCTCTAGGCGCAAGCGGCCGCCTCGTGCCACCCTGGCTCGCGGAGCGTTCGGAGGGACGGGCATGCAAGGCTGGCGCGGCCTGGGCTGGGCGTTGGGGCTGGCGATGGCGCTGGCCGGCGGGAGCGCACGGGCGGCGGCGCCCTATCCGGTGGCCGAGAAGTCGGTCGCCGAACTTCAGGCGGACATGACCGCCGGCCGGGTGACGTCGGAGGCCCTGGTCCAGGCCTATCTGGCGCGGATCGAGGCGATCGACCGCTCCGGCCCCACCCTGCGCAGCGTGATCGCGCTCAATCCGCACGCCCTGGAAGACGCCCTCCGGCTGGACGCGGAGCGGCGCGCCGGCCACGTGCGCGGCCCCCTGCACGGCATTCCGGTGCTGGTGAAGGACAATATCGAAACGGACGACGGGACCGCGACCACCGCCGGCTCGCTGGCGCTGAAGGACAACGTCACCCTGCGCGACGCGCCGGTGATCCGCCGGCTGAAGGACGCCGGGGCGGTGATCCTGGGCAAGACCAACCTGTCGGAGTGGGCCAACATCCGCACCGACCATTCGGTCAGCGGCTGGTCGGGCGTCGGCGGCCTGGTCAAGAACCCCTATGTGCTGGACCGCAACGCCTGCGGCTCGTCGTCGGGCACGGGCGCGGCCATCGCCGCCTCGCTGGCGGCGGTCGGCGTGGGGACAGAGACCGACGGTTCGGTGACCTGCCCCGCCGCGTTCGCCGCCCTGGCCGGGCTGAAGCCGACCGTTGGCCTGGTCTCGCGCACCCATGTCGTGCCGATCTCGCACAGCCAGGACACGCCCGGCCCGATGGGCCGCAGCGTCGAGGACGTCGCCCTCCTGCTGACCGCCATGGCCGGGTCCGATCCCGCCGACGCCGCGACGGCCGGGGCGGACGCCCACCGCGCCGACTACGCCGCCGGCCTGGCGGGGGCGAGCCTGAAGGGCCGGCGGCTGGGCGTGCTGAGCTTCGCCACCGGCTTTTCGCCCACGGTGGACGCGGTGTTCGCCCAGGCGGTCGCCCAGCTGAAGGCCGAGGGCGCCGAGGTGGTCGAGCTGAAGGACTACAGGCCGCCGGAGAGCCTCGGCGACGAGGAGCTGGCGGTGCTGATGACCGAGCTGAAGGCGGACCTGAACGCCTATCTCGCCACCACCCCGCCCGCGGTGAAGACCCGCACCCTGGCCGAGGTCATCGCCTTCAACCGCGCGAGCCCGCGCGAGATGGCGCTGATCGGCCAGGAGCTGTTCGAGCTGGCCGAGGCGACCAAGGGCCTGGACGATCCCGCCTATCTGAAGGCGCGGGCCGACTCGCTGCGCCAGGCGGGCGCCGAGGGGATCGACAGGCTGCTGGCCGACAACCGCCTCGACGCCCTGATCGCGCCCAGCTACGGCCCGGCCTATCGGATCGACGTGGGGACGGGCGACCACGACGTCGGATCGTCCTCGACCCTGGCCGCCGTGGCCGGCTATCCGCACCTGACCGTGCCGATGGGCCAGATCCGCGGCCTGCCGGTGGGGATATCCTTCATCGGCCCGGCCTGGAGCGAGGCGCGGCTGCTGGCCCTGGGCGCGGCCTACGAGCGCGCGGCCGAGGCCCGCCGGCCGCCCGCCTACGTCCCCTCGCTGGAGAGCGCGCCGGAGGTTCGGGACGCGATGGCGCCGGCGCCGCGTTGACGGCCGGCCATGGTCCGCGCACCATGGCGATCGACGATAAGTTTCGAGGAGACCCCGCCATGGCCGACGGCGACGCCAAGCACGACGAAATGGAAGCCCGCGCCCAGTTCCACGCCATGACCGAAGGCACCCAGGAAGACTGGATGGCCATCGCCCGCGCCTCGGCCGAGTTCAGCCGCGCCCTGCCCGACCGCCTCATCGCCCACCTGAAGCTGCTGGAAGGCGACTGCGGCGGCTTTTCCGTCGACCGGCTGGAGCATTCGCTGCAGACCGCCACGCGCGCCCACCGCGACGGGCGGGACGAGGAATACGTGGTCTGCGCCCTGATCCACGACATCGGCGACATCCTGGGCCCGTCCAACCACGCGGAGATCGGGGCGGTGATCCTCAAGCCGTTCGTGTCCGAGCGGAACCACTGGATGCTGGACCACCACGGCGTCTTCCAGGGCTATTACTTCTTCCACCACCTGGGCCTGGACCGCGACATGCGCGAGCAGTTCCGCGGCCATCCGGACTTCGAATACACCGCCCAGTTCTGCCACCTGTACGACCAGAGCGCGTTCGACCCGAACTACGACTCCATGCCGCTGGAGGCGTTCGAGCCGATGCTCCGGCGCGTGCTGGCCGCGCCCAAGCGCTCGATCTACAAGCGCGCCCTGTCGTAGCCGGCCTTCCAGCCCAACCCCAATCCGCTCGTCCCCGCCTTCGCGGGGACGAGCGGAGGAATGCCGGTCCGACGCGGCCCCTAGTTCCAGATCGCCGGCCGCAGGTCCTTCCAGGGCGCGGCGACCTCGAGCTGGGCGGCCAGGCGAAACAGGGTGGCCTCGTCGGCGTAGCGGCCGGTGAACATCATCCCGATCGGAAGCCCCGTGGCCGAGCGCGCCAGGGGCAGGGACAGCGACGGCTGGCCCGAGAAGTTGAACGGCGGGGTGAAGGGGAAGGCCTGGCCCTGGCGGCGCATCAGCTCGCGCGGCTCCACGGCCACCGGGTCGATGTAGCCGATCGGCGGCGGCGGCGTTCCCATCACCGGGGTCAGGTAGACGTCGAAGGTCTCGAACAGGGCCAGGGTGTTGCGGTTCAGGCGGCGCAGCTCCTGCAGGCCCCACAGCGCGTCCTCGCCGGTGACCTTGCGCCCGCCCTTGAGCGAGACCCAGGTGAGCGGCTCCAGCTCGTCCGGTTCCGGCTCGCGGCCGACCTCCTGGATCAGCCGCTTCATGCCGGCGGCGAAATTGGCCCCCGAGAGCGGGGCGCGGGCGGCGTAGAGGGCGCGGTAGTCGATGCCCAGCCCCTGCTCCACCAGGTCGTGGCCCAGGCCCTCCAGCAGCCTGGCGGTGGCCTCCAGCGCCGCGCGCACCTCCGGGTCGATCGGCCGGCCCGAGGGCGTCTCGGACGACCAGGCGATGCGCAGGCGGCCCGGCTCGCGCGCCACCTCCTCCAGGTAGGGCCGCTCCTTCGGCGGGGCCGGATAGGGCGAGGCCGGCTCGGGATAGCCGGTGGCGTCCAGCATGGCGGCGCTGTCGCGCACCGTGCGGCTGACGACGTGGTCGACGACGAAGCCCTGGGCGTAGTCGTAGGCGTCGGGCAGGTTCGGGTTGCGGTCGCGGGTGACCTTCAGGCCCACCAGGCCGCAGCAGGCGGCGGGGATGCGGATCGAGCCCAGGCCGTCGCTGGCGTGGGCCAGGGGCGCGATCCCCGCCGCCACCGAGGACGCCGCCCCGCCGGACGAGCCGCCGGCGATGTGGTCGGGGTTCCAGGGATTGCGGCAGGGGCCGAGCAGGGCCGACTCGGTCGTGCCGGTGATGCCGTATTCCGGGGTGTTGGTCTTGCCCAGCAGCACCACCCCGCTCTGGCGGTAGCGCGCGACGAGGCCGCAGTCCTCGGCGTCGACGATGTTGGCGGCGAAACGGCTGCCGGAGGTGCGCGGCCAGCCGGCCACCGGCATGCCCAGGTCCTTGATCAGGAAGGGCACGCCGCGGAACGCGCCGCCGGGCAGGTCGCCCTTGGCCACGCGCCGCGCCTCGTCGTAGGCCTTGTGGACCACCGCGTTCAAGACGCCGTTGTGGCGCTCGATCCGCTCGATCGCGGCCTCGACCAGCTCGGCCGGCGAGACCTCGCCCGCCTCCACCAGGGCCGCCAGGCCGAGGCCGTCGTACTCAGCGTATTCCTCGAACGCCATCCCCGCCTCCCTGCGGCTAGAAGTTGACCCGGCTGCTGATCGCGCCGTCGACCACCAGGTTGACCCCGGTGGTGAAGGCCGAGAGCGGGCTGGCCAGGAAGACCGTCGCGTTGGCGATCTCCTCGGGCGTCGCCATCCGGCCGGTGGGGTTGCGCTTGATCATGGTCTCGAAGAAGGCCGGCGCGGCCGCCTTGACCCGGCCCCAGACGCCGCCCTCGAAGAACACCGTGCCCGGCGAGATCACGTTGGCGCGGATGTGCTTGGACGCGTTCTCGCGCGCCAGGCCCTTGGCGTAGTGGATCAGCGCCGACTTCATCGCGCCATAGGCCGAGACGCCACTGCCCGCCTCGGCCGCCGAGACCGAGGAGATGATCAGGAAGGCCGCGTCGCCCGTGGTCTCGCCTGCCTTCTCCAGGAACGGCCGGCCGGCCTCGAACGAGCGGACCGCGCCCATGATGTCGACGTCGAACAGCGCCTTCCAGGCCGCTTCGCTGGAATCGTTGGGCAGGGCGCTGGCGTTGGAGACCAGGATGTCGATCCCGCCCATCCGGTCGGCGGCCTCCGCCACGAAGGCCTTCAGCCCGTCGCCGTCGGCGATGTCCACCGCCGCGCCCCAGGCCTCGATCCCCTTGGCGTCCAGCGCCGAGACCGCCGCCTCGACCTCGGCCGGATTGCGCGCGCAGATGGCGACGTTGGCGCCTTCGTCCGCGAGCAGTTCGGCGATCGCCCGCCCGATGCCGCGCGACGCCCCGGTGACGACCGCCGCCTTGCCCTTCAGTTGCAGATCCATCCGCGCCTTCCCTCCGTCAAATTTACGGGCGAAAGCTAGGGCTGCGAACGCCCGCTTGTCCAATGAATCAAAGGGGCCGCAATGGGCTCTGGGCTAATCGGGCGTTGTTCGGCAGGATGGGCGCGGGGCGGATGAGGAGCGCGGCGGCGATGGCGGAACGCATCCTGGTGATCGGCGCGGGCATGGCGGGTCTTTGCCTGGCGCTGGCGCTGGCGCCGACCGGGCGCGAGATCGTGCTGGTGGAGCGCGACGCCGCCCCGCCGCAGGAGAGCGCCGACCAGGCCTTCTTCGACTGGAACCGGCGCGGGGTCGGCCACCTGCGCCACAGCCACGCCTTCCTGGCGCGGCTGCGCAACCTGATCAAGGACAACCACCCCGCCCTGCTGGCCAGGCTGCTGGAGGCCGGCTGCCGCGAGATCGGCTTCGCCGACATGCTGCCCGAGCGGCTGAAGGCCGAGTACCGGCCGAGCCCGGGCGATGCCGACATGGCGGTGCTGACCAGCCGGCGCACGACCCTGGAATGGGTCATCCGCGACTATGCCGAGACCCTGGCCAACGTCTCGATCGTCAATTCCGCCATCGTCCGCAGCCTGGTCATCGAGGTGGTGGAGGAGGGCCAGCTGCGCGTCGTCGGCCTGAAGGGCGAGGTGGCGGGCGAGCCGGCGGAATGGCGCGCCGACGCGGTCATCGACGCGGGCGGCAAGAACTCCCAGGCCATCGAGCAGCTGATCGAGGCGGGCGCGGTGATCGGCGAGGAGTGCGAGGATTGCGGCATCCTCTACTACACCCGCCACTACCGCCTGCTGCCGGGCCTCGACGAGCCGCCCAGGAACAAGGCGCCCGGCACCGGCGACCTGGGCTTCATCAAGTACGGCCTGTTCCCGGGCGACAACCGCTGTTTCTCGGTCACCCTCGCCGTGCCCGAGATCGAGATGGCGCTGCGCCAGAACGTCGTGCGGCCGGAGGTGTTCGACCGCATCTGCGCCATGTTCCCGGGCATCGCGCCCTGGACCGACGCGGCCCGCGCCGAGCCGATCAGCAAGGTGTTCGGCATGGGCGACCTGAAGAGCCGCTGGCGCAGCCTGGTGGCCGCCGACCAGCGCGCCACCCTGGGCTTCTTCGCGGTCGGCGACAGCCTGATCCGGACCAACCCGCTCTATGGCCGCGGCTGTTCGTTCGCCGCGATCGAGGCCTACATCCTGCGCGACGTGCTGGAGGAGACGGCCGATCCGGCGGCGCGGGCGCGGCTGTACGACGCGCGGGTCAAGGCCGAGCTGACCCCCTATTTCGACGACATGCGCAGCCAGGACCGGGCCTCCGTCCGGCGGGCGAAAAACGTCCAGGACCCGGCCTATGTCGCGCCCCTGCGCGCGCGGGTGATGACCAGCTTCCTCAACGACGGGATCCGCATCGCCCTGCGCTCGGACGTGGCGCTGATGCGCGCGGCCCTGCGCGACTTCCACATGATCGAGCCGCCCGGCGTCTGGCTGAAGCGACCCGGCAACCTCGCCAAGGTGCTGGGAGTCTGGGCCAAGGGCCGGCGCCGCAATGCCGACCTTTATCCGCCCTCGCCAGGCCCCGGCCGAGGGGAGATGATGCGCGGCCTGGGACTAGGCGCCGAGCCCGTGGCCGGTTAGCACCCCGGTCGGTCGAGACCGAAGGAGAATGGATCACGATGCGGACGCTCAAACGCCTGCCGTTGCTGGTTGCGCTGCTCGCGCTGATGTTCGCCCCGCTGGTCGCGGGCCCGGCCCGCGCGGCGGACCCGGCCATCGCCCCCATCGACGCCTTCGACTCGACGCTGCTCAGCGTCATGAAGGACGGCAAGAGCCTGGGTCCCAAGGGGCGCTACCAGCGCCTGGCGCCGGTGGTCCATCGAACCTTCGACCTGCCGACGATGACCAAGTTCGCGGTCGGGCCGGCCTGGGCCAGCTTCACCCCCGCCCAGCAGCAGGCGACCATCGAGGCCTTCACCCGGCTTTCGATCGCCAGCTACGCCCATAACTTCGCCGACTACAGCGGCCAGCGGTTCGAGATCGACCCCAACGTCCAGACCCGCGGACCCGACAAGATCGTCCAGACCCACATGTACCGGCCGAACGACTCGCCGGTGAACCTGACCTACCGGATGCGGGAGTCGGGCGGGACCTGGAAGATCATCGACATCTATTTCGGCTCGATCAGCCAGCTGACCACCCGCCGCTCGGACTTCGCCGCGCCGATCGCCTCGGGCGGCGCGGCGGGCCTCCTGTCCCACCTGAACAGCCTGGTCGACAACCTGATGAAGTGACGCGGCCCGACGCCGTCGTCGCTCAGTCCGCCGGCTCCAGCCGGGCCGGCGGCGGGCCCATCAGGGCCGGCTGGAACAGCAGGGCCGAGACCAGGGTCCAGACCAGCGAGATCATCAGCAGCAGGCCCATGCTGGCCGTGCCCGGGTGGCGCGACGCCCACAGGCTGCCGAAGCCCGTGGCCGTGGTCAGGGCGCTGAAGAAGATCGCCCGCGCCAGGCTCGACGTCAGCAGGTGCGAGCCGCCGGAGCGCCAGGACATCACGAAATAGATGTGGAAGGCCACGCCGATGCCGAACAGCAGCGGCAGGGCGATGATGTTGGCGAAATTCAGCGGCTGGCCGATCACCACGCAGCTGCCCATGGTCAACAGCCCCGTCAGGATGATCGGGGCCATGGTGATGGCCACGTCCCGAACCCGCCGCAGCACGATCAGCAACAGGCTGGTGATGGCGATGAAGGACAGCACGCCCGCCTCGGTGAAGGCGCCGGCGACGGTATGGCCGCCCTGCTGGATGCCGATCGCCGTCCCGGTGGCGTCCGGGATCAGCCTGGTCACCGCGGCGATGAAGCGGTTGAGCACGGCGTTGCTGTTCGAATCCCCCTTGGGCGTGACGGAGATGCGCGCGCGGCCGTCCGGCGCCATCCAGTCGCGCACTAGGTCGGGCGGCAGGGTCTGGAGGCTGACGGGCTGGGGCTGCAGCAGGGCGCGGACCTGGTCGAGCAGGGCGGCGAAGCCGGGCATCAGCACCTGGTCCGCCTTGGCCCGCGCGTCCGGGCCCGCCTTGGCCAGCCAGTCCAGGTCGGCCGCCAGGCGCCGGGCGTCGGCCGCCGCCGGGGTGTTCCCCGTCGCCGCCGAGCGCAGGGCCGCGGCGGTCTGGTTCAGGCTGTCCACCACCTCCGCGTCGCTGGGCGGCGGGGCCACCATGATCGGGTTCAGCGTCAGGTCGAGAAGTCCGGCCGCGTCGGCGATGATGGCGATCTTCTGCGGCTGGTCGGCCGGCGTCAGGCTGGACAGGGTGCGCGCGTCGGCGACCTGGGGCAGGGCGCGGACCTTGGCGGCGAGCTGGTCGGCCGCGGCCAGGTTGGGCCGGATCGCCTGGATCGTGTTGGGCGTCTGGTCCGGGTCGCGCATCAGGTCGAGCAGGGTCGCGACCGACTCCGCCTGGGCGCTGCGCAGGTGCATCGGGTTGAAGTCGAAGTGCAGCAGCGGCAGCAGGGCGACCGAGACCGCCGCCGCCGCCAGCGCCGTCCCGATGACCAGCTTGCGGTGGCCCAGCACCCAGTCGTCGACCCTGGACATGATGGTCAGGTCGGCCGGCGCGGCGTCGCCCTGGGGCCTGAGGATCCGGATGAGCGCCGGCAGCAGGGTCAGGTTCAGGCCGAGCGCGATGAACATGCCCAGCCCGGCGACGACGCCGAGCTGCTGGATGCCCACATAGTCCGTCGGGGCGAAGGCCAGGAAGCCGGCCGCGATCGCGGTCGCCGCCAGGGTCAACGAGCGGCCCATGCCGCGCCCCGTGGCGATCAGCGCCTGGCGCAGGTCGGCCGCGCCCGCGCTCTCGGTGCGGAAGCGGACGCTGAACTGGATGCCGAAATCGATGCCCAGGCCGACGAACAGCGGGATGAAGGCCACCGAGATGGCGTTGAACCGGTGGAAGCACAGAAGCCCGACCGCCATGGTCGTCAGCAGCCCGACGCCGGTCGTCGCCAGGATCGCGACGATCAGCCGCTTCGAGCGCACCGCCAGCGACAGCATCATGACGATGGCGACGAAGGCGAGGGCGCCGATCAGGAGGGCGCGGTCGGTCAGGGTGGCGAACTCCTCGTCCTGCAGCGGCACCGGCCCGGTCAGGCGCACGGTGACGCCGTGGGCGGGGTCGAGCTGCAGCGCCTTGGCGGTCTGGCGGATCGCCGTGCTCGACTCGCTGCCGGGCTCCAGCTGGGCGAAATTGAGGCTGGGGTCGACCAGGATCAGGTGACGCAGTTCGTGCGCGTCCGGCTTGCCCCCGCTGACCAGCGCGCGCCACGAGAAGAAGGTCGGCTTGCCGGTCCGGATTCCCTCCAGCGCGTCGGCCAGCCGGCTGATCGGACTGTGCAGGTCGTCGAGGCTGGCCTGGCCGGCGCTGACGCCCTGGAGCGCGGTGGTCAGCGTGCCCATCAGGCCGCGCAGCGACGGGTCCGCCGCCACCGGGCCCAGGAAGGGCTGGGCCTTGATCAACTGGTCCATCGAGGTCTGGACGTCGGCCACGCTCGCATAGAGCAGGCCGTTGTGCGACCAGAACGGCCCCGCGTCCGGCCGCCGCACGGCGTGGAACAGCTTCGGCTGCGCGCTGAGCCGGGCCGCGAGCGCCGCCGCGCCCTGCTCGGCCAGCTCGGGGGTCTGGCCGTCGACCACCACCACGATCCGGGCGCCGTTCGGCGGAAACACCTTGTCGAACGCCGCGCCGCGCTGGCGCCAGGCCAGCTTGGCCGAGATCAGTTCGTCGGTGTTGGTGTTCATGGAAAAGTGGCCGACGGTGTAGGCCGCGGCCGCGGCGGCCAGCACTAGGCCCAACGTCACGACCAGCCACGCGCGGTCGGCGCACAGGGCGACCAGCCGCCCGATCAGCGATGGACGCCCGTTCACTGCGCTTCACGCTGCGCTGAGCCGCCGGGTCCCGACCTGTCCATGACCCCCTCGCCATAGGGAAAACGCCCGGTTTGAGCACGGTCGAGCGCACCTCGTCCAGCCCGCCGCCGGTCGCATGCCCGCTGTTGCAACGAAGGTTTCGGTTGCGCAAGGCGCCAGGACGCCAATATGCGTTGCTTCAATAAGGAGGCGCATATGCGCGGGTCCGCATTTGCCGCAGTGGTCGGCGCCATGGTCATCAGCGCCGCCCCGGCGGCGCACGCGGCGAGCGCGCCCGCGGCGGCGGGCCACGCGCCCGGCGATCCGTGGGAGCGGATCAACCGCGTGGCCTTCGCCTTCCAGGGCGGCCTGGACCGGGTGATCATCCGTCCCGCCGCCCATCTGTTCCACGCCCTCTCGCCCGGCCCGGTCGGCAAGGGGGTGCACAATGTGGTGGTCAACCTCTCCGAGCCCGTCGCCTTCTTCAACGACGTCCTGCAGCTTCGGTTCAAGCGGGCCGGCGTGCCGGCCGTGCGCTTCATCACCAATTCCACGATCGGGATCCTCGGCCTGTTCGACGTCGCCGGTCATTCGGGCCTGCCGCACCACGACAACGAGTTCGGGGTGACCCTGGGCCGCTACGGGGCGGGACCGGGCCCCTACATGTTCGTGCCCCTGGTCGGCCCGACCACCGTGCGCGACCTGATCGGCAGCGGCGTCGACCTCGTGATCGACCCCTTCCACTGGGTCGGCTACGCCAACCGGCCCGAGATCAGCACCATCCGCGGCCTGGTCGGCGGCCTGGACACCCGGGTGATGACCGAGGCCCAGCTGAACGCCGTGCTGAGCGACGCGACCGATCCCTATGCGACGCTGCGATCGGTCTACCTGCAGAACAAGCAGGGCGAGATCGAGGGCGGCGGGGTGCCGGTCGAATCCCTGCCGTCGTTCGACGACCCGGCCACGCCGCCGCCGGCCCCCGCCACGGCCGGCGCGACCCCCATCGACGGCGACGCCGTCCCGCCGGCTCCGGTCCCCGACGCCCCGCCGGCTTCG
>JARLIQ010000108.1 GCA_031291645.1 Caulobacteraceae bacterium | reverse complement strand
GAACTTCTTCAAGCGCATCAAGCACTGCCGACGCATCGCAACCCGATACGACAAGCTCGCCGAAACCTTCATGGGCTTCGTCGTCCTCGCATCCATCATGCTCTGGCTCAAATAGCTAAATCGGCACTACGAGCTAGAGCCCTTTAGGGTCAGATGGAATCATCTGACCCGTTAAAAAGGGCTCTAAATCAAACATTTAGAGCACATTCGGGCGGCGAAACCGCTTACACTTTCGCCTAACGTGCTCTAGACACGAAAAACCCCGGCGGTCGTCCGCCGGGGCTCGTCGCTCGTGTCTGGCTGCTCGCCCCGGCGGCTTTGATCGCCTTAGCGGCGGCCGCCGAAGATGCGCAGCAGGAACAGGAACAGGTTCAGGAAGTCGAGGTAGAGGCTCAGCGCGCCGTAGTTGGTCGCCACGCCCATCGCCGCCTGGTCCCCACCCAGCTGGTAGTAGGTGGTCTTCAGCCGTTGGGTGTCGAAGGCGATCAGGCCCGCGAAGATCAGCACCCCGATCACGTTGACCGCGAAGGCCAGCGCGCCGGAATGCAGGAACATGTTGACCACAGAGGCCACGACCAAGCCGATCAGACCGACGATCAGAAAGCTGCCGAACCCGGTCAGGTCGCGCTTGGTGGTGTAGCCCACCAGGCTCAGCCCGCCGAAGGCGGTCGCGGTGACCAGGAAGGTCGCGAAGATCGAGCCCACTTGATAGAGCAGGGCGATGTCGCCGAGCGAGGCGCCGAACAGCGCCACCACCGCCCAATAGACGACGCCCGTCGAGCGGGGGCTCTGGCGGAACGCCATGCGTCCGATCAGCAGCACAGCAATCGGCGAGATCGCCACGACGAGGCCAATCAGGGTGAGGCCCACCAGGCGGCCGTCTTCGGTGACGCGGAACATCAGGTCGCGCACGGGCGCCACCTGGCTGGTCACGAAGGCCATGGCGGCCGAAAGGACGAGACCCAGCGCCACCTTGTTGTAGACGCCGAGCATGAACGCGCGCAGTCCCGTGTCGACCGCCATGTCGGCCGAGCCGACGCTGGCGGTGCGGGGATAGCCGCGGTTGAAGTCGCTCATAGAGAGTTGACCCTTGTGAAAACGCTCCCATGGAGCGCAGGCAAGATATCGCCCCGCGCGGGTTCCGGCGCAAGGGCTCGTGGAGGCCGCACCTCTTGCGCATCCGGGCTCAGTCGCTGCGCAGCACCGGGGCCGGGCGGCGTGAGAGCGCCTGCAGGGCCGCCGCGAGGCCGCCTGCGCCGGTGACGGCCGCCGCGCCGCCGAGCAGGACGCCGACTCCCGCCCAGTCGACGCTCCAGCGCGCCTCGAACACCTTCACCACCACGGGCCAGGCCGCCGCCGCGCCCAACAGCACCCCGGCCGTCCCGGCGATCAGGCCGACCGCGCCGTATTCGACGGCGTAGGCGGCAAGGATCTGGCCCCGCGCCGCGCCCAGCACCTTCAGCGTCGCGGCTTCCCGCGCCCGCGCCTGGGCGCCCGCGGCGATCGAGCCGGCCAGCACCAGCAGTCCCGCCAGGGCCGCCACCGCCGCGGCCCCCCGCACCGCCAGCGCCAGGCGGTCGAACAGGGCGCTGGCCGATTCCAGCTGCTCGCGCACGCTGATCACGTTGACCGCGGGAAAATCGGCGCCCAGGGCGCGGGTCAGGGCCAGTTCCTGGGCCTTGCTCATCCGCGCCAGCGCAACGTTGCGCAGGGCCGCGCCGTCCAGGGCGTGGGCGTCGACCACCAGGGCGAAGTCCGGCCCGAACCCGCCCCAGTCGACCTTGCGCAGCGCCGCGACCCGCGCGTCGATGTCCCGCCCCAGGATCGAGACGGTGATCGGATCGCCGATCGAGAGGCGCCCCGCGCGGGCGATCTGGGCGTCCAGCGCGACCAGCGGCGGGCCGGCGTAGTCGGCCGGCCACCAATGGCCCTGGGTCACCGCCGCCCCGGCGGGCTCGCCGGCCAGGGCCGACAGGCCGATGTCGTTGTCGAAGGCCCAGCGCTGGTCCGGCGCTATGGCCTGCCGGTCGACCGGCGCGCCCTTCAGGGCGGTGATCCGGCCGGTGGCGAAGGGCATGCGCAGGTAGCGGTCCGGGGCCAGCGGACCCATGATCCGCGAGACCTCCGCATCGAAGGCCGCGGCGCGGTCGGCCGGGATTTCGGTGAACACCACCGCCGGGGCGGTCCGGGGCGCCACCTCGCGCACCTGGGCCAGCAGGCTCGACTGGATCAGCACCACGGCGCTGAGCAGGGCGACGCCAAGGCCGATGGCCGGGGTCGCGGTCCGGGCGGCCGAGCGGGGTCCGGCGAGGTTGGCCAGGCCCAGGCGCACCGCGCCGCGGGCGCCCCCGCGGCCTCGGGCGGCCAGCCAGACCGCCAGCCGGCCGAGCGCCCAAAGCATGGCCATCGCCACCGCCACCCCGCCGATCATCGCCGCCGCGGTCACCGGGGTGGGCGCCGAGACGATGGTCAGGGCGGCGAGGCCGAGCCCGGCCAGGACGGCGCCGGCCGTCTCCGGGCCGAAGCCCGCGCGGGCCGACAGGTCGCGCCGGAACAGCGAGGCCGGCGGCGTCGCCCGGGCCCTCGCCAGGGGTTCGAGCGAGAAGGCGGCGGCCGCGAGAAGGCCGAACACGCCCGCCCGGACCAGGGGCAGGGGATAGAGGGCGAACAGGGCGGGAATGGGCAGCTGGTCCCGGGCGAACCAGCCGATCAGCAGCGGCGCCGCCGCGCCGACCGCCAGGCCGAGGCCGACGCCCAGGGCGGCCAGCAGGCCGATCTGGATCAGATAGACGTCGCGGATCAGCGGCCCTTCGGCGCCCAGGGCCTTGAGCACCGCGATCGAGGGCTTGCGGGTCTCCAGATAGGCCGAGACCGCCCCGAACACCCCCAGCCCGCCGGCCAGCAGCGCCGCCAGGCCGATGAAGCCCAGGAAATACTCCAGCCGGTCGAT
Source organism: Caulobacteraceae bacterium (assembly GCA_031291645.1). Classification (GTDB taxonomy): domain Bacteria; phylum Pseudomonadota; class Alphaproteobacteria; order Caulobacterales; family Caulobacteraceae; genus Poindextera. Next base: position 40,903 of record JARLIQ010000108.1, on the reverse strand, counting down.
CAGGCGGCGCGCGCCGGGCGCGGCGTCATAGCGGTCGCGGATGTCGAGGCCCGCGCCCGGCAGGGCGCGCCTCAGCGCCGCGGTCGCCGCCCGCGGCGCGGCGCCCGGCGGCAGGACGATCCGGGCCGTCTCGCCATAGAGGCCGCCGGGCTGCAGCAGCCCGGTGCGCTCGATCGCCGCCAGGCTGGTCAGGACGCGCGGGCCGAGGGCGAAGCGGCCGATGCGGTCGGGCTCGGACAAGAGCACGGCGCGGGCGATGAACCGGCTGTCGCCGACGGTGAAGGTCTGGCCGAGTGTCAGGCCCAGCCGGTCCAGCAGCGCCGGCTCGACCGCCGCCCCGGCCGCGCCGTCCGGCCCCGGCGCCAGGGCCTGGGCGAGGCTGGCGGCGCCCCCCAGGCCCACCCGGCCGGCCAGGGGATAGCCGAGGCCGACGCCGCGCAGCTCGACCAGCCGCCGGTCTCCTGCGGGGCCCTGGGCCATCGCCTGTGCGCCCGCCGCATAGACCACCCGGCCCAGGCGGGCGAAGGCGGCCTGCTCGGCCGGGGTGAAGTCGCGCTGCTCGACCGAGACCGACAGGTCCCCGCCCAGGATCTCGCGCGCCTGGGCGGACAGGCCCTGGCGGAAAGCCTCGGCGGTCGAGCCGGCGGCGGCGATGGCCGCCACCCCCAGCGCCAGGCAGGCGAGGAAGATGCGAAAGCCCCGGACCCCCGACCTCAGCTCCCGCGCGGCGAAGCGCAGGGACAGGAGCGGCCGCATCCCGCTCACGCCTCGCCCGCGATGCGGCCGCCGGCCATGGCCGTCCGCCGGTCGGCCCGGGCCGCCAGGGCGAGGTCGTGGGTGACCAGCACGAGGGCCGCGCCGGCCTCGGCGACCAGGGCGAACATCAGATCGGCCACGGCGGCGGCGTTCTCGGCGTCGAGGTTGCCGGTCGGCTCGTCGGCGAACAGCAGCGCCGGCCGGGCGGCGAGGGCGCGGGCCAGGGCGACCCTCTGTTGCTCGCCGCCGGAGAGCTGGTGCGGATAGTGCCGCCGGCGCGCGGCCAGTCCGACCCGGTCCAACCAGTCGCGGGCCACGGCGGTCGCGCCGGGCTGGCCCGCGATCTCCAGCGGCGCCGAGACGTTCTCCTCGGCGGTCATGTTGGGCAGCAGGTGGAAGGCCTGGAACACCAGCGACACCCGTCCGCGCCGCAGCCGGGCCCGCCCGTCCTCGTTCAGCCGCGCCAGGTCCTCGCCGAACAGCCTGACCGTTCCGGCGCTGGGCCGCTCCAGCCCCGCCGCCACCGCGATCAGCGACGACTTGCCCGAGCCCGAGGGGCCGACCACCGCCACCCGCTCGCCGGCCGCGACGGTCAGGTCGATCCCCTTGAGGATATCCACCGGCCCGGCCGCGGAGGGCAGGGTCAGCGCGACCTGTTCGAGGCGGAGCGGCGGAGCGGAGGGGGTCATCGCGGCCTTGGTCGAAGGCCGTTTCAGCAGCGGCCGGGTTCCCCTACATAAGGCCTGATCATGCTTGCCGCACAAAGGTTCGATCCGACCCGCCGGACGCTGCTCGCCGGCGCAGCCGCCGCGCTCGTCGCTGGCCGCGCGCGGGCCGCGGCGCGGACGCGGGTCGTCACCGTGCTGGGCGATTCGATCACCGCGGGGCTGGGCCTGCCGGCGGCCGACGCCCTGCCGGCCCAACTGGAGCTGGCGATGGGGCGGCTGGGCGCGCATGTGCGGGTGCGCGGCGCCGGGGTCTCCGGCGACACAACCGCCGACGGCCTCGCCAGGGTGGACTTCAGTGTCCAGGGCGACACCGACCTCTGCCTGGTCGCCCTCGGCGGCAACGACCTTTTGCAAGGCGTCGATCCCCGGGTGGTGCGGGCCAACCTCTCGGCCATCCTCGCGCGGCTCAAGGCGCGGCGCATCGCGGCGGTCGTGGCGGGGATCAGCGCGCCGGCGCAGATCGGCTCGGCCTATGCGCGGGCTTTCGACGCGGCCTTCCCGGCCGCCGCCCGGGCCAGCGGCGCGATCCTCTATCCCGATCTCCTGGCCGGGGTGGGGCGCGATCCGAGACTGTTGCAGCGCGACGCCATCCATCCCAACGCCGCAGGCGTGAAGGTCATCGCCGCGCGCCTGGCGCCGGTGCTGGCGCGGGCGCTGGCCGGTCGGCGATAAGTAAGGAGCGCGCGATGATCCGCCTGTTCGCCGCCATCGCCATCCCGGGCGACATCGGAGAGACGCTCAGCCTGCGCCAGCGCGGGCTGGCCGAGGCGCGCTGGCGGCCGGTCGAGGCCTTCCACGTCACCTTGCGGTTCTTCGGCGATGTGCCCGAGACCCTCGCCGACGACCTGGACCTGGCGTTGTCGCGGGTGCGCGGCGAGCCGATGAACCTCGAACTGGCCGGCGTCGGCGCTTTCGGCGAGGGGGCGGACATCCACGCCGTCTGGGCGGGGGTCAAGCCCAACCCCGCGCTGGAACAGCTCGCCCGGCGCTGCGAGACGGCGGCGCGGCGCGCGGGCTGCAAGCCGGACACCCGCGCCTGGCGAGCGCACGTGACCCTGGCCTACCTGCGCCGTCCCGACCCGGCGCCCGTCGCGGCCTGGATCCAGGCCAACAACCTTCTGGCGTCGCCGCCGTTCCGGGCCGACGCCTTCGGCCTCTATTCCAGCTGGCGCACCGACGAGGGCTCCAGCTACCGGCTGGAGCGCCGCTACCGGCTCTAGCCGGACGGGCCGACGAGAAATTTGTCCAGTTTGTGGCCCCGGTGCTTGACCTGAGCCGGAAGGTGGCTATCTGAGCATTGTTTAGTTTTTCGCCCGGCGTTGGGGATAGCGCCGCAAGGGGGCGTGCGACTGAACAGCGTCAGTGCCTATTCCTCCCTGAAACGCTGGAGACTTCGTATGAAAATTCAAGCTATTGCGCTGGCCGCCGCCCTCTCGGCGCTGGCCGGCTCGGCGCTGGCCGACGGCCGGGCGCAGGCCACCCTGCAGGCGCCGCTGACCAAGCCGGTCACGGTGCTGGCCGGGGACGCCTTCTGGAACTGCCAGGGCGCGGCCTGCGTGGCCGAACCCGCCTCCGAGCAGATCCTGACGGTTTCCGCCTGCCGGACCCTGGTCAAGCAAACCGGTCCCCTGGCGACCTACAGCATCGACCGGACGAACCTGCCGGCGAACCTGCTCGCCCGGTGCAACACGGCCGCCGTAGCCCATTGATCGCCTGGCCTCGCTGCGGCGGCGGATAGCCGCGCCGCCCCGGCGAGGCCTTGGTTCTGGTGGCATGGCTCGTGCTTGCAAGGGGACGCGCGTTCGTCCGCGCCCCGGTTCGGAACAGCCATGACCGCCACCAAGGACATCCGCCCGTTAACCTCGCTGCGCTTCTTCGCGGCGATGTGGGTCGTGGTCTACCACTACTGGCCCAACCTGGCGGCGGTCATGCCGCCGCTGGTCGGCAAGGGCTATCTGGGGGTCGAGCTGTTCTTCACTCTCTCGGGCTTCATCCTCAGCCACGTCTACCTGGACAGCGTCGGCGACCTCCGCTTCCGCTATGCCAGCTTCCTGTGGGCCAGGCTGGCGCGGGTCTACCCGCTGCACCTGGCCACCCTGGCCGGAGTCGGCGCCATGGCCCTGGCGGCCCAGGCCGCCGGCCGGACGATCGACGCCAACATCCTGTCCTGGCCCTCGCTGCCGGCCAACCTCTTGATGGTCCACGCCTGGGGGCTGGCGCCGGCGGCGGGCTGGAACCATCCCTCCTGGTCGATCTCGGCCGAGTGGTTCGCCTATCTGTGCTTTCCGGCCTTCGCCTGGCTGGCGCTGCGGCTGCGCGCGCGTCCGCGCCTGGCCGTCGCGGCGGCGGTGGCCGCGGCCTGGGTCCTCTACGCTCTCTTCGAGCGCCTTGCGGGCTTCTCGCTGACCCACGCGACCATCGCCTGGGGGGCGCTGCGGATCGTTCCCTGCTTCGCGCTCGGCTGCGCCATTAACCTCCTGTGGCGGGCCAATCCGCTGGCCACGCGCCGTCGGGCGGGCCTCGGCGCCGTTTTTTCAGGCGCCGCAATCCTCGTTTGCGCACAAATCGGCGCGCCCGACGCCCTGCTGCTCACCCTGTTCGGCGGCCTGATCCTCAGTCTCGCTTCGCTGACGAGCGCCGGTGAAAACACGGGAGGGGGGCGTCTGTTCGTGTATCTGGGCGAAGTCAGCTACTCGATCTACATGATCTGTATTCCGTGGAAACTGCTCTTTGTGAACGGCGTCTCGACGATATTCCATTTCGACAAGGCCCATCTGCCGCTGCCGGTGTGGATCGTCTTCACGATATTGGTTATACCGCTGGCCGCCGTCTCGTATCACCTGATCGAACGGCCGGCGCGCGCGATGATGCGGCGGTGGACGGAGCGGCCCCCTGCACCACTAGCAAGCGTGGCGTAAACAACACGTCGTGAAAATAATTTTCTTTTCATTTTCGCGCTGCATGGTTATCCCATCCGCCAGTCAGAAGGCGGGGGAGCCACCTAATGATGACACGGGCCAGGACGGCTTTCGGTTGCGTAGCGTTGGTCGTCGCGGTGACCCTTTCGGCGGTTGGCTCGGCCAGCGCTGAGAACTATTGGCAGTGCGTTCCCTTCGCACGCATGATTTCCGGCATCCAGCTGTTCGGCGACGCCTGGACCTGGTGGCAGCAGGCGGCCGGCAAATACGCCGAAGGCTTCACCCCCAAGGCCGGCGCGGTTCTGGTGTTCAAGCCCAGCGGCGTGATGAACAAGGGCCACGTGGCCGTGGTCAGCCAGGTGCTGACCGACCGGATCATCCAGGTGACCCACGCCAACTGGTCGGTGATCGGCGGCTCGCGCGGCCAGGTCGAGCGCGACGTGACCGTGGTCGACGTCTCCCCGGCCGGCGACTGGAGCCAGGTCAAGGTCTGGTTCGACCCGGCCGGCGACCTCGGCAAGACCGTCTATCCGACCTATGGCTTCATCTATCAGTCGACCCAGAACGTCGCGCGTTCGGCGGCCGAGAACGCGGTGCGCACCGTCGCCCAGACGGCGATGACCCAGCTGGCCGCCGCCGTGCCCAGCCCGGGCTCCAACCCGACCCAGATGCTCAGCCAGGCGACCGGCTCGACCGATCGCATCGCCGCCCTCATCCAGGCGGCCACCGGCGGCTCGTCCTCCAGCGACCGCTGAGTTCGGCCGGGGCAGTCAAGGCCCCGGTCACGACCTCGGATCCGGAATCCGGACGCAAGAAAAAGGGCGGCCCGCAGGCCGCCCTTCAAAGTTTGCACCATCGAGAATAGGGCGCGGAGACGGCGGGCTGGCTGAGGCCAGCTTGTGTCGGGGGGCGATTGCCGTCTCCGCAAATAGAGAACGAGGAAGGCCCTCTTCCGTTCCCGCCTGCGGCGAAAAATGTTTGGCGGTCTCGCTCAGGCGTCGGCGCGCTCGCGCGCCGGGTGGAAGAACAGAGCCTGGCCGATCGCCGCCTTCACGGTCTCGGGCTGGAACGGCTTGGTGATCAGGAAGGTCGGCTCGGGCCGCTCGCCCGTCAGCAGCCGCTCCGGGAAGGCGGTGATGAAGATCACCGGCACGTCGATCTCGCTCAGGATGTCGCGCACCGCGTCGATGCCGGACGAGCCGTCGGCCAGCTGGATGTCGGCCAGCACCAGGCCCGGGCGGGCGCTGGCGATCGCGGCCACCGCCTCGCTCCGGGTGGCGGCGATGTCGAGCACCTCGTGGCCGAGCTCGCACACCAGGGCCTCGATGTCGGCGGCGATGACCGGCTCGTCCTCGATGATCAGCACCCCGGTCGCCAGTTCGGCGTCGATCTCGGTCTGGGCCTGGGCGATCAGCCGTTCGACCTCTTCGAAATCCACGCCCAGGATCTGGGCCGTCTCGCTCGGGGTGAAGCCTTCGAGCGCGGTCAGGAGAAAGGCCTGCCGCGACGGCGGCGCGATGCGCATCAGCCGGCTGGCCGCGTCGTCGCCGACCGCCGCCAGGGGCCGCGGCTCAAGCTGGGCGCCGGTCGAGCGCCAGATCAGCTGGAAGACGTGGTAGAGGGCCACCCTGGGGGTCATGGCCGGCGGCAGCACCGCCTCGCCCGCCGCCAGCGCCTCGAGCGCGACGCGGACATATCCGTCCCCGGTGACCTGGTCGCCGGTGAGCGCGCGCGCGTAGCGACGGACGTAGGGCAGGTGTGGAGCAAGTCTGGCCAGAAGGCCCATCGGCGTCTCCCGTAGAATTCTTCGAGACCTTTCCTCGCCGCGGCAGGCTAAGACAAGGTGCAGATGCAACGCTTTGTGGCCGGGATGCGATTCAAAGGAGACCGGACCCCGCCGCAGACCGTGCGGACACGCTGAATGACGGCGCATCCCCCACGCACACTGTCCAACGTGCGAAAGCAAAGGCGGTTCCGCGGGCTGCGTATTCGCGACCGGAACTCTTACGAACCTTGGCGCGTTAGCGTATCGGGCTGTATCAATGTCTTGGGCTCGGAAAAGAGGGGGCGTACGTTGGAGCGACGTGACGCCAAGGGAATGATCGAACAAAGGCCTGTGGACCCGCCGAACAGAACAACACCGCCGGCGCTCGACGAAGCGCGGCTGCGTCAACAGGCCATAGGCCAGAAGTTGCGCCAGATGTTCGACGAGGTCGTGAACGAACCGGTGCCCCGGGATTTCCTCGAAATCCTGCGTCGTGCGGACGAGGGCGCGGACAAGGTCCCGGAGGGCGAATGACGCGGGTCCGGACCGAGCAGGCGTCGCAGGAATCGGCCGCGGAGGCCAGTACGCGCGAGGCGTTCAAGCGCGAGCTGGTGGCGCTGATCCCCCATCTGCGCGCCTTCGCCCGAACGCTGACCGGCGATGCGACGAGCGCCGACGACCTGGCGCAGGACGCGATGATGAAGGCCTGGGACGCGCGGGCCAGCTACCAGATGGGCACCAATATGAAGGCCTGGACCTTCATGATCCTGCGCAATCAATTCTATTCCGAAAAGCGCCGCTCGTGGCGCCAGACCCAGCTCGATCCCGAGGTGGCCGAGCGGACCCTGGTGGCTACCGACGATCCGGAGTCTCCGGTGGCGCTGGACGAACTGCGGCTGGGCCTCGCCATGCTGCCGGCGGAACAACGTGAAGCGCTGATCCTGGTCGGCGCGGGCGGCTTCGCCTACGAGGAGGCGGCCGAGATCTGCGGCTGCGCGGTCGGCACGGTGAAGAGCCGGGTCAGCCGGGCGCGGCGGGCGCTGCAAGTGCTGCTCGAGACCGGCGCCTATGAGCGGGACGGCCGATCCGCGAGCGAGGCGATGTCCTCCATCCTGGCGGACGCCGAGCGCCTGAGTTCGGCGCGTTAGGGGGCGCGGTGGTCCGATTGTCGCGGACTCCGCTGACCACCATCCGTTTCCGGTTGGGAGCTGGATTGGCGCTTGCGCTTGCGCCGGTGCTAGTGCTCGGCGCGGCCCAGGCCTTCATCGAGTTCCGCAAGGACGCCGAGGCCCAGCGCGTGGGCCTGGCCCTGGCCGCGGAGCGCAGCGCCGCCACCGCCCGCGCGCGGATGACCAGCGCCGGGGTCCTGCTCGAGACCCTCGCGCCCCAGTCCGTCGGCTTCGACTGCGCCCAGCGGCTGGCCGAGATCGCCCATCGGCTCGAGGGCTACGACAACCTGGTCCGGGTGGACGCCAAGGGACGGGTCGCCTGCGCGGCCGACACCGTGCCGGCCGACCCGTCGCGGCGCGAGCGGCCCTGGTTCGCCCGGCTTGCGAACGGCGAGCGGCAGGTGGTGATGCGGGCGCCGCCCGAACTGGCCAACCACGGTCCCGCCCTGCTGGCCGCCGAGCGCGCCGAGGATGCGCAGGGCCGCTTCGACGGGGCCGCGCTGGCCATCATCGGCCTGGACAGCCTCAGGCCCGACCTGCGGGACCGCGCGCTGCCGGCGAACACCGAGGTGGCGCTGGCCGACAGCCAAGGCCAGTTCCTGAACCGCACCCAGCCCTGGGCCTTCCCGGCGGCGCCGAGCGGCTTCGCCGAGCGCGCCCGCCAGCACGGGTCGATGCTCTACTACGGCAAGGACGGCCACGGGCAGGAGCGGATCAATTCGGCCGCGCCGCTGGCGGGCGACGTCTTCGTGGTGCTGTCGGCTTCTGCGCCCGGCCTGTTTTCCTGGGCCAGGCTCAATCCGCTCTCCAGCCTGCTGCTGCCGCTGCTGGCGTTCAGCGTCGCCCTGGGCGCGGTGTGGATCGTGGCCGAGCGGGTGGTGATCCGCTGGCTGGGCTATCTGCAGCGGATCGCGGCGATCTACGCCAAGGGCCGGCTCAGCGTGAGGCCGCGGCAGGCCGACCGGGCGCCGGCCGAGATCCGCGACCTGGCCCAGACCTTGGAGACCATGGCCGAGGCGATCGACGCGCGCGACGGCTCGCTGCGCGCCTCCCTGGCGGAGAAGGACGCGCTGATGCGCGAAATCCATCACCGGGTGAAGAACAACCTGCAGGTCATCAGCTCCCTGCTCAGCATGCAGCAGCGGGCGCTGGGCGACGCCGCCGCGCGCAACGCCATGTCCGACACCCGCCGGCGGATCGCCGCGCTCGCCCTGATCTACCGCGCCCTCTACCAGGGCACGGACCTGAAGCGGGTGAACCTACGCCAGTTCCTGGACGACCTCCTGGGCCAGCTGGCCATGGAGCAGCAGGCCAGCGGCCGCACGATCCGCACCGAGCTGTCGGCCGACGAACTGATCATCGACCCCGACAAGCTGGCGCCCTTCGCCCTGTTCGCGGTCGAGGCGATCAGCAACGCCCAGAAACACGCCCTGGCGGTGAACGGCGGCCTCCTGAAGGTGCGCTTCGTGGTCGAGGGCGACCGCGCCGAGCTGTCGGTGGTCGACGAGGGCTCGGGCGCGCCGCCCGAGCTGGCCGGCGGCGGCGTGGGCCGCACGCTGATGACCGCCTTCGCGCGCCAGCTGCATGGCCGGATGGAGCTGGCGGCCAACGACGTGGGCGGGGTCACCGCGCGCCTCACCTTCCCGACGCCGGTCCTGGGCGGCGCCGGCGGCCCAGACCCGGGCCGCGGCCGCGCCAAGCTTAAGGGGAACCGGGTCGCAGCCTAGCCGTTGTTAGGGTGTTCAATTCAAGGAGACCCGTGATGCGCAAGCTGCTTCTTCTGGCTGCGCTGGCGACGAGCGTGTTCGTCGCCGGCTGCAACACCGTCGCCGGCGCCGGCAAGGACGTCAGCGCCGCTGGTCATGCGGTGACCGACACGGCGCACGACGCCACGCCCCGCTAGACTTCACGTCTGAACGGGACTTGCGACCCCGCCGCGGCTCAGCCCGGCGGGGTTCGCATTTGACGTCGGGGCCGGCCGGGTGGACATCGGATGCGGTTTCACCTCGCGGACCCGCGCCCATGTCTCTTGCCGACCGGCTCAACGCCGCCGCCCTGCCGCTCGCCCGATTGCTCGGGATCGAGATCACCGAGGCCTCGCCCGAACGGGTGGTCGCGCGCCTTCTCGTCCGCGAGGAGGTCTGCACCGCCGGCTCCATCCTGCACGGCGGCGCCTTCATGGCCCTGGCCGACACCGCCGGCGCGGTCGGCGCCTTCCTGAACCTGCCCGAGGGCGCACACACCACCACGATCGAGAGCAAGACCAACTTCCTGGGCGCCGCGCCGGTCGGGACCGAGGTGACGGCCGAGTCCGTTCCCGTCCACCGCGGCCGCCGCTCGTCGGTCTGGCAGACCCGCATCACCGACCCGGCCGGCAAGCTGCTGGCCCTGGTCACTCAGACTCAGCTGGTGGTCTGAGCTCATGCATCCCGCCACAGCCTTCCGCGAGACCGATCCCGCACGCCTGGCCGCCCTGGTCGCCGAGCGCGGTCTGGCCCTGATCATCGGGGTCGAGGCGGGCCGGCCGCTCGCGGCCCACGCGCCGGTGTTGCTGGGCAAGGGCTGGCTGAGGTTCCACCTGTCGCGGGCCAACCCGCTGGCGGCCGCGCTCGCGGCCTCGGGCCACGCCCTGGCGGTGGTCACCGGCCCCGAGACCTACGTCAGCCCGGACTGGTACGGACTCGCCGACCAGGTCCCGACCTGGAACTACCTCTCGGCCGAGATCGAAGGCCCGGTGCGGGCGCTGGACCGGGCCGGGACCGCCGCCCTGCTCGACGCGCTTTCCGCCGTGTTCGAGGCTCGCCTGGCCCCCAAGCCGGCTTGGACCCGCGCCAAGATGAGCCCTGGGCGGTTCGAGGCGATGCTGGGCGGGGTGGCCGGCTTCGAGATGACCGTCCAGCGGCTGGAGGGCGTGCGCAAGCTCTCGCAGAACAGGCCCGCCGAGGCGCAGGCCAGCCTCGCCCGGGCCCTGGAGCAGGTCGGCGGCGAGGACGCATCGGCGCTCGCCCGCCTGACGGGCGAAGGCTAGGTCTCAGCGTGCAGGTCAACAAGGGCCTGGAGCGGCTCGAGCCCTGAGACCACTCAATGCCGTTCGGCCCGCGCCTTGCGGATCGCCGCCTCGAGCGCCTCGGCGAACCGCACCCGCTCGTGCGGGCTGAGCGCGCGGGCGATGGTCAGGGCCTTGCCCGACAGGTGCAGCCGGACCCGCGCCTCGTGCTCGTCCGGCGCCTCGACGCTGACGCGGGTGAAGGCGGTGGGCGAGGTCCAGATGGTGCGGGCGCTGGCGCCGATCTGGTGTGAGACGGTGACCTCGTCGGCCGAGACCCGCACCCGCTCGGACTGGCCGGCGCCGCGATAGCTGGCGCGGAAGGCGAGCAGCACGCCCACCACGTCGAGCCCGAGGAAGACCGGAACCGGAAAGGCCTTGAACATCAGCATGAAGACGCCGATCAGAAGGTTGAAGGCGACCAGCACCCCGATCAGCCAGTAGAAGCCCTTGCGCGACAGCGACCGGTTCGGGGTGATCACCGCATCCATGTAGAGCAGGGCCATCCCTGCAACATAGGGTGGCTAGGGATCGCGCGCAGCCTTGGCGCGGCCGGCGACGCAGGCCATCTTGGCCGTATGGCCGCGCCCGCGAAGTCCGCCCCGAAGCCCAAGCTCCCAGCGAAGTCTAAGCCAGCCGCCCGCCGGCGGCTGTCGCCGGCCGAGAAGGCGCGGATCCAGGCCATCTTCGACCATTTCGCCGAGATCGCGCCGAACCCCCGCACCGAGCTGGCGTTCAAGAACCCCTTCACCCTGGTGGTCGCGGTGGCGCTCTCGGCCCAGGCCACCGACAAGTCGGTGAACAAGGCCAGCGAGAAACTGTTCGCGCTCGCCGACACCCCCGAGAAGATGCTGGCCCTGGGCGAGGCCGGGCTGACGCCGATGATCGCCTCGATCGGCCTCTACCGGACCAAGGCGCGCAACGTGATCGCCCTTTCGCGCATCCTGGTCGAGCGCTACGGCGGCCAGGTTCCGCTGGACCGCGAGGCGCTGCAGAGCCTGCCCGGCGTCGGGCGCAAGACCGCCAGCGTGGTGCTGAACGAGCTGGGCGTCGAGCCGGCCGTCGCCGTCGACACCCACGTCTTCCGCGTCGCCCACCGGCTGAAGCTGTCCGACGGCAAGACCCCCGACCAGGTCGAGCACGACCTGACGGCCATCGTGCCGGAACCCTATCTGACGCGGGCCCACCACTGGCTGATCCTGCACGGCCGCTACACCTGCCTGGCGCGCAAGCCGAAGTGCGGCGTCTGCCCGGTGGCGCAGTACTGCCCGTCGCGCGAGCTGTTCCTGTAGGCGCAGGCGGCGGGCGGACGGTCTGCGCGTTGCCTTGGGCCGGCCCTCCCCTATACTCCGCGCGCCTGTCAAAACCGGATTTTCCCCACCCATGACCACGCTTTACGACGTCGCCGCGATCGGCAACGCCATCGTCGACGTTATCGCCCCCGCCTCGGACGACTTCCTGGCCGAGGAGAACCTGGTCAAGGGTTCGATGATGCTGATCGACGACGAACGGGCGGTCGGCCTGTACGCGCGGATGGCGGCGGCGGTCGAGGCCTCGGGGGGCTCGGCCGGCAACACCGTCGCCGGGGTGGCCAGCCTGGGCGGGCGCGGCGTGCACATCGGCCGGATCGGCCGCGACCAGCTGGGCGACGTCTTCGCCCACGACATGGACGCAATCGGCGCCCGCTTCGTCGGCGGGCGGATGGACGACGCCACCCCGACCGGCCGCTGCCTGATCAGCGTCACGCCCGACGGCCAGCGGACCATGTCGACCTGCCTGGGCGCCGCCGCCCTGCTCTCGCCCGGCGACGTCGACCCGGCGGTGATCGAGTCGGCCAGGATCGTCTACCTGGAAGGCTATCTGTTCGACCCGGACGAGGCGAGGCGCGCCTTCGCCAAGGCCGCCGGCCTGGCCCGCGCCAGCGAGCGGCTGATCGCGCTGAGCCTGTCCGACGCCTTCGTGGTCGACCGCCACCGTGGCGGCCTGCAGGGCTTCATCGACACCGAGGTCGACGTGCTGTTCGCCAACGAGGCCGAGATCACCTCCCTGTTCCAGACCGACGATTTCGACGCGGCGGTGGCGGCGGTGCGCGGCCGGGCCAGGATCGCCGCCGTCACCTGCGGCGCAAAGGGATCGGTGATCGTCGCGGGCGATACGATTCACAAGATCGAGGCCGCGCCGGTCGAGAAAGTCGTGGACACGACGGGCGCGGGCGACCAATACGCGGCGGGATTCCTCTTCGGCCTCGCCCAGGGCCGCTCGCTCGACTACTGCGGACGGCTCGGATCGCTGGCGGCGGCCGAGGTGATCTCGCACTACGGGCCCAGGCCCCAGGTCTCGCTGAAGGACCTGGCGACCGTGGCCGGACTTTGAAGGAGCGCGGCATGGCCGCCCAAGACACGACCCACCGCACCGCGGAGGTCGTCCGTCAGACCAAGGAGACCCAGATCCGCGTCCGCGTCGATCTGGACGGGAGCGGCGCGTCCAGCGTCTCGACGGGGATCGGCTTCTTCGACCACATGCTCGAGAGCTTCGCCCGGCACGGCGGCTTCGACCTTGCGGTCGAGACCAAGGGCGACCTGCACATCGACATGCACCACACGGTCGAGGACACCGGCATCGTGCTCGGCCAGGCGTTCAACAAGGCGCTGGACGGGTTCAAGGGCGTGCGCCGGTTCGGCCACGCCTACATCCCGATGGACGAGACCCTGACCCGCTGCGCCCTGGACCTGTCGAACCGGCCCTACCTGGTCTGGAAGGTCGCCTTCGCCCGCCCCAAGGTCGGCGAGATGGACACCGAGCTGTTCAAGGAGTTCCACCACGCCTTCGCCATGAACGCGGGGGCCTGCGTGCACCTGGAGACGCTCTACGGCGACAACAGCCACCACATCGCCGAGAGCGGGTTCAAGGCCCTGGCCCGGGCCCTGCGGACGGCGGTGGAGCTGGACCCCAAGACCGGCGGCCACGCCCCATCCACCAAGGGCGTGCTCTGAGGCGATCATGCAGAGCATAGCCCTGATCGATTACGGGTCGGGCAACCTGCGCTCGGCCGAAAAGGCGCTGCAACGCGCCAGCCGCGAGCTGGGCGGGGCGCGCGAAGTCGTGACCACCGACGATCCCGACATCATCGCCCGCGCCGACCGCGTCGTCCTGCCCGGCGTGGGCGCCTTCGCCGCCTGCATGCGCGCGCTCGAGGCCCGCCCGGGCGTGGTCGAGGCGATCGGCGAGGCGGTCGTCTCGCGCGGCGCGCCCTTCCTGGGGGTCTGCGTCGGCATGCAGCTGCTGGCCGACCGCGGGCTGGAGTTCGGCGAGACGGCCGGGCTCGGCTGGATCGCCGGCGAGGTGCGCCGGCTGCAGCCCGACGGCTCATTCTTCAAGGTGCCGCACATGGGCTGGAACGCCCTGGAGGCGGTGGCCGACCACCCGCTGTTCGACGGCCTGCCGCCCGGGGCGCACATGTACTTCACCCACTCCTTCGCCCTCTATCCGGCCGATCCGGCCGAGGCCGTCGCCCAGACGGACCACGGCGGCCGGTTCACCGCGGCCGTGGCGCGGGACAACATCGCCGGGGTGCAGTTCCACCCTGAAAAGTCGCAGGCCGCGGGCCTGAGTCTGCTGGCCAACTTCCTGGAGTGGCGTCCATGATCCTCTACCCCGCCATCGACCTCAAGGACGGCCAGTGCGTGCGCCTGCTGCACGGCGACATGGACAAGGCGACGGTGTTCAACACCTCGCCCGCCGACCAGGCCGGGCGTTTCGTCAAGGACGGCTTCGACTGGCTGCATGTGGTCGACCTGAACGGCGCCATCGAGGGCGCCTCGCGCAACGCCGAGGCGGTGAACGCCATCCTGAACGCGGTCTCCGTGCCGGTTCAGCTGGGCGGCGGCATCCGCACCCTGGCGGCGGTCGAGGCCTGGATCGAGGCCGGGATCAGCCGGGTGATCCTGGGCACCGTGGCCGTGCGCGACCCCGAGCTGGTCAAGACCGCCGCGCGCAAATGGCCTGAACAGATCGCCGTGGCCGTCGACGTGCGCGACGGCAAGGTGGCGGTGGACGGCTGGACCGGCGCCTCTGAGCTCGACCCGATCACCCTCGCGCGCCGGTTCGAGGACGCGGGCGTCGCCGCCCTGATCGTCACCGACATCAGCCGCGACGGGGCCATGACCGGCGTCAACGTCGAGGGCGTGGGCGCGGTGGCCGACGCGGTGGCCATCCCGGTGATCGCCTCGGGCGGGGTGGCCTCGGTCGATGACATCCGCCGCCTGCAGGCCCGCAAGGGCGTGCCGATCGCCGGCGCCATCCTGGGCCGCGCCCTCTACAGCGGCGCGATCAAGCCGGCCGAGGTGATCGCCGTCGCCAACCGCCGGGCGGCCTGACCGGTGCTCAAGGTCCGCGTCATCCCCTGCCTGGACGTCAAGGACGGCCGAGTGGTCAAGGGCGTCAACTTCGTCTCCCTGCGCGACGCCGGCGATCCGGTCGAGCAGGCCTCGGCCTATGACGCGGCCGGGGCGGACGAGCTGATGTTCCTCGACATCACCGCCAGCCACGAGGGCCGCGGCGCGATCCTGGACGTCGTCGCCCGCACGGCCGAGGTCTGCTTCATGCCCGTCGGCGTGGGCGGCGGGGTGCGCAAGGTCGAGGACGCCCGCGCCCTGCTGCGGGCCGGCGCCGACAAGGCCTCGATCAACACCGCCGCGGTCGAGGACCCCGAGCTGATCACCCGCTGCGCGGACGCCTTCGGCTCCCAGGCCGTAGTGGTGGCGATCGACGCCCGCGCCCGCCCCGAAGGCGGCTGGGAGGTCTTCACCTATGGCGGGCGCAAGGGCACTGGCATCGACGTGGTGCGCTGGGCCGTGGGCGCGGTCGAGCGCGGGGCCGGCGAGATCCTGCTCACCTCGATGGACCGCGACGGCGCCAAGACCGGCTACGACACCGCCCTGCTCAAGGCCGTGACCTCGGCCGTGGGCGTGCCGGTGATCGCCTCGGGCGGGGCTGGCAATGCGGCCGACCTGGTGGCGGCGGTGAAGGAGGGCGGCGCCGACGCGGTCCTGGCCGCCTCCATCTTCCACTTCGGCGAGATCAGCGTCGGCGAGGCCAAGCGGGCCATGGCCGACGCCGGCCTGCCGATGCGGCTGACCTGAAGGACGCGCCCATGAGCCGCCTCGCCGAGACCCTGGCCCGCCTGGCCGCGACCATCGAGGCCCGCAAGGGCGCGGACCCCGCCTCCTCCTACACCGCCAGGCTCCTGGCCGGCGGCGCGCCCCTGGCCGCCAAGAAGATGGGCGAGGAAGCGGTCGAGACGGTGATCGCCGCCGTGCAGGGCGATCCCGCCGCCCTGGCCGCCGAGAGCGCGGACCTGATCTACCACTGGCTGGTGGTCCTGGCCGCCGCCGGCGTCAGCCTGGACGAGGTCGCCGCCCGGCTGGAAGCGCGCGAAGGTCGCTCGGGCCTGGAGGAAAAGGCCTCCCGGCCCAAGGGCTGAGCGGCCTCCCACTCTTTCGAATCCGCTCACAGGCCGGCGCCGCCGTACACGCCCGTCCACACCCCGCCGGCTTGCGCCGCAGCGCCGCCGCGGGCTAACTCCGCCCCATGCCCGCCAGCGCCCCCATCATCGCCCCGTCGATCCTCGCCTCCGACTTCGCCCGGCTGGGCGAGGAGGCGCGCGCGATCGAGGCGGCGGGGGCCGACTGGCTGCACGTCGACGTGATGGACGGCCACTTCGTGCCCAACATCACCATCGGCCCGGACGTGGTCAAAGCCCTGCGGCCGCACGTCTCGATCCCGTTCGACGTCCACCTGATGATCGCCCCGGTCGACCCCTTCCTCGACGCCTTCCGCGAGGCGGGCGCGGACCACATCCTGATCCATCCCGAGGCCGGGCCGCACCTGAACCGCTCGCTCAAGCACATCCGCAAGATCGGAGCCAAGGCGGGGGTGGTGTTCAACCCCTCGACCCTGCCCGAGACCATCGAGTGGATGATGGACGAGGTCGACCTGATCCTGGTCATGTCGATCAACCCCGGCTTCGGCGGCCAGAGCTTCATGACCTCGCAGCTGAGGAAGATCGAGCGGCTGCGCGAGATGATCGACGCCACCGGCCGCGACATCCCGCTGGAGGTGGACGGCGGGGTGACGCCCGAGACCGCGCCCCTGTGCCTCTCGGCCGGCGCCACCGCCCTGGTGGCCGGCACGGCCGTCTTCCGCGGCGGGCCGGAGCGCTACGCAGAGAACATCCGCGCCCTGAGGGGCGGCTGAGCCGGGCGGCCATGGCCGATCCAGAACGCGTCAACCTCGTCCGCGCGCGGGCCGGGCCCCTGCTTTGGCTGGGCGCGGCGCCGGCGGCGCTCGCCCGCCAGGCGGCCGGGGAGTGGGTCGGCTCGCCCCTGCACCGCCTGTCGCTGGGCGGCCCGCGGCCGAGGGGCTTCCTGGCCGCGCCGCGCCAGGCGCGCCCCGCCGACGCCGAGACCGGCCAGGCCCTGCTGAACGGGACCTTCACCCTGGCCGGCCAGACGCTGGAGGTCGGCCCGCAGGGCGATCCCTGGAGCCGCGCCAGCCCCTCGCGCGCCTTCGCGCTCGCCCTGCACCGGTTCGACTGGCTGCGCGACCTGATGGCGGTGGGCGAGGCCGGCGACGCCCCGGCCCTGCGGCTGGCGCTGGAATGGCGGCGGGTGTTCGGCCGCTGGAACCCGTTCGCCTGGAGCGGCGAGGCGCTGGAGCCGCGGGTCGCGGCCCTGGCCGGCGCCGGGCGGCGGCTGGGCGCGGTCGCCTCGGACGCCGAGGCGGCGCTTTTGGCCGAGAGCCTGGCCCGCCAGGCCCGGCGGCTGCTGCAGCTGGCCCGCGAGCCGTCGCGGGCGGCCGAGCGGCTGGCCATCGTGGCCGCCGCCGGCGCGGCCCTGTCGGGACCGGCGGGCGAGCGGCTGATGTCGGCGGCGCTGGCCCGGCTGCCGGCGGCCCTGGCCAAGGCGGTCCTGGCCGACGGCGTGCACGCCTCGCGCTCGCCCCAGGCCGGGATGGAGCTGCTGTTCGACCTGCTGGCCCTGGACGACGCCCTGGTCCAGCGCGGCCGGCCGGCGCCGGAGAACCTGTCGCGGGCGATCGACCGGCTGACCGCGACCTTGCGGTTCTTCACCCTGCCGGACAACCGGCTGGCCGCCTTCCAGGGCGGCGGCGCGGCGTCGGCCAGGCGTGTTTCGGCCGCGCGGGCGCACGACGACGAGGACGCCCTGACCATCCAGCCGGTCCGCGAGGCGCCCCACGGCGGCTACCAGCGGCTGGACGGGCGCAGCCTGCACGTGATGGCCGACGCCGGCCGCCCGGCCCGGGGCGCCTGGAGCCTCGCGGCCTGCGGCCAACCGCTGGCGATCGAGGTGGTGTGCGGCCGCGACCGGCTGATCACCGGCGTCCAGTGGGGCCCGGACGCCGCGGACTTCCAGGCCGCGCGCCTGGCCGCCGGCGGCTCGACCGCCGAGCTGGGCGAGGGCGCGGCCGGCGCGCCCCTGACCGGCCTTCTGGCCTTCGCCTACGGCCCGCGACTGGTCGGCGGCGCCCGCGAGGTCGAGGCGCGGCGGCGCGAGAGCGAGACCGGGGTCTGGGTCGAGATGGCCCACGACGGCTGGCTGGAGAGCACCGGCCTGACCCACGAGCGCCGGCTGTTCCTCGACAAGGAGACCGACGAGCTGCGCGGCGAAGACCGCTTCGTGCCCGGCGACGAGGCCCTGGCCGAACAGGTCGCGGTGGCTATCCGCTTCCACCTAGCGCCCGAGGTGCGCGCCTCCCTGGCCCGCGACCAGCGCAGCGTCCTGCTCAAGGGCGCGTCCAAGGTCGGCTGGTGGCTGCGCAACGACGCCGCCGAGGTCGCCGTCGAACCCTCGGTGGTGTTCGAGGACGGCGTGCCCAGGCGCTCGACCCAGGTGGTCCTGCGCGGCCGCCTGCGCGCCGACCGCGGCGGCCGCGTGCGCTGGAAACTGGCCGCGGCGGAGAAGCCGGCCGGCTGAGCGGGGAAGCGGGCGGACGGCCCGGCCACCGTCAGGCGGCTGTCAGGGACGAATGGCAAGGTCTGCTCGGGCGGTCGTGTGGGACCCGCTTGGGCGGGGGCCTATGAATTCCTCAGCGTTCCCGATCGTGCTGATCGTGATGGCGGCGGCGCCGCCGGCCCTGGCCCAGACACCGGCCGACGCCACGGTCGAAGGGGTGGTGGTCACCGCCCAGAAGCCCAAGTCCCAGGTGCTGATCGACCGGAAGACCTACGTCGTCTCCGGCGACCTGCAGGCCGCGACCGGCTCGGCCGCGGACGTGTTGGACGAGGTCCCGTCGGTCGATGTGGACGCCGACGGCAATGTGACGCTGCGCGGCGACCCGAACGTGACCATACTGGTCGACGGCAAGCCCTCGGCCCGGTTCTCCGGCCCGTCGGCGGGCCTTGCCCTGCTGCAGTACCCGGCCAGCGAGATCGAACGGATCGAGGTGATGACCGACCCGCCGGCCCAGTACAAGGCGTCGGGCTCGGCCGGGGTGATCAACATCGTCACCAAGCGGCGGCGCGCGTCGGGCCTTTCCGGCTCGGCGCGGCTGAGCGGCGGCGAATACGGCCGCGCCAACCTGGGCGTCGACGCCAGCTACAACGCCGGCGGGCTCAGCCTGACGGGCGGCGTCGGCCTGCGCCACGACGTGCGCGACCGGCTGAGCACGTCCGACCGGGTCGAGACCGATCCGGTCTCCGGCGCCCCCACCCGGACCCGGGAGACGATCGACGAGCATTTCCATCGGCTGACGCCGACCCTGAGCGGCGGCCTGGAGGACCAGCTGAACGAGCGCCAGTCGTTCGGCGCGAGCTTCAACGTCCTGGACCTGAGCGGCCATCGCTATTTCGACCAGCACGACCTCGGCGGCCCGCCGGGCCAGCCGATCGACAACGACACCGCCCGCCACAGCGACGGCCACGAGCGTCACGTCGACGCCAGCGAGCAGGCCCATTTCGTCCAGCGGCTCTGGCGGCCGGACGAGACCCTGACCTTGACGCTGCAGCACAGCACCACGGCGGAGCATGAAAACTACGCCTACGCAAACACCAGCGCCCTGCCGGCCGCCCCGCCCAGCTTCGACGACCTCTATCTGAACATGGACCTGGCCAAGACCGAGTTCAGCCTGGACTACGACCGGCCGATGGCGGGCAAGGCCGAACTGAAGCTCGGCTACGACCTGGAGGCCGACGACAACCGGTTCGACGACCTGGGCCACGACATCGACCCGGCGTCCGGCGCGGCCACGATCGACCCGAACGTGACCAACGATTTCCGCTATCGCCAGAGCGTCCATGCGCTCTATGGCGACTATCGCACACCGGTTGGCCGCTGGACCCTGGACGCGGGGCTGCGGGCGGAGGCGGCCCGCGCCTCCTGGCTGCTGGTCGCCGGCCGGACGCCGGGCCATCGCAGCGACGCCGGCCTCTACCCCAGCCTGCGGCTCGAGCGGGCGCTGGGCGACAGCGACAAGGTGTCCCTGAACCTCGGCCGGCGCGTGACCCGGCCCGATCCGGAGGCGCTGAACCCCTTCGTCGACCACCAGGACAGCTACAACCTGCGGGCCGGCGCCCCCGGCCTGGCGCCCCAGGACACCTGGTCGGCCGAGCTGGGCTACCTGTCCAGCCACGCCGTCCTGACCTATGGCGCGACGGCCTACTGGCGGATCGACCGCAATGCGGTGACCGACGTGGTCCAGCCGCTGGGCGGCGGGGTGGTGCTACTGACCAAGGCCAATCTGCCGAAAAGCCAGTCGGCCGGCCTGGAGTTCAACGCCAGCGGCAAACTCCTGCGCCGCCTCAGCTACAGCCTCAGCGGGGCCGCCTTCTACACCCAGATCGATGCGGCCGCCCTGGGCGTGACCGTGTCGGGCGCGCCGGCGCTGAAGTCGACCACCGGGCTCAATCTGAAAGCCAGCCTGGAGTATCGGCCGACGACGCGGGACACGTTGCAGGCCTCGTTCTCCCGCACCGACCGGCGGCTGACGCCGCAGGGCTATGTGGCGGCGATCAACCTGGTCAACCTGGGCGTCAAGCATCAGCTTCGGCCGGACCTGGCCGTGGTGCTGACGGTCTCGGACGCGCTGGACGGCCAGAAGCTGCGCCGGTTCGAGACCACGCCGCTGCTGCGCGACACCTATCAGCGCTATCAGGTCGGCCGGATCGCCTCTCTCGGCCTGGTCTATGCGTTCGGTGGGCCAGCGAAGTCGAAGACGGGCGATTTCGGCTACGCCCAATAGGCCCGCGCCGGCGCGCAAGCCCCAACCGCCCGTTCGACGCCGGGCGATAAAGCTGTCAGGCTGGCCCCGGGAGCCAAGGGGGGAGCGATCATGGCGAAGCACAAGCCGGGCGAGGGCCAGACGGCGCTGGTGACGGGCGCGTCCACGGGCATTGGCGCGGATCTGGCCGAATGCTTCGCCAGGGGCGGCTATGATCTGATCCTCACCGCGCGCGGCGAGCCGGCCCTGCGAGCCGTCGCCGATCGGCTGGCCTCGTCCTTCGGCGTCAAGACCAGCGTGTTCGCCGCCGACCTGGCCGCGCCGGGCGCCGGCGCACAGCTGGCCGAGGCCGTCGCCGCCCAGGGGCTGACGGTGGACGTGCTGGTCAACAACGCCGGCTTCGGCGCGGCCGGCGCCTTCGCCGGCTCGGATCTCGAAAACCAGCTCGGCATGGTCGACCTGAACGACCGGGCGCTCGTGGAGCTCACCCACATCTACTGGCCCGGCATGCTGGCGCGCAAGCGCGGCGGGGTGCTGAACGTGGCCTCGCTGGCCGCCTTCGCGCCGGGGCCGCTGATGGCGGTCTACTATGCGTCCAAGGCCTTCGTGCTGTCCTTCTCCGAAGCGCTCTGGGAAGAGGCGCGCGGGACCGGCGTCCACGTCAGCTGCCTCTGCCCCGGCGCCACCCAGAGCCGGTTCCGCGACCGGGCCGGCACCGGCGCGACGCGGCTGGGCCAGACCACGGTCGTGATGGGCTCGATGCCCGTCGCCGAGGCCGGCTACGAGGGCTTCCAGCGCAACAGGCGGGTGGTGATCACCGGCAAGGGCAACGCCCGCACGGCGTGGCTGACCCGATTCCTGCCGCGCACGACGCTGCTGAAGATGGTGCGCAACATGCAGAGCCCGGCGACCTAGGGCGCGGGCCGCCTCATGCGCGCCGCGCCCCCCGCCATCGTGCCCGAGCTTGATGTCGCCGACCTCGAGGCCTCGTTGGCCTTCTACCGGGACGTCATGGGCTTCACCGTCGCGGCGGAGCGCCTTGAGGAGGGCTTCGCCTACCTCGTCCGCGACGGCGCGCACCTGATGCTCGAACAGGCCGCAGGGCCCGGACGGCGTTTTCGCACGGCCGCGCTCGAATATCCGTTCGGCCGGGGCGTGAACCTGCAGATCAGGGTCGGCGACGTCGATGCGCTCCGGGCCGCCGTCGAGGCGGCGGGTCTGACCGTCCTGATCGATCTGGAGGAGCGCTGGTATCGGCAGGGCGAGGTCGAGCTGGGCAATCGCCAGTTCGTCGTCGCAGACCCCAACGGCTACCTGTTGCGGCCGTTCACCGACCTGGGCGTCCGCAAGGCCGGCGCATAGGCGCTCCCGTCCGGTTGACACCCGCCGCGGGCCGGCCTATCGCGGCCCTGCCTTGCGTGACTGGCGATGAAGGTGGGCGACCACCGGGGAGCGTGAGGTTTCTTGAGCCGCTCGCCTGGGCCTGTTCTTCAAACCCATGGAGACCGCCTTGGCCAACGTCGCCCCACCCTTCCCGCCCGCTCCCGACCGCGCCCCGATCAAGCGCGCTCTGATCTCGGTCTATGACAAGACCGGCCTCGTCGAGGCCGCCGCCGCCCTGGTCGAGCTGGGGGTCGAGCTGGTCTCCACCGGCGGCACCCGCGCGGCGATCGCCGCCGCCGGCCTGCCGGTCAAGGACGTCGCCGAGCTGACCGGCTTTCCCGAGATGATGGACGGCCGGGTCAAGACCCTGCACCCCGTGGTGCACGGCGGGCTGCTGGGCGTGCGCGCCGCGCCCGAGCACGCCGAGGCGATGGACAGGCACGGCATCGGCGGCATCGACCTGCTGTACGTCAGCCTCTATCCGTTCGAGGACGCGGTGGCCGGCGGCGGGGACTTCGCGACCTGCGTCGAGAACATCGACATCGGCGGGCCGGCGATGATCCGCTCGGCGGCCAAGAACCACGCCTATGTCGCGGTGGCGACCAATCCGTCCGACCTGAACGACGTCCTGGCCGCGCTGAACGAGGACGGGGCGACCACGCTGGCCCTGCGCCAGAGGCTGGCGGCCCGCGCCTTCGCCCGCACGGCGGCCTATGACGCGGCCATCTCGGCCTGGTTCGCCGGCCAGGTCGGCGAGGAGGCCCCGCCGCGCAAGGCCATCGCCGGCGCGCTGGTCCAGACCATGCGCTATGGCGAGAACCCGCACCAGAAGGCGGCCTTCTACGCCTTCTCCCATCCCCGGGCCGGCGTCGCCACGGCCCGCCAGCTCCAGGGCAAGGAGCTGAGCTACAACAACATCGCCGACACCGACGCGGCCTTCGAACTGGTCGCCGAGTTCGACCCCCGGGCCGGCGCGGCCGTGGCCATCATCAAGCACGCCAACCCGTGCGGCGTGGCGCTGGGGAGCGACCTGAAGGCGGCCTACCTGCGGGCGCTGGAGTGCGACCCGGTGTCGGCCTTCGGCGGCATCGTGGCGCTGAACCGCCGGCTGGACCGCGCCGCGGCCGAGGAGATCGCCAAGATCTTCACCGAGGTGGTGATCGCGCCCGAGGCCGACGAGGACGCCATCGCCGTCTTCGCCAAGAAGAAGAACCTGCGCCTGCTGGTCACCGGCGGCCTGCCCGACCCGCTGGCGCCAGGCGAGACCTTCCGCTCGGTCGCCGGCGGCTTCCTGGTGCAGTCGCGCGACACCGCCCGGATCACCGCGGCCGACCTCAAGATCGTCACCCGGCGGGCGCCGACCCCGCGCGAGGTCGAGGACATGCTGTTCGCCTTCACCGTGGCCAAACACACCAAGTCCAACGCCGTGGTCTACGCCAAGGACGGCCAGACCGCCGGCATCGGCGCGGGCCAGATGAACCGGCGCGATTCCGCCCGCATCGCGGCGGTACGCGCGGCGGAAGCGGCCGAGGCGGCGGGCCTGCCGCAATCCCTGGCCAAGGGCTCGGCCTGCGCCTCCGACGCCTTCTTCCCCTTCGCCGACGGCCTGATCCAGGCGGTCGAGGCCGGCGCCACGGCGGTGATCCAGCCCGGCGGCTCGATCCGCGACGACGAGGTCATCGCCGCCGCCGACGCGGCGGGCATCGCCATGGCCTTCACCGGGGTGCGGGTGTTCCGCCACTGACGGGCGGAGACGCCTGGCGCCGGCTGCTCAGGGCTTGCGGAAGCGGCCGGCCTCCCGGGCCATGACGGCCAGGGACCACTCCTCCGGCGTCAGCTTGGACAGGGCCGCCAGGACCTTGTTCGGCGCGCCGGGCACACAGACCGGCCGGTTGGCCTCCGCCGCCTCGTAGCCCGCGGCGGCCACCTCGTCCGCGCCGAGCCACAGCCAGGCGGGCACGTTGCGGGCGACCTGTTCGCGGGTGGCGTTGACGTCGTGGAACTCGGAATAGGTGAAGCCGGGGCAAAGGGCGCTGACGTGCACGCCCTGGTCCAGCATCTCCAGGTGCAGGCTCTGGGAGAAGCGCACCAGGAAGGCCTTGGTCGCGCTGTAGAGGGTCTGGCCCGGCGCGCCGGGGGTCAGGCCGGCCAACGAGGCGACGTTGACGATGCGGCCGAACCGCCGCTCGGCCATGCCCGGCAGCACCTTGTGGGTCAGCTCGCACACCGCGACCAGCATCACCTGCAGGAAGGCCCGCTGGTCCGCCCATTCGGTGGCGGCGTAGGGTTCGGGCAGGCTGTAGCCGGCGTTGTTGACCAGGGCGTCGACCACGCGGCCGTTGGCCTCGATCCGTTCGAGCAGGTGGTCGCTGGCCGTCGGATCGGCCAGGTCGGCGGCGATGGTCAGGGCCTCGACGCCGTAGCGCAGCCGGATCTCATCGGCCAGGGTCTCCAGCCGGTCCTCCCGGCGCGCGGTCAGGGCCACGTCGTAGCCCGCCCCGGCGTAGATCCGGGCGAAGGCCGCCCCGATGCCGGCCGAGGCGCCGGTGACCAGGCACAGACGTCGGGTCATGGGGGGCTCGCTTTCCTTCGGGGCTGCGTCAAACGGTCCACCGGTTCAGGCCGCGGTCGCGGCGGTTTCGGCGCCGCCCAGCAGGTCGGCGACGCTGATGCGGGCCAGCCGCTCACTGACCGCCTCTTCCGCCGCGATCATGGCCCCGGCCACGGCGGCGGGGATCTTCTCGCTGACCGGGCAGCCCTTGACCCCCTGCATCGGCGCGCCGAGGTGGGCGCAGCCGTTGACCGCCCGCAACACGGCGTCCAGCTTGATCGCCTCGGGCGGCCGCGCCAGCCAGGCGCCGCCGCTGGCGCCCGGGCGGGTCTCGATCAGCCCGGCCTTGGCCAGCATGGCGGTGACCCGGCGCACCACCACCGGATTGGTCGGCATGGAGGCGGCGAGCTCCGCGCTGCACACCGCCCCGTCCGCGCTGAACGCACCCTTGTGCGCCAGATAGGCGAGGGTATGGGCGGCGATGGGGAATCTCTGACTGTCCGACATGATCCGATGGGGTTGAACCTCAAGCGAACGTAGGCGCCTGCGCAAATCCTGCAATGGCTGTCGTCGGCGTGACGAGCGCGACATCAGTACGGTTGAACCATGGCGAGAAAGGAGCTATCGCGCGCGCTCCTGCATTATGGGGTTGGCCTCGGGTGATCCCGCGGCAGGTCCCCGGAGAAGCCGAATGGCGTCCGAAACCCCGCGCGCGACCCGGGCCGAGCCGGCCGCGCGCGCCAAGTCCGACAAGGCGGCGCCGACCCGTCGCGACGAGAGTCCGGCGACGACGGCCGCTGACGCTGCGGCGCCCGAGCCCGCGGCCGCGCCCGGCCGCCGCGGCTTCGCGGCCCTGACCCTGGGCGCGGTCGGCGTGGTGTTCGGCGATATCGGCACCAGCCCGCTCTACGCCATGCGCGAGGCGCTGCGCCACGCGCGGGCGGCGGAATCGCCCGAGCTGGCCGTGCTCGGGGTGGTCTCGCTGGTGGTCTGGACCCTGACGCTGATCGTCACGGTCAAGTACATCATCTTCCTGATGCGGGCCGACAACCGCGGCGAGGGCGGCACCCTGGCCCTGATGTCCCTGGCCCAGCGCGCGGTCGGCCGGCGCACGGCGACCATCTTCATCCTGGGCGCGGCCGGCGCGGCCCTGTTCTACGGCGAGGGGGTGATCACCCCCGCCATCTCGGTGCTGTCGGCGGTGGAGGGGGTGCGCGGCGCGCCCGACATCGGCCACACCCTGGCGCCCCACGTGGTGCCGATCGCCGCGGGGATACTGGTGGCGCTGTTCCTGGTGCAGGCCCGTGGCACCCACCGGGTCGCCGCCCTGTTCGGGCCGATCACCGTGGTCTGGTTCCTCACCCTGGCCGGCCTGGGCGCCTATCACCTGAACGACGACCTGTCGGTGCTGCGCGGCCTCAACCCCTACTACGGGGCGCAGTTCCTGATCGACAACCGGGTGCTGGGCTTCGTCATCCTGGGCAGCGTCTTCCTGGCGGTGACCGGGGCGGAGGCGCTCTACGCCGACATGGGCCATTTCGGGCGCGGGCCGATCCGGACGGCCTGGTTCGTCCTGGTCTTCCCCTGCCTGGTGCTGAACTACCTCGGCCAGGGCGCGGTGGTGCTGCACCATCCCATCGCCCGGTCCAACCCCTTTTGGGCCATGACCCCCGAGGTGGCCTACTGGCCGGTGCTGATCCTGGCCACCCTGGCGACGGTGATCGCCAGCCAGGCGATGATCAGCGGCGCCTTCTCGATGACCCAGCAGGCGGTCCAGCTGGGCCTTCTGCCGCGGATCGAGATCCGGCGGACGTCCG
Organism: Caulobacteraceae bacterium; assembly: GCA_031291645.1. Lineage (GTDB taxonomy): Bacteria > Pseudomonadota > Alphaproteobacteria > Caulobacterales > Caulobacteraceae > Poindextera. Next base: position 14,534 of record JARLIQ010000108.1, on the reverse strand, counting down.
AGACCCTGGCCGGGCAGATCTTCGTGCCCTCGGTCAACCTGTTCCTGATGCTGGGCGTGCTCTTGCTGCTGCTGGTGTTCCGTTCGTCCAGCCGGCTGGCCGCGGCCTACGGGGCGGCGGTGACCGGCGCGATGCTGATCGACACCCTGCTGGCCTATTTCGTGGTGCGGCGGATGTGGAAGTGGAACCTTGTCCAGACCGCCTGCCTGCTGGTTCCGATTATCCTGGTCGACCTGATCTTCACCTTGTCGAACCTGCTCAAGATTCCCACCGGCGCGTGGCTGCCGCTGGTGCTGGGCGCGGGGCTGATGGTGATCATGGCCACCTGGACCCGCGGCACCCACATCCTGTTCGAGAAGACCCGCCGCGACAGCCTGCCGCTGAAGGACCTGATCGGCATGCTGCACGCCCGTCCACCCTATCGCGCGCCGGGCACGGCGATCTTCCTGACCTCGGACCCGGACATGACGCCGGTCGCGCTGATGCACAATCTCAAGCACAACAAGATGCTGCACGAGAAGAACATCATCCTGACCGTGCAGACGATGGAGACCCCCGTCGTGCCCGCCGCCGAACGGATCACGATCGAGCCGATCGACGACGACTTCAAGAAGGTGCGCATCGCCTACGGCTTCATGGAGAGCCCCAACCTTCCGCGCGCCCTGCAGCAGTGCAAGAAGCAGGGGCTGAAGTTCGACATCATGTCGACGAGCTTCTTCCTCGGCCGCCGCTCGCTGGTGGCCGCCGCCCGCTCCGGCATGCCGGGCTGGCAGGACAAGCTGTTCATCTTCCTGATGAAGAACGCCGCCAACCCGACCGAATTCTTCAAGATTCCGCCCGGGCGGGTGGTCGAACTGGGCGCCCAGCTGACCGTCTGAGGCGGCTGCGGGCGAACTTCGCCGGCGATCGGCGAAGGCAAGGGTTGAAACCGTCGCCCAAGCGGCCTTTAAGGCGCCCGTACAGCCCGCAAGGATCGCCATGACCGCCCAGCCCCCGCCCAAGAAAGTCGTGCTCGCCTACTCGGGCGGGCTGGACACCTCGATCATCCTGAAGTGGCTGCAGGAGACCTACGGCTGCGAGGTGGTCACCTTCACCGCCGACCTCGGCCAGGGCGAGGAACTGAGCCCCGCGCGCGAGAAGGCGCTGCTGCTCGGCATCAAGCCGGAGAACATCTTCGTCGAGGACCTGCGCGAGGAGTTCGTCCGCGACTACGTCTTCCCGATGTTCCGGGCCAACACCGTCTATGAGGGCCAGTACCTCCTGGGCACCTCGATCGCCCGGCCGCTGATCGCCAAGACCCAGATCGACATCGCCCGCAAGGTCGGCGCCGACGCGGTCTGCCACGGCGCGACCGGCAAGGGCAACGATCAGGTCCGTTTCGAGGTGGCCTACTATGCGCTGGAGCCCGACATCCGGGTGATCGCCCCCTGGCGCGAGTGGAGCTTCGCCAGCCGCGAGGCCCTGCTGGACTTCGCCGAGAAGCACCAGATCCCGATCGCCAAGGACAAGCGCGGCGAGGCGCCCTTCTCGGTCGACGCCAACCTCCTGCACTCCTCGTCGGAAGGAAAGGTGCTGGAGGACCCGGCGGTCGAGGCGCCGGAGTTCGTCTACCAGCGGACGATCGCCCCCGAGGACGCGCCGGACAAGGCCCAGGTCTTCACCATGGACTTCGAGCGCGGCGACCCCGTCGCCATCGACGGCGAGCGGCTATCGCCCGCGGCGTTGCTGACCAAGCTCAACCAGCTCGGCCACGACAACGGCGTCGGCCGGCTGGACCTGGTCGAGAACCGCTTCGTCGGGATGAAGTCGCGCGGCGTCTACGAGACCCCTGGCGGGACCATTCTGCTGGCCGCGCACCGGGGCATCGAATCGATCACCCTCGACCGGGGCGCCATGCACCTGAAGGACGAGATCATGCCGAAGTACGCTTCGCTGATCTACAACGGCTTCTGGTTCTCGCCCGAGCGCGAGATGCTGCAGGCCCTGATCGACAAGAGCCAGGAGATGGTCACCGGCCGGGTGCGGGTGAAGCTCTACAAGGGCAACGTCAGCGTGATCGGCCGCGAAAGCCCCTATTCGCTGTACGACCAGGAACTGGTCACCTTCGAGGAGGGCAAGGTCGCCTACGACCACCGCGACGCGGCCGGCTTCATCAAGCTGAACGCCCTTCGCCTGCGCGTGGCGGCCAAGCGCGACCGGCGCGCCGGCTGAGTCCGATACCCGGGACAGGGGCGCCAGCGGCCTACTTCTTCACCGCATAGGGGACCACGGCGTCGTGGCGCACGAGGTCGTGCGTCGCCGCGCCGATCCCGACGATGACGAACTGCACCGCCATGGCGCAGAGGATCAGGCCCAGCACCCGCACGACGATGGTCATGCCGATCCGGCCCAGGGCGCGCGAGATCAGCCCGGTCAGCCAGAAGGCGGCCAGGATGGTGAAGGAGATGGCCGCGATCACCCCGACCCCGGCGGCGAAGCCGGCCAGGCCGAACGGCTTGGCCTCGGCGGCGTAGATCACCACCGTCGATATGGCGCCGGGCCCGATCAGCAGCGGCATGGCGAAGGGCACCACCAGCCGCTCGAACCGCTCGCGCGCATAGACGCCGGTCGACTGGGGTCCGCTCTCGCTGACGTCGGCGAAGCGGGTGGTGAAGTCGTTGCGGGCCATGTCCAGGCCCATGATGAACAGGAGGATGCCGCCAGCGATGCGGAAGGCGGCCATCGAGACGCCGAAGAACTGCAGGATCTGCAGGCCGGCGAAATAGAACAGCGCCAGGAAGACCAGCGAGAACAGGGCGATGTACAGCGCCAGGCGCCGCCGCCCCGCCGCGGTCGCCCCGACGGTCGCTGCGGCGAACACCGGCACGTTGCCCACCGGATCGATCAGCGCGAACAGGGCGACGAAGAAGTTGACGCTGAGGTCAGCCAGGCTCATCTTGCCCTCTTAGCCTAAATCGACATTCCGCGCGCCGCCGAGCGTTGGCGCACGCCTGCAAAGGAAGCGTCATGCCCGCCGCCGAACTCGTGCGCCAGGATCAGACCCAGGCCGTCAAGGCCGACCCGCGCCTGATCATCCCGCTCGATCTGCCGACCCGGGCCGACGCCGAGGCCATGGTGGAACGGCTGGGCGACGCGGTCGGCTTCTACAAGATCGGCCTGCAGCTGCTGGCCGGCGGCGGCATGGACATGGCGCGCGACCTGAAGCGGCGCGGCCGGCAGGTGTTCCTAGACTGGAAGCTGCACGATATCGGCGCGACCGTCGAGAAGGCGACCGCGGCCATCGTCGCCACCGGGTCCTGCGACGTCCTGACCGTGCACGCCGAGCCCCAGGTGATGGCCGCCGCCGCCCGGGGCCGGGCGGGCGCGCTGGGGGTCAAGATCGTCGGCGTCACCGTGCTGACCAGCCTGAACGACGCGGACCTGAAGGACCTGGGATACGGCCTTGGCGTGGAGGCCCTGGTCGAGCGGCGCATCCGCCAGGCGATCGACGCCGGCCTCGACGGGGTGGTCGCCAGCCCGCATGAGGCCGCGCTGGCCCGGCGCATCGGCGGTCCGGATTTCCTGGTGATCACCCCCGGCGTGCGCCCCGGCTGGGCCAAGGCCGACGATCAGGCCCGTGCGGCGACGCCCGCCGAGGCGCTTGCCGCCGGAGCCAGCCACCTGGTCTGCGGCCGGCCGATCACCGCCGCCAACGACCCACGCGCCGCGGCCTTGGCCGTGACGCAGGAGATCGCGGGGATCTGAGGCGTTCTATTTGCAGCCGCAGCTGTGGCCGCCGCCGCCGTGCCCACCGTGGCCCCCTCCGTGGCCATGGAAACCGCCGGAGCCGTGGATCGAGACGCTGACCGACGCACTGGCGCTGGCGTGTGCGCCGGCGAAGGCGCCGGCTGAGCCGAAGCCGTAGGCGTAGCCGCCGCCCCCGCCGCCATAGCCGTAGTCGATCGCATAGGGTCCGACCCCGCCTGCGTCGGCGAAGAAGCTGACGGGCAGATAGCCCACGTAGCCGTCGTCGTCGCGCTCGCCGTAGATCCGCCCGCCATAGGCCCGCTGCTCGGACCAGACGCGTTCGCTCGAGCGCATCTGCTCGTCGTATCGGGCGTGATCGTCGTACCGGTTGGCCACCTGGCCTTCTTCGTCCGACTGAAATTGTTCGCTGGCCTGGACTTGTTCGCTGGATTGGACCTGTTCGCTGGAGCGGCTCCAGGCCTGCTCGCCGCTCTCGAAGCGGTCGGCGTGGATCGTCGGCGGATAGGCCCAGGCCAGCGGCGCGGCGCAAAGGCCGGCGAACAGCGAGGCGGCGATCAGGGCGGTGCGGCGGGTGGCGGTGGCCATGGCGGTGCGTCCCGGCGGTTCCAAGGGTGCGGCCCTCAACCTAGGCCCGAGCCGCCAGCTTGGCTATCGCGTGCGCCCGCCAGGGGAATCCTGGTCAGAAGTCGACGGCCATGCCCTTGCGCTCCCAGTCGCCGTAGCGGGTGGGTTCGGGCCCCGCCGGGCCGCCCTGCTCGCCGCTCGCAGGCGTCGGGGCCTCGGCGGCGCGGCGGGCTGCGGCTTCCTCCAGCGCGCGGCGGGCGGCGGGGGTCAGCGCCTTGCCGGGCGCGGCGTTCGGGATCGCGTCGTCGGACATTGCCCTAATCTAGCGACCCGGGCGCGCCGCCGCCAGGGCGGCGCGTGCGCGCGAAAGTCGCTGGAGCCCCTTGAACTCCGGCCCCGCCGCAGGCACGGCGGGGCATGAGCAACGATCAGGCCGGCCCGCGCGCCGACGACCTCGCCGCCCGGGCCGCGGCGATCGACCTTACGACCTCGGCGCTGGACCACCGCGGCGGGCTGGAGGAGGCGATGGAGCGCAAGCCTTTCGCCGACCTGGATCTGCGCGACCGGGCGCTGGCGCGGATGATCGCCATGACCCTGCTGCGCCGACTGGGGGCGATCGACCGGCGGCTGCAGGCCAAGCTGGCCAAGCCGCCGCCCGAGGCGGTGACCATGCTGCTGCGCCTGGGCGCCGCGCAGGCGCTCTACATGGACACCCCCGCCTTCGCGGCGGTGGACACCACCGTACGGCTGGCCGAGCGGGACCGCGCCACCCGACCGTTCAAGGGGCTGATCAACGCGGTGCTGCGCGGCCTGACGCGCGAGCCGCAGACCGGGGACGCCGATCCCGAGGCCCTGCTGCCCGACTGGCTGTTCGCCCGCTGGCGCGCGGCCTATGGCGAGGACGAGGCGCGTCGGATCGCGGCCCAGATCGCCGAGGAACCGGCGACCGACATCACCCCGCGCGACCCGCACGACGCGACCCTGGCGGCCGAGCTGGAGGCGGACCGCCTGCCGGGCGGCTCGCTGCGCATGCGCCAGCGCGGCGACGTGGCGGCCTGGCCGGGCTACGCCGAGGGCCGCTGGTGGGTGCAAGACGCCGCGGCGGCGGTTCCCGCGCGGCTGCTTCGGGCCGGCAAGGGCGAAACCGCGCTCGACCTCTGCGCCGCGCCGGGCGGCAAGGCGCTGCAGCTGGCGGCGGCGGGCGCGCGGCTAGTGGCGCTGGACCGGTCGGAACCCAGGCTGCGCCGCCTGCGCCAGACGCTGGAGCGGACCGGGCTATCGGCCGAGATCGTCGTCGCCGACGCCGCGGCGTGGAGCGATCCGCGCACCTTCGACGCGGTGCTGCTGGACGCCCCCTGTTCGGCGACCGGCACCTTCCGCCGGCATCCGGACGTCCTGTGGGGCACGCGGCCGGGCGACATCGCCAAGCTCGCCGGCGTGCAGAGCCGGCTTCTGGACGCCGCGGCGGCCAAGGTCGCGCCCGGTGGGCGGCTGGTCTACTGCGTCTGTTCGCTGGAGCCGGAGGAGGGCGAGGGCCAGGTCCAGGCCTTCCTCGCCCGGCATGCCGAGTTCAGGCCGGACCCGATCGCGCCCGGGGAGGGCGGCGCGCCCGAGGCCGCCGCCCGGCCCGAAGGCTGGCTGCGCATCCTGCCTCACCAGGCCGAAGGCGGCCTCGATGGCTTCTTCGCTACGCGGCTAGTGCGGGTGGAAGAATAGACTGAGGTCTACGAAGCCATTTTTAATTCCGCTCATCCCGGCGAAGGCTGGGACCCAGATGGTAAAGCGCGGGCTTCTATCCAGAGGAATGCGGGTTCCTCATCCCAAACATAGAGCCATATGATCTAGATCCTGGCCTTCGCCGGGATGAGCGGTGTTTATAGGTAACGAATCGCCGTTCTACTCGGACCGCCGCTTCAGCGTCACGTAGAGCGCGCCCTTGCCGCCGTGGCGGCGGTGGGCCTCCGAGACGCCGGCGACCAGGGCGCGGATCGCCGGCTCGGCCAGCCAGTCGGGTGCGCGGCGGCGCAGCACCCCGTCGCCCGACGTCCCCTTGCCGGTGATGACCAGCACCGCGCGCCAGCCGTCCTCGCTGGCGCGCCGCAGGAAGGCCTCGAGCGCCACGCGGGCGCGGTCCTGGGTCATGCCGTGCAGGTCGATGCGCGGGCCGAGCTCCTCGCGCTCGCGGGTGATCCGGCGCAGGCGCCGCGGCTCGATCGCGTCGGGGGCGCCGTGGTGGCGGTGGAGCTGTGGCCTGGGCGCCGGCTTGACGTGGGCGGTCCGCTGGATCGGCGCCGCCTCGTCCGGCGTGACGAGTTTCGGCGGCTTGGGGGCCTCGCGCCCCGGCGCCAGGCGCACCGTGGCCGCGACCCGCGCCCAGAGATTCGCCTCCTCGGGTCGCAGCGGCCGCCTCACTGGAGCGGCGCCAGTTCGTAAAGCCTCAGGGTGTGGCGGATGTGGCCGGCCTCGATGCCGGCGGCGGGTCCGCGACCCACATAGAGGTCGGCCCGCGCCGGGCCCTTGATCGCCCCGCCGGTGTCGAGCGCCATCACCAGCCGCCGATAGGCCGCCGCCGCGCCGTTGAGCACGGGCGCGTCGGCGTCGATCCAGTAGAGCCCGCCCATCGAGTGCAGCGACGCATCGACCGCGATCGCCCGGCCGGGCGACAGCGGCAGGCCTGCGGTGCCGACCGGCTCGGCCCCGTCGTCCGGGGCGGTGGTGAAGAAGACGTAGCGCGGATTGAGCCGCATGACCGCATCGGCCTCGGGCCCGCGATGGTCGGCCAGCCAGGCGCGGATCGCCTCGCCCGAACTGCCCGAGGCCGAAAGCGCGCCGCGCTGGCGCAGGGGCGCGGCGATCGGCGTGAAGGGCTGGCCGTTGCTGGCGGCGAAGCTCGCCTTCAGCCGGTGGCCGTCAGGGAAGTCGAGCACGCCCGAGCCCTGGATCTGCATGAAGAACAGATCCTCCGGCCGCATCCAGGCCAGGGCCTCCGCCGGGGCCGGGTCGTCTACCTCGATCGCGGCGCGATCGAGGTAGGGACCGCCGTTCGCCGCCGGCAGGTCGGCGGGCCTGGGCCGCACCGGCGCGGTGAACGGCGGAACGGGGTCCTCGCGCGCCTCGTATTCGGGCACGAAATAGCCGGTCAGGACGCCGGGCGTCCCGATCGCGCGGGGCCGGAAATTGTCCTCGAAGAAGGCGCGGGCCGCCGGCTCGTCGAGCCGGCCGACCCCGCGCGCGCGGCGGCAGACCTCGTACAGCGCCGGATCGCGCGTCACCCGGCAGCCGGCCTGGAAGGCGCGGAAGGCGGCGGCGTGGTCCTCGGCGGCCCAGCCCGGCAGGTCCGACAGCCGCCGGGCCTCGGGCCCGGGCGCAGGCGCCGCCACCGGCGGGGCGTGGGGACGCGCGGGCGCGGACGGGAGCGGCGCGACCGGATAGCGCGGCGTCGCGCAGGCGTAGAGGGCGAGGCAGGCGAGGACGGCGGCTAGGGCGGGTCGAGGAAAGGCGCGGGGCGGTCTTCCGCCCGGGGCCCACTCTGACTCTTCAGGATCGATCACGTTCATGGTCTTGGATTGATTCAATCCAAAGTCTTCGTGATCTCGGCGCCAGGTCCAGCCGAGGGTTTCAGGCATTCGCCTCGTCGACCCGCACCAGCGTCCAGTTGGGGTCACGGCTGGAGAGGCGCCGCTCGAACGTCCAGAGCTCGGCCGTGCGGCGGTCGTCGACCCCCTCGCCTTCCGGGCCCTTGGTGCGGCTGCGGAACTCGGCCAGGAAGCGGACCCGGGCGCGGGCCACGTCGCCGCTGGCCTCGGCGCTGTCCAGGTCGGCGCGGGGCGGGTGGATGAACTCCACCGTCTCGGTGCGGCCTTCGGCCTCGCGCGCGCCGATCGCCTTGTCGAAGCCGGTCATGACCGTGGGCGAGACCAGCCGGGCCAGCGCCGCGCGGTCTCCGGCGGCGAAGGCGCGCACGATCGCCTCATAGGCGCTACGGGCGCCCTCGACGAAGCGGACGGGGTCGAAACTGGGGTCGCGCGCCTGGAGGCCCGCCATGCCGGTGGCGGGGGCGACGTCCTCGGCTTCGCGCGGGCGGGCGTCGGTTTCGTCGGGCCGGCGCGGCGTCGGGGCCGGCAGGCCCTCCTCCGGCTGGCGGCCGACGCGCCGGCCGAGCACCGCATAGAGCTGGTACAGGACGACGGCGGCGAGGACGGCGAGGATCAGGAGTTCTAGGAGCTGCACGAAGACACCGGAATTGACAGGCGCGTCCCGCCGACCCGCGGCGCGGGCGGAAGGACCATCCTTCAATATAGTCATACTCGCCGGCCGCGTCAGGCGCCGCGTTGCACCCCTCTCTCTTGCGTGATAGCAGCCGCCGGTCCGGCCTCCAGGACGGGGCCGCGCCGCAAGGGACCGTTCATGACCGATATCGAAACCGCTGGCGTCGAGAACGGCGAAGGCGTGGCCGCGCCGTCGATCCGCATCCTGGCCCAGTTCATCCGGGACCTGTCGTTCGAGAACCCGCGCGCGCCGGAATCCCTGCGCCCGACCGGCGTCCAGCCGCAGATCGACATCGGGGTCGAACTCAACGCCCGGGCCCGGGAGGACAACCTCTATGAAGTGGACCTGAAGTTCACCGCCGGCGCCCGGCACGAGGCCGATATGGTGTTCCAGATCGAGCTGCTGTACGGCGGCCTCTTCCAGATCCAGGGCGTGCCCGAGGAAAGCATGGAGCCGGTGCTCTTGATCGAGTGCCCGCGCTTCATGTTCCCGTTTGTGCGCAAGGTGGTCGCCGACCTGACCACCGAAGGCGGCTTCCCGCCCTTCATGCTCGATCCGATCGACTTCGGGGCCATCTACGCCGCCCGCCGCGGCCAGCTTTCGGGCGAGCCGGCCGGCCAGGCCTGAACCGTCTCGGTTCTATTCCGGCTCCAGGCCGAACTTCAGCCAGATCGCCTTTTCCTTGAGATTGGCGTGGACGAAGGCGGCGTGGACCTCGCGCTCGGCCGGGGTCGAGCGCGGCGCAAGCGGCCGGGGCCGCGGGCCGTGGGTCACCGGGCCGACGGTCTGGGTCTGACCGGCGTTCCCGTCGACCGGCGAAAGGTCGAGCCCGCGCTCGCGCCCGCCGCGCAGCTCCAGATAGACGGCGGCCAACAGCCGCGCGTCGATCAGCGCGCCGTGCTTCTCGCGCTCGGCCAGCGAGATCTTGAAGCGTTTGCACAGCGCATCGAGCGAATTGTACATGCCCGGAAACCGCTTCTGGGCCAGGGACAGGGTGTCCACCCAGCGCGAATCGGCCAGCACCCCGCGGCCGGCCCGTGTCAACTCGAAGTTCAGAAAGCCCCGGTCGAAGGCCGCGTTGTGCGCCACCAGGGTCGCATCGCCGACGAACTCCAGCAGGGCGTCGCAGACCTCCGGCTCGTGGAACCGGGGCTTGCCTTCCAGCGAGGCCAGCGAGATGCCGTGCACCCGTTCGGCGTCCGGATCGATGTCGCGCTCGGGGTGGATCAGGCGGTGGAAGGTGCGCCCCGTCGGCAGGAAATCCTCCAGCTCGACGCAGGCGACTTCGATCATCCGGTGGCCGGTCCTGTGGTCCAGGCCGGTGGTCTCGGTGTCCAGAACGATCTCGCGCGCCATCACCTATCCATGCTGCGGTTCGCCCTGCGCTTCAAGCGCGGGCGCGCCGCGGGCGCGGAGCGTCGCGATCACCTCGCGCACCTGTTCGCGGGCGGCGTCGAGGCCGCGGCCGGTGTCGATGACGAAGTGGGCGCGGGCGCGCTTTTCGCTGTCGTGCAGCTGCTGGGCCAGGATCGCGTCCAGCCGCTCGGCGGTCCAGCCGGGCCGAGCCAGCACCCGCTCGCGCTGGACCTCGGCGGGCGCGGAGACGACGACCACCGCGTCCATCCGCCCCTCGCCGCCGGTCTCGAACAGGAGGGGGATGTCCAGCACCACCATGTCGGCGCCGCGCTCACGCGCGCGCTTGAAGAAGGCCTCGCGGCTGGCGCCGAGCAGGGGGTGGACGACGCGGTTGAGCCGCTGGATCGCCTCGGGATCGCCCAGCACCCGCTGGCGCAGGGCCTCGCGGTCCACCGCCCCGTCCTTGACCACGCCGGGGAAGGCCGCCTCCAGCGGCGCCACCGCCCCGCCGCCCTTGGCGTAGAGGGCCGCCACCTCGGCGTCGGCGTCGTAGACCGGCACGCCCGCCTCGGCGAACATGGCCGCGGTGGTCGACTTGCCCATGCCGATCGACCCGGTCAGGCCCACGGTGATCATCGCACGGTCTCCTTCGCCGCTTCGCCGAGCGCCGCCAGGGCCAGGGCCCGCACGTCGACCGAGGCCGGCGGGGCCTGGCCGAAGAAGGCCTCGAACGAGGGGACGGCCTGGCGGATCAGCATCTCCAGCCCATCGACCGTCGGATGCCCCGCCGCCGCCGCTTGCGCGAGCAGGGCCGTGCGCAGGGGCTTGTAGACCATGTCCATCACCACCGCGCCCGGCGGCAGACCTTCGAGCGCGGCGAGCGGCGGATCGCGGCCCTCCAGGCCGAGGGCCGTCGCGTTGACCAGCGCCCCGGCGCCCGACGTCGCCTCGGCGACCGCGTCCCAACCGAAGACCCGGATGGGTCCGCCCAGGCGGTCTTTGATCGCCTCGGCCTTGGCCAGGGTGCGGTTGACCAGCCGCACCTCGGGCGCGCCGGCGTCCAGCAGGGCCCCCACCGCGCCGCGGCCCGCGCCGCCCGCACCCAGCACCACCACCGGGGCCGCGGCCAAGTCATGGCCCGGCGCCTGGGCGGCGAAGGCGCCGATCATCCCCTCGCCGTCGGTGTTGTCGGCGCGGACCGTTCCGTCCGCCTCGAACACCAGCACATTGGCCGCGCCGGCCCGCAGGGCGCGTTCGCTGGCCCGGTCGGCGGCGGCCAGCGCCGCCTCCTTGAACGGCAAGGTCACGTTCAGGCCCCTGACGCTGGCCCCGCGCAATCCCGCGACCAGGGCCGGAAAACCCTCGGCCGTCGGGCTGAACGGCACATAGACCCCGTCGATCCCGGTGGCCGCCAGCCAGGCGTTGTGCAGGATCGGGCTCATCGAATGGCGGACCGGCCGGCCCACGACGCCGGCCACCGCGGTCGCTCCGGTGATCCGGCTCATGCCGCCAGCACCCCCCGCGCGCGGAACAGGTCCAGAAGGCCCTGCAGCGGAAGGCCCAGGATGGCGAAATAGTCGCCCTCGACCTTCTCGAACAATTGCACGCCCTCGCCCTCCAGGTGGTAGCAGCCGACCGAGGTCAGCGCCGCCTCGCCGTTGCGCGCCAGATAGGTATCGAGGAAGCCGTCGGAGAAGGCCCGGACGGTCAGGCTGGCGCTGACGGTCTGCATCCAGACCACGGCCCCGGCCTGGGCGACCGCCACGCCGGCGTGCAGCTGGTGGGTGCGGCCGCGCAGGCGGAGCAGGCGCTCGCGGGCGGCCTCGATGTCCACGACCTTGTCGAACAGCGTCCCGTCCAGGTCCAGCGTCTGGTCGGCGCCGATCACCAGGCCGTCGAAATCGCGCGAGACCTGCTCGGCCTTGATCGCGGCCAGGGCCTCGGCGATCGCCCTGGGCCGGGCGCCGTCGGCCAGCATGCGCGCCTTGACCGCCTCCTCGTCCACCCCCGACCCCACCGCGGTGAAGGCGAGGCCGGCGCCCGCCAGCAGTTCGCGGCGGACGGCGCTGGTCGAAGCCAGGATCACCTGGGTCAAGACAGGACCTCGATCTGGCCGCGGCCCGCGGTCATCACGTTGACGATGGCGGCGGCGGTCTCCTCGACCGAGCGGCGGGTCACGTCGATCACCGGCCAACCGTGCCGCTCGAACAGCCGGCGGGCGCGGACGATCTCCTCGCGCACCGATTCCAGTTCGATGTAGTCGCTTTCGCGGTTCTCGCGCAGGTTCAACAGCCGATTGCGGCGGATCTGGATCAGCCGGTCGGGCGAAAGGGTCAACCCCACCACCACGGCGCGCTTGAGGCTGAACAGCTGGCTCGGCGGCTCCGCGCCGGGGACCAGCGGAACGTTGGCCGCGCGGATGCCGCGGTGGGCGAGGTAGATCGAGGTCGGGGTCTTGGAGGTCCGGCTGACGCCGACCAGCACCACGTCGGCCGATTCCAGATCCTGCGTCCCCTGGCCATCGTCATGGTTGATCGCGTAGCTGAGCGCATCCATGCGGTTGAAATAGTCGTTGTCCAGCGCGTGCTGGGCCCCGACGCGCGTCGAGATCGACGCCCCGAGATAGCGGGCCAGGGCCGCCACCATGGGGTCCAGCGCGGCGACGCACGGCATCTCCAGCTCGCGGCAGCCGCGTTCCAGCTCGGCCCGCAGGTCCTTGTCGACGATGGTGTGCAGCACCACGCCGGGCGAGCCCTCGACCTCGCGCAGCACCCGCTCGAGCTGCCGGGGCGAGCGGACCAGGGAATAGATGTGTTCGATCGGCAGCACGTCGTCGAAGCGCGCGCAGACCGCTCGGGCCATGGCGTTCAGCGTCTCGCCGGTGGAATCCGAGACGAGGTGGATATGGAAGTAGGTGGCGAAACGCGCGGTGGTCGACATCGGCGGGCGTCGTGTCCCTTCGCCCGGCTGTGGAGATCCCGTTAACGAAACGTTAACGGCGGACCTAAAGCGGGGCGCTCGCGGGGGAGAAAAGCGGCTCGGCGAGGTTTTGCCAAGCGGCCTTGGGATTACAGCCTTCTTTTCTGGTCGTCCGTCCCCAGTTCGCCGCCGCGGTGGACGGCGGCGGACGGCCATCCGGGGCGGCGCGAGACAAGATGGTGGACGACTGCGGTCGTGCACCGTCGGCGCGTTAAGGATTGATTAACGAGTTTCGCCGGTTGGCGGGTTCTCAACACCGTCCACAACGCCGACGGCGCCCTGTTGAGGGCGGGCGGGAAAACGGCTGGCGAGCGGGGGACGGATCGGGCCGATCCGGGTTGTCCCCGGTCTGCCCCCGTTCTACCTCCTCCTCAAACCTATTTAACTCTTCATTAAGTAATAGGGCGGGCAGGCGGGCTTGAGCCCGGCGCAGGGAGAGGATTTAACGGCCTTCATGAACGCTCCCGATTACCAAAACGTTCCTGTCATGCTGAGAACCCTGAAGGGTGAGGCCCAGCCGCGGCCGCCGGTGTGGTTCATGCGACAGGCGGGACGCTACCTGCCGGAGTACCGCGAGCTCAGGTCCCGCGCGTCCGACTTCATCGCCTTCTGCCTCGATCCCGAGATGGCGGCCGAGGCGACGTTGCAGCCGATGCGCCGCTTTCCCTTCGACGCGGCCATCGTCTTCGCCGACATCCTGCTGATCCCCCGGGCGCTGGGCCAGGCGGTGTGGTTCGAGGTTGGCGAGGGGCCCAAGCTTGGGCCCTTGCCGGAACTCGAACGCCTGCAGGGCGAGGTCGAGGCCTCCACCGGGCGATTGTCAGCCGTCGGAGAAACCCTGTCGCGGGTCCGCGCGGTGCTGGAGCCGGAGCGGGCGCTGATCGGCTTCGCCGGCGCACCCTGGACCGTGGCCACCTACATGATCGAGGGCGGATCCAGCGACCGCAGCGGGGCGCGGACCTACGCCTATCAGCATCCCGAGGCCCTGGACGGGCTGATCGAGGTGCTGGTCGAGGCGACGGCGCGCTACCTGGTCATGCAGGCCCGGGCGGGCGCCCAGGTGCTGAAGCTGTTCGAATCCTGGGCCGAGAACCTGCCCGAGGACCTGTTCGACCGGCTGGTGACCCGGCCGCACGCCGCCATCGTGGCCAGGCTGCGCGAGGCGGGGGTCACCGCCCCGGTGATCGGCTTCCCGCGCGGGGCCGGCGCCCTGGTCGAGGGCTATGCGGCGGCCGCGGGGGTGGATGCGGTGGCGCTCGACGTCTCGGCCCCTGCCGGCTTGGGCCAGAGGCTGCAGCAGCGCCTGCCGATCCAGGGCGCGCTCGATCCGCTGCTGCTGCGCGCCGGCGGCGCGGGGCTCGACCGGCGGGTCGAGCAACTGCTCGAACAGTGGGGGCACGGTCCCTACGTGTTCAACCTCGGGCACGGCATCCTGCCGGACACCCCGATCGCCCACGTGGAACAGGTGCTGGGCCGGGTGACGGGCTGGAGGGCTGGATGAGCCGGATCGCCGTCGTTCTGTTCAACCTCGGCGGCCCGGACAATCCTGAGGCCGTAAGGCCGTTCCTGTTCAACCTGTTCGCCGATCCGGCGATCATCGGCCTGCCGGCGATCGCGCG
>JARLIQ010000011.1 GCA_031291645.1 Caulobacteraceae bacterium | reverse complement strand
TCGGCCAGCGCCGGGGCGTCGCCCGCCGCCCGCGCCGCCAGCATCAGGAAGGCCCGCGCCCGCGGGCTGGCCGAGGCGGGGTGGCTCGCCGCCGGGCGCCGCTTCAGGGCCGCGCCGTGTCCGCCGCGCAGCAGCCGCGCCACGCTCTCCAGGGTCCAGCCCTCGGCCAGCGCCGTGGCGTCGCGCCCCCGGTAATAGAGCCGGCCGTCGCGGATGGTGGTGATGGCCGAGGCCATCACCGGCTCGCCCCAGGCGATGGCGTCCTCGGCCACCAGCGACGCCTTGCGGCCCCGGGCCTTGCGCTGCCGCAGCCGGGCGACGTCCTCGGCGCTATAGAGGCTCCTGCGCGGGTCCTCGGCGTCCGTCCGGGCCTCGATCCGTCCCCGGCTGACGTAGGCGTAGAGGGTCTGGGCCCGCACCCCCAGCCGTTCGATCGCTTCGTTCGCGGTGAGCCAGTCGGCCATGAGCAAATATTGATTCAGTTGATCAAGATTGACGGTAATCCACCCGATCATCATTGAACAGCCATCAATCGGCGAAGGAGCAAGCCATGTCCGATGGGCTCGAAGGGGTGATCGCGGCCGACACGGTGCTGTCGGAAGTCGACGGGGCGGCCGGGCGCCTGGTGATCCGCGGCCGCTCGCTGGACCAGCTGTCCGGCCACACGACCTACGAGGCGGTGGTGCGCCTGTTGTTCGACGGCTTCTTCACCGACCTGCCGGCCGAGCCCGCCCTGACCGCCGCCATCGGCCGCGCCCGGGCCGAGGTGTTCGGCCACGTGGCCGCGCTCGACGCCGACCTGAGGCGGCTTTCGACCATCGAGGCGGTGCGCGCGCTGATGGCGCGGCTGCCCGACGGCGACGACCTGGCCGTCGCCCTGCGCCTGGTCGCCGCGCCGGCCGTCTTCACCGCCGCGGTCTCGCGCGCCGGCAAGGGGCTGGCGCCCATCGCGCCCGATCCCGGCCTCGGCCACGCCGCCGACGCCCTGCGGATGATCAAGGGCGCCGCGCCCACCGCCGCCGAGACGGCCGGCCTGGACGCCTATCTGGTCACTGTCTGCGACCACGGCCTCAACGCCTCGACCTTCGCCGCGCGGGTGGTCGCCTCGACCCGCGCCGGCCTGACCTCGGCGGTGCTGGCCGGGATCAGCGCGCTGAAGGGGCCGCTGCACGGCGGCGCGCCCGGGCCGGTGATCGAGATGCTGGACGCCATCGGCCAGCCCGGGAACGCCCGCGCCTGGCTGGAGGCGGCGCTGGACCGCGGCGACCGGCTGATGGGTTTCGGCCACCGGGTCTACCGGGTGCGCGACCCCAGGGCCGACGCGCTGAAGCGGGCGGTGACGGCGCTGGGCCAGGGCTCGAACGTCCTGCCCGGCCGCCTGGCCTTCGCCGAGGCGGTGGAGGACGCGGCGCTGCAGATCCTGAAGGCCCGCAAGCCGGACCGTTCGCTGCAGACCAACGTCGAATTCTACACCGCCCTGCTGCTCGAGGCCCTGGCCTTCCCGCCCGACGCCTTCACCTGCGTCTTCGGCATGGGCCGGGTGGCGGGATGGATCGCCCACGCCCGCGAACAGCTGGCCGGCGGGCGGCTGATCCGGCCCCAGTCGCGCTATGTGGGACCCGAGCCGCGTTTCGCAGCCTAGGGTCGCAACAATCCGCCGGCTAACCTTGGCGAAACTTCCGGGCTATAGGATCGCGGCCGTCGCAGCACAGGCCCGTCCTTTTGAAGATCGACGTCGTTCCCCCGAGCGCGCTCAGCGCCGACGAGCTCGCACGCTGGTCCGCGCTGCAGGCCGCCCAACCGGCCTGGGACAGCCCGTTCCTGTCGCCGGGCTGGGCCCTGGCGGCCGAACAGCGCCAGCCGCGCGACGGCGGCGTGCGCGTGGCGGTGCTGCGCGAGGCCGGCCGGGCGGTCGGCTTTTTCCCGGTGCGGGTGGCGGGCGCGGTGGCCATGCCCGCCGGCGCGCCGATGAACGACTACCAGGCGCTGGTCGCCGAGCCCTGGGTGATGATCGACCCGCGGCGGCTGGCGCAGGCGCTGGGCGTCGACCGGCTCGACTTCTCGCACATGCTGATCGACCAGACCGCGTTCGCCCCCTATGTGCGCGGGACCAACCCGTCGTTCGTGATCGAGCTGCCGGACGGCTACGCCGCCTACGCCGCCGGCCGGCGCGCGGCCGGGTCGGGCGTGATCAAGGACATCGACAAGCGCCGCCGCAAGATCGAGCGCGAGGCCGGCCCGGTGCGGTTCACCGCGCACCAGGGCTGTTCCGAGGCGCTCGACCAGCTCCTGGCCTGGAAGAGCCGGCAATACCGCGCCACCGGCCAGACCGACCTCTTCGCCGTCCCCTGGACGGTGGAGCTGCTCTGCGCCCTGTTCCAGTCGCGGGCCGAGGGTTTCGGCGGCGGCCTCTTCACCCTGCACGTGGGGGACAAGCTGGCGGCGGCCCAGTTCAACCTGCTGGGCCGCCACACCATCCACGCCTGGATCATCGCCCACGACGAGGAATTCGAGCGCTATTCGCCGGGCCTGCTGCTATTTCAGGACATCCTCAAGTGGATGGAGGGCGCGGGCTACCGCGCGCTCGACCTCGGGGCCGGGGACTACCGGTTCAAGCGGCAGCTGGCCAATGTGCGCCGGCCCGTGGCCCATGGCTTCGTCGGCCGGCTCTCGCCCGCCACCCTGCTGCGCCAGGCCCAGTACGGGGTCTGCGCGGCCGCCGAGCGCCTGCCGCTGGGCCCGGTCTCGCAGTTTCCGGCCAAGGCCATGCGACGTCTGGACCTGTGGCGCGGATTGCGGTGACGGCGGCCGCGCTTTAGATCACGATGAGTTGGAGCGGGTTGCGGGCGGAAAACCGCTTCGCACTCTTCCTCAACCCGCTCTAGTTTGCCGCGCCTTTCCCCGGGGGGCCGCCCGGCCCTCAGATTTCCGGTTCCCTGCTCAATGACCCTGACCTTCGCCCAGATCGAGGCCGCCGCAGAGCGGCTGAAGGGCCACATCGAACGCACCCCCTGCCGCCATTCCAAGACCCTGTCGCAGATCACCGGGGCCGAGATCTGGGTCAAGTTCGAGAACCTGCAGTTCACCGCCGCCTACAAGGAGCGCGGCGCGCTGAACAAGCTCTTGATGCTGACCGCCGACGAGCGGCGGCGCGGGGTCATCGCCGCTTCGGCCGGCAACCACTCCCAGGGCCTGGCCTACCACGCCCAGCGGCTGGGGGTTCCGGTGACCATCGTCATGCCGCGCAGCACCCCGTTCGTGAAGGTGCAGCAGACCCGCGACTTCGGCGCCGAGGTGGTGCTGGACGGCGACGGCTACGAGGACGCCTATTCCACCGCCCTTCGCCTGCACGACGAGCGCAACCTGATCTTCGTGCACCCGTTCAACGACGTGGACGTGATGGCCGGCCAGGGCACCATCGCGCTGGAGATGCTGCAGGACGCCCCCGACCTGGAGATCCTGCCGGTGCCGATCGGCGGCGGCGGGCTGATCGCGGGCGTCGCCACGGCGGCCAAGCACATCAAGCCCGACATCCGCATCATCGGGGTCGAGCCGGCCAGCTTCCCCTCGTTCACCGGCCGCCTCCAGGGGCACAATTCCGTGCCCGGCGGCCAGACCATCGCCGAGGGCATCCAGGTCAAGCAGGTGGGCGACCTGACCTTCGCCATCGCCAGGCCCCTGGTCGAACAGGTGCTGCTGGTCGAGGAACCCTACTTCGAGCGGGGCGTCGCCCTCTACTGCAACGTCGAGAAGACCGTGGCCGAGGGCGCCGGCGCGGCGGCCCTGGCGGCCGTCCTGTCCCACCGCGAGACCTTCGAGGGCAGGAAGGTCGGGCTGATCATCACCGGCGGCAACATCGACCCGCGCCTGCTGGCCTCGGTGCTGCAGCGCGAACTGGTGCGCGAGAACCGGCTGGTGTCGCTGAAGATCGTCGGCGACGACCGGCCGGGCCTGCTGGCCACGGTCTCGGCGGTGATCGGCGCGATGGGCGCCAACATCATCGAGGTGGCGCACAACCGCCTGGCGCTCGACGTGCCGGCCAAGGGCGCGGAGTTCGACATCATGATCGAGACCCGCGACGCCAGGCACACCGACGAGATCATCGAGGCCCTGCGCGAGCGCGGCTATCCCCCGCGCACGGCCTGAGCCGCCATGCCTGCTCCTGCGCCAGAAGGACGTTCCATGCGCCTGATCCTCGCCATCGGCCTCGCCCTGGCCCTCGCCGCCTGCAGCGGCCGCAAGCCCGCCGCCGCCGAGGCCGCGGACGTCAAGGCCGCCCAGGCCTTCATGGCCGCCAACGCCAAGCAGCCCGGCGTGGTCACCCTGCCGTCGGGCCTGGAATACAGGATCGTGACCTCGGGCCCCGCCGGCGGCCCGCACCCGCGCCTCTCGGACGAGGTCAAGGTCAACTACGAAGGCAAGCTGGTCTCGGGCAAGGTGTTCGACTCCTCGTTCGAGCGCGGCGAGCCGGCGGACTTCCCGCTGGAGGGCCTGGTGCAGGGCTGGGTCGAGGCGCTGCAGCTCATGCGGCCGGGCGACGAGTGGATCCTGTGGGTGCCGCCCTCGCTCGGCTATGGCGACGAGGACAAGGGCCCGATCCCGGCCAACAGCGTGCTGATCTTCCGCATCCAGCTGCTGGGCGTGCTGCAGCACCCGGCCGGAGCCATGGGGTAGCGCGCCCACCCCGCCTTCGCGGGGATGGGCGGGAGAAAATAGCTTACGCCGTCGCGGCCTGGACGCCGGTCTCGCCGAGCCACTCCAGTATCTTCTGCTTGGGCATGGCGCCGACCTTCATCGACGCCATCTGGCCGCCGCGGAACAGCATCATGGTCGGGATGCCGCGCACACCGTAACGCGACGGCGTGGTCGGGCTTTCCTCGATGTTCAGCTTGGCGACGGTGACCTGGTCGGCCAGTTCCTCGGCGATCTGTTCGAGCGCGGGGGCGATCTGCTTGCACGGGCCGCACCATTCCGCCCAGAAGTCGACCAGAACCGGCCGGTCGGCCTGCAGGACGTCGCGTTCGAAGGATTCGTCGGTAACCTTCACGGTGCTCATGGACGAAAATCTCCCTGGCGCGGGATCAGCCCGCGCATTCAATCGAGGAATCTAGGAGGGGCCGCCAGCCGGATCAACTCTCGGCGCGCAACCGGGCCAGGGTGGCGGCTACGATGTTTTCTGGCACCGGCATCAGCCTGGGTCCGTCGGTCCAGACCAGGGCGGCCTCGATCCGCCGGCCCGGGAAGACTTCGGCCAGCACCGCGGCGTAGACCGCCATCTGGGTCAGATAGGCCGGATCGGCGTCCTCGATGCGGTCGGGCGCGGGCCGGTTGGTCTTGAAGTCGACCACCAGCACCCGGTCGGGCCGGACCAGCAGCCGGTCGACGCGGCCCGAGACGGCGAGGCCCGCCGGCAGGCCCGAGGCCGCCCCCGCCACCGCCGCCTCGGCGCGCGAGCCGGGCCCGAAGACGGCCGCAAAGCGCGCGTCCTCCAGCACCGCAAGGGCTGCGGCCGCCATCTCGGCCCGCTGGGCGTCGGTCAGGTCCGGCTCGCGCGCCAAGAGGGCGACGGCGGCCTCGCGGCGGGCGGCGGGCGCCAGGTCGGGCAGCAGCTGCAGCAGCCGGTGGACGATCAGGCCGCGGCGATAGCGGCCCAGGCCCTGGCGCTCGGCCAGGGGCGAGGGCGCTGGCCCCCGCTCGGACTCGGCCAGGGTCGAGGGCGAGGCGTAGCGCAGCGCCGCCGGCTCGGCCGGGGCGAACCGCCGGGCCCAGTCCGGCAGGGGCGCGCCCGCGACGACCGCCGGCGCGGCCGCTGCGACCACGCGCGGGTCGAAGCCGAAGCGGGTGAACTGGATGTCGCCCTCGGCCACGAGGCGCAGGCCCGCC
This sequence comes from Caulobacteraceae bacterium, assembly GCA_031291645.1. GTDB lineage: Bacteria > Pseudomonadota > Alphaproteobacteria > Caulobacterales > Caulobacteraceae > Poindextera. The sequence continues at coordinate 3,973 of JARLIQ010000011.1, read as the reverse complement.
TCGACCTCGGGCCGGGCGAGGGCGCGGCTGGCGACCTCGTGCCAGCTGCCGGCGTAGCTGGCGTCGCGCGTGCGCACCCCGCAGACCACCAGCCGGTCGCGGGCCCGGGTCAGGGCGACGTAGAGCAGGCGCAGGCTCTCGTGCGCGCCGGCCAGGTCCCGCCGGGCGCGCGCCGCGCCCGAGGCCGGGCAGTCGTCGGCCTTGCGCGGCGCCCAGAGGAACCCGCCGCCCTCGGCGCTCAGCAGCGGGCCGCCCTGGGCGGTGGCGCGGGTGGTGGTGTCGGGCAGGATGACGATCGGCGCCTCCAGCCCCTTGGCGCCGTGGGCGGTCATCACCCGCACCTCGCCGCCGGCCGGCCCCGGCCGGTCCTCCTGCTCGCGTTTGACCTCGATCTCGCTGGCCGCCATCTGGGCCAGGAACCGTTCGAGGTCGCGCACGCCGCGCTGTTCGGCCGCCAGGGCCTCGCCCAGGAAGGCGTCGAGCGCGTCCTCGGCCTCGCGCCCCAGCCGGGTCAGCAGGCGCGCGCGCATTGAGCGGCCGGCGCCGTCCAGCCGGCTCAGCACCCGGGCGTAGAAGTCGAACGGCGGGCGGCCCTGGCCGGCCTCGATCGCCCAGCCCAGGAAGGCCCGCGCCTCGGTCCATTCCGGCCGCTCGTCGGCGCGGCGCACGAGCGTCGGCCAAAGGGCGCCGGCGCGGTCGTGGGCCAGGTCGAACAGCCCCTCCTCGTCGATGTCGCAGAACGGGCTGCGCAGCAGGCCGGCCAGGGTCAGGTCGTCGGACGCAAAGCGGGCGAAGCGGCCGAGCGCCATCAGGTCGTCGAACACCACGTGGTCGGACAGGGTCAGCCGGTCGGCGCCGCCCACCGCCACGCCCTCGCGCTTGAGCGCGCGGATGATCTCGTGGAACAGGGCGTTGCGGCGGCGCACCAGGATCAGCACGTCGCCGAACCGCGCCGGCCGCCAGGCCCTGGCCTCGCGGTCGAACACCGCCTCGCGCCGGGCGACCACCGCGCGGACCCAGCGGGCGATTCGCCTGGCGAGCTTCTTGGTGGCGCTTTCCGGCGGATCGAGGTCGACCGGCGCCCAGGGATCGACCTCCGGGCTGGGCTCGCCCTCTTCCAGCGGCCAGAAGTCGACGGCGCCGAAGCCGGCGTCGCGGCGCGCGACGTGGACGACGGGCGTATCGTCGGCGGCGGGCCGGAGGCCCGCGCGGGCGTCGTCGTCGGCGAACACCGCGTCGACGAAGTCCAGCACCTCCGGCGTCGAGCGCCAGCTTTCCAGCAGCGGCACCGCGTCGAACGGCCGACCGACGCCCTCGATCAGGGCGCGGAAGGCGCCGGCCTCGGCCACGAACCGCTCGGGCGCGGCGCCCTGGAAGGAATAGATCGACTGCTTCTCGTCGCCGACGGCGAAGACCGTGCGCTCGTCGACCGGGCGCGTCGCGCCGCCGGCGAAGAACTCCTCGGTCAGGGCGTGCAATATGTCCCACTGGTCGGGCGCGGTGTCCTGGGCCTCGTCCAGCAGCACGTGCTCGATCCCGCCGTCCAGCTTGTAGAGCACCCAGGCGGCGTCGGCCTTGACGGTCAAAAGCGCGTGGGTGCGGGCGATCAGGTCGCCGAAGTCGAGCCCGCCGCCGGCCGTCTTGGCCCCCTCGTAGAGCTCGGCGTAGGTCAGGGCGAGGTTCAGGACGTGGACGGTGTCCTGGGCGACCCGCGCGGCCTTGATCCGTTCGGCCGCCTCACCAAGGCGCGCCTGCTGCTCGGCCAGCCAGGCCTTGGCGGCGGCGTCGACGGCGTTGGTCGCCATCTTGGCCCGCGGCTTGCCGGCCTGGGTGCAGAACAGGCCCCAGACCTCGGCGAAGGCGCTGTCCTCGCCCAGCGCGCGCATGGCCGCGCCGAGCGGCTGGTCGGTGGCGGCGCTGCCCAGGGCCAGGGCCTCGGTGGCGGCGCGCCAGCCGACCCAGTCGAGCCCGGCCAGGGCCTCGGCCTCGATCGCCTCGACCGGCGTGGGCGCCGCAAAGCCGCAGCGGGCCCAGACGTCGGCGGCGTAGGCGCCGTCGCAGGCCGCGACATAGGCCGCGATCCCCGCCCGCCGGGCCTCGAAGGTCGCGAACATGGCGTTGAAGCTGTTCCAGTCGAGCTGGACCGAGAAGTGGGCGTAGGCCCGGTCGATCGGCCCGGCCTCGTTCATCAGGGCGAGGTGGGCGACGTCGTCCCGCGCCCTGGCCGAGATCTCGCGCGCGGCCGCGTCCTCCAGCACGCTGAAGCCGGGCGAGACCCCGGCCTCGAGCGGGAAGCGGCGGAGCAGCTTTTCGCAGAAGGCGTGGATGGTCTGAATCTTCAGGCCGCCGGGCGTCTCCAGGGCGCGGGCGAAGAGGGCGCGGGCGGCCGAGAGGTCGTCCGGCCGCTCGTCGAGGTCGGCCAGCTTGGCCGCCAGCGGCGCGTCGGCCATCACCGCCCAGCCGCCCAGCTCGTCGAACAGCCGCCGCTGCATCTCGGCGGCGGCGGCCTTGGTGTAGGTCACGCACAGGATGGTCTCGGGCGCCGCCCCGCGCAGCAGCAGCCGCGCGACCCGCTTGACCAGGGTCGAGGTCTTGCCCGAGCCGGCGTTGGCGGTGACGAACACCGAGCGCACGGGGTCGGAGGCGGCGACCTGGGGATCGAACGGGCGGGTCATGGGGCCCCACCCGACGGTCGTCTGCCGCTTTGCGGGAGAAGAGGCGAACACCTGGCGCAGGCCGGCCGCCAGACCCTTCTCCCCTTGTGGGAGAAGGAGGGGCCCGCGCCCGCAGGGCGGGGGAGGATGAGGGGTCGCACCGCCGCGGGCCTATCTTCAGGTCTGAACAGGTCGCCGAGAGCGCGAGGACTGAATGCGCCCTGCGACCCCTCATCCTCCCATGCCTTCGCCATGGGCCCCTCCTTCTCCCACAAGGGGAGAAGGGACAGGGGGAAGGACCGACAGCCCGTCACTCCCCGCCTCCCTCGGCTTCGCCTTCGCCGATGACATGCCATTCCCACAGGCGGGCCAGGTGGTCGTAGTCGCCTTCGAACTGGCCGATGAACTGGGGGGCGGCCCAGGAGACGTAGGGGGTGGCGCGGTCCTCGAACGCCGCCGCGCGGCGCTTCAGCCCCTCCAGCGCCTCCTGCGCCAGGACCAGGCTTTCGGCGCCCGCGCCGCGGACCAGCTCCTGGCCCGGCTGGCGCCCGCCGCTGACCCGCACATAGACCAGGTCGCGCGGCCGCACCTCGCCGAGGTCGGGAAAGCCGCCGCGCCACAGGATGGCGGCGGTCAGGGTGAGCTGGGGCGAGAGGCCGCTTTCGACCTGGGGCCGGGACGGCGGCATGCCGGTCTTGAAGTCCAGGATGTCGGCCCCGTCGGCGCGCAGCTCGATCCGGTCGGCCTTGGCGGTCAGGGTGAAGTCGCCCCGGGCCGTGCGGAAGGCGTAGCGGCCCTGCTGTTCGATCACCAGCTGCGCGCCGTCGCGCCGGCGGCGCTCGAAATCGACCACCCAGGGCGCGGCGTTGCGGGCCAGGGCCCGCTCGCGGGTCAGGCGGGCGGCGGGCATGCCGGCGGCGGCCAGCTCCTCGATCAGGAGGTCGGCGAACACCGCCTCGGACGCGGGCCCGATCACCGGGTGCTCGCGGGCGAACCGCTCGAAGGCCTTGTGGATGGCGGTGCCGCGGATGCGCGCCTCGACCGGCTCGTCCGGCCGCTCCAGGGGACGCAGCTTGAGGATTCGCTGGGCGTAGACCGAATAGGGGTCGCGCACCCAGCGCTCGACCCCGGTGACCGGCAGCTCGGCCGGGCGCAGCTCGACCGGCGGGGTCGGCCGGGGGCGCGGGGCGGTGCGCAGCGAGGGCGGGGCGGGCTCGATCGGCGCGTCGAGGGCTCGGGCCCAGTCGAGTAGTTCGGGCCGGCCGGGCAGGTCGACCGCCGCCCCGCCGGCGAGGGTCCTCAGCCGCCAGAGCCAGCGC
>JARLIQ010000107.1 GCA_031291645.1 Caulobacteraceae bacterium | reverse complement strand
GGGCATGGTCTATCTGGCCGGCAAGCCGGACCACAAGATGGACAACGACCAGATGATCGAACACATCGTCCAGCTCGTCCAGGCCAGGGCCGACGAGATCGAAACCGAGAAGGCCAACACGGCCGAGCCCTTGCGGGCGGCGGAATGACGGACGCCGCGCGGATCGAGACGGCTCGCCCGACCGAATTCGACTCGCTGAACGCGGCCCTGAAGCGCGCCGCCGGCCTGGTCGATCGCACGCTCGACGAGGTGCTGCCGCGGCCTGAGGGCCTGCACGCGCGGGTCCCCGAGGCGATGCGCTACGCCATCTTCGCCGGCGGCAAGCGGCTGAGGCCGTTCCTGACGATCGAGAGCGCCGCCCTGTTCGGTGTTCCGCAGGATCGCGCGGCGCGCGTGGCGGCGGCGATCGAGGCGCTGCATACCTATTCCCTGGTCCACGACGACCTGCCGTGCATGGATGACGACGACCTGCGCCGCGGACGTCCCACCGCCCACCGGCAGTTCGACGAGGCGACGGCCGTCCTCGCCGGCGACGCGCTCCTGACCGTCGCCTTCGGCATCCTGGCCGACGCCAAGACCCATCCCTCCGGCGAGGTCCGCGCGCGGCTGGTCGCCAAGCTGGCCGAAGCCGGCGGCTCGGCCGGGATGATCGGCGGACAGATGATCGACATGCTGGCCCCCGAGCGCGACTACGGCGAGGCCGAGGTCATCCTGCTGCAGGCCCTGAAGACCGGCGCCCTGTTCGAGTTCGCCTGCGAGGCCGGCGCCATCCTCGCCGAAGCGAGCGACGACGACCAACGGCGCCTGCGCGACTTCGCCCGCGGCTTCGGCCTCGCCTTCCAGATCGCCGACGACATCATCGACGCGACCGGCACCGCCGAACAGGCGGGCAAGGCCGTCGGCAAGGACCAGGACCAGGGTAAGGCGACGCTGATCTCGCTCTACGGACTGGACAAGGCGCGCTCGGAAGCTGCCCGCCTCGCGAGCGAAGCGGCGCAGGCCCTGGCGCCATACGGTCCGGCGGCGGATGATCTGCGCGCCCTGCCCTTCTTCCTGCTCGACAGGCCTTCGTGAAGGCGCGTACCTGAACGCCAACGCCAGAGGGGGCGAGAATCCATGTCGACTGCGACACCGCTGCTGGACCGTGTGCGCCTGCCGAGCGAGCTGCGCCAACTGCCGTGCGAGGAACTGGGCCAGCTGGCCGACGAACTGAGGCGCGCGACGATCGAAGCGGTGTCGGTGACCGGCGGCCACCTGGGCGCGGGCCTAGGCGTGATCGAACTGACCGTGGCCCTGCACTACGTCTTCCAGCCGCCGCGCGACCGGGTGATCTGGGACGTCGGCCACCAGGCCTATCCGCACAAGATTCTCACCGGCCGGCGCGACCGGATCACCACCCTGCGCCAGGGCGGCGGCCTGTCGGGCTTCACCCGCCGCGCCGAGAGCGAATACGACCCCTTCGGCGCCGCCCACTCGTCCACCTCGATCTCCGCCGGCCTCGGCATGGCGGTGGCGCGCGACCTGGCGGGTGGCGACAATCATGTCATCGCGGTGATCGGCGACGGGGCGATGAGCGCCGGCATGGCCTATGAGGCGATGAACAACGCCGGCGCGCGCAAGAGCCGCCTGCTGGTCATCCTGAACGACAACGACATGTCGATCGCCCGGCCCGTCGGCGCCCTGAGCCATCACCTGGCCCGGCTGGTCTCGTCAAAGACCTACCAGGACCTGCGCCACCGCGCCGGCGACCTGCTGCCCAAGGCCCTGCGCGGGCCGGCCAAGCGGGCCGAGGAATATGCGCGCGGCATGGTGTCGGGCGGCGGGACGCTGTTCGAGGAGCTGGGCTTCCTCTACCTGGGCCCGATCGACGGACACAACCTCGACCACCTCCTGCCCGTCCTGGAGAACATCCGCGACGACGAGGAGGATCGCCCGATCCTGCTGCACGTCATCACCGAGAAGGGGCACGGCTACCACCCGGCCTCCAACTCGGCCGACAAGCTGCACGCGGTCTCGAAGTTCGACGTCGCCACCGGCGCCCAGGCCAAGTCGACGCCCAAGGCGCCCTCCTACACCCGCGTGTTCGCCGACGCCCTGATCCAGGAAGCCGCCGAGGATCCCAAGGTGGTGGCGATCACCGCGGCCATGCCCTCGGGCACCGGCCTCGACCTGTTCGAGAAGCGCTTCGCCGATCGCATGTTCGACGTCGGCATCGCCGAACAGCACGGCGTGACCTTCGCCGCCGGCATGGCGACCGAGGGCTACAAGCCGTTCTGCGCCATCTATTCAACCTTCCTCCAGCGCGCCTACGACCAGGTCGTGCATGACGTGGCGATCCAGAACCTGCCGGTGCGGTTCGCCATCGACCGGGCGGGCCTGGTCGGCGCGGACGGCGCGACCCATGCGGGCGCCTTCGACCTCGCCTACCTCTGCTGCCTGCCCAACATGGTGGTCATGGCGCCGTCGGACGAGGCGGAGCTGGTCCACATGGTGGCCACCGCCGCGGCCCACGACGACGGCCCGATCGCCCTGCGCTATCCGCGCGGCGAAGGCGTGGGCGTTGCGATGCCGGAGCGTGGCCAGCCCTTGCCGATCGGCAAGGGACGCGTGGTGCGCGAGGGCAAGGACGTGGCCATCCTCAGCCTGGGCGGGCGGCTGCAGAGCGCCCTGTCGGCGGCCGAGCACCTGGCCACGCGCGGCGTCTCCTGCACCGTCGCCGACGCCCGCTTCGCCAAGCCGATCGACGAGGACCTGGTGCGCCGGCTGGTGCGCAACCACGGCATGCTGATCACCGTCGAGGAAGGCTCGATCGGCGGCTTCGGCAGCCATGTGCTGGACTTCGTGGCCAACAACGACCTGATGCGCGCCGGCTTCGTCATGCGCACGCTGAAGCTGCCGGACCTGTTCCAGGACCACGACGATCCGTTCAAGCAGTATGAGCGCGCCGGCCTCAACGCCTCGGACATCGTCCGGACGATCGAGACCCACCTGGCCAAGACGGCCTGAGGCCGGCGGGTCGCCTCAGTAGGCGACCTGGGCCCTCAGCGCGATCGAGTCGAGCTTGGCGCCGACGGGCGCGCCCAGCGGCGCGCCGGCCACGGCCGTCCCGTTGGCCTTCTCGTAGTCGACGTGCTCGTAATCCAAGAGGAAGCGGATCAGGTCGTTCGGGTACCAGTTCACGCCGAACGAATAGCCACGCTGGATTCCGCCGTCGACCGCCCCCGGCTGGGCCGACAGGGCGTGGCCGGAGCGGAAGTTGCTGTCCAGGTCGACGTAGCTGACCCGCGCCGCCAGCTCCCACGCGCCCCATCCGCCGTGCGCCAGCGAGAAGGCATGCGTCGGCGAGATGCGGAAATAGGAGGCGGCCTGCGGGTTGTACCTGTGCGTCTCTCCGGTCAGCGTCCAGCTCACCTGACCATAGGCCCCGTCGAACGCGGCCGTGGACAGCCCCCGGCGCTCGATCTCGTAGTGGTAGTATTCCCCCTGCCAGAACAGGTTCCGCCAGGTGGCCGCGGTCTCGGCGTCGAAGACGTAGGCGCCGGTGACCGGATTGGCCAGCGAGCCGAGCGTGCCGGTGTTCAACAGGGTCGTCGGATCGATCCTCAGTTCCGGCTGGTCGCTGAGCGAGATGGCGTAGGCGGTTCCATTGCCGCTGTTGGGCGCGCGCAGCAGTTCGTCGACGCCCACGCCGAGGTGAAGCGTGTAGTCCGGCCCCTTGAGCGCCTGCACGGCGACGCGTTGGAAGGCGCCGAACCGCTCGCCGGTCAGGGTGTGCGAGTCGCCGCTCGCCGGACCCGTCACATAGGCGCCGACCCAGTAGCGGTCGCCGAAGAACCGGACGCCGGCGTTGGAGCGCGCGTCGCCGGCGTTGAGGTTGGTGGCGATGTTCGAGGGCGAGGCCCGCTCGACGAACAGGGTGTCGTTCGAGCCGGTGGCCTGATCGAGGGTGAAATAGGTGTTGGAGTAGCCGATCTCGAACGCCGCGCCCTTCAGCCCGCCGTAGATGATCTGGGCCGTCTCGATCCCCTTCGCCGTCTGGTCGGACGAATTGCCCGCGTCATAGACGAAGGCGTAGCCCCAGTCCCCGGCCGCGGTTCCGGCGATCCCGATCCGCGCCCGGCGGGCGTTGACGCCGGTCGAGAGCGCCTGAGGTCCAACGACCTTCGAAGCGGGATGAAAGCCGATGTCGCCGCCGGTGTCGAACTGGATGTCGCCTGTCAGGCCGATCGAATACTGCCCGTCGGCGCTCTGCATCGCGAAGCGGTGGGTCGCGTTCTGGACCACCCGCGGTACGGCGGTCTGGGCCTCGGGCGCGCGCTGGGAGCCTTCGAGCGTGAAATGACCCGTGGCGTTCTGGGCCGCCCGCGGCCGGGCGGTCTGGTCGGTCGTCGCGATCTCTTCCTGGTTGAGGCGCGTCTGCAACGCCTGCACCTGGGCCGACAGGGCCTCGATCTGCTGCTGGTCGCGTTCCGACACGGACTTCACGAGTTGGGTCAGGGCGGCGACCTGGGCGCGCAGCGCCTCGGCGTCCGACGAGTCCGGGCTCGCCGCCAGCGCCTGTCCGGGCCCCATCGCCAACCAGACCGCGCCCGCCGCGCTCAGGAAAAGCCGGCCGCGCAGACCGAGTATCGAATGGCTCAATTCAACCCCCATAATTACCATTGATTGCATGGGTATTATGGACCTTCGATCATCAGAAACCAGATCGCCTCGCCCGCGCCGTAGTTTTTCTGATACATCCCCCGCGGGCGCGCCTAGGTTGCGCCGGTGTCCATTCGGGCGTCAGCCATGCCGCGCGTGCTCGCGATCGAAGACGATGAAACCACTGCCCAGGAAATCGTCGCGGAACTGACGAACCACGGCTTCACCGTCGATACGGTCGCCGACGGACGCGAGGGCCTGGTGCGGGCGGTCAGCGGCGACTACGACGCCATCACCCTGGACCGGATGCTGCCCGGACTGGACGGCCTGGCGATCATCACCGTCATGCGCAGCACCGGCGTCGACACCCCCGTCCTGATGATCAGCGCGCTGAGCGACGTCGACGAGCGCGTGCGGGGGCTGCGCGCCGGCGGCGACGACTACCTGACCAAGCCGTTCGCCTCGGAAGAGGTGGCGGCGCGGCTGGAGGTGCTGCTGCGCCGCCGCGGCGGCCCGGTGCGCGATTCCCGGCTGAGGGTCGAGGACCTGGAGATCGACCTGATGAGCCGGACCGTCAGGCGCGCCGGCAGGGAGGTCCGCCTGCTGCCGACAGAGTTCAAGCTGCTTGAATTCATGATGCGAAACGCCGGCCAGATCCTGACCCGGACCATGATCTTCGAGGCGGTGTGGGGCCACTACTTCAGCCCAGGCACCAATGTGATCGACGTCCATCTCGGCCAGTTGCGCCGCAAGGTGGACGGGCCCGGCCAGAAGCCGCTGATCCGCACCATCCGCGGCTCCGGGTATTGTCTTCGTGCTGATCCGTGACCTCTGGCGGACGACCCGCTTCCGCCTGACCCTGTTCTATGGCGCGATGTTCGCCGTCGGCGTCGCCACCCTGCTCGGGCTCATCTATTGGCAGACGGCCGGCTACATGACCGGCCAGATCGACCAGATCCTGCGCGTCGAAGCCAAGTCCTTCGCCAGCGCCGATCCGGCGGCCCTGCCAGGCTGGATCGAGGAGGACATGGCCAGGGACGCGCGGCGCATCAGCCTGTTCGGCCTGTTCTCGTCAGACGGAACCTGGATCGTGGGCAACATCCAGACCATGCCGAGCGACCTGGTCATCGGCGGGCCGCCACGTGAGCTGAGGGCCAGCGACGGCCACCGGCCCGGTGCGCGCGCCCTCGCCGTCCGCCTGCCGTGGGGCGAGGTGCTGGTGGTCGGCCGCGACGCGACCCAGTTGGCGGAGATCCGGCGCATCATCCTGCACGCCCTTCTGTGGAGCGGCGGGATCATCCTGGCGGCCGGCGCCATCCTGGGCGCGGCGCTCAGCATCCAGCCGCTGCGCCGGATCGCCGACGTGCGGGCCGCGACGCGCGAGATCATGGACGGCGACCTGGCCGCGCGCCTGCCGGTGACCGCCCGCAACGACGAACTCGACATGCTGGCGGGCCTGGTCAACGCCATGCTCGACGAGGTTCAGCGTCTGGTGGGCGAGGTCAAGAGCGCGGGCGACAGCCTGGCGCACGACCTGCGCACGCCGCTGACCCGGCTTCGGGCCCTGCTCTACCGGGTGCTGCAGCAGACCTCGCTGTCGGAACCGCACCTGCCGATGATCGAGCAGGCGGTGGCCGAGACCGATGGCCTGCTTGGGCGCTTCCGCGCGTTGCTGCGGGTAAGCGAGCTGGAGCGCGGCCAGCGGCTGGCCGGCTTCACCACCGTCGACCTGGGCCTGGTGGCCGAGCAGATGAAGGAGCTCTACCTGCCGCTGGCGCGCGAACAGGCGTTGGAACTGTTGGGTGATCTCGGCCCCGCGGAGCCGGTCGAGGCCGACCCCGAGCTTCTGTTCGAGGCGGTCAGCAACCTGCTGGACAATGCGATCAAGTTCACCCCGGCCGGCGGCCAGGTGCGCATCAGCCTGAACCAGACGCCCGAGGGCCCGCGGCTGGAGGTGGCCGACACCGGCCCGGGCGTCGCCCCGGAGGAGCGCACGGCGGTGTTGCAGCGCTTCTACCGCAGCGACCGCGACCGGTTGCGGCCCGGCTCGGGCCTGGGCCTGAGCATCGTGGCGGCGATCATGCGCGTGCACGGCTTCGGTCTGGTGCTGGCGGACGCCGAACCCGGCCTTCGCGTCTCGCTCAACTGCTGGCGCGAACGCCCCCGCGCCCAGGGGCTCTGAGGTGCGGGTGCTGTACGTCAGCGAGAGCAGCGTCGACCGCTACCTGACCCGGGCCGTGCAGGAACTCGGCCATGTGGTGGAGGTGGAGGACGGCGTCGAGGACGGCCTGGCGGTCGCTCGGCTCGGCGGCTGGCAGCTGGTGATCTATGACGCGCCGGCGCCCTCGCCCTCGGACGCCGGCCGGTTCGCCCAAGCCTGCCCCGAGGCCTCGCTGATGCTGTTCGCCGGCCAGGACGCGCCCGCCGCCCGCATCGCCGCTCTCAAGGCCGGCGCCGACGCCTGGTTCGCGCGGCCCTACCAGTTCACCGAGGTCAACGCCAAGCTGGAAGCCCTGACCCGCCGGCGGCTGTCGTCGGCCCAAAGCCCCGAGACGTTCGAGCTGCTGCCCGCCGAGCGCGCGGTGCGGCTGGGCGGCGAGCGACTGAGGCTGTCGCGGCGGGAGTATGCGTTGCTGGCGCTGCTGGTCGAGCGGGCCGGCGAGGTCGTGCCGGTCGAAGCCATTCTCGAAGCGGTCTGGGGCGACGAGGCCGAGCCGCGGGCCGAGCTGGTGCGCAACCATATCTCGCGGCTGCGCGCGTTGCTGGAGCGCGGCCGCGGCTGGAGGCTGCTGCACGTGGTGCGCGGACACGGCTACTGTTTCCGCCTCGAGCCGGCGGGCGGCCGAGCGGCGCGGCCAATCTAAAGTCTTCTTCATCTTCGCGGGGACCGCCGCCTTAGACGCACGCGGGCATATGCGCGCCAGTGCGGTCCCAGACCGCGCCGTCCCAGCGCGCGCCTGCCCCAGCCCCCCTCTGCCGGGCGCGCGCGGGGACACCTCGCCGCCGGTCCGGCGGCTCTGGGCTCTTAAGGTATCGGCATGAGGTTTCGATGATCGCGATCGTTCGGCTCGCCCTGAGGCGGCCCTACACCTTCTTCGTCCTCGCCATCCTGATCCTGATCTTCGGCCCACTGGCGGCCCTGCGGACCCCGACGGACATCTTCCCCGACATCAGGATTCCGGTGATCGCGGTGGTATGGACCTATCGCGGCCTGCCGCCGGACGACATGTCGGGCCGGGTGATCTACTACTACGAGCGCCAGCTCAGCTCGAGCGTCAACGACATCGAGCACATCGAGAGCCAGTCGCTGCCGGGCATCGGCATCGTGAAGATCTTCTTCCAGCCGAACGTCGACATCCGCACCGCGACCGCCCAGGTCACCTCGCTGTCGCAGACGGTGCTCAAGCAGATGCCGCCGGGCATCACCCCGCCTCTGATCCTGAACTACAACGCTTCGACCGTGCCGATCCTGCAGCTGGCGCTGTCCAGCGCCTCGACCTCCGAGCAGAAGCTGTTCGACCTCGGACAGAATTTCATCCGTCCGTCGCTGGCCTCGGTCGCCGGCACCTCCATCCCCTCGCCCTATGGCGGCAAGGAGCGGCAGATCCAGGTCGACCTCGACCCGCAGGCCCTGCAGTCCAAGGGCCTGTCGGCCGAAGACGTGGCCAATGCGCTGGCGGCCCAGAACCAGATCATTCCGTCCGGCACCGCCAAGATCGGCGGCTTCGAATACAACATCAAACTCAACAACAGCCCCGACGCGGTCGAGGAGCTGAACGACCTGCCGGTCAAGACGGTGAACGGCGCGACGGTCTACATCCGCGACGTGGCCCACGTGCGGGACGGCTTCCCGCCCCAGCGCAACGAGGTGCGGGTCGACGGGCGCCGCTCGGTGCTGATGAGCGTGCTGAAAAGCGGCTCGGCGTCGACCCTGGCGATCGTCGGCGGGGTCAAGGCCCTGTTGCCCAAGCTGCAGGAGACCCTGCCGCCGGGACTGCACGTCGCCCTGCTGAACGACCAGTCGCTGTTCGTGAAGGCGGCGGTCTCGGGGGTGATCAAGGAAGGGGTGATCGCCGCGGCCCTGACCAGCCTGATGATCCTGCTGTTCCTGGGCTCCTGGCGCTCGACCCTGATCATCGCCACCTCCATCCCGCTGGCGGTGCTCTCGTCGATCATCGCCCTTTCGGCGCTCGGCCAGACGCTGAACATCATGACCCTGGGCGGTCTGGCCCTGGCCGTGGGCATCCTGGTCGACGACGCCACGGTAACCATCGAGAACGTCAACTGGCACCTGGAGCAGGGCAAGGACGTCAAGACCGCCATCCTCGACGGCGCGGCCCAGATCGTGACGCCGGCCTTCGTCAGCCTGCTCTGCATCTGCATCGCCTTCGTGCCGATGTTCGCGCTGAAGGGCGTCGCAGGCTTCCTCTTCACCCCCATGGCCGAGGCCGTGGTGTTCGCCATGATCGCCTCGTTCGTGCTGTCGCGGACCCTGGTCCCGACCATGGCCATGTACCTGCTCAAGCAGCATGAGGGCCACACCGAGTTCATCATGGAACCCCACGGGCATGGCGCGCCGCACAAGGCCTCGCGCTACCCCCTGGTCCGCTTCCAGCACGCCTTCGAGGAGCGGTTCTCCCAGGTGCGCAACGCCTATCGCGCGGTGCTGGCCATGGCGCTCGAGCGCCGCGGCGTCTTCATCGCCGGTTTCCTGGGCTTCGTGGTCCTCTCGTTCGGCCTGGCCCCGTTCCTGGGTTCGAACTTCTTCCCGTCGGTGGACTCCGGCGCGATGACCCTGCACGTGCGTGCGCCGGTCGGCACCCGGATCGAGGACACGGCCGCCCTGTTCGACCACGTCGAGCAGGCCATCCGCCAGACCATCCCGCCCGACCAGCTGAAGACCATCGTCGACAACATCGGCCTGCCGGTCAGCGGCATCAACCGCGCCTACAGCAACACCGGTGGCATCGGGCCGATGGACGGCGACATCTACATCACCCTGGCCGAAAAGCACCGGCCGACGGCGGACTATGTGCGCACCCTGCGCCAACGGCTGCCGCAGCTGTTCCCCGGCTCGACCTTCTCCTTCCTGCCGTCCGACATCATCAGCCAGATTCTGAACTTCGGCTCGCCCGCCCCCATCGACCTGCAGGTCGCCGGTCCCGACCGCCAGGCGGACGAGGCCTACGCGGACGAACTGCTGCAGCGCCTGCAGCGGATCCCGGGCGTCGCCGACGCCCGTCTTGAACAGTCGAGCCACTATCCGCAGTTCCGGGTGGCCGTGGACCGCACGCGGGCCGGCGAACTGGGCCTGACCGAACGCGACGTGACCAACACCCTGACCACCTCGCTCGCCGGCAGCTTCCAGACCGCGCCGGCCTTCTGGCTGAACCCCAGGAACGGGGTCTCCTATCCGATCGTCGCCCAGGCGCCCCAGCAGGACGTCAACACCCTGTCGGGCCTGGAGAACCTGCCGATCACGGCGGGCAAGCCGGGCGACATGCAGATCCTGGGCGGGCTCGGAACCATCACCCGCGAAGACTCCGACGCGGTCGTCTCGCACTATGCGATCCAGCCGGCGTTCGACCTCTACGCCACCACCCAGGACCGCGACCTGGGCGGGGTGGCCCACGACATCCAGAAGCTGATCAACCAGACGGCCAAGGACCTGCCCAAGGGCTCGACCGTCACCCTGCGGGGTCAGGTCACCACCATGAACACGGCCTTCTCGGGCCTGATGTTCGGCCTGCTGGGCGCGGTCGTGCTGATCTATCTGGTGATCGTGGTCAACTTCCAGTCCTGGGTCGACCCGTTCGTGATCATCACCGCCCTGCCGGCGGCCCTGGCCGGCATCGTCTGGATGCTGTTCGCCACCCACACCACCCTGTCCGTCCCCGCCCTGACCGGCGCCATCATGTGCATGGGGGTGGCCACCGCCAACTCCATCCTGGTCGTCAGCTTCGCCCGGGAGCGGCTGGAGCACACCGGCGATGCGGTCACCGCCGCCCTGGAGGCCGGCTTCACCCGCTTCCGCCCGGTGCTGATGACGGCGCTGGCCATGATCATCGGCATGGCGCCCATGGCGCTGGGCCTGGGCGAAGGCGGCGAGCAGAACGCGCCCCTGGGCCGCGCCGTCGTCGGCGGCCTGGTGTTCGCCACCGTCGCCACCCTGATGTTCGTGCCGGTGGTCTTCAGCCTCGCGCACCGCGGCCAAGCAGCCGTCAAAGCCCCAACCCCCGCCGCGGGGCCCGATCTCGGAGAAGCCTATGCCCAATAATCCCGAGGTGATGCAGCACAAGCCGCAGCGCTGGCTGAAGCCCGCCGGCTTCGCCGGCGTGGCCGTGGCCGCCCTCGTCGTCGCCGGCGGCCTGGTCACCCGTGTGGTGGCCAGCCAAAACCTGAAGGCCTGGACCGAAACCCAGGCCATTCCGACCGTGGGCGTGATCGCCCCCTCGTCGGAGGGGGGCGTCCAGACCCTGGTGCTGCCCGGTAACGTCCAGGCCTTCTACGACGCCCAGATCCACGCCCGGGTCAGCGGCTACCTCAAGCACTGGTACGAGGACATCGGCGCCCAGGTGAAGGCGGGACAGATCCTGGCCGACATCGACACGCCCGAGCTGGACCAGCAACTGGCGCAGGCCCGCGCCAACCTGGCCACGGCCAGCGCCAACCAGAAGCTGGCCCAGAGCACCGCCGCGCGCTGGACGAGCCTCCTGGCCGACGATGCGGTCTCGAAGCAGGAAGCCGAGGAGAAGACCAGCGACCTGGAGGCCAAGACCTCGCTGGTCCACGCCGCGGGGGCGGAGGTTCAGCGGCTGCAGGCGCTGGAATCCTTCAAGCGGATCGCCGCGCCGTTCGACGGCGTCGTCACCGGCCGCACGACCGACATCGGCGCCCTGATCGCCGCCGGCGCCCCGAACGATCCGGGCCTGTTCACCGTCGCCGACGTCCATCGGCTGCGCATCTACGTGAAGGCGCCGCAGAGCTATTCGGCGGCCCTGCATTCCGGCATGACCGCGACGCTGACCGTGCCCGAATATCCGGGCAAGACCTTCACGGCCAACCTGGTCCGCACCACCGGCGCAGTGAGCGACCAGTCCGGCGCCATGCTGGTCGAACTGCAGACCGACAACCCGACCGGCGCGCTGAAACCGGGCGAGTACGCCCAGGTCAGCTTCGGCCTGCCCCCGACCGCCGGCGTTATCCGCCTGCCGGCCAGCGCCCTGATGTTCCGGCGCAAGGGCATGGCGGTCGCGACCGTCGGGCCGAACGACCGCGTGACGATGAAGTACGTCACGATCGCCCGCGACCTCGGCAGCTCGGTCGAGATCGCCAGCGGCGTCAGCCCCGCGGACCGGGTGATCGACAATCCGCCTGACTCCCTGTCCGAGGGCGAGCTGGTGCGCGTCGCCGGCGACTCCTCGCACCGGGCCAACGGGCCGCAGGAGGGTTGATCATCGTGCGCGCCCGTCTGCTCGCCGGCCTGTCCGCCGCCGCGATCGCCCTCGCCGGCTGCTCGCTGGCCCCGCCTTACCAGAAGCCGGAGGTCGCCACCCCCGCGACCTTCAAGGAACAGGGGCCGTGGACCCAGGCCGTGCCGTCCGACGCGGCCGATCGCGCGGGGTGGTGGCGGATCTACGACGACCCGGTGCTGGATGGGCTGGAAAGCCGGATCGAGGCGTCCAACCCGACCCTGGCCGAGGCGGTCGCGCGCTACGACCAGGCTCGCGCCTTCGCCGCCGAGGCCAACGCCTCCAGCTATCCGCGGGTCGGC
This sequence comes from Caulobacteraceae bacterium, assembly GCA_031291645.1. GTDB lineage: Bacteria > Pseudomonadota > Alphaproteobacteria > Caulobacterales > Caulobacteraceae > Poindextera. Next base: position 3,016 of record JARLIQ010000107.1, on the reverse strand, counting down.
CTGGGCGCCAGCGTCAGCCGCAATCGCCAGTCGGACAACCGTCCGCTGCGCGGCTCCAACCAACCCGATTTCTACGCCGCCGACACCCTGGGCGGCGAGGTCGACTACGAGATCGACTTCTGGGGCCGGCTGCGCAACCTGGCGGCGGCGGGCAAGGCCGAAGCCCAGGCCAGTGAGGCCGACGTCGCCGGCATCCGCTTGAGCCTGCAGGCCGAACTGGCTGCGGACTACGTGCGCCTGCGCGGCCTGGACGACCAGACGCGGCTTCTGAACGACGCGGTGACGGCCTACGCCCGCGCGCTCAAGCTGACCGAGGACCGGCATAGCATCGGCATCGCGTCGGGCCTCGACGTCGGCCGCGCCCAGACCCAACTCGACAGCGCCCAGGCCCAGGTCTCGGACGTGGCCGGCCAGCGCGCCCTCTACGAGCACGCCATCGCCAGCCTGGTCGGCGAGCCGGCCTCGAACTTCTCGCTGACGCCGGCCGAGCTGCAGCCCGTCCTGCCCAACCCGCCGGCGGGCCTGCCCTCGACCCTGCTCGAGCGGCGGCCGGACGTGGCGGCGGCGGAGCGGCGGACCTTCGCGGCCAACGCCGAAATCGGCGTGGCGCGGGCCGCCTTTTATCCGAACGTCAACCTGCAGGCCCTGGCCGGCTTCCAGAACACCGGCGGCCCGGGCTGGCTGACCGCGCCCAACAGCTATTGGACCATCGGGCCGGCGGCCGTGCTGACCCTGTTCGACGGCGGGCGCCGCCATGCCGCCGAAGCCGCCGCCAAGGCGGGATATGAGGCGGCGGGCGGCCAATACCGCGCGACGGTGCTGCGCGCGTTCCAGGACGTCGAGGACGCCCTGGCCCGGGAGAACCACCTGGCGACCGAGGCCCAGCAGGAGGACGCCGCAGTCCAGGCCGCCAACCGCACCGAGGCCCTGGCCTTGCGCCGCTACAAGCAGGGCGCAGTCAACTATCTGGAGGTGGTGGTCGCCCAGACCGCCGCCCTGGAGGCCCGTCGATCGGCCCAGGACATCCAGACCCGGCGGCTGGCCGCAAGCATCGAGCTGATCCGCGCCACCGGCGGGGGTTGGGAGGCTTCGGCGCTGCGGTCGGCGTCTGGCCGCAAGCCGGCCCAGGGCTGACGTCGGAGCCTCGGGGCCGGCGCCGGCCCCGAACACATTCATGTCATCCCCAGCGATTCAATGGGCTAACATAGAAAATCTGCCAGGCGGCGCCGGGGGCCCGGGCTTATAGTTCCGCGATGCTGTTCCGTGCGCCTGAATCCCACCCCCGTTCGCTGGTCAAGGCCATCAGCTGGCGCCTTGTCGGCAGCCTGGACACCTTCATGCTCAGCCTGTTCGTGACGCACAACTTCGTCTTCGCCGGCTCGATCGCCTCGGCCGAGACGGTGACCAAGATCGTGCTCTACTATTTCCACGAGCGGGCCTGGGCCTCGGTGCCCTGGGGTCGGCCGAAGACCGCGGCCGAGATCGTCGAGACGGAGCAGGCGGGCAGCACGCTCCAGCCCGTGGCGATCACCGCGCCACTGGCGACCAGGGCGCAGTAGGGCCGCCCAAGGCAAGGTCGGTGGACGCGCCGAGCTAGACCATCCGCAACCGATGGAACACCACGGCCTTTACGCCGTCGAGGACGAAGGCCAGCGGCATCGCCGCCGGCAGGGGCCCCACCCTCGAGCGCCGCGCGTGGGGCGACGATCGAGACGTCAGCCACCGATGAGGCGATCAGCCAGAGGCTCGGCCGCGAACTCCACAACCGCCGCCGCTCACGCACGACGTAGAGCACCGCCTGGCCGCCGAACACCAAGGTCACGGCCGCCAGCGCCCGCGCGCCGAGCGCGCTCGCCAGGGTGAAGGTCGCCGGCAGGGCCACGGGAATGGCGGCCAGTATCGCGGTCAAGGTGAGCGGCACGATCTCGGTCGGCGTCATCCCGAGCGCCAGGGCGTAGATCACCTGAACCACCACGATGACGCCGTTGAACATCGCGAGGTTGCGCACCAGGCCCAGCACGGCCTTCTGTTGGCCGCTGACCACGTGGGCGGTGCGCACCAGTTCTGCGGTCCGCCCGAAGCAGGTGCGCGGCCCTGTCGCCGTGACTTCCGCGATCGCCTCGCCGCGCCGCACCAGGGCTCCTGCGTAGGTGTCGACGCCCGGACCGGCTTCGATCGGCAGCGATTCCCCGATGAGCGTCGACTGGTCGAGCAGCACCTCGCCGTCGAGCAGGCGCACGTCGGCCCCCACAACGCCGCCCAGCGACAACTTGACCACATCGCCCGGCGCCAGTTCGGCCACCGGGACCGTCCGCCAGACGCCATCGCGCAACACCGAGGCGTTGAGCGCGAGTCGCGACTTCAGGGCATCGAGCGTGGCCTGGGCGCGCCCCTCCTGGAAAAAGCCCAGCGCGGCGTTGAGCACCAGGACCACGGCGATCACCATCGCCTCGACCCGCTCGCCGAGCGCCAGCTGGAGCACGATCGCCGCTTCCAACATCCAAGGGACCGGCGCCCAGAACTTGGCCAGAGCGCGGCGCCAAGGCGGGACGTCCGTGGCGGACGAGGCGTTGGGCCCGACCCCAACCAGCCGGCGGCGCGCCTCTTCGTTCGTCAGGCCGGCCGGACGGGCCGCCGGTGATAGAGGACGCCGGTGCGACTGGACCTCGCCGTCAACCTCGGCTGGAATCCCGCGGAATCAGGCTGCGTTCACGCCATCCGGGCGGGGCCGAGCCTGCTCGCCGACCTCGACAGGCAAAACATCGCCAGTCAGCCGAAGCCTTCGCCACCTGAAAGGTTCGCCTTGGATCAGCATCGCCGCCCTTCTCCGATGGACGTCGTCCGCGTCTGCAGCGGCAACTTCATTGAGATGTACGACTTCATGGTGTTCGGCTACTACGCCTCGAACATCGCCGCCGCCTTCTTTCCCTCCCACGACAAGTTCGTGTCGCTGATGCTGTCCCTGGCGACCTTCGGCGCGGGCTTCCTGATGCGGCCGCTGGGTGCGGTGGTGCTG
>JARLIQ010000106.1 GCA_031291645.1 Caulobacteraceae bacterium | reverse complement strand
GCTGGCCTTCGGCGTGTCGCACCGCTTCGACAGCGCCTGGACGCTGAAGGTGGGTGGATCGTTCACCACCCAGGACGGCGGCGCAGGCATGAACGCGGCCTTCGGCTACGAGTTCTAGCGACAGCGTTGCGCGTGCTCGGAAATCACGGCCGGCGCCGCCAGCCGGCGGTGGCCGTGGTTCTGGCCTTGGTTCTGGCCGTGGCCCTGCTGGCCGAGGGCGCCGGGCCGGCCGGGGCCGCCGGCCGCGGGCCGCCCGCGCCGGTGGACCGCCAGGCGGGGCTGGTCCTGGTCCGCTCGGCGCTGACCGCGCTCGACCAGGCCAACAAGACCGGCAACTACACCGTCCTGCGCGACCTGGGCGGGCCGGTGTTCCGCGCCAACACCGACGCGCGCCTGGCGGAGGCCTTCGCCGGCCTGCGCAGCCAGTCCGTCGACCTGTCGCCGGTCCTGGCGGTCGAGCCGGTCTTCACCCTGCCGCCTCAGCGGCAGGCGTCGGGACTGCTGCGCGCCGTGGGTTTCGTGCCCGATGGCGCGAGACGCTTGAACTTCGAGATCGCCTGGCAGGCGCAGGACGGCGTCTGGCGGCTTTACGGCGTCGTGGTCACGGTCACCGACCTGGCGCCCGCCCCACGGAAATGAAACGGCGGCGGCCGTCTAGACCATTTTCCGCCGAAGTGGATACCGGTTCGGCGTAGAAAATGGTCTAATTATAAGACTTTATGAGCATTTGCCGGTTCAAGCGAACTGGCAAATGCTCTAGGCCGCGGCCTCGCCGGCCAGGTACCCCGGTCGCTCGACCCTGACCGGCCGGCCGTCGACGGTCAGTTCGGCGCCCTCGATCCGGTCGAGGCGCAGGAGGGCCATGGCCCGGCCGTCGGCGCCGCTGCGCACCTCGCCGGCGCGCAGCGACCCGGCCAGGACCTCGGCGCCGAAGGCGGGCGGCGGGCCGTCGAAGGCGATCGGCAGCATGCGGGTCTTGATCGTCCCGCGCCGCTTCATCCGCGAGGTGGTCTCCTGGCCGACGAAACAGCCCTTCTTGAAGTCGATGCCGCCCAGGAGGTCGAAGTTGGCCTCGATCGGATAGGTGGTCTCGGACGGGGCGTCGCGGGCGGGGTCGGGCGCGCCCAGGCCCAGGCGCCAGGCGTCGTAGGCCGCCTCGTCCGCCTGGATCGCGCCTGATGGGGTGCAGACGCCATAGCCGCGCAGGCCCAGGGCCGGCAGGCGCGGATCTGGGCTCCAGCCCTCGGGCGCATCGCCCGCCGGCGCGGGCCACAGCGCCAGCACCGGCTCGTCCAGTGGCGCGATCTCGACCTTGGCCCTGAGCCGATAGAGGGTCAGGCGCTGGATCAGGGCCGCGCGGCGGTCGGCGGCGACGTCGATCAGGCAGCCGTCGCCCCGTCCGATCACGAACAGGTCGAACAATAGCTTGCCCTGGGGCGTCAGCAGGGCTGCGAAGCGGGCCTCGCCGGCGCTCAGGGTCTCGACGTCCTGGGTCAGCAGGCCTTGCAGGAATCCGCGCCAGTCGGGGCCCGAAACGGCGATCAGGGCGCGGCTGTCCAGCGGGGCGAAGCGTTGCGGAATGGTCATGGTGCGTCAGATGTGGCGCCCCGTCGGCTCGCGCGCCAGCCTCTGGCGGCCTATAGAGTCGCCGATGGCCGAAAAGCCCTTTCCGATTCTGTTCGTCGCCAGCACCCGGCTCGGCGACGCGGTGCTCTCCTCGGGCCTGGTCAAGCGGCTCCACGACGAGGTGCCGAACGCCCGTTTCACCCTCGTGGCCGGGGCGGCGAGCGCGCGCCTGTTCTCCGACGTCCCGGGGCTGGAGCAGATCATCGTCGAGGAGGAGGGCGGCGCCGCGCCCGGGTTCCGCCTGTGGCTGAAGACCCGTGGCCGGCTGTGGGGTCTGATCGTCGACCTGCGCGGGACCGGCGTCTCGGGCTTCCTGCGCCGGCGCCGCCGCGCGGTGCTCAAGCCCACGTCCGCCCCGATCCACAAGGTGGTCCAGGCCGCGCGGCTGCTGCGGCTGGAGGACGACCCGCCGGCGCCCTTCCTGTTCACCAGTCCGGAGGTCGAGGCGGCGGCGGCCGACCGCACCGCCGGGCGCGCGCCGATCCTGGCCATCGCCCCGGGGGCGAGCTGGGTCGGCAAGGCCTGGCCGGCCGAGCGGTTCGCGGCGGTGGCCGCGCGGCTGCTGGCGCCGGGCGGGCCGCTGCCGGACGGACGGCTGATGATCCTGGGCGACGTTGGCGACCGCGAGGCGGGACGGGCGGTCAAGCTGGCGGTCTCCCGCGACCGGATCATCGCCGAGCCGGGCCAGCTCGATCCCCTGACGACCTACGCCTGCCTGAAGCGCGCGCGGCTGGTCATCGGCAACGATTCGGCCGCCGTCCGGCTGGCCGCGGCGGCCGGCGCGCCGACCCTGACGCTGTACGGCCCGTCGGACGAGCGGATCGAGGCGCCCTGGGGCCCCCGGGCCTCCGTGCTGCGCGGACCGCGGGACCTGGAGGCTTTCCGCAAGTTGGACCCTGACCTGGACCAGGCCATCTGCCATATGCTGGACCTGTCGGTGGACACGGTGCTGGGCGCGGCGAAGCGGGCCCTGGCCGAGACGGAGCGGGATGATGGCTGAGACCTTCGACCTGATCGTGCGCGGCGGCGAGGTGGTCAACCACGCCGGCCGGGGCCTGGCGGACGTCGGCGTGCGCGCGGGTCGGATCGCGGCCGTCGGCGACCTGGGCCAGGCCCACGCGGGCGAGGTGTTCGAGGCGGCGGGCCTGACCGTGCTGCCGGGCGTGATCGACAGCCAGGTCCACTTCCGCGAGCCGGGCCTGGAGTGGAAGGAAGACCTGGAGACCGGCTCGCGCGGCGCGGTGCTCGGCGGCGTGGTCGCGGTGTTCGAGATGCCCAACACCGAGCCGACCACCACCGACGCCGAGGCCCTGGCCGACAAGCTGGCGCGGGCGCACGGGCGCATGCACTGCGACCACGCCTTCTACGTCGGCGGCACGCACGAGAACGCGGCCTTCCTGGGCGAGCTGGAGCGGCTGCCGGGCTGCTGCGGGGTCAAGGTGTTCATGGGCGCCTCGACCGGCACCCTGCTGGTGCCCGACGACGAGGGGGTGGAGGCGGTGCTGCGCCACACCCGCCGCCGCGCCACCTTCCATTCCGAGGACGAATACCGCCTGGCCGAGCGCCGGCCGCTGGCCCGCACCGGCGACTGGACCAGCCACCCGGAGGTGCGCGACGCCGAGACCGCCATCGCCTCGACCCGGCGGCTGGTCGGCATCGCCCGGCGGCTGGGCAAGCGGATTCACGTGCTGCACGTGACCACGGCCGAGGAGATCGACTTCCTGGCCCGCAACAAGGACGTGGCCAGCGTCGAGCTGACCCCCCAGCACCTCACCCTGGTCGGCCCCGAGGCCTATGAGCGGCTGAAGGGCTTCGCCCAGATGAACCCGCCGATCCGCGACGCCAGCCACCAGCCGGGCCTGTGGCGCGGCATCGAGACCGGCGTCGCCGACGTCCTGGGCTCGGACCACGCCCCCCACACCCGCGAGGAGAAGGCCCGGCCCTATCCGGCCTCGCCCTCGGGCATGCCGGGGGTCCAGACCCTGGTCCCGGTGATGCTGACCCACGTCGCCGACGGGCGGCTCAGCCTGGAGCGGTTCGTCGATCTGACCTCGCACGGGCCCAACCGCATCTTTGGCGTCGCCGGCAAGGGGCGGCTGGCCGAGGGCTTCGACGCCGACCTGACGGTGGTCGACCTGAAGGCGCGGCGCACCATCCGGCACGCGGACATGGCCACCCGCTCGGGCTGGACCCCGTTCGACGGCTTCGAGGCCAAGGGCTGGCCGATCGCCACCATCATCCGCGGCCAGGTGGTGATGCGCGACGACGAGGTGGTGGCCGAGGGGACGGGCGAGCCGGTCCGCTTCCTCGAGACGCTGGCGGGGGACTGACGGCCATGGCGGACGGTGCGGCGACGCGGATTCGCGATCCCAGGTACGCCCCGCGGCGGCTCGAGGTCGAGCGGCGCGGCGATGGGACCATCGTGCTGACCAACCCGACGCCCTTCTCGCGCGCGCGGTGGACGACCAACGCCTCGCTGGACCACTGGGCGCTCGCCGCCCCGACGCGCCCCTGGCTGGCCGAGCGGTCGGGCGAGGGCTGGCGCAGCCTGGGCTACGCCGAGGCGCGCGAGCAGGTGGCCCGGCTGGCGGCCTCGCTGAAGGGGCTGGGCCTCGGGCCCGGCCGGCCGCTGCTGATCCTGGCGCGCAACGGGATCGACCACGCCCTGATCGCCTACGCCGCCATGCGCATCGGTGCGCCGATCGCCCCGGTCTCGCCCCAGTATGGCCAGCCCGGCGCCGACCCCGCGCGCCTCGCCCACGCGGTGGAGTTGACCGGGCCGGCGGCGGTGTTCGTCGACGACGCGGCGGCGTTCGCCCAGGCCCTGGCCCAACCGGCGCTGGCGGGCCTGCCGGTGATCGCGGCGGCCCACGCGCGGCCGGGCGACCACCCGATGGACGCCCTGCTGGACGCCCCGGCCCAGGCCGACGTCGCCAACCCCGACGACATCGCCAAGCTGCTGCTCACCTCCGGCTCGACCGGCCGGCCCAAGGCGGTGATCTGCCTGCAGTCCAACGTCGCCGCCAACGGGGCCCAGATCGAGGCCTGCTACGACGATCCCGAGCCGCCGGTGGTGGTCAACGCCGCGCCCTGGAGCCACAGCCTGGGCGGCACGGCCATCCTGCACATGGTGCTGCACCGGGGCGGGACCCTCTACATCGACCACGGCCAGCCGACCCCCGCCCGGTTCGGCGAGACGGTGCGCAACCTGGCCGAGGTGGCGACCACCTACCACAACATGGTCCCCGCCGGCTGGGGCCTGTTCGCGGGCGAGCTGGAGCGGGACGAGGCCCTGGCGCGGACCTTCTTCGAGCGGGTGCGGGTGCTGCAGTACGGCGGCGCGGGCCTGGCCCAGAGCGTCTGCGACCGCATCCAGGCCGTGGCCCTGGCCACCGTCGGCGAGCAGATCAGCTTCGCCACCGGCTACGGCTCGACCGAGACCGGCCCCACCGCCTGCAACGTCCACTGGCCGAACCTCAAGACCGGCATGTGCGGCCTGCCCGTGCCCGGCACCTCGGCCAAGCTGGCCCCGGAAGGCGAGAAGTACGAGATCCGGGTCAAGGGCCCGCAGATCTCGCCCGGCTACTACAACCCGGCCGAGGGCGCGTCCGACCCGTTCGATTCGGAAGGCTTCTACCGCCTGGGCGACGCGGCCAGGCTGCTCGATGCGGACCGGCCCGAGGCGGGCCTGGTGTTCGACGGGCGCCTGGTCGAGAACTTCAAGCTCGCCTCCGGCGTCTTCGTCGCGGCCGGCACCCTCAGGCTCTCGGCCCTCTCGGCCGTCGGCGGGGCGATGAGCGACGCGGTGGTCTGCGGCGAGGGGCGCGAGGGCGTGGGCCTTCTGCTGTTCCCCGACGTGGCCCAGGTCGAAAGGCTCGGCGGGCCCGCGGCGGCCCGCGCGGCGGTCCAGGCGGGCCTCTCGCGGCTGAACGCGGCGGCCATGGGCGGCGGCGGCAAGGTCGCCCGCGCCCTGGTGCTGGACCACGCCCCCGACCCGCACAGCGGCGAGATCACCGACAAGGGCTACATCAACCAGGCCCTCGCCCGCTCGCGCCGCGCCGCCGAGGTCGAGCGGCTGTTCGCCGCCGATCCCGACCCCGCGGTGATCGTCCTCGACCGTTGATCGCAAACCGCGGCCGGCCGATGCTGCCCGCCGCAAAGCGTACAGGGAAACGCCCATGAATGGCGCCGACGCCGTCCTCTCGACCCTCGCCGACAACGGCGTCGAGGTCTGTTTCGCCAATCCCGGCACCAGCGAGATGCAGTTCGTCACCGCCCTGGACCGCGAGCCGCGCGTGCGCCCGGTGCTGGGCCTGTTCGAGGGCGTCGTCACCGGGGCGGCCGACGGCTACGGCCGCATGGCGGGCAAGCCGGCGGTGACCCTGCTGCACCTGGGGCCCGGCTACCTGAACGGCGGCGCCAACCTGCACAACGCCCGCCGCGCCGGCACCCCGATCGTCAACGTCATCGGCGACCACGCGACCTACCATCGCCAGTACGACGCCCCGCTCACCTCCGACATCCCGGCCCTGGCCGCGCCCAATTCGCTCTGGCTCAAGATGGCCGAGACGGCCGACCAGGCCGCCGACCTGGCGGCCGAGGCGGTGCGCGCCAGCTTCGGCCCGCCCGGCGGTTCGGCCAGCCTGATCCTGCCCGCCGACTGCGCCTGGTCGGCCGCCACCCGGAAGGGCCCGGTGCTCGATCGGCCGGTCAAGCCCGCCCCGCCGGCCGACACGGTCGAGGCGGTGGCGCGCCGGCTCAAGGCGGCGGCCAAGCCGGTGCTGCTGATGGGCGGCGCCTCGCTCAGCGAGCGGGGCCTGCGCGCGGCCGGGCGGCTGAACGCCCTGGGCCTGCGGGTCATGACCGACACCTTCACCGCCCGCCAGCCGCGCGGCGCCGGCCGCTTCGCCCCCGACAAGATGCTCTACTTCGGCGAGATGGCCCTGTCGGACCTGGCCGGGACCGACCTGATGGTCTTCGTCGAGACGGTCCAGCCGGTGGCCTTCTTCGCCTATCCCGCCGCGCCCAGCGTCCTGGTGCCCGAAGGCTGCGCCACCCTCAGCCTGGCCGACCGCGACCAGGACGGCGCGCTGGCCCTGGAACAGCTGGCCGAGGCCCTGGGCGCCCCGTCCGAGGCGACCTCCAACAGCCTGAACTTGCCCGGCCTGCCGACCGGCGAGGTCAACGCCTACACCGTCGGCGCCTCGATCGCCCGCCACATGCCCGACGACGCCATCATCTCGGACGACGCGGTCACCTCCGGCCTGCCGGTCTTCATGCAGACCAAGGGCGCGCGCGCCCACGACTGGCTGTCGCTCACCGGCGGGGCCATCGGCCAGGGCATCCCCCTGGCGGTCGGCGCGGCCGTCGCCTGCCCGGACCGCAAGGTGCTGTCGCTGAACGGCGACGGGGCGGCGATGTACACGGTCCAGGGCCTGTGGACCCTGGCGCGCGAGGCGCTGGACGTCACCGTGGTGATCTTCGCCAACCACAGCTACCGCATCCTGGGCATAGAGCTGACCCGCACCGCCGCCGGCAAGCCCGGCCCGGCCGCCTCGGGCCTGCTCGACCTGGGCGACCCGCGCATCGACTGGGTCTCCCTCGCCTCGGGCCTGGGCGT
>JARLIQ010000105.1 GCA_031291645.1 Caulobacteraceae bacterium | reverse complement strand
TTGCGGCCCCCTCAGTTCAGCGTCACCGCGTAGACCAGCTCGTCCGAGCGCGCCCGGCTGACGCGCCACTCGACCTTGCGCTCCTGCAGCGAGATGGCGACCCGGTCGGTCAGCAGCAGCGGGGTCCCGACCGGAACCCCCAGCACCGCCTGGTCCTCGGCCGTGGCCGCCACCGCGCTCAGCTCCTCGCGGGCGGAGACGATGTTGATGCTGTATTCGGTCTGGTACAGCGAATAGAGGGTGTTGGGCAGCGAGGCCCGCTTCTCGATCCCCGGGAACAGCGCCGCCGGCAGGACGATGATCTCGCGGATCGCCGGCCGCTCGTCGATCAGCCGGGTGCGCACGATCTCGACCACCCGGTCGCCGCGCATCAGGTCCAGCTTGGCCTGCTCGGCCGCGCGGGAGGCGCGCACCTTGACCGTCTCCTCGCCCCGCTGGGGCGTCAGCCGCTCGCCGCCCGGCCGGGCCATGCGGAAGAAGCGGAACAGCGCCCGCTCCTGGGTGTTCTCGGCGATGAAGGTGCCCTTGCCCTGGCGCCGTTCGAGCAGCTTCTCGGCGGTCAGCGCGTCCAGCACCTTGCGCATGGTGCCCTGGCTGACGCCCAGCTCCCGCGCCAGGGCCTGCTCGCTGGGCAGGGCCTCGCCCGGCCGCCAGACGCCCTGCGCGACCTTGCGCACGATGATGTCGTAGACCTGCCGATAGAGCGGGCGATAGCCCGGGGTGTCGCTCACCGTCGATGATCCCCGCGTTCCGGCGACAGCCTAGGGCGCCGCGCGGGGCGCTGTCCATCTTCTAGCACACCGCTGCCAACTATGATGACTCAGTCATAAGAATTTCTGGCGCCGCGGGCGGCCCATACCTAAATCATATTAAACAGATCGGCAATACATTCATACAACTCCTTTATAAGACATATGGGTTGTAGCACCTGCCGGAAGCGGCTAAGGTCCGTCAGCAATCACGGGCCCGGCTGCAGCCGGCGAGAACCGTGGCGGGAAGCGGGGAAACGGCAGGATATGAACAAGTCACTGATTTTGGCGGATAATTCCGCTCGCGGGCGCGCCTGCGCCGGGATTCGCGGCGCGCTGATGGGCGCGGCGGCGTTGAGCGCCTTCGCCGGCGCAGCCGCTTCGCAGACCGCCGCCGCGCCTGCGGCCGGGCCCCAGGCCTCCGCCGACGCCGTCACCATCGGCGAGATCACCGTGACCGCGCGTCACCGTTCCGAATCGCTGCAGAGCGTGCCGATCGCCATCGCCGTCGTCCAGGGCGCCCAGACCGCGTCTAAGAACCTCAACGACATCGGCGACATCGCCTCGCAGGTGCCGTCGGTCGACTTCCGCACCGGCGCCTCGAACAAGGACCGCACCGTCTTCGTGCGCGGCGCGGGCACCATCTCGACCTCGCCGGGCGTCGAGCCGTCGGTCTCGACCGTGGTCGACGGCGTGGTCATGGCCCGTCCGGGCCAGGCGACGGTGGACCTCCTGGACCTCGACCACATCGAGGTGCTTCGCGGCCCGCAAGGCACCCTGTTCGGCAAGAACGCCTCGGCCGGGGTGATCAACATCGTCACCAAGAGCCCGACCTCGACGCTCGGCGGCTATGTCGACGGGGCCTATTACGAGGGCGACGAATACCGGATCAGCGCCGGCGTCTCCGGCCCGATCACCGACAACATCCGGGCGCTGCTGACCGGCTTCACCAGCTATTACGCCGGCAACGTCGAGAACCTCTATTACCATGAGAAGGTCAACGGCTACCGGCACGAGGGCGGCCGGGCCAAGGTGGTCGCCAATCCGGTCTCCAACCTGACCCTGACCTTCAACGCCGACTTCACCCATTCGGTCGACAGCGTGCCGACCGGCGTCTGGGCCTCGGCCAGCCAGGTCGCCTATCCGACCAACGCCGTCTCGACCAACGCCGCCCTCGCCTCGATGCTGGCCTCGCAGGGGATCACCCCCTCGCTGGATAACCGCACGGTCAGCGCCAACGTCAACAGCAACGTCCACGACGACAACGGCGGGGTCTCGCTGCAGGCCGACTGGGAGGTGGGCGGCGGCTATACCATCACCTCGATCACCGCCTGGCGCGATTGGCGCAACGTCCAGCGCCAGGACTACGACCAGCTCTCGGCCTACAATTCCAGCCTGCCGCAGGTGATGGACACCGGCCACGTCGCCTTCACCCAGACCTCGCAGGAACTGCGCATCGCCTCGCCCAAGGGCCGGCTGATCGACTACGTCGCCGGCCTCTATTACCTGAGCGCGGTCGACAACGAAGTCTATGAGCGTGACGTGACGCGCGTGATCTCGGGCAGCACGGTCAACGACTACGGGATCAACCACTACGGCGCGAGCGACAACAACTACGCCGTCTTCGGCGAGGCCAATGTCAACTTCACCAAGAGCTTCCGGGCGATCGCCGGCTATCGCGAGGTGTGGGACTTCCTATCCTACCACACCGACCGGGTGTCGACCGCGACGTCGAGCCATACGGTCACCGGGGTCCAGCCGAGCTTCTCGGACGCCGGCCACGAGAGCAAGGCGGGCTACGCCGGGCGCGTCGGCCTGCAGTACGACGTCAATCCGGACATCACGACCTACGTGACCTACTCGCACGGCTACAAGGGGCCGGCCTACAACGTCTTCTTCAACATGGCCAAGGCCAACACCCAGCCGCTGAATCCGGAGACCTCGAACTCCTACGAGATCGGGCTCAAGTCGCAGCTGTTCGACCGGCGGGTGCAGTTCGACCTGTCGGGCTTCGTCACCGACTTCAGCAACTACCAGGCCAATTCGACCCAGATCATCGCGGGCGCCCTGGTCACCAACCTGGTCAACGCCGGCACGGTCACCACCCGCGGGGTCGAGACCGACATCATCGCCAAGCCGATGGCCGGCCTGACCTATTATTTCGACGGCGCCTACGACGACGCGCACGTGGTCGACTTCCCCTGTCCGACGGGGTCGGCGATCAGCTGCCACATCAACGGCGCGCCGCTGCCCTTCGCGCCGCGCTGGAAGCTGCACGTCGAGCAGGACTGGCGCCATGCGCTGACCGGCGCGATCGATCTGGACGTCGACACCGACTACAACTGGCAGTCCAAGACCCAGTACCAGCTCAGCCAGACCCCCGACACGATCCAGCCGGCCTACGGCATCTGGAACGCCTCGCTCGGCCTGATCGGGGTCAAGGACGGCTGGTCGGCCCGGGTGCTGGTCAAGAACATCCTGAACCAGCACTATTCGTCCTACCTGTCGCACGGCGACCTGGCGGGTCTGGTCCGGTGGGTTCCGCGCGACGACAACCGGTACTTCGGGGTCAACCTCCACAAGGACTTCTAGGGCTTCCAGTCCTGGCCCGGCGCGCGGAGCCCGCTCCTCGCGCCGGCGTCTTGTCGTAACGGCGTGGCGGGCCCGCGCCCAGAATGGTGTTCAGCGATGCGGCTTATCGAGCACGCCGACGGCTTCGATCTGGTTCTCGGCGGCCGCACCCTCGTGCGCCACCGGACGGACGCGCCCTTCGCCTTCGTCGGCCACGGCGATCCGACGATCCGGATGAACAAGGGCCACTTCAGGATCGACGACTATGTCGAGGCCCGCGTCCCTCTGCCCCACGCAGCGGTGACGCGGGCGGAGGGCGCCGCGCACATCGCCCTGAGCGCCGCGGCGGGCGGGCCGGCGGCCCTGACCCTGGTCGTCTCCGGCGACGAGGCGGACGCCGCGATCGGCTTTTCCGGCGCGGACCCGGCGATCAACCGGCTCTGGCTGCGCGTCGCCGCCGAGGGGGGCGAGCGGGTCTGGGGCGGCGGCGAGCAGATGTCCTACTTCGACATGCGCGGCCGGCGGTTTCCGATGTGGACCTCCGAGCCCGGCAACGGGCGGGACAAGTCGACCCTCCTGACCTTCAAGGCCGACCGGGCCGGCGGTGGGGGCGGGGACTACTACAACACCAACTATCCCCAGCCGACCTATCTCTCCTCGCGCCGCTACGCCCTGCACGTCGAGACCACGGCCTATTCGGCCTTCGACTTCCGCCACGACGGCTTCCACGAGATCGAGGTCTGGGCCGTTCCCGAGCGGATCGAGCTTTGGGCGCGCGACAGCTACGCCGGCCTGGTCACGGCCATGGCCGACCGGTTCGGCCGCCAGCCGGTGCTGCCCGACTGGGTGCTCAAGGGCGCGATCATCGGGCTGAAACAGGGGGACGCGAGCTTCGCGCGGCTCCAGGCCATCCGCGACGCCGGCGCGGCGGTCTCGGGCGTCTGGTGCGAGGACTGGGTGGGCCTACGCGTCACCTCGTTCGGCAAGCGGCTGTTCTGGGACTGGAAATGGAACCCGGAGCGCTATCCTGGCCTGGATGCGAAGATCCCCCGGCTGGCGGCCGAGGGCGTGCGGTTCCTGGGCTATGTGAATCCCTACCTCTGCGTCGACGGCTCGCTCTATCCGGTGGCCGAGAAGGCCGGCTACCTGGCCCTGCGGCCCGACGCCGACGCGCCCTACATCGTCGACTTCGGCGAGTTCGACTGCGGCATCGTCGACTTCACCAACCCGGCGGCCATGGCCTGGTTCGAGGAGGCGGTGATCGGCCGCAACATGATCGACTTCGGCCTTTCCGGCTGGATGGCCGACTTCGGGGAATACCTGCCGCACGACGTGCGCCTGCACTCGGGGCTGGACGGCATGCTGGCGCACAATGCCTGGCCGACGATCTGGGGCCAGGTCAACGCCGAGGCGGTGGCCAGCCGCGGCAAGACCGGCGAGGTGCTGTTCTTCATGCGGGCCGGGTTCTCGGGCGTCCAGCGCTATTGCCCCCTGCTCTGGGCCGGGGACCAGTCGGTCGACTTCACCCGCCACGACGGGCTGCAGACGGTGATCTGCGGGGCCCTATCCTCGGGCCTCCTGGGCAACGCCTACCACCACAGCGACATCGGCGGCTACACCAGCCTCTTCGGCAACGTGCGCACCGCCGAACTGCTGCAGCGCTGGACCGAGATGGCCGCCTTCACCCCCGTGATGCGCTCGCACGAGGGCAACCGGCCGGACGACAACCTGCAGCTCGACCAGGACCCCGAGGTGCTGGCCCACTTCGCGCGGATGACCCGCGTCTACGTCCACCTCGCGCCCTACCTGGCCGGACTGTCGCGCGAGGCCCACGCCAGCGGCCTGCCGGTCCAGCGGCCGGTCTTCCTGCATTTCGAGGACGATCCGCGCGCCTACGAGACCCAGACCGCCTACCTCTACGGCCCGGACCTGCTGGTCGCGCCGGTGGTCGAGGCGGGCGCGACCACGCGCAGCGTCTATCTGCCCTCCGGCGCGGGCTGGACCCACGTCTGGAGCGGCGCGCACTATGCCGGCGGCGCCGAGGTCGAGGTGGCCGCGCCGCTCGGCCGCCCGCCGGTCTTCGCCCGCCAAGGATCGTCCCATGCAGATCTCTTCGCCGGCCTGGCCCATCTCTGAGCGCCGCGCCTCCGCCATGTGGACGGCCCGCAACCGGCTGATCCTGGCCATGCTGATCCTCGGCGGCGTGCTGAACTACGCCGACCGGCAGATCATCGCCGTGCTCAAGCCGATGCTCCAGGAGGACCTGCACTGGAGCGACGCCGACTACGGCCGGCTGACCTCGGTGTTCCAGTTGGCCTCGGCGGTGGCCTTCCTGGGCTCGGGCTGGCTGGTCGACCGGATCGGCTGGCGGCGGGCCAATCCGCTGGCCGTCGGCGCCTGGAGCCTGGCGGCCATGGCCCACGCCGCGGCCCGTACCGTCGGCCAGTTCACCCTCGCCCGCTTCGCCCTCGGCGCCACGGAGGCGCTGGGCACGCCCACCGCGATCAAGACCATCGCCGCGGTGTTCCGCAACGAGGAGCGGTCCCTGGCCATGGGGATCATGAACGCGGCCAACACCGCGGGCGCGATCGTCACCCCGCTGGTCATCCCGCTGCTGGCGCTGAAGATCGGTTGGGCGAAGTCCTTCCTGGTCACCGGCGGGCTCGGCCTGGTCTGGGTCGCGGCCTGGCTGGCGCTATCGCCCGGCGGCCCGCGCGAAGAGGCCGCGCCCGCCGCCGCTCCGCCGGCCGAGAAGGTGCGCTGGAGCCAGGTGCTGAGCGACCGCCGCACCTGGGCCATCGCCGGGGCCAAGGTGCTGTCCGACCAGGTCTGGTGGCTGCTGCTGTTCTGGATGCCGGACCTGTTCCACCGGGTCTTCCACCTGGGCATGAAGGCGTTCGGCGGGCCGCTGGCGGTGATCTACGCCTGCGCCGCGGTGGGCTCCCTGGTCGCCGGCTATGTGCCGACCAGGCTGCTCGAGGCGGGCGTCAGCCTGAACGCCACGCGCAAGCTGACCCTGCTGGGCGCGGCCCTGCTGGTGACCCCGGTCTGGTTCGTGCCCGGCGTCGGGAGCTACTGGATCGCGACGGCCCTGCTCGGCCTGACGCTGGCCGCGCACCAGGGCTTTTCGGTCAACGTCTTCGCCCTGGCCACCGACATCACCCCGGCCCCGCGCGTGGCGACGGTGATCAGCATCGGCGCCCTTTGCGGCAACCTCGCCGGCATGGTCATCCTGCAGGTCGCCGGATGGGTGCTGAGCGCCGGCTACGGCTACGGCCCGTTGCTGACCCTGGCCTCGGTGTCCTACTTGGCGGGCGTCGCCTGGATCCAGCTCCTGCTGCCCCGCATCGTCGCCGCCGAGCCGGAGCCGGCGGCGGGCTGAGGGCTGGGGCCCTGGAACCCGCTCGCCGGGGAGGGGGGTTAGGTGCTGGTCAGCGCCTCGACCCGCGCCAGTAAGGCCGCCGCCGCCGTCCGCGCCGCCTCGCGCAGCACCGCCGCCACCGCCGGCGCGGGACCGATGTCGGGTTCGAGGAAGGCGAAATCCACCGTCAGGTCCGGCTCCAGCCGGCGCACCACCACGCCCAGCCTCGCGAACAGCGGCGCGCTGAACGGCTCGACCACGGCCAGGCCCAGCCCCGCCTCGACGAAGGCGTAGGCCGGGAACGAGTGCTGGGTCTCCAGCCGCCGGCGCGGCTCGATCCCCTCGGCCGCCAGGGCCCGGTCGATGCCGTACCAGAGGGCGTCGGCCTCGGACATCGGCCCGACGAAGTCCTCGCCCGCCAGGTCCTTCAGGCGGATGACGTCGCGGCCCGCCAGCCGGTGGCCCGCGGGCAGGGCGCAGACATAGGCCGCGCGCGCCAGAAGGTCGGTCCGCACCCCCTCGCGCGCCGCCGCCGCGACGCCGAGCCCCAGGTCGGCCTGGGCCAGGAACACCCGGTCCTCGACCGCCCGCTGGCCGAGCGATTCCACCGTCACCTTGATCTCCGGATAGGCCTCGCGCAGGCCGGCCAGGGCCGGCGCCAGCACCCCCGCCGCCAGGGCCGACAGGGCGGCGACGCGCAAGGTCCCGATCGGGTGGGCCCGGATGCGCCGCGCCGCCTGGTCCAGGAGGTCCAGGCCGGTGAAGCTGCGCCGCACGGTCTCGTACAGCGCCTGGGCCTGGGCCGTGGCCACCAGCCGCCCGCCGCGCCGCTCGAACAGCGAAAAGCCGACGGCGGCCTCCAGGTCGGCGATCAGCCGGCTGACCGAGGGCTGGCTGATGTGCAGCAGGGCCGCGGCGGCGGTGACCCCGCCGCTCTCCATCACCGCCCGAAACGCCTCGACCTGCCGGAATCGCATCGGTCCATAGTATTTCCAAATGGACTGGCCAAGCAATTCGATTGGATACGATGGTTCGTCCGTGGGACAGTCCGGCATCCCGGCGGCGTCATGCCCGGGAGCAAGGGAGCGATGCGATGGCCCGGTTCGAGGCTCAGAAGGAACAGTTCGCCACCGAAGGCTACGCCGTCTTCGAGCGGGTGCTGGACGGCGAGGCGCTGGTGATGCTGCGCGAGCAGTGCGACCGGTTCGTCGCGCGCGAGGACGCACGGATGGACGCGCGCGGCGTCGACACCATCGGCATCACCCACCGCGGCAAGCGCTATTTCGCCAACGAATGCCAGCGCGCCCAGCCGGCGCTGCGTTCCATGCTGTTCAGCGAGACCATGGCCGACGTCTGCCGCGCCACCCTGGGCGAGGACGCCTACTTCTTCTTCGACCAGTTCGTGGTGAAGGGGTCCGAGGGCGGACTGCCGTTCTCCTGGCACCAGGATTCCGGCTACGTCGTCGGCAACGGCGGGCCGGCCGGCCACAAGCCCTACCTCACCTGCTGGTGCACCCTGGATGACGCCACGGCCCAGAACGGCACGGTGCGCGTCCTGCCCTTCTCCAAGGTCCCCGCCACGCGCGAGGGGATCGTGCCCCACGTCCGCCAGGCGGGGACCAACGACCTGGTGGGCTGGACGGGCGACGAGGACGCGCTCACCGTCGAGGTCCCGGCCGGCAGCATCGTCGCCTTCTCCAGCCTGCTGCTGCACGCCACCGGCGCCAACCAGAGCGAGCGCATGCGCCGCGTCTACCTGGCCCAGTACACGGTCGAGCCGATGCTGGACGAAGGCACGGGCCACCTGCGCCGCAACGCGATCCCGCTCGTGCGGCGCGGCGAGCAGGTGACCTTCGCCTGAGGGGCCCCGCTCACCCCGCCAGGGCCTTGGCCGTGGCCTTCAGCAGGTCGACGAACGCCCGCACGGCCACCGGCTGGGTGCGGCGGCGCAGGACGTGGACGCCGTCGTTGGTGCGCGAGGAGCGGGGAAGGGGGCGCCAGACCAGGTCCCCGGACGCGCAGGCGCGCCGGGCCAGCGACAGGGGCGCGACCGTGATGCAGACCCCGCCGCGCGCCACCTCCAGGCAGGCCTCGGTGGAATCCAGCTGGTAGTCGGGGAAGGTCCCGGCGGCCAGCCGTCCGCGCAGCGCCCGGGCGAAGTTCGGCGCGCTGGCGGGCGAGGGGGGCGGCAGGGCCCAGGGATAGAGGGTGGTGTCGGGCCGCTCGGCCGCCGCGGCCGGATGGTCGGCGCGGAACACCAGCGCCAGGGGCTCGCTCGGCAGGCCCTGGACCATGATGTCGTGGGCGAAGGCCGAGTCCTCGAACTTGCTCATGTCGCAGACCACCAGGTCCAGTTCGCGGTCGAGCAGGCCCTGCAGCAGCACCTCGGAGCGTCCGCCCGTGACCGTCACCCGCACGCCGGGATACTGGGCCGCGAAGGCCGCGACGCTCTCGCTGACCAGGGGTTGCATCGGATAGGGCCCCGCGCCGACCCGCACCACGCCCGAGACCGGACGCTTCAGCCGCTCGGCCTCGTCGTTCAGCGCGGCGGCGGCGGCGATCACGTCCTGGGCCAGGGGCACGAGGCGCGCCCCGCTCTCGGTCGGCTGGACGAAGTGGGTGCTGCGGTCGAACAGCCGGGTGCCGAGCTCGGCCTCCAGCTTCTGCAGGCTGCGGCTGAGGGCCGACTGGGTCACGCCGGTCTCGTCGGCGGCGCGGGCGAAGCTGCGCAGCCGGTAGAGGGCCTCGAAATGCTTCAGCCGGCGCAGGTCCATCAGTCAGCACATCATTCCTGCTTTGCATTACCAAAGCCAGCTTGATGCGCATAGTCTGCACTTCAACGAACGGAGCCGAACGCCATGTCCGCCGCCCTGGACCTTCGCCAGCGACAGGCCGTCTTCCGCGCCCTGGAGGCGCCGGTGTTCGACTTGGTGGTGATCGGCGGTGGGGTCACCGGCGCCGGCGTGGCGCGCGACGCGGCCCTGCGCGGCCTGAGCGTCGCCCTTCTGGAAGCCCGCGACTTCGCCAGCGGGACCTCCAGCCGCAGCTCCAAGATGATCCACGGCGGTCTGCGCTACCTGGCCCAGGGCGATACCGCCCTGGTCAAGGAGGCCGCCTCCGAGCGCCAGATCCTGCGCCGTATCGCCCCGCACCTGACCCGGCTCAGCCCCTTCATCGTGCCCGCGCCGAGCCTGGCGTCCGAGGCCAAGCTTCGGGCCGGGCTTTGGATGTTCGAGAAGCTGGGCGAGGTCCCGGCCGCCGAGCGCCACCAGATCTGGGGGCGGGATGAACTCCGGCGCCGCGAGCCGCTGCTGGCGGCCGAGGGCTTCCATTCGGTCGCGGTCTATCCCGAGTTCCTGACCGACGACGCCCGCCTGACCCTGGCCAATGTGCGCGGCGCTGCCCAGGCCGGCGCGGTGGCGCTGAACTACGCCCCGGTGGTCGAGGTGGCCGGCGATCCGGCCGGGGCCGTGGTCTGCCGCTCGGCCCTGCCGGGCGAGGCGCTGGAGGCGCGGGTGCGCGGGCGGGTGATCGTCAACGCCGCCGGGCCCTGGGTCGACGCCGTGCGGGCGCTGGAAAGCGCCGGGGCCCAGCCGCGCCTGACCCTGACCAAGGGCGTCCACGTCGTGCTGCCGCACGCGCGCGTCCCGGTCGCCCACACGGTGATCCTGCGCGGCGCCGACAAGCGCGGCCTGTTCGCCGTGCCGCGCGGCGGCTTCACCTACCTCGGCACCACCGACACCTTCCACGACCAAGCCGAAGGCTGGCCGCCGATCACCGCCGAGGACGTGCGCTACATCTTCGACGCCGCCGAGCGCAGCCTGAAGATCGAGCCGCTCGGGTTCTCGGACGTGGTCGCCGCCTGGTCGGGCGTGCGTCCCCTGGTCGCCCAGGCCGGCAAGAGCCCGAGCGAGATCTCGCGCAAGGACGAGGTCTGGACCGGGCCGGGCGGGATCATCACCATCGCCGGCGGCAAGCTCAGCGCCTACCGGGCCATGGCCGAGCGGATCG
Source organism: Caulobacteraceae bacterium (assembly GCA_031291645.1). Lineage (GTDB taxonomy): Bacteria > Pseudomonadota > Alphaproteobacteria > Caulobacterales > Caulobacteraceae > Poindextera. Next base: position 17,469 of record JARLIQ010000105.1, on the reverse strand, counting down.
TCGACACCGTGGTCGAGCGCCTGGGCAAGGCCGCCCGGCCGGTCTCCTCGGCCGAGGTCCCGCTGCCCGGGGGCGATGTGGCCCCCGCCGTCCTGGCGGCCGATCCGGCGCTGGCGGCGCTGGGCGCGGCGGGCGGGCGGCTGATCGACCTCTATGGCTCGGAAGCCCCGGCGGTGGCGGCCGACGGCGGCGACGTCGCGGCCGAGGCCCGGCGCGCGGTGCTGTTCGAGGGCGCGGCGCGGCTGGAGGACTGGTGGGTCCGCCGCTCGATGCGCGCCTGGTTCAGCGCCGACGCGGGCGTCTCCGCCCTCGCGCCCGCCGCCGAGGCCATGGGCGGCCTGCTCGGCTGGGACGCGGCCCGCGCCGCCGCCGAGGTCGACGCCTGCCTCGCCATCCACAAGCAGAGCCTTTCGGCGCTCGTCGCCTGAACCGGAAAGTCCACGACATGACCCAAACCCTGACCGCGGCCCTCGCCGAGGCCATCGGCGCCGAGCGCGTGACCAGCGATCCCGACGCCCTGGCCGCCCGCCGCTACGACCAGTGGGCCGTCAGCCACCTGCGCGACTGGCGCGGCCAGCCGCTGCCGACCGCCGGCTGCGTCGTGCGCCCGCGCTCGACGGCCGAGGTGCAGAAGGTCGTCGCCCTGGCCAATGCGGCCGGGACGGCGGTGATCCCGTTCGGCCTGGGCAGCGGGGTCTGCGGCGGGATTTCGCCGACGCCGGACGCGATCCTGCTGGACCTGTCCGAGTTCAACGGCGTGCGCTCCATCGACGAGACCAACCTTTTGGCCAGCTTCGACGCCGGCAAGAACGGGCTGGAGGCCGAGGAGGCGGTGGCGGCCCGGGGCCTGACCATCGGCCACTGGCCGCAGTCGATCGCCATCTCCAGCGTCGGCGGCTGGGTCTCGACCCGCGCCTCGGGCCAGTTCTCGACCGCCTACGGCAACATTGAGGACATCGTCTATTCGCTCGAGGTGGTGCTGCCGAACGGCGAACTGGTCACCCTGGGCAAGGCGCCGCGCGCGGCGGCGGGTCCGGACCTGCGCCACCTGGTGATGGGGGCCGAGGGAACCATGGGGGTGATCACCGGCGTGACGCTGGCCCTGCGGCGCAAGCCCGAACGCCAGGCGCTCAGCGCCTTCTACGCCCCCTCGATGGAGGCCGGCTTCGAGGCCCAGCGACAGATCGTCCAGGCCGACTGGCGCCCGCCGGTGATGCGCCAGTACGACGCGCGCGAGGTGCGCCGGATGTTCCGCGACTACGCCCGCGACGACCAATCGCTGCTGATCATGGTCCACGAGGGCCCGGCCGCGCGCGTCGAGGTCGAGCTGGCCGAGGTCGCGTCGATCGCGCAGGCCGCGGGCCTGTCGCCGGCCGATCCGGCCGCCTGCGCCGGCTGGCTGGAGCGGCGCAACCACGTCCCCGCCTGGCGCGAGATGTTCGAGCGCGGCTTCGTCGCCGACACGGTCGAGATCTCGGGCGGCTGGACCACGATCGGGCGGATCTACGACGACGCCGTCACCAGCCTGAACGGCGTGCCCGGGGTGATCAACGCCTCGGCCCATTCCTCGCACGTCTACCGCACGGGCCTGAACCTCTACTTCAGCTTCGCCGCGGCGCTGCAGGACACCGCCCAGATGGAGCCGACCTATTTCGAGTGCTGGCGAAGGGTGATGGAGGCGACGGCCCGGCACGGCGGCGGCGTCGCGCACCACCACGGCGCGGGCCGGCTGCGCAAGCCCTACCTGGCCTGGGATCTGGGCGAGGGCGGCGTCGAGCTGTTGCGCACGCTGAAGCGGGCGGTGGACCCCAGGGGGATCATGAACCCGGGCAACCTGATCCCCGACGCCTGAACCGCGGCGGGCGAAGGTCTCAGGCGATCAGCTTGCGGACCGCGGACTCCAGGACGGCGCGGGCCTGGTCGACGCCGAGGCGCTGCTCGCGGCGCAGGCGCATCCAGCTCTCGAAGCTGAGCAGCAGGTCCAGCGCCTCGAAGGTCGCGAGGTCGTTGGCGACCTCGGGGGGCAATACGGCGCGCAGCAGCTCGCGCAGGGCCGCGGCCAGCCGCGCGGCGCTGGCCTCCAGGAAGGGCGAGCGGTGGCGGTGGGCGTCCGAGGCGCGGCGGAACGGGCCGACCCGCTCGAAGGCCCCGGACCGCCGGTGGACGATCTCGACCACCCGCTCGCGCCAGTCCTCGGCGGTGAACGGCTGCAACGCCACCTGCCGCAGCTCGCCCTCGATGGTTTCCGCCATCTCGGCGTAGAGGCTGTCCATGTCCTTGAAGTGGCGGAATACGGTCCGCAGGCCGACGCGGGCGCGGGCCGCCACCTTGTCCGCCGCGGGCGACACGTCGCCGCCGTGAACCAGTTCGAGCATCGCCTGGACGATCCGCTTGCGGCTGTCCTGCGACCTCAGCCGGCGGCCATCCTGCGTCTCGGGCTCGTCGGGGTAGTCCGTATCCATGGTAAGACGTTCAACGTTCGCCAACAGCTGGCCTCCGAAGCCCTCCGCCCGTCAAACCCTCTCTTTAGCGGGTGCGCCGCCGCCCTGCTAGGGTCCGCCCGGACTGGACGGGTTAGGCTGGTCCGATAAAACAGAACACAATCCAAAACATTAAAGCGTGATGGGCGGCGAAGCCGCACACGCTTTCGGCAGGCGGCTCCAGCGGCGGCTCAGAGCCAATGGTTGAGCCTGTTCGAACGGTCGACGCGGGTCGAGCCCACCGGCATCGACAGGAAGTCCCCGTCCTGGCCGACCCTCAGCGGCCCGTGGAAGATGCGCCGCGCCTCGCCCAGGAACGGCCCCTCGAGCGAGCGCATCGGCATGGCCGGGACGATGTGGTTGAGCAGCAGGTAGCGGACGTGGGCGCGCTGGGCCAGGCCCGCCGCCTGCTCGGGCGTGGTGTGATAGCCGATGATGTCGTGGAAGATGGCCGCCAGGTTGGTCCTGCCGGCGGCCAGCGCCGCCTGGCGCTGGACCTCGACCAGGGTCGGCGACAGGGCCTCGTGCACCAGGACGTCGGCGCCCTGGGCCTCGGCCTCGACGCGGGGCGACAGGCGGGTGTCGCCGCTGACCACCAGCTTGCGGCCCTTGTAGTCGAAGCGGTAGCCGACCGCCGGCTCGACCGGCTCGTGGTCGACGGGGAAGGCGGTGACCTTCAGGTCCGGATCGTCGATCAGCACCACGTCCGGGCCGCCGCGCGGGGCGGCGAAGGCGTGGACCTCGGCGCCGAAGCCGGAGGGCGGCAGCACCTTGGGCCCGTGGTGGGCGATGCGGTAGCCGCGGTCGAGCTGGTAGGCGGCCTCGAAGCCCGCGACCACCTGGTCGAGGCCGGTCGGGCCGTAGATCGGCATGGGCCGCGTGGCGGCCGCCGCGCCCCAGTGCTGCAGCATCATCTCGCCGAGGTCGGCGATGTGGTCGGAATGGTAGTGGGTCATGAGCACCGCCTCGGCCCTGGCTGGCGGCAGGTTCATCAGCGCCAGGTTGCGCACCGAGCCCTGGCCGGTGTCGATCACGAACATCCGCCTGCCGGCGACCACCACCGTGCACGGGCCGGCGCGGGTGGCGTCCGGCAGCGGCGCGCCCGAGCCGCACAGGCCGACGTGCAGCCCGTCCGGCAGGGCCGCGAGCGGGTCCGAGGCCAGGGTGTGCTCGGCGATCCGGCCCATCAGCTTCAGCGACAGCGGGCCGCGGAACAGCCACAGGCCGACAACCGCCACCACCGCGACGAGCAGGGCCGCCCGCGCGAGCATCCAGAACGTCTTCATCCGCGTTTCCCCAGGCTTGACCGTCGCGCTATATAATGGCACTTATACTGCCAATTGTTATCGGGCCGCAAGGCGCAAGGGGAGGCAGGTTCGGCCATGCAGGTGATGCGCACCCCGGACGAACGGTTCGAAGGCCTGGTCGACTGGCCGTTCGCGCCCCGCTACCTCGAGGTCACGGACGCCGACGGAACGCCGCTGCGCATCCACTACGTGGACGAGGGCCCGCGCGACGGGGCGGTGGTCCTGCTGATGCATGGCGAGCCGTCCTGGGCCTATCTGTACCGCAAGATCATCCCGGCCCTGACCGCCAGGGGCTATCGCGCCATCGCCCCGGACCTGGTCGGCTTCGGACGTTCGGACAAGCCGTCTCGCCGCACGGACTACACCTACGAGCGGCATGTCGCCTGGATGAGCGCCTGGCTGCGGGCGATGGACCTTACGGACATCACCCTGTTCTGCCAGGACTGGGGCGGGCTGATCGGCCTTCGCCTGGTCGCGGCCTTCCCCGAGCGGTTCGCCGGCGTGGTGGCGGCCAACACCGGCCTTCCGGTCGGGACCGGCTGGACCGAAGGCTTCAAGCGCTGGCTCGACCTCAGCCAGAACGTGCCGCAGCTGCCGATCGGCTTCTTGCTGAACGGCGGCTCGCAGCGTGAATTGAGCCCCGCCGAACAGGCCGCCTATGACGCGCCCTTCCCGGACGAAAGCTACAAGGAGGGCGCGCGCCAATTCCCGGTCCTGGTGCCGGTCACGCCCGAGCACGCGTCGGTGGCCGAGAACGTGGCCGCCTGGAAGGTGCTGGAGCGGTTTGACAAGCCCTTCCTGACCGCCTTCAGCGACGGCGATCCGGTGACCCGGGGCGGCGAGGCCGTGTTCCAAGCGCGCGTGCCCGGGGCCAAGGGCCAGCCGCACGTGACCCTGCCGGGCGGCCACTTCCTGCAGGAGGATTCGCCCGGGGCCATCGCCGAGCTGATCGACGCCATGATCCGCCGGCGCCTCGGGCCGGCCTGACGAGCCGCCTGGCAAGCGGCCTGCCGGGCGGCTCCGGCGTCGAAGCCGGATCGCGCCGCCGGACGGTGCGACTTCAAGCCCCTTGAGCCGTTTCTTCTCCGCCCCCAATCTTAGGCGCCCGGAACGCGCGGACATCCCGTCCGCGCGCGGGTGTATATTTGCGGACGACGCGCCGGACGCCCGGCGCCCTGCTGTTTGGGAGTGGATATCGTGTTGGCAGTCCGCCGGGGGGCGATCATGGCCGGCTCGCTCGTCGTCGTGCTGGCCGCCGCCGGCCCGACCTGGGCCGCCCAACCGACCAGCGCCCAGGGCGGCGCCCAAGGTAGCGCCCAAGGTAGCGCTCAGGGCGTCGCCCAAAGCCCCGCCCAGGCCACGGCCCAGACCGCCGCCCCCGACCGGGCGACGGAGCGGCGCTGGCGGGCGGCCTGCACCCACGACGCCTTCGACATCTGCACCTTCCTGGCGCTGAGCGGCAACCGGGCGGGCGTGCGCGCCTGCCTGGAGCGCAACATCGACCGGATATCCCCCGAGTGCCGCAGGATCATCCGGGCGGGCCAGGCCAGGAACGCCCCCACGCCGCAGCCGGCCGAGTGACGTTCCCGGGCGCTCGCCGGGTTTGCCGGCCCCGCCTGGCGATGCTAGGCAGCCCCGGCTGTCGTGATCGGCGACGGCGCCCCAGTCGTCGGACCTGACGGTCGCCGGACCCCGAGAGATGACACAGCAGCCGGCCCCGTCGCTGATCGCCTTCGAGCGCCATGTCGCCCGGCGCCGGTTCGACGCCGCCGTCGAGGAGGGGCTGCGGCTGCTGCGGGCGATCGACGAGACGATGGGCTCGATCGGCCGGATCGATTTCGGCGCGCCCGTCGCCGAGATCTCGCCGCGCGACCTGCACGTGCGCTTCGCCACCCGCTTCGCCGCGGCGTTCGGCGACCTGCTGACCCAGCAGGAGGTGGTGATCGGCGCCCATGCGGTCGAGCTCCTGTTCATCCTGCACCGCTGGAGCGACATGATGTTCCAGCTCAGCGGCTTCCAGACCAGCGCCCACCTGCTGCCCAGGCTGTCCGACGCGCCGGACGGGCGCTGGACCCTGACCGGGTCGGCGATGATCAAGTTCCTCCTGATCTTCAGCCCGTCCTCGGCGTTGGATATCAACCTCGACGAATGCCTCGCGGCCAACGCCGGGGCGACCGTGGTGGCGGCGCTGGGCTATCTGTCGGTCCGCTGCTGCGTCACGCCGCGGGCCGGCGCCTTCCGCGAGAGGCTCCTGGAGTGGCTGCCGGGCAAGCTGGACAACGTGACCCTGGGGCGCACGCGCCTGGGCTACACGGCCGAGGTCTACATGCACTGCAGCTACGCCTCCGGGCCAGGCAAGCATCGCATCAAGGCCGACCTCATCGCCCAGCTGAGGAAGGTGCTGCTGGCCGCCGGCGCCGCCGAGGCGGCCGGCCCGCCGCCGGCGCGCGAGCGCCCCCGGATCGTGGTGGTGGCCGAGCATTTCCGCACCGGCCATTCGGTCTACCGCACCCACTCGCGCGCCGTCCGCGCCCTGCGCGAGCGCTTCCACGTGGTCGGTGTCGCCTACGAGCGGCGGATCGACCAGGGCGCGCGGGCCTGCTTCGACGAGATGATCTACTATCCCGAGGGCGACCTGATCGACAGCAGCCGCGCGGTGGCCGACCAGATCCTGGCGCTGCAGCCGGACATCGTCTTCCACCTGGGCGTGGGCATGGCCAACCACGCGATCGCCCTGGCCTCGCTGAGGCTGGCGCCGGTCCAGTGCGTCTCCTACGGCCACACGGCCACGACCATGAGCCCGGTGATCGACTACATGATCCTGCCGGACGACTTCGTGGCTTCCGAGGAGGTGTTCAGCGAAAAGGTGCTGCGCCTGCCGCCCGAGGCCATCCCCTACGCCCCGCCCGCGGCGATCGAGCCCGCCGCGCCGCCGCGGCGCGTCCCCGTCGACGACGGCGGACCGGTGCGGATCGCGGTGCCGGCGTCGGTGATGAAGATCAACGCCCGCTTCCTCCAGGCCCTGGCCCTCATCGCCCGGCGCGCGTCGCGGCCGGTGGAGTTCGCCTTCTTCCCGCTGGCGGCCGTAGGCCTGGCCCACCACTACCTGGAGCAGGAGGTGAGGCGCGTCCTGCCCAACGCGGTGGTCCACGCCGAACAGCCCCGCAACCGCTACCTGGAGCAGATGGGCGGGTGCGCCTTCTTCCTCTGCCCGTTCCCGTACGGGAACATGAACAGCATCATCGACGCGGTGATCATGGGGATTCCGGGCGTCTGCCTGGACGGGGAGGAGGCGCACGCCCACGCGGACGTGGCCATCTTCCGCCGGCTGGGCCTGCCCGAGGCCCTCGCCGCGGCGAGCCTGGAGGACTATGTCGCGGCCGCCGTACGGCTGGTCGACGACCCCGACTGGCGCTCCCAATGCCAGGTCATCGCCCGCGACGTCGACCTCGACCGGCGGTTCTACGCCGGTGACGAGCGTCTGTTCTGCGAGGCGATGTACGGCCTGGTCGGCACCGCCACAGCCTAGAGCATTTCCCGGTTCGCTTGAACCGGGAAATGCTCATAAGATCTTATAATTAGACCATTTTCTACGCCGAACCGGTACCCACTTCGGCGGAAGATGGTCTAGAAGTCGATGTTGCCGCTCGTGGAGTAGGCGGCCAGCCGCGCGGCGCGGCGGGCCTGGGAGTCGGACTTCATCGCCGACTTGCGTTCGCGGCGCTCGGCGCGCTTGGCTTCCAGCGCCGCCTGCTCGGCCTCCAGCGCCTTCTGGCGTTCGGCCTCCTGATTCGCGGCGCGCGCGGCCTTGGCGGCTTCCCGTTCGGCCTTGCGGGCCTGGCGAACGGCTTCGCGTTCCGCTTCGAGGCGAGCTTCGCGGCTGACGAACTCGGTGGCCGGTGCGGCGGCCTTCGGTTTGAAGCGTGCGAGCTGGGCCTTCCGGGCCTCGGCGGCCGCAGAAAGGCGTTCGGCGAAGCCGACCGTCTTGAATTGACTCATTGTAATCCTGGTCAGTGATTGAGCACGCGGTCCCGAGCGCGAGGATCAGGGCGGCGCGGGCCTTACTTAAGGGCCGTCGCGCGAGAGGGGAAGATACCTGGTGCGAGAAAATCGCCCGTCGCGGCGACTTGCCGTCGCGGCGACTGGCGCCTGCGGCCACGGTCGCCCGAGGGGCGCCGCACCGGCCCTCCCGGCCACGCCCAAACGTGATCTAGTGAGCGGGGTCGCCGGGCCGGCGATTCGACGGCGGGACGGATCGGGCGGCGAGGGCGGATGGTGTCGAACACGGCGATGAAACCGGTCGGCGCCGTCGTGCTGGCGGCGGCGGCGCTGTGGCTGTTCTCACCCATGCTGACCCCCGCCCATGTCGAGGGGTTCACCGCCTCGATCGGCTCGATCGCCCTGCACATGACCCACGACCAGCTGGCCAACTACGACCGGCTGTTCCCGTTCAATCTGCAATTCTTCGCCTTCTCGCGGCTGGGAACCAACCTGTTCGTGGCCCTCCTGGTCGGGCCGCTGGGCCTGCCGGCCGAGTGGGCGCTGAGGCTGGCCATGTGGATCGGCTTCGTCTGCCTCGCCGGCGGCTCCTACGTGCTGGTCCGCCGCTGGACCGAGGCGCCGCCGTTACAGGTCCTCCTGGTCATGGTGCTGACGCCGGGCCTGGCCGAAACCGGCTTCTTCTACAACGACAACATGCTCTCGGCGGGGCTGGCGACCCTGTCGCTGGCGCTGCTCACGGTGTCGGCCCGGCCGCTGGCCAGCGTCGCGGCCGGCGCGCTGTTCGGCTATGCCGTGCTGGCGCGCACCGACTGCCTGCTGCTCGCGCCGGCGGCGGCGCTGATCCTGTGGCGGCGCGAGGGAACGAGCTGGCGCTTCGTCGGCCATTGCGCCGCGTTCGGCCTGGCCTCGGCGGGGCTGGCCAGCGCCATCCTGGCGGCGTTCGGCCTGACCCCGGTCACGGTGCTCAGGATCGCGGCCCACGCGGTGGCGCTCTGGCGGCGGCAGACGCCCTGGGAGATCCAGCCGACGTCGATCGCCCTGTTCGCCGGGCCGATCGGCGTGGGCCTGGCGATCCCGGGCGTGACCCGCCTCGTTCGCCAGCGACGGTTCCACCTGCTGGCGCTGCTGCTCGGCGCGCCGCTGATCTACAACGTCGTCTACCTGAACAAGGTCTGGGAGGTGCGCCAGCTCGCGCCCCTGACGCCGTTCTTCCTCTCGATGGCGGTCGTCGGTCTCCAGACCCTTCTGGCGCCGGGTGTGGACCGGCGGCTGCAGGCGGCGGCCGCCGTGCTGGCGGCGTTGGTGCTGCTTTCGCCGCCGGCGCCGGTGTTCCTGGCCGAGGGGCCGCACACGCTGGTCGGCCGGGCCTGGACGCCGGTCGCCTGGCGCCGCTGGCAGGAGGCGTCGCGATGGAGCTTCGGCTCGATCGGCCGTTTCGTCGCCGCCGACACCGCCCCGCTCAGCGTCATTCTCACCGACTACTGGGACGGCGACCGTTACACCCATCTCCAGCTTCAGGAGCACGGCTTCACGCCGTTCGATGTCGGCGCGGCCTATCCGGCCTGCGCGACGGTCGCCGAGGGCTTCCAGCGCGGCGGGGTGCGGGTGATCCACCTGCGCCTGCACACGCCCTTCCTGCGGGACTCGGCCGCCCGGCTCGCGCCGCGGCTCGAGGGGCCGGGCCGCGCCTGCCTGGCCCAGGCCGGGACGCCGAACGTGACCTATGTCACCATGATCAGCTGGATGGACCGCCTGTTCGGCCCGGACGAGCCCCACGGCGCCTGGATCGACCAGGCGCGGCGGGTCCAGAGCCCGCAGTTCGACCCGCTGGCCGGCGTGCGGCTGACGCCGGCCCTGCTGGCCCAGCTTCCGGCCGACTACCGCCGCGCCAACCTCGCCTTCCTGCGCAGCCGCCCGGACGTGGTGGCCCGGCTGCGGGCCCACCCCGTCGATCCAGACCTGTCGGCGATCCGCTGATCCGGCGGGGCGGTTAGGCGAGGCTGACCCGGATCACCGGCATGCCGGCCGCCGCCGCGCTGGCTGCGCCGGCGTCGGAGTCCTCGAACGCCAGGCACCGCCCCGGCGCCACCCCCAGCCGCGCGGCCGCCAGGGCGTAGGCCTCGGGGTCTGGCTTGTGGCGCGTGACGTCGTCGCCGCTGACCACCAGGTCAAACAGGTCCGCCAGACCGTGCCCGGCCAGCACCGCGCCGGCGTTGGCGGCCGAGGCGGTGGTGACCACGGCGGTCGGCACATGGCCGCGCGCCGCCTCCGCCAGGGCGATCAGCGCCGGATTGGGCCGCGAGCGGCCGACCAGGCCGGGGTAGAGCTGCGCCTTGCGGGCGGCGACGGCGGGGGCCTTGTCCGCCGCCTCGCCCAGGATCTGCGGCAGGAACCAGCGCCAGTTGCGCCCGTCGGCCAGCCGGTTGAACGCGATCTCCTCGACGACCACTCCGACCTCGGCGAGGGCCTGGGCGTAGGCCGCAAAGTTGGCCGCGCGCGTGTCGACCAGGGTCCCGTCCAGGTCGAACAGCAGGGCCGAGACGTCGAACATCTCAGGCCTCCGCCACGCCGAGCGACGCGGCCAGGAAGTCGAGGTCCTGCGGCCGCACGCGCGCCAGCTCCTCGGGCGTGCCGAACGAGACGTGCCGCGCCAGCGGCTGGAACAGCACCCGCTCGCCCTCTCGCGCCATGGCGTCGTAGAGGCCGCTGATGAACAGCTCCGGATAGGGGCAGCCGCGCCGATAGCGCTCCAGCCGCGCCGTGAAGGCGGCCGGCCGCGCGAACAGGTAGCAGCCGGCGATGGCGTAGGGGCCGATGACCTGCTTCTCGGCCGTCGCCGTCACCTCGCCGGCCGGGTTGAGCCGCACATAGGAATAGGCCGGGCTGGTCGAGGCGAAGCCGACCAGGGCGCCCGCCGCGCCGGCCTCCAGCCCCCGCACCAGCGTCGGCAGGTCGCGCGGGCGGAAGGCGTGGTCGCAGTCGTTGACCGCGAACGGCCCGGCGCCGCTGAGTTCGGTGACGCCCAGGGCCGCCGTCTCGGCCGCGCCCGAGGTGACCTCGTCCAGCACCACCAGCCGCGCCTCGGGATAGCGCCGCAGGATCGTCTCGTCGATCCGGTGCTCGCGCACGTGCTCGTCCAGCACCACGAACACCATCTCGCCGACCTCGCCGGCGCGGCGCACGCTCTCGACGGCCCAGGCGAACAGCGGCGCGCCGGCCAGCTCGATCAGCGGCTTGGGCGTCAGCCGGCCCTCGCGGGTGAAGCGCGAGCCGCGGCCGGCCATCGGCATCACCAGGGAAAGGGCGGCCACCGCCGTCAGGCCCGCTGCATCGCCGCCACCGCCGCGCGCCGGGTCAGCGACTGCAGGCCGGGGGCCGCGGGGGCGTGGTCGACCAGCACCTCGAAGGTGTAGGCGCTCCTGGGCGTGTCGCGATGCTCGTCGGTCCAGAAGCGGGCGCGGCGCAAGAGGTAGTCCGAGGCGATCTTGAGCGTCCGCAGCGCCTGGGAGACGATCCGCACGTTCGAGACCTGGTCCTCTTCGCGCCAGGAGATCGGGAAGAACATGATCCGCCGCTCGGCGTAGATCAGCCGCAGCAGCAGGAAGACGTTGAACCGCAGGTCGTCGGCGCAGCGCAGCAGGGCCGGGTCGGTGAACACCGGACGGGCGAAGACGTTGAGCCCCGAGCCCAGGTCCTGGACCCGCGTCCCGGAGACCACCGAGAAGATCAGGTTGAACACGTGGTTGCCGAACAGGCGGAAGCGCGAATAGCCGATCGGCTGGGCGCCCTTCATGAACCGCGAGCCGAGGCAGGCGTCCCAGCGGCGGTGCTCGCCGGCCTGAAGCAGCGGCGCCAGGTCGGCGATGCGGCCCTGGTCGTCGCCGTGCAGCACCACCACGTGCGAGAAGCCGTGCTCGGCCGCATAGGCGAACGCCGACTTGTGCGAGCCGCCCAGATTGTAGTTCTCGCTGTTGCGGACCACCTTGGCCGGCAGGGTCTGCAGCCGGGCGACGCCCTGGCGGGCGGCCTCGACCGTGCCGTCCCTGCTGCCGTTGTCGACCACCAGCACCTCGTCGACCAGGCCCTCGGGCAGGGCTTCGAGTTGGCGCAGCACCCGCGGGATCTGGCGCTCGCAATTGTAACAAGGGATGAAGACCAGCAGCCGGTCACGCATGGGCGGGCTCCGCGCGGGCAGGCTCGGCGCTGTTCAGCCGGCCGGCCACCAGGAAGTTGAGCGTCAGCTGGGCCGGGGTCAAGATGACCTTGGCCGCCAGCGCGGCGAGGGTTGCGGCGGCGCCGAAGCCGGCAAGGCCGAGCGCGCCGGCGATCGGCCGGGCCAGGGCTCCGATGGCGAGCGAGACCATCGTCACCTGGACGGCCGTGTAGGCCAGGTAGGCGGCGAGCCGGGCGGGCGCAGTCCCATCGGGCCTGGCCCCAGCCGTCTTGGCGAAGATGCGCCCGCGCGAGACCAGAAACACCAGGCTCGCGGCGCTCAGCGAACTGAGCATGTTGGCCGGCGCGGGCGAGAGGCCGCCGAAGCGGACCAGGCCCGCCAGCAGGCCGAGGTCGAACGCCCAGCCGCAACCCGAGAGGCCCGCAAAGCGCAGGAAGACGCCAAGGCGCGGCGGAATCGGCGGCGGATCGAAAAGCGCGCTCAGGGGTCTGGCCTTCGGTGGGACGGGCCAGCGATGCTAGTCCCCCGAACGGAACTGTTTCGTAAACGCGCGCCGCCCCTCGGCGGTCAGGCGGCGAACAGTCCGCGCAGGTAGGGGTTGAGCATCCGCCCGCCGGGGTCCAGCGAGCGCCGCACCTCGGCCGCGTCCTTCCAGCGCGGATAGAGGGCGGCGAAATCGGCCGCCTTCAGCGAATTGAGCTTGCCCCAGTGCGGGCGCCCGCCGTGGCGGCGCAGGATCGGCTCGATCAGGTCGAACAGGAACTGGTGGTCGTCCTTGTAGTAGGCGTGCACGGCGATCGAGCCGGACGGGCGGTCGTAGAAGGGCGAGAGCCAGGCGTCGTCGGCCTCGATGATCCGCGCCTCGATGGGGAAGAAGACGTCGTTGCGGTGGGTCTCGACCGCCGCGACCACCGCTTTCAGCGCCGGGATCTGCTCTTCGCGCGGCAGGTGGAACTCCATCTCGTTGAAGCGCACCGGCCGCTCGTTGGACAGCAGCTTCCAGCCCTCGTCGACCATCACCTCGGGCGGGATGTGACCCATCAGCGCCTGGGCCACCGCGCGGCGGATCGGCGGGGCGAAGCCGAACAGGTCGCGCAGGGTCTTCAGGTCCATCAGCGTCTTGGTCTCGACGTCCGGCCCGCGCGGGCGCACCGGCTCGCTGGTCTCGTCGGCGGTGATCAGGGCCGCCTTGCCGGTGAAGGGGATGACGTAGAACTCGACGTTGCGGTGCTGGCGCTGCAGGCTGGGCCAGTCGGCGTAGACCGCCTCGGCGTCGCGCAGCTCCACCCGCTTGAGGATCCGCTTCAGCGGCCGGTTCTGCAGCGTCGCCTGGGTGATGACCCCGAAGGCGCCCAGGCCCACGCGCGCGGCGTCGTAGACCTCCGGCCGGTTGTTGGCGTCGCAGTCGATCACCTCGCCCGCCGGCGTGACCAGGCGGAAGCCCAGCACCTCGCCGTGGATCGCCTTGAAGCCCAGGCCGGTGCCGTGGGTGCCGGTTCCGATGGCCCCGGCCAGCGACTGCTTGTTGATGTCCGGCAGGTTCGGCATCTCCTGGCCGATCGCCGCCAGGGCCGGGCCGAGGTCGCCCAGCCGCGTGCCGGCCCGCACCGTCGCCTGCATCAGCGCCGGGTCGTAGGCCAGGACGCCGCTCATCGCGTCCAGGCTGACCAGGGTCCCGTCGGTGGGCACGAGCGCGGTGAACGAGTGGCCGGCGCCGACCGGCCGGATGGGGGCGAGGCCGGTCTTCAGGAGTTCGGCCAGCTCGGCCTCGGACGCCGGCGCGGCGCGGGCGGCCGGATAGCTCGACTGCACCCCCGACCAGTTGCGCCACAGAAGGCGTCCCTTGGCGTCCTCGGCCGGCGGGCTGGCCGGCTCGCGGTCGCGCCAGACCCGGTAGCCCACGGCTCCGGCGCCGGCGACGCCCACCGCCGCGGCCCCGGTCATCAGCGCTCGTCTCGACAACATCTTTTCGTCTCCCGGCAGGGTCTTGGTCTAGCTGGCCGCCGGCGCGTCGCGGCCGGCCATGAATCGGATCAGGGCCTGGTAGTCCTGCGGCGTGCAGGCGAAACACTGGCCGCCCGCCGGCATGCCGCGATAGCCGCCGACCACGCTCTTCATCAGCGCCGGCATGCCCTTGTCCCACCGCGGGTCCCAGGCGGTCCGGTCGCCGGCCAGCGGCGCGCCGGTCCCCGGCTGGCCGTGGCAGGCGTGGCAGGCGCTGGCGTAGAGCCCGGCCAGCCGCGCGTCGGCCGGCCTGATCGTGGCTGCGCGCTCGACCGCCTCGGCGCTGGGCGGCGCGTTGGCGGGCGTGCGCGAACAGCCGCCGGCGAGCCCGGCCAGGGTCAGCAGGGCGAGGGCGGTCGCCGGTCTCATGCAAGGGTCTCCTCTCGCCGGGCCATCAGGGGCGGCAGGTAGCAGGCGAGGTAGGCCAGCACGGCGTGCTGGGACTCCTCGAACATGGAATCGGAAATTCTTCCGACTTCCGTCGGCGTCAGGGCCCAGATCCGGTCGCTGACGGCGATGGCCACCACCAGCTTGTCGGCCAGGTCCGGCGTCGGCGGGACGTGGAAATGCGCCTGCAGCAGGGTCAGCAGCCGGCGGCTCATCTCGACGATGTGGTCGTCGTCGGCGCGGCGCAGCCCATCGAAGGTCGCCGCGCGCAGCACCAGCCGCGCATAGGTCGGGTGGGCGTCGTGGAACGCCCGCCCCACGGCCATCACCCCGCGCACCAGGGTCTGCCAGGTTTCCTTCGGAAGATCAGGCCAGCTCTGCTCGATCAGGGCGTCGAGCTGTTCGTTGTAGCGCCGCACCAGCCCGACCAGCACCGCCTCGGCCGACGGGAAGAAGTGATAGAGGCTGGAGGCCGGCATGCCCGCAGCCTGGGCGATCGCCGGCAGGCTGAGAGCCCCGGCGCCGTGCTCGACCAGCAGGCGGTCGGCCGCGTCCAGCACCCCGTCCACCCGCACGCGGGCCCGCTCCTGCTTGGGCGGGTTCGGTGTCGATCGTGCGGCGGCCTGAGCGGACAACCCCGGCGGCTCCCTGGTCGGTTTGTCGAATTTTTTCGAGTTTATTTGCGCGCCCTATCGCGAAGTCAAGCCGCTAAGCTGCGACCCCGTCTTGGACGGACGAACGAAAGAGGGAGGCCCGCACGATCATGAGCGCACTCAAGGAACAGGTCCTGGCCGGCAAGACGGCGTTCGTCGCCGGCGCGTCCAGCGGCATCAATCTCGGCGTCGCCCAGGCCTTCGCCCGCGCCGGCGCCCGGGTCGTCCTGATCAGCCGCAGCGCCGAGAAGATCGCGGCGGCGGCCAAGACCATCTCCGACGAGGGCCACGAGGCCCTGGGCCTGGCGGCCGACGTGCGCGACTACGCCGCCGTCGAGGCCGCCCTGGGCCAGGCGGCCGAGCGGTTCGGCAAGCTGGACATCGTGCTCTCCGGCGCGGCGGGCAACTTCGTCGCCCCGGCGCTGGGCATGAGCGCCAACGGCTTCAAGACCGTGGTCGACATCGACCTGATCGGCACCTTCAACGTGCTGCGCGCCTCGTTCCAGCACCTGAACCGGCCAGGCGCCTCGCTGATCTCGATCACCGCCGGCCAGGCCGTGCGGCCGTCGCTGTACCAGGCCCACGTCTGCGCGGCGAAGGCGGGGATCAACATGCTGACCAAGTGCCTGGCCATGGAGTGGGGCCCGGCCGGCGTGCGGGTCAACGCCATCTCCCCCGGCCCGATCGCCGACACCGAGGGCATGCGCCGCCTCGCCCCCACCGACCAGGCCGAGGCGGCGATCAAGGCCCGCATCGCGCTGCGCGACTACGGGACCAAGACCGACATCGCCGAGATGGCCATCTTCCTGTCGACCGACAGCGCCAAGTACATCACCGGGACCATCCTCAACGTCGACGGCGGCTCGGAACTGGGCGACGCCGGCGGCAACGCGATTCCGGAGGGGTTCTGAACGCGACGGCGCCCCGTTGCGATCGCCGCCCGTCAGGTTCATGATCGGCGTTCACCAAGAAGACGAACAGGGAGCGGCGAGATGGGCGACGGATCGGCGGACTTGGCGAGGAGCGCGCGGGACGAGGCTTACGCCCTGCCGCTGGAGGCGATCGACCCGGCCCAGCCGGCGCTGTTCCAGGCGGACGCCCACTGGCCCTATTTCGAGCGGCTGCGGCGCGAGGACCCGGTCCACTACACCGCCGACAGCGAATACGGGCCCTATTGGTCGATCACCAAGTTCAACGACATCGTGGCGGTGGACACCAACCACCAGGTGTTCTCGTCCGACTTCCTGAAGGGCGGCATCACCATCGGCGGCGGCCAGGCCAACATGGACCCGCTGCCGATGTTCATCGCCATGGACCCGCCCAAGCACGACATCCAGCGCAAGGCGGTGAGCCCGGCGGTCTCCCCGGCCCACCTGCAGGTGCTGGGCCCCCTGATCCGCGAGCGGGCGGGCAAGATCCTGGACGGCCTGCCGATCGGCGAGACCTTCGACTGGGTCGACCTGGTGTCGAAGGAACTGACGGCCATGACCCTGGCCACCCTGTTCGACGTGCCCCAGGAAGACCGCCGCAGGATCACCTACTGGTCGGACGTGGTCACCGCCATCCCGATGCCGGGCGGCCTAGTCGAGTCGCTGGACCAGAAGCTGGCGATCTTCCAGCAATACCAGGCCTATTTCGTCGAGCTGTGGAACCGGAAGGTCAACGCCGAGCCGGCGGAGGACCTGATCTCGATGCTCGCGCACCACCCGCAGACGCGGAACATGGAGCCGCGCGAATACTTCGGCAACGTGGTGCTGCTGACCGTCGGCGGCAACGACACCACCCGCAACACCATCAGCGGCAGCGTGCTGGCGCTGAACCAGAACCCGGACCAGTACGCCAAGCTGCGCGCCGACCCGTCGCTGATCCCCTCGATGGTCTCCGAGACCATCCGCTGGCAGACGCCGCTGGCCCACATGCGCCGCACCGCCGTGTCGGACATCGAATTCGGCGGCAAGACCATCCGCAAGGGCGACAAGGTCGTGATGTGGTACGTCTCGGGCAACCGCGACGACGAGGTGATCGACAGCCCCGACCGCTACATCATCGACCGCGAGCGGCCGCGCCACCACCTGTCGTTCGGCTTCGGCATCCACCGCTGCGTCGGCAACCGCCTGGCCGAGCTGCAGCTGACCATCATCTGGGAGGAGATCCTCAAGCGCTTCCCGATGATCGAGGTCGTCGGCGAGCCGAAGCGGGTCTATTCGACCTTCGTCAAGGGCTACGAGCACCTGCCGGTGGTGATCCCCGCGCGGGCGTAGGCTTGGCTCAGGCTTGGCCTAGAGCACGTTAGGCGAAAGTGTGTGCGGTTTCGCCGCTCGAACGTGCTCTAGAGCGGGACTCCTTTAGACGGAACCATATCCGGCGTTGACGAGGTAGTTGGCGCACTCAGTTGGGGTGAAGAGGTCGAGGAGTTGTCCGGCCTTTCGCCAGGTGGCTTCGAGGTCCCTTGGCTGGGCCTT